>NZ_JADEXZ010000002.1 GCF_015206815.1 Fortiea sp. LEGE XX443
GTTCTTTACTATTTTTGATAAAATCTTCTAATGATTGCATCCACATCACTACACCCTCACCTTAGTTGCAAGCGCTACCTTTCTATCTTCTAAGTATTTTCTCATGAATCATTCCGGATTGCTATATAAGCCCTAAATTTCTAAAAATAGCTTTTCTAAATATTATTGATTTTGTGCAAAAATATCCTGAGAAATCAGAAGAAGTATTAAAATTACTACTTAAATTGATCAAATTAGCTAAGGACAATAACTTAGTCGAAATTATTAAATTAACAAATCCTGAAAAATTAGATATAAACAGTGTAGTTAGTGCTTTAGAAGAACATTTTAATTATGATTATAAAACTATTGGTGGCTCAAAATTACCTGTGATCGCTTTCTATGCTATATATCAGATTTTAGTTAGAGAAGTATCCAGATATAGTTCATGTACACTCAAAGAATTAGGCAGTCATACAGCTTCTGATAGAACTTCTAAGACTGCTGGAGATATTGAAATATTTGACCAAAATAATCATCTTGTTGAAGCTATAGAAGTAAAACATGGTCAAGAAATAACTTTACAAATTGTCTATCGTGCTAGAGAGAAGATTATTAAGTACAATGCTGGAAGATATTACATTTTTGCGTCAAAAGATATTAAGCAATCAGAATTAGACAAAATTAATAACCTGATTAAAGAAATTGCATCAGAACATGGTTGTCAGGTAATTTTGAATGGAATTCTACCGACAATTAAATATTATTTAAGGTTAATCGAGTCTATCACGGATTTTATTGAGGAATACTCTAAATTAATATCGTCTGATAATGAACTACAAAAAATACACAAAGAGAAATGGAATGAAATTTTAAGCAGATTAATGATTGATGACTAAAAAGTCAAACTTTTTCAAGAGGGGTGAAAATAATCGTAAATTTCCTGTGCTAGACGTGTTCCAATTCCCGGAACTTCGGCGATTTGTGCGGGTGTAGCTTGGCGAATATAATCAACTGAGCGAAAATGTCCTAAGAGTTGCTTTTGGCGATGATGTCCTAATCCGGGGATTTCATCTAAACGCGATCGCCTCAGTTTATCACTACGCTGTTGACGATGGAAACTCACAGCAAAGCGATGCGCTTCATCTCGTAACCGTCGCAGTAACTGTACTCCTGGTTGTTCTGCATCAGTTGGTAAAGGTTGTGACTCTCCTGGTAAGAAAATCTCCTCGCGCTGTTTCGCCAAACTCACAACCCGCAAGTCTTCTAACAAATTCATCTCTTGCAACACAGCCACGACAGAAGACAGCTGACCTTTACCACCATCAATCATAATTAAATCAGGCCAGTCAGGATTTCCGGCGCGTTGTAGTTGTGAATCTTCGCTATACTTGCGAAACCGCCGTTGGATAACTTCGGCTAAACTGGCGAAATCATCTGAGTGTCCTGTTGTGACTGTGGGATTTTTAATTTTGTAATGACGATAGTATTGCTTACCAGGTAAACCATCAATAAACACAACCTGGGAAGCGACAGCATTTGAACCTTGAATGTGGGAAATGTCGTAACCTTCGATGCGGTGGGGTAAGTCGGGTAAATCGAGAATATCAGCTAAGTCTTGCATTGCTTGAGTATTACGATCGCCCAATTTTTGCATTCTTTGTAATTCATATTGGGCATTACGCTCCACCATCTCAATTAATTCTGCCTTAGTTTGGCGCTGGGGAGCTAAAGTTGTAACTTTTCTTCCCTTGCGTTGAGTTAAAACATCGGCCAATATTTCTGCATCGGGTAACTCGTGCTGTACCAAAATCTCGGCGGGAATTTCCACCGCATCAGCAGTTTGGTAATGTTCTTCCAAAACGCGTTGTAAAATTGCACCTGGTTCAGCTTGTGCATCGGCGACAAATGCCAAGCGTCCGACTAATTGCCCGGCGCGAATCTGAAATAATTGAATGCAGGCTGCGTTTTGGCCATCAGTTGCTAAAGCTATGGCATCCCGCGAAATTGTATCATCTGGTAAGGAGACTTTTTGATCCGCCGTTAGAGATTTTAACCCAGAAATTTGATCCCGTATCCGCGCCGCCGATTCAAAATTTAGGGACTCAGCGGCTTTTTGCATTTGTTCTGTCAAAATATCAATTAATTCCTGGGTGCGTCCTTGAAATACCATCGCCACTTTCTGCACAGTTTTGCGATATTCTTCTGGTGAAATCAGTTGTTGACAGACACCAGGACAACGCCCCATGTCATAATTCAAACAAGGACGGTCTTTAAATAATGGTTGTGGTCGTTGTCGCAGTGCAAAGATTCGCTTACTGATGCGTAAGATTTCCCGCAATAAACCTGTATCTGTATAAGGCCCGTAGAATTTATCTTTTTCTTTGCCTAGTTGACGTTTGCGAGTGATGAAAATTCGGGGATAATTTTCTGACCAAGTAATGCAGACATAAGGATATTTTTTATCATCTTTGAGCAACACATTAAAGTATGGCTGGTGCTGCTTGATTAAGTTGGCTTCCAACGCCAAGGCTTCGGCTTCTGTATCAGTGACGATGAACTCAATTTCTGTCACCTGTCTAGCCATTGTGGCGATGCGATCGCTTTTATTGTAACCTTCGCGGAAATAAGAACGAACACGCGATCGCAATTTTCGTGACTTACCTATATATATAATGCGATCGCTACCATCCCGCATAAAATAAACTCCTGGTTCCGGCGGGATTTCAGCTAATCGGCTTTCCAGACGCTCTGGATCTTTAACCAGTGGTAGTATTTGAGCAGATGTTGTCACAATTAGATTTTCGGTAATCTTACGCTTTTACCTATCTCTATTTTAGAGAATAAATTTGGCGTTGCTGAATCTAAAAATAAATTATCTCACGCAAAGCAGAACACTAGCGTGAGATTGTTTCCCGATTTAAAATTACCGATTGGTATTACACAAGTATAAATTCTGAAAGTAAGTAAATTAACTGGCGATTGCCACCGACTTTTTGCGACTGGGACGCTTGCGTTCTGATTTTTTCTTCAGTCCTACCGCTTGCGCTTGATTACTATCTGAACCATATTGTCCGCGTACAACTTCTTTCATCGCTAACACACCATTGTGAAATTCCCACTCTGCTAATCGCGCCGCATCAACCGCCGCACGGTATAAAGCTAGTTTCTCATTTTCAACTTGTTGCAGTGTCAACATAGTTTGATAAGCTGTTTGCAAGTTTTCTTCTGTGGCATCAGCACGGGTTGTTGTATAGTTGTTGATCGTTTGCAAACCGTGTAATGAGGTGGTGTCTTGAACAATTGTTTGACGAGACAAACGACGTGTAGTGTCTTGAGTAGGCATTGATGCTTCCGTAGTATAAGATATATTTAATGTACCCATTGAAGCTTAAAGAATATCAGTAAGATAAAATTTTTCGGTAAAATAATATTTAAGGAGAAAGTGGGCTATTGTTGCAGATAAATACATTTCCAATGTGAGCCGTTACATTCGCAATGTGAACCGTCACATTCATTATGCGAACTTTTACATTCGTAATGCAAGCTGTCGCATTAACAATGTAAGTCTTTACATTCGTAATGTAGGTAATTGCATTTACATAACAATGAAATATGATTGATTTTCAACTTAGTTATTTTAGTTAAAACTTGCAAGTTTCAGGAATTATCAACATGAATCAGGTCTTCGACCATCTACAAATAAATGGATATCGCGGTTTGAAGACGGTAGAATTGTCTCAATTAGGACAGGTAAATATTTTTGTTGGTGATAACAATTCAGGAAAGACCAGTATTCTAGAAGCTATTTCAATTTTATGTAATCCACTTGATCCATTTCAATGGCTTGAAGTTTCACAACGCAGAGTTTATCTTGGTAGGGCATTAGTTATTCCTCGCCCAGATATTGACGCATTAAAATGGATTTTTCCGCAAAATATAAACTCCTCTAATAATGAAGATTACAAAAGCGAAATCTTGATCAGGACTGGTGGTAGTACCTCTATAATTGGGCTGAAAGCAAAACTAGAAGAAATTTATGGTAGCGGAGAAGAAAGACATAATAATGAGCAATTCAATGAAGATATTTCTACTACTGAAACTGACTCTGTACGCTCAGGACTAGAATTAGAAGTTATAGCTTATCCAAAAGTAGAACAAACAGATTTGTTTACTCATGAAGTAGAAGAACGCCAAGAAATATTTCAAGTGTGGGAAAATGAGCGATTTATTTGGCGGAGAAGAAGTAAACCTTTTGTCAATAATGCAACTGTATCTCCTTCATATTCTTCATCCCAACCTATTTTAGAGCGTCTAACACAAATAATTCTGGAAGATCAAGGCGGTAAACAAGAAGTCTTAGAGATAATCCAATGGTTTGACAAGAATATTATAGATATTCAGATATTATCTACGTCTACGGCTAAAGCAACTCTTTATATAGAACATCAACAATTAGGTTTTGCTCCTTTATATACATTTGGCGATGGACTAAAGCGAACTTTAGTTATTGCTCTGACTCTTTTTTCTACTAAAAATGGTGTGTTGTTGATTGATGAAATTGAAACATCTATTCATGTTTCAGCACTCAGTAGAGTATTTTCATGGCTTGTTGAAGCTTGTTGTAGGAGAAACGTACAGCTTTTTGCCACAACTCATAGTCTGGAAGCGGTTGATGCGATGTTACAAACAGATATGAGTACAGATAATATTGTAGCTTTTCGATTAAACCCACAAGGTAAACCACCACAAAGATTTTCTGGTAATCTTTTGCATAGACTACGCTCTGAGCGCGGGCTGGATATTAGAGGTAGTCATGGTTAGGTATTGCTATATAGTGGCAGAAGGCCCACAAGATATTGAATTTTTAATTCGTTTACTCAAACTCTATGGCTTGCGCCGAGTAACTAAATTGTCGGCACTAGATTCATTTTGGGAACCACTTGTACCAAAAACATTTCCTGTAGATGACGATTTAATGAAACGTGTACCCGTCCCTACTTTTTTAGAAAATAATGAATTATCCATTGCTTTACATAGCGCTATTGGAATTACACGTTTAGCAAATACTGTAGAAGAGAGTTTAGCCTTAATTCCATCTTCTGAAATTTTTGGTGTAGGTTTTGTTTTAGATGCTGATAGCAATGAAATACCGTTTGAAAGATTCACTGCATTAACTAATGAAATTTCATCTATCGGATTACCTTTGCCTTCTGCACTTGGAAAAGTTACAAATAGTTCTCCACGATGCGGCATATTTATTATGCCTAACAATGTTGTTGCCGGAACTTTAGAAGATATTCTGCTTGAATGTGCCAAGTTAAACTATCCAGATTTGCTGGAACTTGCACTCAATTATGTTTCTAGTATTGATATGAGTCAATTAAGTAAAGATGATTTACGGGAATTAAATAAACCAGCAGGTAAAAATAAAGCAGTTATATCAAGTATCAGCAGTATACTCAGACCAGGAAGGACTTTACAAGTTTCAATACAGGATAATCGCTGGCTCAATGAACATACACTTAATCTAGAAAGCGTAAATCTTGTAAAAATATTTCTTGATGAAATTACAGGAATAGCATAATTCAATACAGTTGTTTCTTGTTGCTTGTTTCCTGCTGTAAATAAATTCGTCATGTGAGCCGTTACATTAACAATGCAAGTCATCACATTAACAATGTGAGCCATCGCACTTACATAACACTGCTATAACTTAATTTCTTCTGTAAAAATGGTTGATAACTTCAACTCTGATTGACAAAGATTGAGATAAATTTGTGCGACTTGATCTAATGGATTTTGTTGCAAGCAGTCTTGAAAATGTTGGGCAGCTAAGGCGAATTGTTGCTTGTCGTAAAATGTAAGTGCTTCAGTAAATAATTCTGTAGTGGCTAACTTACCTTGACGAACTTCCACAATATCAGCAGTAAAGACTTCATGGACAGTCACAGCAGTCATCTTCCCTTTTACTTTTACCTGTCCAACTACTCGAATGTCATAGCGATCGCAATTTTTTAACCGCTGAAATGTTTGGTCTGTAATCAACAGTGGTGTGTTAAATGTTTTGGTTAAGCCTTCAATCCGTGAAGCTAAGTTGACTGCATCACTAATTACTGTACCATCCATGCGATTCAATCCGCCGACTGTTCCCAAAATCAGCGTTCCGGTATTAATTCCCAACCCAATTTGAATCGGTAAGTAGCCTTGCATTTGCCGTGCTTGATTGTAAGTTACCAAAGCTTGTAACATCGCAATTCCGGCTTGCACTGCATCATCAGCATTTCCCGCAAATAAAGCCATGATGGCATCGCCAATGTATTTGTCAATGAAACCGTTATGTTTAATAATTATGGGTTCCATACAACTCAAATAAGAGTTGATAAATTGAAAATTTTCAGCGGGAGTTAAACTTTCGGATAGGGTAGTGAAGGAGCGAATATCGGTAAATAATACCGACATTTCCTGTTGTACTTGATCACCCAACTGCACATCTACAATGCTTTTTTTGTTGAGGAATTGCAGAAACTGACGAGGAACAAACCGTTCGTAAGCTTGGTTAAGTGCCGCTAAGTCGGTGTACAAACGGGCATTTTCAATGGAAATCGCGGCTTGAGTTGAAAGTACATTTAGCAATTCTAAACGGTCAGGGGTAAAGGCTCCCGTTGTCAAGTTATTTTCTAAATAGACAATACCTGTGAGCTTTCCTTGGTTAAGTAAAGGCGCACACAAAAGCGATCGCGGTTGAGATTGACGAATGTATGGATCACGAATAAACTCACCTTTGCGGGTGGCATCGTTCAGTACTACACTAGCTTTGGTACGAATAACATAGTTGACAATTGCCACAGAAAGAATCTGACTATCTTCAATAGTTAGAGATTCCAGTACTTGAATATTATTTTGTTCAAAGCTTCCCTGGGCTTCGATTAAAAATTTTCCTTTAGTTTCCAGTAACAAAAATCCTCGTTGCGCCCCGGCATTTTCCATCAAAATTCGCATCAAGTTAGCCAGCAATTTATCTAACTGAATTTCTCCAGATAAAGCTTGGGAAGCTTTCATCACCGTCATTAAATCCAGCGATGCTGAACCACTGCTACTTGTGATACTGGCGGCGTTAGTGTTCTGTGTGGAAAGATGAGGTATGCTAATTCTTTCTAACTTGCGCCCTAAGAGTTGGGGATACTGAGTTTCGAGATATTTAACCTTAGCGGTTGCGCCCCACTGCAAATAGAGATAGCAAGCATCCTGCATATATCCTTGCGCCACCTTCAGCTTATTTTGGGCAAGGTAAAACTTAGCAGCTAACTCATTTGCTAAGGCGGCTTCATTGGGATACTGATTTGATTGGGCTAAAGTAATAGCGCGATCATAAGAAGCGATCGCCTCTGCTATTTCTCCTTGTACTCGATGCCATTCTGCTTCTACCAGTGCTAATTTATGGGCGTAGTTACTCGGTGCAAATTGCGCCCAAGTTTTCAGCTTCTTCTGATTTCCTGTCACCTGTTTGAGGAGTGTTTGCCGTTCCGTTAAATTTTTTGTCGATGCTAAGGCTAACCGCGCCAAGGAATCATAAAAATAGAACCAGCCGACAATAAATAACGCCACCACAGCATCTAAATAAGGAATTGCCAACTCAGCATTTTCCCAGGCGGTAGTGTAGTTTTCAAAATGATAATTCAGCGTCAGGAGATGAGAATAAACAGTAAAAGCAGCCGTGCGATGGTTAGTCTCGATATGTAGCGGTAGCGTCTTTGTTGCATCGTAGAATTCTCCCACCAACTCACAAGGGTTAGGATTTTTGCCTTGTAAATTAGCGATCGCCTGACGATACATTTGAATTAAGTCAATAACTGGTTTTTTCTTGAATTTTTGAATTGCTTCTACATAAGTAGCTAAGTACTTATCTACCTCAAACAGTTCTTGTCCGCAAAAATAGGCGTGGCTACTGCCAGCATTAGCAGCAAATGAAGCGTATTCAGTATCACCTGTATCGCGCCCAATTTGAAAGGCTGCTTGTAGTGGAGCAATGGTATTCAGGAGTGGTTCTCGCCAGTGACGCACAAAACAATTGACTACTAATAAAGTTCTGGCTTGCAGATTCTTGGCATTAAAACGTTCTATCAGTTGCAATGCCAACTCACCAAATTCATATCCCTTTGACAAATCTCCCACTACGCCACAAAGAATCAAGCCATAACTAGCGTAAGCAGAGGCAGATTCGGCAGCGTTACCATGTATAGCCGAAAGTTCCACCTGTTTAAACACAGTTAAAGGAAAAAGATTAGGCGCTGCTAGGTAAGTTGCTGAAGCAATGCTGGCTAGGATGCGAATTGCAGCTAATTTAGTGGGATTGGTGAGATTAGGCAAATCAGCTAAAGTTTGCACCTGTCTACCAGCTAAAGCGAGTTTGGTTTTTAACAATCCTAGGAGAATTTGCACTTGTCCAGGGTTAGGCGTTAGGGGAGTTCCCAAAAGTTTGAGAACTTGTAAACCCAGTTTTGTGGCTTTTAAAAGTTCATCTCTGGCAATGAGAGATTGAATTTTGACAGCATAAACCTGCACTTGATCAATGGTGGTGCGGGCTTGATGTAGCACCACTTCGATTAATTCGTCCATGTATTCAAACGCGCCAGCTAGATAAGCAGCTTCAACGGCGGCTTCGTGCAGAGATAAAGCTAAAGTATACTGCTGCTGCCAACAGGATGCTGTTAAACAATCAATTCCTGTTTTCAGGTATTCTAAAGCAGGTTCGTAGGCGGCGGAAGCTTTGGCTTTTTTCCCGGCTGTCAGGTTTAACTGGGCTAATTGCTGGCGCTGTTGCTCATCTGTGATCAATTCCCAGCCAAAGTTTAACTGGTTAACAATGTCAAAAATCTTTTCTTCTTGCTCCTCGGTGGTGACACTCTGCAATAACAATTGCCCAATTTGCAAGTGAACTGCTTGTTTTTCCTTGGTGGGAATGAGTGAATAGGCGGCTTGCTGGACGCGATCGTGTAAGAATTTGTAAACTATATCCAAGTTTGTCAGGTTTGCTGCTACTTCGCGATCGCCAATTTGCAATAATTGATAATCGTTACCCTGGGGTAAAATCAGCCCCATATCCACGGCTTCCCATAACTCAGCTGCCGCCTCTGGTAAGAATTTTTTCTGAACGATCGCTAAGGTTTTTAACTCAAACTGATTCCCAATACAGGATGCTAATTTTAAGGCTTGCTGAGTTGCTGTCGATAGCTTTTGAATTTTACCCGCCATCAATTCAACGACGTTATCTGTAATTTGCGCCGCCTGAATTTTTGTCAGTTGCCAATCCCACTCCCGCTTTTGAAAATCAAATTGTACTAGTCCTTCTGTATACAGCGACTTCAAAAACTCATTCATGAAGAAGGGATTACCGTTGGTTTTCTGCTTTAATAGTTCCGCCAGCGGAGTTAACTTAGCCCAATCATGACTGTTGAAGGTATCACTGAGGAGTGCATGAATTTGTGGTAGTTCTAGGGGTGTTAAGGTGAGTTCGTGAATTTTCACCCCTGCTTGTTCTAGAGAAGCGATCGTACTCCGCAGAGGATGAGTTGCATCTACTTCGTGATCTCGATAAGCACCAATTAGCAATAAGTATCGGCTATCCAACTGAGTAGTTAACATCTTAATCAACTGCAACGATGCACTATCTGCCCATTGCAAATCATCCAAAAACATCACTAAAGGATGTTCTTTTTGGGTAAAGACAGTAATGAAGTTTTGCAAAACTAAATTAAATCGGTTTTGTGCTTCCTGTGGTGGTAGTTCGACAACAGGCGGTTGCTTACCAATAATCAGTTCTACTTCCGAAATTACGTCGATAATTACCTGGCCGTTATCACCCAAAGCATTTAATAGTTTTTCGCGCCAAAGGTTGATTTCGACTTCCGTTGCGGTTAAAAGTTGACGAATTAAGTCTGTAAATGCCTGAATTAGGGAACTGTAGGGAATATTGCGTTGAAACTGATCAAATTTTCCAGAGATGAAATATCCCCGTTTTTGGGTAATCGGTTTATAAATTTCCTGAACTAAGGCTGATTTACCAATGCCAGAATAACCCGCAATCAACATAACTTCACTTTGTCCATGACTAGCCCGATCAAAAGCTGCCATTAAATCTGTTACTTCTTGTTCCCTTCCGTAAAGTTGTTGGGGAATTTGAAAGCGATCGGAACTATCTTTTTGTCCTAGTTGAAAGGGTTTGATTTCTCCTGTACTTGTTAATAAATCAAGGCATTGCTGTAAGTCTGCTTGCAAACCAAAGGCGCTTTGATAACGCGCCTCAGCCGTCTTTTCCAGCAATTTCATTACCAGATGGGAAATCACTAAAGGAATTTCAGGATTCAGTTGACGCGGGGGAATTACTTGTTTAGCGATATGACTGTGGACTAGTTCTACCGGATCATCGCTAATAAATGGTAACTGCTGCGTCAGAAGTTCGTAAAAAGTCACACCTAAAGAATAAAAATCGCTGCGATAGTCGATCGCCCGATTCATTCTTCCGGTTTGTTCGGGAGAAATATACGCCAGGGTTCCTTCCAAAACATTCAGGTTACGTAAGGTAGGATTTTCCTTTGACAACAGGGTAGCAATCCCAAAGTCGATAATTTTTGCCTGTTGAGTTAGGGGATTGAGGAGAATATTGGCAGGATTAATATCTTTATGAATAATTTGTTGCTGGTGAATCGCGCCCAAAGCCTCTGCTACTTGAATCGCAATGTGCAGAAAATTCTGAAGCGCTACAGACTGTTGATGTAGCAAACTCCGCAGAGGTTGTCCACCGAAATCCTCTAATACTAGTACTAAGCTGTTTTCATACCTTTCTACGCTATAGACTTTAATAATCCCCGGAACCTGAAAGCGGCGTGTCAGTTCGTATTCAAGTTTAAACCGAGCGATCGCTTCTGGCGGGGGATATTCCTGTCGGAGTAATTTCAACACCACTGGTTGGCGATCGAACTCTCGATATCCCTGATACACCTGAGAATTAGGGCTGTCATAAAGTTCTCTTAAGATTTTGTACCCTTCCAGTGCAATCATAGATTAATTAAGCATCAGAGTTATTTTTACCAGCCTACCCAGTATAGTTTGCACGCTTTTAAAAGTGACAAGAGTGCTGTCTTAATTTTTCTGATGCAGCTTGAAAAGGCATTCTCAAAATCAGTTAATTATGATGTTTAGCTAAGATTGATAATGACGCTCTCTACGAGACGCTAAAAGCGTAGACTCCGGCGTGAGTTCAGCCGAACGCTTGCTTCTCCGCAGGATTACGCGGACTCGCTACCGCTACGCTAACGTAATTCGTAGTTGTTACCCCACGACTAAAGTCGGGGGCTTGAAAAAAGGAATAATGTTTTTTATCTCCATCAATAAATTGAGGGGCTTGTACCATTAATTACGAATTACGAGTTAGTAATTATATGGTCATACCAGTGGTTTAGAAATACTAAGTATGAGGATAAGAAGCTATTAAATTTACCAAAATTTGGTGAATTTAAAACTGAGATTTTACACTCTTTTCAAGATTTGTCTCAGACAATTTGTATTTTCATAAGTAAGGGGAGAGCTAATATTTAAGCTCTTTTCATCAAAGGCTATCTCTCTGATTTAGTAAATTAATTTGATACCTTAAGAGAACACCAAGGATGTTTTACATTCACTCAAAAGTTAATTTATCTTGAGTGAATAATGATCAATCAATCTGTGTCTCTCCCCAATATATACGAACCGTAAAATGTTGGTAATTACCCTGTGTTTAAGCTTAAACAACTTAATATTTATTGGCATTTATTGGCCGTTATTACCACCACCAACGTTGTCGTCAGCAGGACGACAGATATATGTGGGGTAAGGTAGGAAGCCATTTCCATCAGATGCTTGTCCACCCAATGGCATTGGTTCTTCAGGTAACGGTTGTCTATTAGCTTGTCCACCAGATACAAGCTGCTGTTCCTCTGTTGATAATTCAACAAATAAATTAGATGTGATGAATTTAGCTGACATCATTGTTTGCCTCACTTAGTTATATAGGTGTATAAAACCTATACTTTTATTATTGTCTATTTTATTTTTTTTAAACTATTCTTTAGTTGTAAATTAATAATTAAAATATCCTTCTTTTGGTTCATGTAGAATAAAAATATTCAAGTAAACACAATCAATGATATTGACAATTGAAATTTCAAAAACTCTTATGAAAACAATTCTTTTAATAAATTATTCATCCAATGACTCAATTTATTACCTCTAAAGCTAATTATAGGCAAACCAAAAGTTATAGAAACTCCCAATGTGATTTGGGAAAAATTATATTTAGTAGTTTGTGTACTAGACTCACTTCCTGAATTTAAATTATTATCAGCCTCAGTTTGAATATTGGTTTGCTGAAAGAAAAAATCACTTTTACCACCAAAATCTAAATTTTGTCCAGACGCTAAACTTTGTTGCTCTGGTTCTGACAATTCGATAAATAATTCTGAATTATTAATTTGGTTATTTTCAGACACAATATTTACTCCTCACAATGAGAAAAATTTTTAGAAAGATAAAAACTTTAAATGCTCTCCTTTTTGAGAGAGAAATGTTTCTAGTGTGCCTTGTAGTTGTACTTGACCTTTATCTATTAGTACAATCCAATCAGCGCGATTCACTACACTAGGACGATGAGTGATCAAAATTGTAGTTTTACCTTTGCGGTATTCTAAAAGACGATCTAAGACTTGTGCTTCACTAACAGGGTCAAGTCCAGCTGTTGCTTCGTCTAAAATCAATATAGGTGGATTTGTGAGAATTCCTCTAGCGATCGCTAATCGTTGTCGTTGTCCACCAGAGAGATTAGCACCAAATTCTCCTAAAACAGTTTGATAATTATTTGGTAGTTGACTAATAAAACCATCTGCATCAGCAATTTCGCAAGCTTTGACAATTTCTTCAAAGGAAATATAGGGCGTACCTAAGCGAAAATTATCTAAAATCGAGCGACTCCAAAAATGAGGTTCTTGAGGAACATAAACGACTTGCTGGCGTAAGCAATCAAGGGCAATATCTTGAATGTTATAAAATCCAATGCGGATATTACCAGAGTTCAACTGATACAAACCTGCGACTAGTTTTGCTAAAGAACTTTTGCCACAGCCTGATTTTCCAATCAAAGCAATCACATTTCCACCAGGAAGTTTCAGGGAAAATTCTTCTAACAAGTCAACTCTACCTGCGTGATGAAAAGTGACTTGAGAAAAACGAATATCAGCATCACCCGGTATTTGCACATTCGGTTTTTGACTACCACCAACTACTTCTGGTGTCGCTTCAATTACTTCTAAAAGGCGAGAGACAGCCGTTTGAGAGCGAAAATATCCATCTCCAAAGCCAACTAATAGGTTAATTAAATTCAAAACATTGACTTGTAAAGCGTTAAAAGCAAGTATTTGACCAATACTTAATTGTCCTTGAATCACCAAAAGGCTTCCTAGCCCTAATAAAACTACCCCACCAATAGTAGAAATTAGTCTAGCAACAGTACCGTTAATAATTCCAATTTGAATAGTGCCGAAAGTTAGATGTGCTAGACGACCAAAACGACTTTGAAATTCATCCCAAAATTGGGGAGCAGCGTTGGTAGTTTTAATTACCTGTGCGCCTTTAAATGTTTCTACTAATACCCCTTGATTTTCTGCCCCCAAAACCAATAAACTGCGAGTTTTTTGTTGGAGAATAGGCAAAAAAGGTAGAGTAGATGCAGTCATTAAGAAAGCAACAATCATGACTGCAAGTGTCAGAATCCAGCTATAAAACAGCATTAGGCTGAAAGAAATTACTGCAATGAAAAACTGACTGGGTAAAAGAATGACTATTTGCGATACTAACTGATTGATTTCATCGATGTCTCGCAGCCGACTAGAAATTTCGCCACTGCGGCGTGATTCATAATAACTTAAAGGTAACTGGAGAATTTTCCGCGCAAACTCTAAGACAAGTCCTAATTGCAACCGTTGGCCAAAATGAGCAATCATAATGGACTGCAACACTTGCAAACTACTGCTAAATAAACTTGTCACCACAATAGCTGAGACAACAACTGTTAGTAATTGAGTATCTCCCCGCACTAAAACATCATCTGTAAGTAGTTGCAACAAAATAGGACTACCAAGAGCCAGTAAACCTAAGACAATATTGATCAGCAATACCTGACTTAGCAAACCTCGATAAGGTAATACGCGCTGAAAAAAGCGTCCTAAACCATGCTTCTGTTCCTCTTGAAACTGTACAAAAAAGCGAGTGGGATCTGGCTCTAGTAAGAGCATGACTCCATTCCACGCAGTGCTTAATTCTTCTCGGCTAACGTAGCGTAAGCCTATAGCTGGATCGCCAATCACATACTTTTTCCCTCGCTTACCGTACAGCACAACCCAGTGATAGCCGCGCCAATGAATAATAGCTGGTAGATTGATTTCTGTAATTCTGTCAATAATCGCCGGTGCGGCTTTGACGGCTCTAGTATTAAATCCCAACGTCTCAGATCCGCGTTTTAATCCCAGTAAGGTTGTCCCTAACTGTCCAGTTCCTACCGCTTCTCGGCTTTTAGTCATGCTTAAGAAGCGTCCGTAATGTTTGCAAATTGAAACTATACAAGCGGCTCCACAGTCCTCTTCACTCGACTGTAAAACACACTGATAGTTTTTTTTACGTTTGAATAAACCAAACATGATCTTAGACCTATGGTAATTCGTAATTCGTAATGACATTCTGTGGGAGACGATGCGCTAACGTAATTAAGAAAGGCAGATTTGATTGATTAGAGGCAGGGGGCAGGGAGCAGGGAGAAGAGGGGACTGTAGGTACAAACCGAACTTCGTTGAGGCTCCCTTGCTCCCTTTCACCTTTGGTTAAAACCCCATCTCTTGTAGGTGGCTTTTCTCCCCTGCTAAGAGCTCCCTTCCCCCCTGCTTTTTTATGTTCTGTATTTTTACTTCATAATTCAGACTTCAAACTAGCCTGCGGCAAGCCGCTGCGCGTCTACAGACTTCTATTACATATCTGCAATTAATCTTGCTTTTCTCAGAATGAAGTGCATGACTGTCTCTTGGCGAGAAATTATATCAGCGCGTCCCTCCATACCTGGTTTAAGATGACACTGGCGATCACCTCTACCGACATATAAAGTTTGCGGTGTAATTGTCACTTCATAAGCTGGTGCTGGTTGTACAGTGGGTAATGTACTGTTGTTCTGCACTGCTAAAGCATCTGGTGCGACTGTTTTCACAGTACCCTTGAGTGTGCCGTAATCTGGATAAGGACAAGCAGAAACCTGCATTTGGACTTTTTGATCTGCTTTTACCTTGTCAATATCTTGAGCGGGGACTCTAGCTTTTATTTGCATTGGCGCATCTAGAGGTGCAATCTGCGCGATCGCTTCACTTGGTTGAACTACCTGTCCAGGGTTACGTAGTTTAAATTGCAGTAAAATACCGTCAATCGGCGCTCGAATTACACTCTTACTCAAGTCATTTTCTACTTGTTGGAGTTCTTTTTGAGTGCTGTCTAGTTGTTTTTGGAATTCTATGCTTTGTTGGTGCAGAGTTTCTTTTTCTTTCTTTAAGGCTGCTAAATTAGCCTCACCTCTTGCCTGTTCTTGCTTAATTCGTTCTGATGCTACAGTTACAGGAGAATTACTCGGATTGAGTGCGGTTTTAACTTTAGCTAAGTTTGTTTCGGCAATTGTGAAGGCTTGGTCTTTTTCTTCTAGACTATTTTTAGCATTGGCTTTGGCTTGTTCTAATTTAGCTTCAGCCGCTTTCACGGCTTGTTCTTTTTCTTCCAGGCTATTTTTCGCATTTTCTTGAGCTTGTGCAAGTTTAGCTTCAGCCGCTTTCACGGCTTGTTCTTTTTCTTCTAAACTATTTTTCGCATTGGCTTTAGCTTGCTCTAATTTAGCTTCAGCAGATTTGACTGCTTGGGCTTTTTCCTCAAAGAAATTCAGAGAAACGGCTCCTAATGGTAATATCGGCTGTAGGCGATCGCGTTGTAATCTTGCCATTTGCAAGGCGGCTTCTGCTTCTTGCACGGTAGTTGTTAAAAGTTTATCGCGCAGCAATCTCTCTTTTTGCTTTTGTGCGATTCTCAAGGTTGTTTCGGCTTCCTGCACTGTCGATTGTAATAATTTTTCGCCCTGGAAGCGATCGCGTTGAACTTTAGCTAATGTCAAGGCAGCTTCTGTTTCAGCTACAGTTACTTTTAAGAGCTTTTCTTCTCGTAATCGGTCTTTTTGTAATTTTGCTAAAGTTAAAGCTGTTTGTGCTTGGATCATTTCAGCTCTAGCTTTAATTTTCTGGTCTTGATAGTTGCGTTCAGTACCGCTCAATTCTGCTTCAGCAGCTATAATTGTTCGGTTCATTAAGTCAGTCTGGGCTGCAAGTTGAATATTAACTTCACCAAGTTGAGCATCAATTTGACCTAGTTGTAATTTACTCTTCTGAATGCTGTTTTGTAGCTGGCTTTTTTGATTTTGAAGCCGAGAATCATCAACGTAAGCGATCGCTTGGCCTTGTTTGACTATCTGATTGTCTTTAGCTTCGATTTTTTGTACAGTTCCAGTAATAGCAGACTCAACAACTTTTATTTCTCCTAAAGGTCGAATTGTTGCCGGAACTTTAACTGTGACATTGTAATTGAGAATAGAAGATAAGCTCACGGCCAGGGCAAAAACACTGACCATTACTCCTCCAGCAACGCTGATCCATTTACTAATACTGGGGAGAAATTCATTAACATCAAATACAGGTAATTTTTCTGAAATCAGTTCATTAAAATTATTATCAGTATAATTTTCCTGAGCGTCTAAAGAATTCACTGTACTGCACCTTGTGTTTGAAGTTGATGTATAAACTGAAGTGTGAACTAAGTAGGTTAAAAATTGTCGTTATGACAAGGCAGGAGGCAGAGGGCAGAAGGTGAAGCAGTGCGGTCTTGGGGGTTTCCCCCATGAGCAACTGCTGAACCCGAAGGGCAGAAGGAAAGAGGTTTTCAAGCTAATTTACGTTCCGTTACATAGTTCGGTTTATTTGCACCTTTCTACTTATAAAGTATGTAGATGCTTTTAACGGCTTGCTTCAGGCTAGGATTAAATTTCATTTTTTAGCATTGATTCTCTCATCTTTTCTTTGGGAATAAGTCAAAAGGAATAGTCGGGAAATTAGCAGATTATTCACGGCAAAAGCAGCAATCAACAAGCAAATTCCAGATTTTAGTAATCAGGCGATCGCTCAGAGAAATTCTGACAAAAACTACCTTTATAAAAAGCGGCAAACATCATCACCAATAATCCTTTATAATCAGTTATGGGGGAAGAGAAAAGTGTGTGCCAAGCACAGCAATAACTTTTCTCACATCTCTAACGTGGGTAATGCGGAGAGAAAATAGAGGAGAATGTTCAGACTCCCTCAAAGACCTCACTTACGTTGAGTGAGTAGTAACTATCTCCTCTCCCCTCTTCTTAATTCGGGAACAATAATTCCCAAAATTAAGTTTAAAGGTGAAAAAATTATGACTCTTTTATTTGAAAACAGTAGTAAAAAAGAGCCAACCATGCAATCACAAATCCCGACTAACTAATCTAGGCTAGATGCTCTGTTTTAGCTATTTCAAGGTAGCACTACAGAACTGTGATGAGATTCCAGAGATAAACCAAGAAAATTCTGAAATTCCATCTAGCTAAAGTTCCCAAACATCAGATTACAGTAACCAAATTGCTCAACTCCATCACCCAAAACCTTGATTGAGCTAATATTTAAATTAGTCAATTGCAGATTCCATCAGGGGATGATAGTTGAATTTTTCGAGTTACTTGTGGCAACTCTTTAAAAGATTGCCTATTGGAGCTTCACCGCCTGCGCCTACCTCTGGTATGGAAGCACCTAGTGTGCCAGATTCTACGCCGGGAATTGCAGCCGCACCCAAAGCACCAATTGTAGGTACGGATGGTGCGCCTAATCCCAAAAAATCTTGTGCGGCGGTATTGACTGCTGACGTTGTACCCATAGAATTAGCAACGCTACCATTGGGGCCAGAAGTAGTAAAGCCTTGTAAATTAGATAATCTATTGGCGTAATTGCTCCCAGCCAACTCAAAGTCTGCACCACCAGTTACAACCTCTTGTTGATTATCAGATAGTCCAACATATAACTCAGACGTGATCATTAGATGTGACACGATTGTTAGCCTCACTTACGTAATAAATCAGCAAAGAATTCTAGTGATTAACGCATATATGCCGTCTTTTGTCTAGAATCCATACATGCTGATTTTCAAAGAAAAAACCAAGAGCGCTCAAATTACTCATCAGCATAGCGATCGCAGAGATGGCTATTCTGCATGAAAAATATGAGCAAGTTGACTTCTGCAATACTCTGTGAATTATTCAGAATAAAAATTGCAGATTAGTAGAGGTAAGAAGAATTAATTCCACTTTTGATTGTTTGATTAATCACCCCTACATACCCATTCTTACTTATATTTGCGGGGCGCTCTGGTGTGACTATACAGTTCTCTTGGTTTCCTAGGGGAAGGTTTAGACTGGTTGGATTTATTGCATACCTGGTAAGCTACCACCACCTGGTGTACTTTCTGTACCTCCAGTTGCATCTACTGGAGCTTCTGATATACCGTTGAGCGTTGGAGCAGCACCCAATGCACCAATTGTAGGCACAGATGGTGCGCCCAATGTCAAGAAATCTTGTGCAGCAGTATTGACTGCCGAAGTTTTACCAACAGAGTAGCCAGTGCTACCAGTAGGCCCAGATAATGTTAGTCCTTTTAAAAGAGCGCCTCTTTTGGCAAAATTACTGCCAGCCAACTCAAAGTCCGCACTACCGGCAACTAATTCTTGTTGTTGTTCGGATAATTCGATCAACAACTCTGATACAAATATTTGATGTGACATGATTGTTAGCCTCACTTACGTTTGGTGGTTTGACCACCTAAGTACCCAACTATAAGCACTGTTTGTCAGGAAATCATAAATCTACAGATAGAAATAAAAACTACAGTTTTACGACTCGAAGCAGATATCAAAAAATCTTTTATATGTCTTAGATATTCTAGTATCCTTCGAGTCAAAATAGTAAATTCTGGTCAATAATAGATGTTTTTTAGAAAATACCTATTTAAATGATTCATTTGTCAGGATGCAGAGTTTAAAATACTCTCTCATCACTACTAAATTTTGAGTTCTTAATTATTAATTGTTTATAAGCTGCTCCCTAGTAATTAAACTAATAGCAGTAAGTCAAAAAACATTAAAGCGCTAGTAGTCAGAAATTGCCAAGCAAATATTCATAGCAAAATTAAAATAAATAGCAAGTGAACTATATATGTAAAAATTAAGACTGGCGATGTCTACGACGATGCTTCCCCTACGCACTTCTAACCCACTACATAAGTAGCTAATTTTACCCAACATTGTAGATAATAAATTCTTTCTCAGTCTAGCTGGCTGACAATAGTTGTATTAGTAGAAACGCTAGACTTGCACTACCTAAAGGAACCGTTAAATTATCAATACCCAAAAAGGAAACAGCTTCTAAAACAGTAGCTGCGATCGCCACTGCCAATGATACCACCCAAGTTTGCCAGATATTTCCTTGAACACCAAGCAAAATCAAACTACTGACAATATAGCTGGCTAAAGTCATAGCCAAAGAGCCTTCCCAGCTTTTATGCGCCCCAAAGATGTTATACTTATGTTTACCAAAGCGTTGCCCAATCAATGCAGCTAGACCATCTCCCCATGTCATCACCATAATTCCAATTGCGGCGTATTGTGGTTGTTGCAAATGCCAGAACCAGGCAACTAAAATGCCAAAACTCACAGCATAAAAAAATGTTCCTAAACTTTGGCGGCCGACGCTGTTAATACCGGGGAGAATTGGAAATCGATAAGACAATAAAGTAATAGAACTCGCTAAAATCGAAGCTGTAATGCCTAAACTCGCCGGGATATTTAGCCACCAAGCCAGCAAAATCACATTACCAGTGCCAATGTGAACTATTTTCCTGACTATTTCTGAATCGTCAGTGACAAAGCGATTTACTACCCATGAGACAAGGAGAATCAGCAAAATCCAAACTGCAACTATGGCAATTTGCAGCCACAAAGGTGGAATTAATGTTAAACCAGGAATCAAAGTCAACAAAGATGTCACAAGATAGACAGTTTTTACCTTTGTTTCTAATTTATAAGATTTGGGCGACAGGAATGAAAATATTATTTATATGGCTGATTCGGGGTTATAGAATGTTTATCTCGCCTTTGTTTCTCCCGACTTGTCGCTTTCAGCCAACTTGCTCAATGTATGCTATGCAAGCAATAGAAAGGTTTGGAGTTGTGCGCGGTGGATGGATGGCAATTCGGCGGATTTTGCGTTGTCATCCATTTCATCCGGGAGGTTATGATCCTGTACCAGTGGAAGATTGTTGTGTAAAAAAAGAATAGGCCATAGTGTCTAAAAAATCTTATTATGTAAATCTTACTTCAGTAAAATTTTGATTTTGTCAAACAAGTAATGATAGTTAAGATTGCTACCAGCGTTGCTTGGCGCTAACGTTCAATTTTCAGTTGTGCGATCGCACAACTGAAAATTGACAAAATGCTTACCTCACCAGTGTTTGAGGCAATTTTGATATTTTACAGTCAGATACCTTGTTCACTAACCCATTTTAGGTTATTTTATTCAGTAACTGAAATTTTTTCTAATAAAGGGTAGATATAGCAGTGAAGGCTGGAAAAGAGAAGCTACCACTAGACCAGATTACTTTAGGAAATTGTAAATCATTGCTAAGTAACTTACCAGATGAGTGTGTAGACTTAATTGTGTCATCACCTCCATACAATCTAGGTAAAGAATATGAAGCGAAGCAAGCTCTCAATATTTATTTAGAAGAGCAAGCATCTATACTTCAGCAGTGCAGTAGAATTCTTAAAAAAACAGGCTCATTATTTTGGCAAGTTGGTGCTTTTGCTGACAAAGGTACAATTATTCCTCTTGATATTCGCTTCTTCCCAATTTTAGAGTCATGTGGTTTGATTCCGAAAAATAGAATCATTTGGGCTCGGCAACATGGTCTTCATGCTCAAAAGAAATTTTCATGTAGACATGAAACAATTCTTTGGTTTACTAAGACTAATGATTATATATTCAATTTGGATGCTATTAGAGTCCCACAAAAATATCAAAATAAAAAGCATTATCGAGGTGAGCGTAAAGGAGAACTTTCATGTAATCCAGCCGGAAAAAATCCAGGAGATATTTGGCTTTTCCGAAATGTAAAACATAATCATGAAGAGCAAACTATACATCCTTGTCAATTTCCAGAAGATTTGGTAACTAGGATTGTATTAGCGACAACTATAAAGGATGGTTTAGTTTTTGATCCATATATGGGAACGGGGACTGTAGCGATTGTTGCGAAGGAATATGGACGGCATTTTATGGGGACAGAAATAGACCCAAGATATCATCAAGTGGCTCTTAGACGGCTCAGTGGAGAACCTGATGAAAATGGCTGTTTTCCAAATCTAAAAACGCTACGTGATTATGTAGAGCGTACAGGTCAGCCAATTGAGAAATTTAGATTTGATATGCAAGTTGGAGAAAAACCATCAGAAAGAAGTAAAGCGAAAATATACCCAGAAGAATACCATTTACAAGAAATGCAAGAAAGATTGCTTTATGAAGAAGCTGCTTTTGCTGCTATTTTGCGAAATGAAAATATCCCTATAGATCCAAAATTAAATGGGAAAAATTCTTCAAAGAAAAATATTCATTTTCAAGCGGAAATTAGATTTCAAGACTAATATATCGTCTATTGTATAAGATGAATTTTGCAACGACTAGTTGCCAATTTACCAGAAATTAATTGACCCTGGCAACTAATTCTAGCCTGAACAATTCTAGAATATCTTTTTTCTTGATACACTGTGGATATAACTGATGTAATGGTGTCTGGTTGTTCAAACAATCCAATAAGTCTGATTGGCACATCGAAGACATGATTTTTAATCAAAGCTTCCAGTTGTTTAGCAGCCTGCTCATAGTAAAGAGTGCTGTTTGAAGCAGGAAACATCTGAGCTTTTGTAATAATAATTACCAGTTGTGTAGAGTACTTTGCAAACATAGTACCTGCTTTAAATAATAATTCAGAACGTAGTGTATTGTTTAATAAAAATGGATAGTTGGAAAACTGTATCTCAAGAATAATACCTGCTTTTACAAAATCGATTTCTTTTCCTAAAAACCTATATTCAGCAGGAATGACTATATTGTTCTGCCATTTTAGCTTAACTAAAGCATTTTTAATGTATTCGTTTGTTCCAACTGGGTCGAATATTAGCTTTCCTTGTCTTCCTCTCTGATCAGAAGGCTTAACATGCAATGGCATTAAGGCGAGTGTGTCACTTATTTCTTTCCACTCTAAACTATAGTTGTTACTAATAAGGCTATCAGCATTGTTGAAATCTAAAAACTGGATAATAATAATTATTTGTCCTCTTTTTCTTCAAGTAATTGATTGATAAAAGTTGCTGGTTCAATTTGAAGAGCTTCTGCTACTTCCAAAAACTCTATTAAATCTAAACGACGCTCGCCACGCTCATATTTGGAGACATATGATTGTGGGCGTGAAAGCTTCGCTGATAACTCAGATTGAGTAAGGTTAGCTAATTGGCGAGCTTGAACAAGCAATTTACGAAATAGATGATACTTTTCACTGAAAACAGATTTAGACACGCAAATTAATTTTCTCTTTGCGACAGCTTAGTTAGTTCTTATGGAAATTAAGTTTTGACTAATGTAATAAATTTTCGATTTATATACTAAAACCTAATCTGGGATAAACCCAAAATAGGTTTTATGTTTGTCATAATAAGCTGTCAAGTCTGATTCAACTGCTTGAAAGACCCATAATACAAATTGGCTCAACGCAAACAGCGAATGGCGACAAGCAAGCCTCTAGCTTTGTTCAGTGTTTCCTCGTATTCTTTTTCTGGGTCAGAGTCAGCTACCAAACCTGCACCAGCTTGAACACTGACTATATTGTCTCGCATTACCATTGTGCGGATAGCGATCGCACTATTTAATTGTCCTTCAAAATCGTAATAGCCATATACGCCAGAATAAACACCCCGGCGACTCGGTTCTAACTCGTTAATGATTTCCATCGCCCGAATTTTGGGTGCGCCGCTCACTGTACCGGCGGGAAAGCAAGCTTTAAGTAAATCCCAAGCGGTTTTGTTTGGTGCTAATTTACCCACCACATTACTAACTATGTGCATCACATGGGAGTAGCGTTCAACCACCATCAATTCATCAACTTTGACGCTACCGCTTTGACAAACCCGCCCCAAATCATTTCGTCCTAAGTCAACCAGCATGACGTGTTCGGCAATTTCCTTGGGGTCTTGCAATAAGTCTTCCGCTAAGGCTGCATCTTCTTTGGTTGTTTTACCGCGTGGACGTGTCCCAGCAATGGGGCGCACTGTGGCGACAATTCCCTCATCTGGGTCAAGTTCGGCTTTTACCATGACTTCTGGACTGGAACCGATAATTTGCCAATCCTGGAAGTGGAAATAAGCCATGTAAGGAGAAGGATTAATTTGCCGTAATGAACGGTACAGGGCAAAAGGATCACCAGTGTATTCTGTGGAGAGTCGCTGGGAAATAACCACTTGGAAAATGTCACCAGCTTTGATGTACTCTTTTGCCTTTTGGACGCTGGTGCAGAATTGGGCGCGGGTGAAGTTGCTGGTATATTCTACCTCGGCGCTCCCTGTTTTCTGATTGCCTGGGGGTGTCCATTCCAGAATAGTTTTTTGCGGTGAAAGTGGTAGAGATAACTTGCTGACCATATTGGTGACGCGATCGCCAGCTTTTTGATACGCTGACAGTAAGTCTACGTTGGGGTCACGCAAATCAGCATAAGCGATCGCCCAAATTTTCCGCTTCACCTGGTCAAAAATTAACAGTTGGTCTACCTGCATCCATAACCCATCTGGGATATTCCGCTCGTCCTGGGGATGCACTGGTACACGCGGTTCGATCCAGCGAATCAATTCATAGCCCCAAAAACCAAACAATCCTCCAATTCCTGGCGGTAGTTGCTGTAACTTGATTGGCTGATAAGGTTCCAAACATTGGGCTAAAGCTGTAAATGGATCGCCTGTAAACACCACTTGCGAACCGTCGCGGTGTGTCTGAGTTGTTCTATCTCCTCTGGCTTCCAACACCCACAGCGGATCACAACCTACAAAACTATAGCGTCCGATTTTTTCACCGCCTTCCACCGATTCCAGCAAAAAACTGTAAGGCTGACCCGCACAAACTTTATACCATGCAGAAACTGGTGTATCTAAATCTGCCACCCACTCTTGATACACCGGGACAAAGTTACCTTGCAAAGCTAGTTGAGAAAAATCAGAAAAATCGGGAAAAATCATAAACTGCTATGGAATTGGGAAGTGGGGACTGAGAAGGATAAAGCCTAAAGAATCAAGGCTAAAGCATGAAATTTCACACTTCAAACTTCATACTTCATACTTTTTTCTTACCCAGTCCCTTCATGTACCTATTTTTTAGGCATCGTGGGTTTGTTTACCACTGAACTTGAGTTGTGCTGGACTGGGGTTTTGTCCAATACTACGAGGTACGTGACGTACTTTCTCACGTCCTGGGTTAACTTTTTCAGGAAAGACACCATCAGCTGGGTGAATGAAGGTGGTTTCTCCGTTAGGTAAAATCCGGTAGATTTTGTAGTCTGTGATTTTGAACTTCCGGAGTTGACCGCCCAAAGCAATCCCGTATTCTTTACGAGCTATGTAAAGCAAGTTTTCGCCTTGGTTCATGGTAGCAGCGCCACCTGTGGGTAGTTCAAACACTTGCGCCTTGGGGCTAGTCCAAGTGATAGCGTACTTTTCTTCCTCTTTTGCTTTAGTGAGCAAGCCGCCAGTGCTACCGGCGAACAGTGGGGTTTTTCCAGAAAGTGTTTCTGCCATAAAGCATTCTCTCAAGGTTTTTAGGGCATCGTAACACCGCCATTACGATCATATTGCGATCGCGTCATAGTCTGTAACAGTTTTTAGTCTAAAGTCCAAAGTTATTAGTTCAAAGTCCACGAATTTGTCAAATTAACTATTAACCAGAAATAATTCCTACTATGTACCTAAACAGAATTAATTACACATAGTGTTTCCCTGTCACCTGTCACCTATAACCTGTCACCGGTTCCCTCTCTCTACGAATGAATTTAATTTTGCGCGACTACTTATGTAGCTGGCGATCGCACTCCATTTGACTACGCCTTGTGAGCTTCTGCATAAATCCTTAATGCCGCAGTCATTTTCTTTTCATAATCCTCACCCTGAGCTTGAAACCAAGCCAGTGTGTTGGGATCTACTTGAACAAGAACATTTAATGGGTTTACGGGTTTCCACCATCGTGACTTATTGAAAAACTCCTCAGTCAACGGCGGAATATCAGAGGTGTCTATTTCTTCTTCCGTGAGTGAGTCAATCTTCTCCCAATTCGTCTCTGAGGTACTGTTCATATCGTTTTCGTTCATAAGGCAGAGCTTTGCGAAGTGAAATAATACGAATTGTTTGCTCGTCTAGTTCTGTAAAGACTACAACTACCACACGTCCATCAAGTATCCCAATTCCGATCCATCGATCTTCTCCGTAGTCTTGCCGTTCATCAAGGGAAATACGGAGAGGTAGTGTGAACACTCTAGATGCGTCTGCAAAGTCAAGATTATGCTTTGCGATATTTGCTTGGTTCTTTTGCTGATCCCACTCAAATTTCATGTCTTGATTTTAGCGGATTCCCATTCCGTGCCTCAAGAACTGCCTCTCTAAACTCAAAGCCCCACCCACCAAAGCTTCATTGCACTTCTGGAGGTTAGGTGAAGGCGCGTAAGAGATATTCGTAACAATATAGTCAATCTATAATTGCGCCGTAACCCAAAACCAAATCATCATGTTTTTAAAGAATTATTTCCGTATGTGAAAAGATATTATCCGAAAAAGCATAACAGACAGAACTTTTCCGTATATTAAGATTTAAAGAATATTGACTATTGACTATTTACCCTTAGCCTTTGTATGCTTCTCTTCCTGGCTACCCAGAACAATGGGAATGGTGAAATGAAACTGACTACCTTGGTCTTTGCCTATTGACTCTGCCCAAATTTTCCCACCCCACCCGTTGACAATTTGACGACAAATTGCTAATCCTAGCCCCGTGCCACCTGCGGTACGCCGTAGCGCTCCCTCTTCTTGATAGAAGCGGTCAAACACCACTTCCAGACGATTGGGTTCGATACCGCGTCCAGTATCAGCCACGGTGACTTCGACCATCTGAGTGTCATCGTGAATGGCTTGAATAGAAATTTCCCCCTCTGATGGCGTAAATTTGCAAGCGTTATCTATAAGTTTTGCCAATACTTCCACCAGCCAATCACCATCTGCTCTAATCAAAGGCAGGTTTTCGGCAATTTGTGTCTTGATTTTGGGTGGATCATCCATTGTGGGGCGGGTACGAATGCGGCTGAGTGCTAAATCCACACATTCCTGCAAGGTGAGTGATTCTGGATGCCATTCCACACGACCACTTTCGAGGTTAGAAAGGGTGAGAAAATCTTGGACTAGTTTCCGCATCCGTTCAGAATCGGTAAGGGCGGTGTTCAACATAATCTGCTGTAATTCCAGAGGCATATCAGGCTCACTGGCGAGGCTTTCTAAGCATACTTGAATGGTAGATAAGGGGGTACGCAGTTCATGCCCTGTGATGGCTATCAAATTGCTGCGAGTGCGATCGAGGGCTTCTAGCTGCTGGTTGAGTTCTTCTAAGTTGGCGTAAGCTTCTGCTTGAATCAGGGCGGCTCCGATTTGGGTGGCGATCGCTTTTACCAAATCAAATTCCCCTGGTTGCCACTGGTGGGGTGGTAAGCTGCAATAGTGTAATTCGATAACGCCTAGCTGTCGTCCCTGAGATAACACTGGTTCCATCAACCAAGAATGAATACTAAATTTTTTGGCGATTAAGGACAGTGTTGCTGAACTACTGATTCGCAAGTCGTTCAGTGTATCCGCCACGCAAACACCTTCGCCTTGCTGCACAACTTCCTGAAATAAAAGATTATTATCTAAATCCCAGGTTTGTCCGTACACAGATAAAACACCAGGAGTTAAAAACTCGTGTTCAATTATGGCCTGTGCTTCTGTCGCTTGAGCGCGGTAAATTAAACAACGATTAGCCCCTAAGTGTTGCCCTAGTTCTTGGGCGGCGATTTGCAAAACTTCATGGGGATCGAGCGATCGCCGAATAGCTGTACTAATAGAGTTGACTAAGCGTTCTTTTCGTGCTTGGGCAATAATTGAGCGATAGGCTTTGTGCAATTTATACTGACTAGCTTGCAAATAAGTCACCAATCGCTGCACAAATGGGTCTGTATCAATATCGCAAGCAAATTCGGTTTGTCCGATTTGAGAGTAAGTTCTTGGCTCCCCAATGCCAAACCGTTGACGTGCCTCCTTCATTTTGCTGGCTAGGTCTGGTCTATAAACTAAAATCCTGTCTAATAGCAATTGTGCTGCTTTGATGCTAACTCCCCGCTCCGATGTCCAAATGCCCTCAAACCTACGTGCTGTGTCTATGTCAAGACTAGAGCTAAATTCTGGTACTTGCTGATTTTTGGCAATGGAGCCGAGGCTTTCCCGACACACCAAGCAAGTAGCATAGTTATCAGCAATTACCACTAAGTGCCACTCTTGAGTTAAAGCATCATCTGCTTCAAAGGCAACTTTTTCATAGTATTCCGAGCTGTTGGCAAAGTCCGTTTCCGGTGCAGATAAGACGTATATTTGATTACTGCATTGCGCCAGCCTTTGATAGCGATGGGCTTCTTGGCGATAAAATCGCTCTCGTTGAAAGGTCGCAATTATCAAGGGCTTATCTAAAGTCGCCGCCAAAACCTGATCTTCCATCGCGTGGGAGAGGGCGGTTAGTGAAGCTTTGAAGTATAGCTGGGGACGGAGGTAAGGGATGGACTGTAGCAGATCACTCAGCACGGAAGTCGAAATGCTCATGAATATTCTTTAAGGAGCCACTTTCACAGAAAAGATCCACGTCACAGCTGCATTGTACAAATTACAACGGACTCTCAAGCTAGGTAAACAGTTGCATTATGTAAAGAATCCTAAACTGCACTGTTACAAGGCAGTTGCAGTGATTTGCTTCCACTCAATGCTGCTAAAAGTCAAAATACTGTATGTTCAACTTTTAGTCTTCAGATGGCAAGTTACTCTGCCCAAATGCACGAGGAGGAGTGCCTGTAAGTTTCTTTACAAATGTCTTAGCCTAGAGTTGAAAATAGACCAAGAACGGCAATAAATACCGTTTGCACCTTAGCATAGAAGGGCGTACACGTGGCGTAGCCATTCGCAACAGATGCTGTGGTCTTAACCTAAATGTAGTTGTTTAACATCGGGACGTTTTAAATAATAAGCTACTAAGCTCAATATACATTCTCGGTCAGTTCGGCTATTGAGTTAAGCAAAAGTTTATTTACGTAGCTTTATTTTGAAAATAGAAGATAAAACTAGTAAAGGCAGAGTATATACCAGGGTTGATGTAATCTTAAGTGAAAATCCTCTATTATCAGCCTTGACTTTAAACTTAAACAATATAAATTTATAAAGATTTGTTATGTAAATTTTGTCAAACAAGTTTTCCATAACGTCTTTTTTACAGTTCTGAGCAGTATTCTTTTGTTTAGACTTTACTGCTGTTGAACCCATCAAAGTTACTAAGACTACGACAACATAGCCCTGTACACGGAACTTTGGCTGATGACACCGGATTTGCTAATCACCCAAGAAAAAATTTCTTTGGACGGAAAGACTTTTATCCCAGCAGAACAACTTCCTATCCCAGAATGGCCTTGTGTTGTAAGTGAAAGACCACAACCAACCCTGACGGTTAAAGATGATGATTTATTCCTCGTCACAGATACAATGGGGAACATTTCAGGCTGTTCCCTGAATGATGGCAACCCCAGTATGGGATTGTTTTGTTGTGATACGCGATTTCTTAACCGTCTGGAACTGCAAATTGAAGGGCGATCGCCTATACTCCTGGGCAGCACGGCGGAAAAAGGATTTTCCCTGACAGTTTTGTGTACTAATCCCAGAATCGACGAAGGACTCAAAGCCGATAATGTGGGCATTCGCCGAGAAATCGTCCTCAATGGCGCACTATTTGAAGAAATAGAAGTATCAAACTACAGTACAAGCACTGTCAGTTTTGAACTCAGTATTAGCTTTGATGCAGATTTTGTTGATTTGTTTGAAGTGCGAGGCTATGGTCGAGATCAACGAGGTAAGCTTTTACGCCAAGTAGAACCTACCCATGAAGAAGGTACAGTCTTAAGTGGCGATCGCACCGGGTCTTTTCAAACTCAGCAACCGATACACAAAGAAGAATTCTTGACATTGGCTTATCAAGGTCTAGATGGCTTGGTGATGGAATCTCGTATCCAATTTCAGCATCGCCTACCAGACTACTTCAAAGGTTACACAGCGGTGTGGAAGCTAGAGTTAGCATCTCATGAAACCCAAAAGCTGGGCTACCGCATCAATTTGTTAACTAACAACACCTCTAGTTCTACCGTCAGTGCAGCTTTTACCTTAGGACAGGCCAAAGCCGCAGAATTGATGGAAGAACAACATTGGGTGCAACAAATTACCCGCATTAGCTCAGACAAAAGTTTATTCAACCGTGTAATCGATCGCGCCGAGCAAGATTTGTATTTGTTGCGCCAGTCTTTCGGTAAGTACAAGACTGTTTCCGCTGGCGTACCTTGGTTTTCAGCACTGTTTGGGCGAGATTCTCTAATTACGGCTTCCCAAACCTTGATGTTAAACCCCCAAATTGCCAAAGAAACTTTGATGTTGCTGGCAGCATACCAGGGTAAAACTGAGGATGATTGGCGGGAAGAAGAATTAGGTAAGATTCTGCACGAGTTACGCTTGGGGGAAATGGCTCGTTGTCAAGAAATTCCCCATACACCTTACTACGGCACAGTTGATGCTACGCCTCTGTGGTTGATGTTGTATGCAGAATACTACGCTTGGACTCACGACCAAGAAACTGTAGAACAGCTTTGGCCACATGCTTTAGCCGCAATGGAGTGGATTGATCGCAATCTTCAAGAAACAGGCTATCTTACCTATTCCCGTAGATCCAAGCGCGGTTTGGCTAACCAAGGCTGGAAAGATTCAGGGGACTGTATTGTTGACCGGAAGGGAGATTTAGCTAACGGCCACATTGCCTTATGTGAAGTGCAAGCTTATGTTTACGCAGCCAAGATGCGCCTGTCCGAATTTGCCAAAATGAAAAAGCGCCTGGATTTAGCAGACCGTTGGCAAGAAGAAGCCAGAAATCTCAAGGTGCGTTTCAATCGAGATTTTTGGATGGAAGACCAAGATTTCTGCGCCTTAGCTTTAGATGGCGATGGCAAACAGGTGGATAGTATTACATCTAACCCTGGCCATTGTTTACACTTAGGCATTTTTACCCCCGAAAGAGCCTACAGTGTGGCAGAAAGGTTACGCGCACCAGATATGTTTAATGGTTGGGGTATTCGGACTTTGAGCAGTTTGTCTCCTGCTTATAATCCGATGGGTTATCATATTGGCTCAGTGTGGCCTCATGATAATTCTATAATTGCGATGGGTTTGCGATCGCTCGGTTTAGTCGATCAAGCCTTGGAACTTTTTCAAGGTTTATTCGACATGACGAGTACACAGCCTTACCAACGTCCTCCAGAACTTTTGTGCGGCTACGAACGTAATGGTGATCATGCTCCCATACAGTATCCAGTCGCTTGTACACCGCAGGCTTGGGCGACTGGTAGTGTCTTCCAACTGCTGCAAATGATCGTCAATTTAGTGCCTGACGCTCAAAATAACTGCTTACGAATTATCGACCCCGCTTTACCAGAGTCGATTAATCATCTGTCATTTCATAATTTGCGAGTTGGCCCGACTATCCTAGATTTGGAATTCGAGCGTTCTGGTAGTACTACTGCTTGTCGCGTAGCTAAAAAACGTGGCAATCTCCGGGTAGTTATCGAAGCGTAATCTTCAAAGATGAAGTATCAATGATGAAGTATAAAGTCTCGAAAAAGAAAGATTTTATACTTCATCTTCTAGAACTCCTGATTTTCGCTCTTTTGTCCTGGAGAAGCTTCATAAAGAGCATCTAGCTGTTGCCGAGCATCTTCAACGTTGATAGAACGCATGACCAAAAGTGGTTCTTTAATTAAATTACCTGCGCTATCCAATAATTCAGGATGGGGTGCAAACTGATTTTTAGACGCAAAATAACCTTGATTACCCATTGCGGAAGATTTAACTGGATAATTTCGCTCTCGGTCAAAACTAAACATGACTAGATTGCGAATTAAATTGGCGACAGCAATACAAGCAAGAATCGTAAAAGCAAGAATGTAAAGTAGGTGCAACATAGGGGTTTCCTCAAGAGGTAGCAAGTTTAAAAAGCTTATAATGAAAAACTTCGCTGATTTTTTGAATTACAGCGGGTGTAAATGTTTAACGCACTTTTGGTACGCCTTTATTATTTATGTGGTGAAATTTGTCAACTGTTATTCAATTTACGGTAGCATAGGATACATTATTTGTTAATAAAAAATTTATTAAGTATTTTATAGTATCTATGCAATTGATATCATGTATCACGGGTCTTAACTAGTAGCTACACCTTAATTTTCTTGTGCTTGCCGGAAGTGCATAGCCACATTCCAACACTCTGTCACCAATTGATGCCAAGGCATTAAAGTTGTCATATCAATTCCGACTTGTTTATCAGTGGCTGTAAACAGCATTTTTGTCGTGTTCACTTCTGCTTGTGCTTGCTTGACTCGTAATAGCAGATCAGATTGTTCTTGATGACTCATAAATGAGAGTTGCTCTGTTTCCAAAAAATTACGCGATCGCGCAAACCAATATTGGAAGTCTTCTAACAAAGGCTCTAAAACAGTTTTTAGCAACTCAGTCCCTGGTAAATTTGAGTCTTGCATAGATATGAAGGATACTTCTATTTCTCTCATTAATATTAACGTTTTTTACAAAACTTAATATTATTATATGCTATGTCTACAGAAAGATTTCCAAAAAATCTGTCATAATCATTACAAAAATTAACTTTTTTTCTAAACAGAACACATTTTTTTAGCCATAGCTATGATATGTAGAGTGAAGACTTGCTGCAACTGATTTCATGAAATTGCTCTACATGGAATGATGAAGCGATCGCATAGAGAATGCTAGAGTTCATCCAGTACAGCTAAAAGTCTGTCAAGCTGAAAGATAACCCTATGTTATATTTGGGTAGGTTTTCAGGATTTTAACTAATAAATTACCTTTTGCAATCACTTCGCCAATGGTTCAGCAGCCGATGTCGCCTAATCAAGATCCGCACAACGCAGAACAACCAGCAAAAATATATTTACCCCGTACCAGCGAATCAGAAACATTAAAAAAGATTCGTCACACAACATCCCATGTGATGGCAATGGCAGTGCAGAAGCTGTTTCCCAAGGCGCAAGTTACAATCGGCCCCTGGATAGAAAATGGATTTTATTACGACTTTGATAGTCCAGAGCCATTTACTGACAAAGACATCAAAACCATCCAAAAAGAGATGGTTAAGATTATCAATCGCAAATTGCCAGTCAATCGAGAAGAAGTCAGCCGGGAAGAAGCCGAACGCCGCATCAAAGAAATCAACGAACCTTATAAATTAGAAATTCTGGCGGATCTGAAAGAACCAATCACCATTTATCACCTAGGGAACGAATGGTGGGACTTGTGCGCCGGCCCCCATGTCGAAAACACCAAGGATTTGAACCCTAAAGCCATCGATTTAGAAAGCGTTGCGGGTGCTTATTGGCGTGGGGATGAAACCAAAGCGCAATTGCAGCGGATTTATGGTACTGCTTGGGAAACTCCAGAACAACTAGCTGAGTACAAACGCCGCAAAGAAGAAGCACTGCGCCGAGATCATCGCAAACTTGGTAAGGAACTCGGATTATTTATCTTTTCCGATCAAGTGGGGCCGGGTTTGCCGTTGTGGACACCTAAAGGTACTTTGTTGCGGAGTATTTTAGAAGACTTCCTGAAGCAGGAACAGCTAAAGCGCGGCTATTTACCTGTGGTAACTCCCCACATTGCCAGAGTGGATTTATTTAAAACTTCTGGACACTGGCAAAAGTATAAAGAAGATATGTTTCCCTTAATGGCAGAGGATGAAGCCGCAGCTTTACTTGAGCAAGGCTTTGTCCTCAAGCCGATGAATTGCCCCTTTCACATCCAAATATATAAGAGCGAGTTGCGTTCTTATCGGGAATTACCGATGCGCTTGGCAGAGTTCGGCACTGTTTACCGCTACGAACAATCAGGGGAATTAGGCGGTTTAACTAGGGTGCGCGGCTTTACTGTGGATGACTCCCACTTATTTGTTACCCCAGAACAGTTAGACAACGAATTCCTCAACGTAGTCGATTTGATTTTGTCGGTGTTCAAGAGTCTGCAATTAAAGAACTTCAAAGCTAGACTTAGTTTTCGTGACCCTGCTAGTGATAAATATATCGGTTCTGATGAAGCTTGGGAAAAAGCTCAAGGTGCAATTCGCCGCGCCGTAGAACAGCTGGGAATGGATCACTTTGAAGGTATTGGGGAAGCAGCTTTTTACGGGCCAAAACTCGACTTTATCTTCCAAGACGCTTTGGAAAGAGAATGGCAATTAGGAACCGTGCAAGTTGATTACAACTTACCAGAACGTTTTGATTTAGAGTATGTCGCTGAAGATGGTTCGCGCAAGCGTCCGGTAATGATTCACCGCGCACCTTTCGGTTCTTTAGAACGGCTGATTGGGATATTAATTGAAGAATATGCAGGTGATTTCCCCTTGTGGTTAGCACCTGTGCAGATTCGATTGCTATCTGTGAGTGATGCACAACTAGATTTTGCTAAAAATGTCGTAGCGAAAATGCTGATGTTGGGTATCCGTGCGGAAGTTGACACCAGTGGCGATCGCTTGGGTAAATTAATCCGCAACGCCGAGAAAGACAAAATACCCGTAATGGCAGTGGTAGGCGCGAAGGAAGTTGAAACCAACTCCTTAAGCATCCGTACCCGCGCTTCTGGGGAATTAGGCGCAATTTCTGTGGATGAAGTGGTAGAGAAGATGAAGAGTGCGATCGCAAATTTCGATAACTTCTAGCAATTACTTGGCTGGGTGATGATACCCAGCCGAAAAACTAATATTAACTAATCATTCAGCTAATTAGACATCTTCGGGGCGGGAACAGGGAACAGAAGAGGAAACCTGCCATCACAATACTTCCAAACGGAAAAATAATTGCTTGACATTAACATCAATGTCAAGGTTTAGCGTGAGAGAAGTTGTCAATGATTTCACTCTCATGCTCTACTCACAGCATTTAACAAAATTCACTAAAGAACACGCAGATATCTTAGCAGCCTTGGTATGTGGACTGTTGTTATTTTTCGGATGGTTCGCCTTGCATCTGGGTTGGTTGGGTTGGGCGATGCTGTTGTTAAGTGCTGCTTATGTAATTGGTGGTTACGAAAGCGCCCGTGAGGGACTGACTACCTTAATTAAAGAGAGAGAACTAGATGTAGACTTGCTGATGATTGTGGCGGCTATTGGTGCAGCTGGCTTGGGTTTATGGCGCAGAGAATATCACTTAATTATTGATGGGGCAATTTTAATTCTCATCTTTGCTATTAGCGGTGCATTAGAAGGCTACGCTATGGGGCGCACTGAGAGAAGTATCCGCAGTTTGATGAGTTTGACACCGGATACAGCCAGAGTTTTGCATCAAGGACAGGAACAGATGCTACCCATCACTCAGCTAAAGGTGGGGGATGAAATTGTTGTCAAACCTGGAGAATTAATTCCTACTGATGGCATAATTTTGTCTGGTTACAGCACCATCAATCAAGCAGCGATTACCGGGGAATCTTTACCTGTAGAGAAAACAGTTGGTGAGGAGGTTTTTGCTGGAACACTCAACGGTTACGGGGCGCTGAAGTTGAAAGTACACAAGCCAGCTGCTAGTAATTTGATTCAGCGAGTGATTCGGTTGGTGGAAGAAGCCCAAGAATCAGCGCCACCTTCCCAAGAGTTTATTGCCAAATTTGAACGGGGATATGCCAGGGTAATTGTTGTATCTGGAATATTACTGGTAATTTTACCGCCGTTTATTTGGGGTTGGGATTGGGACACGACTATTTATCGCGCCTTAACTTTTTTAGTGGTGGCTTCTCCTTGTGCGTTGATGGCTGCAATTATGCCAACATTGCTGTCAGGAATTGCCAATGGGGCGCGACAGGGGATTTTGTTCAAAAATGGGGCGCAGTTAGAGAAGATGGGCAAAGTCCGGGCGATCGCTTTTGATAAAACTGGTACTTTAACTACAGGACAGGTGCAAGTATCTCAAGTAATTTCTGCTGATGAATATACACAAGCAGATGTATTAAAAGCAGCAGCAGCTTTAGAATCATTTTCTGAGCATCCCATTGCTAAAGCCATTGTCCAGAAGGCTGATGATTTAAATTGGGTGCGTGGTGTTGATGTCCAAGCTATACCAGGGCAAGGTATTGTGGGGATAGTCAACAACCAAAAAGTTACGTTAGGAAATGCCGCTTTTGTTCAGCAGTATGTTGCCCAGTTACCGCAAAAATTACAAGATTTGGCTCATTCTCTGGAATATGAGGGAAAAACTGTTGTTTGGGTTGCCCAAGACCAGAAAGTAATGGGTGCGATCGCAATTACAGATATGATCAGACCAGAAGCCGCCGCCACCATTCGCCGTCTGCGTCAGCTGGGAGTAGAACAGATTGTCATGATGACGGGAGATAATGAGCGTACAGCCCAAAGTGTCGCCCAAGCGATCGGCATCACTCAGGTATACGCAGAACTTTTACCAGAAGATAAGCTAAATCTCATCCGCAGTTTACAAAAACAGTATCAAACTGTGGCGATGGTAGGCGATGGAATCAACGATGCACCTGCTTTAGCCCAAGCATCCGTGGGTATAGCGATGGGCGGTGCAGGTAGTGATGTCGCTTTAGAAACGGCAGATATTGTATTGATAGCAGACAAATTAGAAAAAATTGTGGTAGCAATGCAATTAGGCAGGCGATCGCAATTTGTAGTAAAACAAAACATAGCCTTTGCTCTTACATCAATTATTTTGCTGATGCTGGGTAACTTTTTGGGGAATATTAACTTACCTATTGGTGTAATTGGGCATGAAGGTTCTACAGTATTAGTCACCCTTAACGGTTTGCGATTGCTGAGATAATCTTTTTCCTGTAATGTACTAGCATTGCAATTAATCGGCACAATTGACAATCAGGTGTGTTAAAGCCTCAATAATGCGATCGCTCTCCATTGGCATGATATTCTTACCGTGCATAATTTCCTGTGTGATCACAAAATGCACTAATGAACCAATGAGTATTCTGGCTGTGGCTTCTGGATCTGGTATGTTCAATTCGGAACAAGATGCTAAATACTTACTGATAGTCTCGATTGCTGGTTTGGCAATGCTACCAATAAACACCTGTGCTAATTCAGGAAACCGGGCTGATTCTCCCATCAGTAGCCGTTCAAATGCTTGATATTCTTGATCATTAACCATCTGATCTAATGCTGTTTTGGCTAACCGTCGCAGCACAATGTAAGGTTCTCCTTGGAGGGGTTGCGTTCCCAAAATCGAATGAAACCGCTTTCTTGCCAGTTTCTCTATTAATGCCCGAAATAACCCTTCTTTATCTTGAAAGTGGCTGTATACTGTGGCTTTAGAAACACTGGCTGCTTCTGCTACTTTATCCATACTCGTAGCAGCATAACCGTGGGCGAGAAACTCCTGCATTGCCCCTTGGAGAATCTTTTCGACTTTCTCTGTTGAATTTGACCGTTCAAATTCTCCCGCTTTTGGGCGTGCCATTTTTCAATATTCCTTATCTTGCAAACCGTCTTAAGAATTTCTGTAGCTGTAACACCTGACGCGAAAGCTTGTCTAGCAATGCTCTTAAATAATAAATACTTTTTGGCGATCGCCTCCGGCGGGGCGGAGCATCGTCACTTGAATAAACTAATCGGTTTAGTATACTCTAATTATATAACTACACGGTTTAGTTTTATATTCCACACTTCATTGTTCTCTCATAACCGTTGAGCATCTACATCCAAACTGGGTCACGACATTTACCAAAATTCTATCTTTCCTGAATTTGAATCAACCAATTTGGAATGGCTTCAAAGGTATGCTATTGTGCAGAACTCAAAGCTAGGTAAGCCGATATCTCGTCAGTCAATTCTCCGTCCACCCTTTTTTATCGCCGCTATTGTATTTTTAACCGTAATTGGCAGCAGTATTTTTACTGCATTGAAATTTCGGGAAGCGGCTAATCAAAAGGCGCAAGAAGCAACAGTAATGTTACCAGAAATCAAAACGGTAACAGCTTTAGGACGAATCGAACCAAAAGGAAAAGTTATTAAACTTTCAGCTTCGACATCAACTGAAGTCAGTCGAGTCGAGCAATTGTTAATTAAAGAAGGGGATAAAGTAAAAGCAGGGCAAGTAATTGCCATTTTAGACAATCGCGATCGCTTAGAAGCAGCATTTAAAGAAGCACAAGAACAAGTAAAAGTCGCCCAGGCTAATCTAAATCGTACCCAAGCCGGGGCGAAATGGGGCGAAATTACGGCTCAAACAGCCAAAATTGCGGGAATAGAAGCAGAACGCCAAGGTAATATTGCTGCCCAAACCGCAACTGTGGCGCGGTTACAAGCCGAAGTCCGAAACGCTGTCATCGAAGACAAGCGCTATCAAACCCTTTATCAAGAAGGTGCAATTTCAGTTTCCCAACGAGATAGCAAAAGTTTAAATTTAGAAACAGCCCAAAAAACTCTCCAAGAAGCCCAAGCGCAGTTGCATCGTATTCAAACGGCTAGTCAGCAACAACTCAAAGAAGCCACAGCCACACTAGACCAAATTACCGAAGTACCGAAAGTGGATGTAGAAGTTGTGCAAGCAGAAGTGAATCGGGCGGTAGCTGCCATGAATCGGGCAAAGATAAATCTAAAACAAGCTTACGTGCGATCGCTCCAAGATGGTCAAGTATTTGAAATCCACACCCGTCCTGGGGAGTTAGTAGGCAATAATGGCATTGCGGATATTGGACAAACCAGCCAGATGTATGTTGTCGCTGAAGTTTATGAAAGCGACATCGGCAAAGTCAATCCAGGACAAAAAGTGCAAATAATGGGTGATTTTTTGCCGATTGAATTGCAGGGAACAGTAGAACGCAAAGGTTTACAAGTACGGCGACAAAATCTAGTCAATACTGACCCCATGAGCAATATCGATAACAGAGTAGTAGAAGTGTATATCCGACTGGATAAAACATCCAGTCAAAAAGCAGCCACTCTCAGCAATATGCAAGTCAAAGCAGTAATTGGACTTTGATTCTTGCTCCCCTTCCCTTGTAGGGAAGGGGTTGGGGGTTAGGTTTGAGAGAAAGTTGCACTCAGCACGGGCTGAACGCCCCGCTACCGCTAACAAAACTCAGCACTTATTATGATGGGATTTATCAAACAAATACAGCGACGCACACCTTTAGGGTGGCTGCAACTGAGTCATGAAAAAAGTCGTCTGTTGGTAGCATTATCAGGCATTGCCTTTGCTGATGTGCTGATGTTTATGCAGCTTGGCTTTGAGACTGCACTGTATGACAGTAACACGAGACTGCATCGGAGTTTAGAAGCAGACATCGTGTTACTCAGTCCCCAAGGCCGGAACATACAAAGTCTGTCTTCGTTTTCGCGGCGACGCTTGTACCAAGCGATGGATGTACCGGGGGTAAACTCAGCCGAACCAATGTATTTCAGTAACAGTATTTGGAAGAATCCCCAAACGCGACGTGAAACGGGGGTGTTAGTCATTGGGTTCAATCCCAATAAACCAGCCTTTGACTTACCCGATGTCAACCAACAATTGCAGACGATCGCACTACCTAATAATGTTCTGTTTGACCGTGGTGCTAGAGGTGATTATCAAAAAGCGATCGCGCAAATTGATCAAGGTAAAATTCTCACCACAGAAATAGAACGCCGCACAATTAGAATTACGGGATTATTCCAAGTTGGTGCGTCTTTTGGGGCGGATGGAAGCCTAATTACTAGCGATCAAAACTTTTTGCGGATATTTCCCCGCCGGCAGTCAAGTACTATCAGTTTGGGTTTAATTCAGGTAAAACCAGGCTATGACTCCAAAAAAGTCGCAATGGCATTAAAATCACACCTCAGAGATGATGTCAAGGTGCTGACTCATGCCGAATTTATTGAATTTGAGAACAACTTTTGGCGAACCAACTCACCCATTGGATTTATTTTCAGCCTGGGTGTATCAATGGGGTTTGTTGTGGGAGTAATTATTGTTTATCAAGTTCTTTCCACTGATGTCAATGCCCATATTAGAGAATATGCCACTTTTAAGGCTATTGGGTATCGCAATTACTATTTGCTAAATGTGGTGTTTGAAGAGGCATTGATTTTAGCACTACTAGGTTTTATCCCAGGAGTAGCAGTATCTTTGGGACTTTACCAGCTAACTCGCGCCGCCACAAATTTACCAATGTATATGACTTTAATGCGGGGGTTGCAAGTCATAATTTTAACTTTTATTATGTGTGCGATTTCAGGAGCGATCGCTACTCGTAAACTTCAATCTGCTGACCCTGCGGATATGTTCTAGAACTAGTCATTTGTCATTTGTGACTACTAAGGAATTAAAAATAACGAATTACGAATTATTCATGACTCACAAACCGATTATTTCCATAGATAATCTCAATCACTATTTTGGTCATGGGCAGTTACGTAAGCAAGTCTTGTTTAAAATTAACTTAGAAATTCATGCTGGTGAAATTATTATTTTGACTGGCCCTTCTGGTTCTGGTAAGACTACTCTGTTGACTTTAGTGGGTGGGTTGCGTTCTCCACAGTTTGGTAGCTTGCAGGTTTTAGGACAAGAACTTTGCGGTGCTAGAGCCGAACAATTAGTGCAGACACGCCGCCATAACGGTTATATTTTTCAGGCACACAACCTGCATGGTAGTTTGACAGCAGTTCAGAACGTCAAAATAGGTTTGGAATTACACCAAAATATTAGCGCCCAAGAAATGCAAACCCGCTCAATTCAGATGCTAGAGCAGGTTGGTTTGGGAAATCACTTGCATTACTATCCTGATAAACTTTCAGGCGGGCAAAAACAACGAGTAGCGATCGCCCGCGCTTTGGTAAGCTATCCACAGATTGTCTTAGCAGATGAACCTACCGCCGCCCTCGATAGTCAGTCAGGTCGAGATGTCGTGAACCTCATGCAAAAACTCGCCAAAGAACAAGGCTGTACTATCTTAATGGTGACTCATGACCATCGCATTTTAGACATTGCCGATCGCATTGTGCAGATGGAAGATGGCAAGCTAGTGCAAGCAGTCAAGATGTGAAATTATTCACAAACTCGTCGTCTGTTTGTAACACTGCCGTCACAAACCTGTGTGATATTAAATGCTGTATTTGGTTACAAAATGCTTTCTTTTGGGTTTAAGGTAGGGAATCCTACCTTTTTTTATCTACGCTACTAAACACACTCATTGGTAATTTAAAAAAGTATGATTAATCTTAATGGCTCGACTTTCCATTACCTGTGTAAACAAATCTGTTGGCAGCGCATTTTCTACAGGTAAAACTCCAGGTTTGTTAAGTTTGCCTTCGAGGATTAATTGAGCAATACTACCAGTACCGCAACCAGTAGCTACACTGGCATTATCGTGCAACACAGTTGAAATATAAACAGCTGTCGCACCATTTTTTTTGCCTATAACTTCAGAGCGTACTGCTACGCCAATACCACTAAAACGATTAGTGAAATCTGTCATTGTATGGCTGACATGAGATAAAAATTCAATCATGCCACGACGTTGCATTAACCATTTAGGAAAAACATGTGCTGCAATCCAGGTCAGATGATTGTAATAATCTGGAAATGAACCAAATTTGGTAACTACAGTTTTAACTGAGGGGAAGGCATAGGGCAGTGTAAAGGTTTCTGGCATATCAAACCAGTAAACTCCATTACGTTTATAATGTGGAAAGTCAACTAATTCTCTTTCACTATAAGGTTTGACTTCTTGCCATTTACCGTCTATCCAAGCTTCAAAAGGATGTTGTAAGCCCAGAAAAGTTGTTCGCATCACGGTGATGCCAGCCCCACCAGAACCACCGACTAAATAATACAGATTTATCTTCTCTGCTTCATCAAATTGTTCCACACCCTGACGCACCATACTGTTAGAAATGCCAGGGAAAATACCTGTGTTAATTATTGCAGTGACACCAGCGGCAACAGCTTGTTCGTGATAATTTAAAACTTTACTGGTGAAAGAACGGTGGTCGCTCACATCTACATAGTTAACGCCATGTTCAATACAGATTTTCAGAACATTGGCATCACGGTAGTGAAACGGGCCAGCACAGTGGACTACTAAATCAGAGTTAGCGATCGCCTCTCGTAGTTTATCCACTTCTGCTAAGTCTAAAATTAAATACTGCTCTCGCTTTCCTAAAGGCAAGCTATGAGTCTCTGGGGAGCGTCCAGTGATGGTAATTTTGGCTTGCGTATGGGCAGCAATATCCTGGGCGACACTGCTACCAATTCGCCCCCTTCCTCCAAGAATTAAAACGCGGTCTGTCATTACTCCGATAAGGGTAACATTACTTATATTTGACCAGTTTCTTGCTGCGTTTGTCATCGGTTACAAGTATGACTTGTCTACCAATATAGGAAGATAAGTGCAGGACTAACGCATACATAAAAATTGTCTTTTGATATCTGAACTCTGTTTCAATCAACAAATTTTGTCAAATATATAAGTCTACATATATTTAATAAGCTTTTGTAATATTATAGGTTGCCAGTAGACAAAATAATTTAATATTTTCTTTATATTTTGAATAGTGCTGATACACATTCATCCAAGCCAGGAACGATAGTAATGAGAATGTGCCTTGTGAACTCAAAAATATTACGTCAGCTTTGGTCTGTAGTCGAACAAACCCAAAGCAGCACGCTCCTTGGACTCAGTGACACAGATTTGGTTAAGCTCTTGTTAGGACAGATTGAGAGCAATAAAGTCCTGAATCATGAAGAGACTTGTAGCCTAACAGATTACATTTATTCTAGAATTTTGCTTATACGTGATTTAGCACAATCACGTTCAGCATAAATTTACAATTGCCAACACTAAAAGAGTCTTCTTGCTAACCTTTCAGTAGAAGAGTCAACTCACAATCCTTGATTATTGTTTCTTGAAAAATGGCTGAAGTAAACTACCTAAAACGGTTCCTATTTTTTACAGCGCAGAATTTCAGTAGCCCTTCAGCTATTTCGCAAAATTAATATTTCTAGGTTAAGATAAAAAGCTTATTTAAGTATATATTTTTTTGTCTATACTTTTAGCCTTTCATCTCAAGAATTACCTAGGATTAATGTGCCGTCTAAGCCCCCAGCCTGGATTAACAATGGCTGCCAAATCTTCTTCAGATAATTTATCAATCTCAGCCTCTATTTCTTCGATTGTGAAATCATAGCCGCGTTCTTTTGCAATCTTAATAAATGCTTCTGGATTAGCTGTTGCTTTCAGTCTTTCCTTTAATGCTTGATCTTCTTTGACTGCTTTCAAAAGTTGTGCAGCGTTTTGCCGTGTCATGACAGTTCATCTCCTATATTGAATAGCCAAATTTAAATGTTTTAATTCGACTCCTCTGGATTTGTAGAAATTATCAAAAAATCACCCACTAGGTTACGGTAATGATTATCGCTTCTCCACTAAGATTTAGCAGCATCCATAATTTACGAGCTTCGCACTACTTTTAAATTGCACCATTTTTATTTATTTGTCTTGTACCGTTGGGAAGAACAAGCAACAATATCAAATAACTTAGATATTGCTTAAGACTTATTCCTTGCTCAACTTGAATAAAATTTTAAACATTTTTTAGTTAGCGATCGCATCTGTTATATTCATTTAAACTTAGGTAAGCGATCGCACACTTCTGTATCCTAGATACTACTACACGGAAGTAATTAGTAAATCATTTCAAATTTATGACTTTATGCAATAATTAGTAAGTTGTGGTATTATTTAAAAATTTAATGAGTAAATTTCAGATTGATATTGATTTCAGTAGTATAGAGTTAAATACCCTAGACACAGACGAAGATTTTAAAAGAGAGGCAAAAACATTATTACCTCAAGCATTACAAAAGCTAGGTGAGAGTGTAGGGGAACAAACCTGGGAAGAATTACAGAAAAATTTAAAACAAGTAGGAAGTAAATCCAAAGGTTCTCAACTAGAGAAACGAAAGTTTATACAAGAAACAGGAAGAACTTATCAACGCAAGGCAAGTAGTAGAGAAAAACAAGAACTAGAAGACTATATAGTAGAACAATTACGTAATCTACAAAATCAAAAAGGTAGATAAATCTGCGCTTCTTTAGGATGTGTTTAAGCTTTCAGCAGCCAATACTGAGAAGCTTGATTTCTCAGCATTGGCTTACCAAATTTTTAAATGCCAACTTTTTCCAAAACGGCACAGTTAGCGCAAATAAAAAGAACTTTATCCGTTGCGTAACCAGTACAGCACTGCGGAAATAACGTCACCATTTAAGACAGGCAAAAAGTTGATAAAATAACAATTCCTTCGTTTGACTTGTTATACTAGCACTTTCTCAAGCCTGCTTAACTTCTTCATACCAAATACCGACTTTTTCAAAAGCAGCATAAGATAACTTGAGAAAATGGACTACTCGTTGTTTACTGAGAATGCCAAATTCTTTATATTCTCGTGCTTCTGAGAAGGTCATGCGAGTTTGATCAATAATATTTCTTTCCCTGTATGCCAACTTTGGAAAATCTACAACCTGAACGTTATATTTTTGAACTAACTGCTGCATGTTTGGGTCAGAATCAACGTGTTCCCAATCGTCGCATAGTCCACAATTCCGCACTAGCACATGAGGGATTTTATCACCGTAGCTATTGACAGACTGTACAAACAAATTCAGGCTGTCATAGCCACCTGTAGTTACAAACCACTTGCAAAAACTGACTCCTTCAGCACTTCCCAGTTCAATTAACTGATTTTTCTCAATCCAGTTTTTCACGGCGCGATGAGTTTGTGCAGCCAGATTCACAATTACTGGTTTAGACATTGCCATCTCAAAGATTCTATCGGCCTTATCTGCTTGGCGCTCGTCTTCTGTAAACACAGCATACTGACACATCCCTTTATAAACACCAGCTACATCAGGATTAGACCTGTCTGTTTCTATTGGCACAAAGGGGATTTTCTTATCCAGACAATATTGAATCATTGTCCGGGTGACTAAAGATTTTCCTACCCCACCCTTTTCACCATCTATTAAATGAATCGTTGGCATAACAGATACCCCTAACATTTATTGAAGTCACTTCCTTTCTTCAGCGCCGATTGTAGCTGATTGCGTAAGAAATAAATACTTTCTTGCAGTGTTATAGCAGCTGACAGGGGACAGGTGACAGAGTTAAAAATCTTTTGGTGTCAAGTTTTATCATCTATCGATTTCCTGACTACCTTGGCTATTGCTATAATTCTGCTTTGGGTTTTTGTTCTAACCTCTCTATTCCTGACAAGGTAGCTGGGAGCCGTAGCCCGTCGTAGACATCGCTCTTTTGTTAACTATTATTTTCTTTAAGGCAAAATCTCAAAGCTATCGCAGTGCTGAGGTCGATATAATCTAAAATCACGCTGATCTAAAGTAAATATTTTTTTAATGCCATAGCGTTCAGCTATAGCCATAACACTTGCATCTACAAAATCAATCCGACTATCTGCATACTCATCCAAGATTTCCGCCACATGAATTACATCTTGATCTGTTAAAGCTACTAAACTAAATCGACTCGCAGATAGTCTTTGCAAAAAAGCTACTACTGTCGCTATACCTGCATTACGTCCTACCAAATAAGCTAATTCTGCCAATACTATTTGTGGTAACAAAATTCGTCTACGACTTACATGTGAGACAATTTAAGCAGCTAATAATGCGATCGCACTTACTTTTCCACCGCTTTGTTTTTGAGGTTTTCTGAAAGGCGATCGATCGCTCATCTCGAAAAACAGGCGTTAGCCTAGTTTATCGGAGGTATCGCATACCGTGCAATCATAGGATCAGCGATCGCTACTCTCGAATTGCCCCAGATTATAACGCTTTACACGGATCAGATACCTGAAAATATTGCGATCGCGGTATGAGTTTCTCATTGAATGCAGAGATGGCTGTTGTTTGAACAAATGCTACCTTCCGCAAGGCGAAGGACATATCTTGGGAAAAAAATGTCAAGTTATATTAACTTTTGCAACATTTTATGATAATTTTGTAACAGATTTCTGAAGCAAAAGCGTGCAAATGCTCTTGCCTCAGTTTTCTTGCTAGTTGTAAATACAATAAACTTAGGTCTGTAATATGCCAATTACGATTGACTCGGCTCGTGGTATTTTTCCAGAAACCCTATCTGCTGATGCAGTGCCAGCCACAATCGCTAGATTTAAACAACTTAGTGCTGAAGATCAGCTGGCATGGACTTGGTTCGCTTATCTTGAAATGGGTAAGACAATTACTGTTGCTGCTCCAGGGGCTGCTAGTATGCAGTTTGCAGAAGCAACTCTGAATCAAATTCGGCAAATGAATTTCGCTGAACAGTCCCAGGTTATGTGTGATCTAGCCAACAATGCTGACACGCCAATTTGTCGCACCTATGCTACTTGGTCTGCAAATATCAAGTTAGGTTTCTGGTATCAACTTGGACAATGGATGGATCAAGGTATTGTTGCTCCGATTCCTGCTGGTTATCAGCTTTCTGCCAATGCTTCAGCAGTGCTGCAAGCAGTCAGAGAACTGGATCAAGGACAACAAATTACAGTCTTACGTAATTCTGTAGTTGACATGGGATTTGATCCGAAGAAGTTGGGTGACTACACCAGAGTCTCTGAACCTGTTGTTGCTCCCAAGGAAATGTCACAAAGAACTCAAGTCACCATCGAAGGCATTACTAATGAAACGGTGCTGAGTTACATGAACAACCTTAATGCTAACGACTTTGGAGCATTAATTGATCTGTTCGCGCCTGATGCTGCTCTGCAACCTCCTTTCCAAAGACCAATCGTTGGTAGAGATGCTATCCTGCGATTTTTTAATGAAGAATGCCAAAACCTCAAATTGATACCAGAGCGAGGCGTTGCTGAACCAGCCGAAGATGGTTACACCCAAGTCAAAGTTACTGGCAAAGTCCAAACTCCGTGGTTTGGTGCTGAGGTAGGAATGAATATGGCTTGGCGGTTCTTAATCAATCCCAAGGGCAAAATTTTCTTTGTGGCAATTGATTTGTTGGCATCTCCTAAAGAACTGTTAAATTTAGTTCGCTAGAGAACTGCTCTGTGCAGATACACATTTAATGACTGTGTGGGCGCTCTCTAGCCAAGGGCGCTCCTCTTTTTTGAAGTAAATGTTACAAGTCGATAAAATAAGCAACCACCTAGATTTTAAGAGTAATGCAAGTGACTGAAGTTGAATGGTCTACGACGGAGAAGAAAATAGCCCAAGCCGCTTTTGATAGAGCCTATGATCGAGAAATTGAAGCTGTGATCAAAGAAGTTCACCAAAGAGTGAATGTGATTACAAAGCCTAATCACATGTGGCAGTTACATGATTTCTTAAGTGCCAGGAGACACGAGATAGATGGTAAGTACGACTACAGGTATTCAGTTCTGATCTTTGTCTTCGCTAGGTTGATCAAAGAAGGTTGGCTGCATCTTGATGAGCTACAGGGACTGGAAAAAGATAAGCTGACCAAAGTAGCAGCGCTTACACGCATGTAAAAAATAACTCAGCTTAATACTTGACAGCAGCAGATAGCCCAAAATGCTTTCTGCTGCACTTTAATTGATCTCAAAAGACCTAGGTAATTTAGGATTTAAAATGAATTCACAACAAGGCTAATGAGACTAAATTTTAGTCGCCGTCAATTTATCTTATATGGTTAAGCTACCTTTGCTACCAGTCTGTTACTCAAAGCTTGTAGCAGCAACTAAACGCAGACATCAACAGCGAGTAGTGGTAGTGAAGGGTTTAAAATAGCGATCGCACCTTCTGGAGTCATCAGCGATCAAGCCCTAAGTTAGGACAGGGTGTAGGAGGAGCATCATTGCAGACATCGCCTACACTCTAGCACAGGCGATCGCGTGGTTAAAAACATGAGCCGCTTCATCTTTATTCATCGCCAACAAGATGAAGGAGAAAAGTGACCTCGGCGAAACACAGCTTGCTTTGGTGTTGCATAAATGCGGGATGATTTTCTGATATTTATCTCCCAAAACCTCTTCTTCTCTACGAGACGCTGCGCGTAGACTTCGGCGTGAGCTCAGTCGAACGCTTGCTTCCCCGCAGGCGTATGCGTACTTTGCGTACTTTGCGGTTCATTATTTCATCCCTAAATTCAGCAACGCCCTTGCTTTTATTAAACGTCAAGAATCAACGCTAACTCGAATTAACAATTTCTGATACGCAATAACTTGAAAGGTGCAAATAAACCGAACTATGTAACGGAAAGTAAAGTAGCTTGAAAACCTCTTCCCTTCTGCCTTCTGCCTTGTCATAACGACAATTTTTAACACCGACCTACTTAGTAGACATGTTATGTGGCAACAACCCTCCACGAGAGAGAAAAAAAGCGGTGAAACTAATAGTTTTACCGCTTCGGTGTGGTGTGAGGAGCTTAACTACATATCATGATAAAGTAGCTAACTAGTTTGCTACACGCTCGTAACAATTTTAGTAACAGAATTTTTTTGGTAACTACATAGAACTAATTCACAGAGATAGTCTTTCTATCCAAAATAAAAATCGTAGAAACATAGAATTTCTACGATTTTATAGTGTGGTGTAAGGAGACTTAACTAATCTCATCATATAACCCCTTTCAAGGTTATCGACCCACATTTAATAAAATTTGTAGCAAGATTATCGTTTGATGACATTAACCTAAATTTTTAGGTCTTTAATTCTTTCTGCACTCAATTTTAGATTAAAGCGCCACCACAGCTAGAACCACTCCCAGCAGTACAACCATAGCAATAAGACGCTGTTTTTACTTCAGGAATTAGGTTTAAATTACTAGCTGCAAGTAATTGAGTAACTGTCAAGTTTTCTCCATTGGCATTTTTTGCTGGCAGATTCATCATTTGGTTAAAATCGCAATCATAAATATTGCCCAAATAATCAATTGAAATTTCATGACGACACATTAAATGCTCAATTGTACTGGCATTAAAATGTGACTCTAAAAACTGTAAATAAGGTGTGTACAGTTTTTTGCGCTCTAAATACATTTTTGTTCTACCAACTGGTAGATTTGTGATGGTAAACAGGTGATTAAATACAATATTAAAATTTTCTTTTAAAAACTTTTTATAATCTCTCTCTAAATTATTCTGTTCAGGGGCTAAAGAAAATTTTTCGCCTGTAGGTAACTGGGGATTATAAACTAAATCCAAAATTAAATTAGGTTCTTGACCATAGCCAACTTTATTGAGCCACTGCAAAGCTTTGATAGAATTATCAAACACTCCAGCACCACGCATTTTATCAACATTATCTGCTAAATAACAAGGCAAAGAGGCAACTATTTTGATTTGATGTTGAGCAAAATATTCTGGTAAATCACCAAAGCCATCTTCAAAATAAATAGTCAAATTAGACCGGACAATTACCTGTTTGCCCGTTTTTCTAGCTGCTTCTACTAGCGGTTTAAAACCATAATTCATTTCTGGTGCGCCACCAGTTAAATCAATAATCTCAATTTCGGGAAATTTATGAATTAATTCAATCAACTGTGTGCAAATTTCTGGAGAGAGTTCTTCTGTTCGCTTTGGGCTTGCTTCCACATGACAATGGCTACAAGCCAGGTTACAACGTTTACCCAGGTTAATTTGTAAAACAGTAATTTTATTTTTTGTTAAAGGGATATTTAATTTATGTTTGAATTCAGTAACTTTTGTATTTGGTTCGTTGATTGAGGTAGTTTGCATGGGTTTATTTTCCTAATTTGAAATAAACTGTATCTCTAACTTTGCAATAATCTATAGGCTATACCACTAATAATTGCGGCGATGGGTAAAGTAAAAATCCAGGAAATGATAATTTGATAAAAAACACGGAAATTAACTTTTTTTTCGGTTAATCCCACACCAACAATGGAACTAACTGCAACGTGAGTTGTAGAAATAGGAAGTCCTAAATAACTAGCTGCGATCGCTAAAAATCCAGTAACAATGTTGGCAGATAAACCTTGAATAGAATTCATCGGAGTAATTCTTGTACTCATGGTTTCGGCAATTCTTTGAGAGTTGAGTAAGCCACCCAGTCCCATTGCCATTGCTATAGTTAACATTCCGCCTTGAATTGAAAAATATTCAATAATTAGAATAATAGCAACAAGCTGAGGAGTGTGATTTATTCCTCTGGCAAAACTAACGACTCCAGCGCTGATAAAATGCAGCGTATCTAGCATTTTTTGATTGGTGAACAAGTTAAATTGAGTATGGAAATATTCAAATAACTTGTAAATTCCTGCTCCTAAGAAAATAGCGATGATGGGACTAAAAAATAAAGGTAAGATAAAAGAGCTTACTAATGCAGTAAAATTAACTTTGAGACCGATCGCTACTAATCCAGCCCCTAGTAACCCACCCGTTAAACTGTGAGTTGTAGAAATTGGAAATCCTGTTAAAGCAGCCATTAACACCGTTACACCAGATGAGATCGCCACTGCTAAATGAATTTCTGGGACATTGGCAATTTCATCGGGGAAAATGCCTTGTCCAGAAAAATTTTTTACTAATGCACCAGCCAGAAATATCGAAGTTAATGCACCAGCAAAGGTCATAACAGTCGCCCATAAAATTGCTGTTTGGTAGCTGGTTGTACCACTACCAAACAGCGTTGCTACACCTTTAAAGTTGTCATTCGCTCCATTAGAGTAAGCTAAAAATAGCGTAGCCAAAAACAAACTAATAATTAACATTTTGGAGGTTAAATTTTAACAGCAACCACCACCGTTATAGTGCCAAGTTGAATCAGTTATCATGATTTCTTCTGGCTCTAAATCTGCGAATTTAGCAGCAGTTTTATCACAAACTGCTGCGGGGATACCACGTTGAAGCAGATGACCTACTCCGTCATCAAACAATGATTCTGCACCACAGTAAATTGCTGTCTTGCCAGTAAAAATACAAGCGCCATCTTCTGCGATCGCAACTTTGAAAGAAACCGAATCAAGACTTTCTAAAAGTAGGTTTTCTTCTAGGCTGTAAGTTCGAGAATCGAGTAATCGATAAGGACGACGGGCGCGAATTTCAATTTGACCAAAGCCAGCATCAATAATGCGTTGGGTATACTCTTCGTAGGTAAGTGCGCCTGATAAACACATGGCTCGTAGTCGCTCATCTTGTTGAAGATGGGCGGGAATGGGGCGTGTCGCAATGGGATCACTCATCTGCAACCGTCCACCTGGTTTTAGCACACGATATGCTTCTTTTAAAGCTCTGGTTAAATCTTCTGGTTCAAAAATGTTGAACAGGCAATTCTGCGCGACAATATCCACAGAAGCATCAGCTACAGGCAAATCAAAAGCATCCCCTGGACGAATTTCGACAAAAGTTGGATCAAACCAGGCATTTTCTGTAGCTGCAATTTCTAGGTTACGTGTAGCAGCCTCTCGCATGGCCGCAACTGGTTCAACGGCAATTACAGCACTAGCATGGCGAGAAAAATAAGCGAATTGCAACGCCTCTAAGCCACCACCAACGCCAACATACAGAACAGTTGGTTGGTTAGTGAGTTCCGTGGGGTGAACAGTTGTACCACAACCGTAGTTCATTTCCTGCATGGGCAAAGGAATTTTCAAGCCCGGTAATTGCAAGGGCGAACTTTGGACACAACAAAGTCCTACTTGTGGTGTTTCTGCAACTTCGCGGTAAAATTCTGCCGCTGTTTCTAGATAAGTCATTACAGTCTTGATATTGGTTTTTTCGTAGATACTCAACTCTGTGCATTCTAATATAATGTGAGTTCGACGGATTTAAAACGCTATAATCCCTGTGAATCAAAGGTTTTGAAAGTCAGGTTTCAAGCTTACCTCAGTCATTTGTTGAGAACAGCGTCAATAATTGGCAGATTCAAGGGTTACTGATTTTATTCTCAATAAACATAGAGATTTTTAGAAACTCTTAGTTCTCATCAAAAATCCTGGGTAAGGGTTTATGGCTTTATAACTCATCGAACTCACGTTAATATAACTGACTATTGCTTAAATGAATTTCACTTTAGCTGGATAAATGCAGTTAATTAACTCCCCAGAAGGGAGTAGCAAGTTTATAGTACCGCTTTCTTCAACTCCTTAAATAGGAGTCTGCAACCGTAAGCAGCGATTTGGGAAATGCTATATTAGCGGCAAGTGACATTTGTACTGTCGGCATGGTTAGGTCTAATGTAGCGCCCAGTTGTGGTGCTAATTCTTTGTTGACCATAGGAAGTAGGTTTTGAGAAAGCGATCGCTTTAGTTCCCTGAGTGCATCGGCTTGTAACCTAGAACACCGATTCAGTAATCGGGTAACAAAAGAGAAATCAGCCCAGAGTCAAATAAAATAAGTGAAACGCTTACGGAAAAAACTTATAGCTATAAACAAGCTGTGAGCTATTTTTAACAAAATATCGAGGAGAGGTACAAGCCCAATTGAGTCAGTGTTTTAAGAATCAGGATATGTTAGCGTAACGTACTCCAATATATCCTCTCCAGTTGATCAGAGGCGGGTTTCAGAGCGAACAAAGTCAACATACTCACGCAGAGAGGCTTGGTTGTCAACATCAAGCACAACAAACTCAGGCAATTCATAGGGATGAAGTTCACAGAGGCGGTGTTTTAAACGCTCTACTCCTGCTGTTGAGACTTTCATCATCAATGTGACTTCTGCCTCTGAGCAGATTTTTCCTTTCCAGGAATAGATGCTTTGGACTGGATACATATTGACACAGGCTACAACATGTTCTTCTACCAGTAAACGAGCAATCCGTTCTCCATGTTCTGGCGGCAAGTTCGTTAGCGCAATCTTCATCTTTAAAAACCTTTTTTACCGGACTCAGAGCGATGATGCGGTGTGTTATGCGCTGCCTTAACGCACACCACTCAGCACTTTTAACTAATTGGCTACTTCAGCTAACTCGATAATCCGCCCTTCATAGTCCTTAACCAAAAAGTTTAGAGGCTTTTGGTTGCGAATCTTGAATTTTAAACCACGAGTTTCCACTCGCAATAAAATCATGTCTAGGCAATCGCGGTCAAAACAAACGTGACGCTGCTGATTTTTGTTGCCTAAACTGGCTCCTGTAATGACGTGTAGCTGGGTATTTTTCTTTATTTGATACCAAAGTCCTTCATTGGCATTATTCATGGTTTTGCTAGACCAGCTAGGACTTGTGGACATATACAGCGGATCAATCCCTGTTGGGCCAAGGGTTTGTTCATAGTTGTAGTAGTAATGCAAAGGCACTTCAGCGGCTGGTAAATCTAGCAATCCTTCATACAACTGTCGAGCAATTTCCAAATCGGACACCATAACTGTGTGGACTTTGGGCGCACTGGTGAGGAACATCCACATAGCGCCAGCATAAGCTGCCAGCAACATCACCATAATGCCTTGAGTAGAAAATAGACTGTCTAAAGGCAAAGAAGGCAAAAATGAGCCTAAAGTCAAGGGAGCAAGTAAAAACTGCATCACATTAGCTGCTATAACCATGAACAAATTGAAGATTGTATAAAGAAGCCGCTTTTATTTTTATTGATAAAGACTAAGATTAAGTCCTTGTTTCTAGTGTATCAATACTAAATTAGTCTGAGCTTCGGCCGCAAACAGACCCCTACTAAAATTTTACGGGTAGAATTTCACGGGTTTGACTCTGGGGCTGTTGTTATAAACATTATCTTAACAACTCTTAGCTAAAAGGCTTATGCAAATTCCTTATTTTCCCGAAACTAATCACCCCCTAGTTAAGTCTTTGTTTCATCACAATGACCAGGAACTGCTAAATCTGTTTCAGCGCTATCCTGAGGCTGGTAAGTATTTTACGGTAATTTTTTGCCGTTATAGCCCGATAGTCTACACGTTAATTCAGCATTCGGCGCGATCGCCTGTACAGGCAGATTATCTGTTTGCCCTGACTTGGCGACATATTTATTATGAACTTGGTGGACTTGATTTAGAAAACCCACAACCAAGTCAAGAAGGCTTAACTTTGCAAAATTGGCTAATTAATATCACAGCTTTTTGTATTAACGAGATTGAACTACCGCCAACAGAAGCTATTCATTACTCCCTACAAGCTACTTCACCACCTTTATGGTGCTACGTCGAAAAGGCATTAGACCAACTACCGCCAATATTACGATTGATGGTGTTGATGGCTCAAACTTTTCATTGGAGTGAAACCAGAATTGCTGCTTATTTGCAAGCGGAAGGCGAAAAAATTGCCCCTGCTGAAGTAGCCAATTTTCTCCAGGAAGGCTATCGTATGCTAGAGGACAAATTACCTTATGACATCCGCGCTATCTACTTAGGCGAAGATTTAGTCCAATCATTAGCTACGTAATAGCACTTGTTTATTTAGTAATTTTGCCGCATCAAATAAAACTTTTACTGAAACTTTATACTGAAAACCGAAATTTCACGGGTAAGTTTTATGCAGCAACGACATTTATTCCCAAAGCATACGGTTTTGGATTTTGCTAACACCTTTCGTTCCAAAAGCTATGGCTTTTGGCTTCTCAAGGGTGTAACTATCTGGCGACGTGTGGAGCAATCTCAATTTTTTACTCCTTCGGAGTTCGCCAGTCGCTCATGGGGGAAACCCCCAAGACCGCGCTGGCTCACTTTTTACTCCTTCGGAGTTCGCCAGTCGCTCATGGAGGAAACCCCCAAGACTGCGCTGGCTCACTTTTTACTTTTTACTTTTTTATTGAGTCCAATCGCCGCAAATGCTAGTGATATTACACAACAATTGCACCGTCCATTAAGTAGTGCCAATTGGCAGCAATCAAGAGATGATGCTGATAGCTTGTTGCGAATTGGTGAACAACAATATCGGTCAGGAAATGCCAATAAAACTATTAATTCCTGCTTGCAAGCTTTAGAAATTTATCACTCGATTGGCGATTTTAGAGCTAAGGGATTAACTTATGAGTTGTTAGCCAAGGCTTATATTCAACAAGAGAAATTTAAGGAAGGGGAAGATGCCTTACGCCGTCGGTTAGCGATCGCACGGGATACCAAAGATTTTCAAGCACAAATTTTCGCTTTAAATAATATAGCTGCGATTCTTCTCCAACAAGGAGAAACTGTAGCCGCAGGTCGCACAGTTCAAGAAGCATTGACAATTGCTCAAGGTGTGAAAAATATTGAAGGTCAAGGACTTTCTTTGAGCAATTTAGGTTTAGTAACTGCCAGATTAGGTGATTACAATAAAGCAATTAAACTTTATGAAACTGCTTTAACTTACCGCCGTCAAAAAGGTGATGCGACTGGTGAAGCAAATACTTTGAATAATTTAGGTGAAGCTTATTTAGCTGCTGGAAATTATCAAGATACCATCGGCACGTATGGTGCAGCAATGCGAATGGCGAAAATGAATAGCGATCGCACCAACCAATTACGTGCCATTGATGGTTTAGTTAAAGCGCACAGTTCTGTAGGACGCACTGAACGCGCTTTTGAATTACTCCAACAGCGTTTGATTATCGCTCAAGAATTACAAAATCTGCCAGAACAGTTAAAATCTTTTGAATCTTATGCTCAGTTGTATGAGCAGTTGGGTAATTATACTACTGCACGGAATTTTTACGAAAGAGCAATTGCGATCGCAAACACACTAGAATATACCAAGCAAGAACTAGTGTTGAAAGATAGATTAACTAAATTGCAGAACAAGCGAAATTAATACTGTTTTGATTAGATTTGGTAGGGTGCGTTATACCAAAGGCTAACGCACCGCTTGCCTACTTTCATTATCAAAATCCGACAAGTCATATTTATTAGATGCCTGTTTTAATGCGTCCATGATTACGTCTTCGTAAATATCTGCCATTGTCAGGGTTAGACCAACAGAATTTAAGCGCAATTTGTCATCTTTACTTAAAATTGTCAGTGACCAATTTCCTTGAGCATCTTTGCGATAAACTTCTACTTTGATTTCATCTTGGGAAATTAAAACATATTCTTGTAATGTTTCTAAATTTCGGTAGTTAACAAGTTTTTCTCGTCTATCTGTTAGTTCTGTGCTGGGTGATAGCACTTCTATAATTAAGCAAGGATAATTCAATGAAAAGCGGTCTTGGTCTTGAGAGTCGCAACTAACTATAACATCGGGATAGTAAAATATGTTTTTATTTTGATTAGCTAGTTCTATCCTCACTTTCATGTCAGCCATGAAGACGCTACAGGAACCACCTCGAAGATGAGAACGTACTCTGCTGGCAATATTTAAGGTAATTGTATTATGTTCTTTGCTACCACCGGACATGGCGAAAACTTGACCACCAAGATATTCGTGGCGAATTTCGCTGGTTTGTTCTAGCTGGAGATATTCTTCGATCGTGAAGAAAGTTATAGGAGATTGCATAGTTTTTCCCTCAACTTTTCTTAATACTGTAGGCTAGTGTTCTACCACATTAATGTAGATTATTGTTTTCTCTATTATTACCAAATCCTTATCGTAAAATTTGGTCAATCATCCGATTTGCTTGGGAACCGTAGCTGCCACCAAATAAATTGAAGTGATTCAAAATGTGATAGAGGTTATATAGTATTTTGCGATTTTCATAGCCAGCATCTAGAGGGAAAACTTCGTTATAACCTTGGTAAAAAGATGCTGGAAAACCACCAAAAAGTTCTGTCATGGCGATATCAACTTCTCTGTCACCATAATAAGTTGCTGGGTCAAAAATTACTGGTTCTCCTAACACAGTACATCCAGCATTTCCTCCCCATAAATCACCGTGTACTAAAGATGGTTGCACTTCATGTCCTAGCAATAGTTCAGGAATTGCTGTTAGTAATTCATCTTGTTTAGGAAAATTACCTCCCCGCCTTCTGGCTAACTTAAATTGATAGCCGAGGCGATGTTTGACATAAAATTCTACCCAGTCTTCTTTCCAGGTGTTGATTTGGGGAGTGGAACCAATAGTGTTATTCATCTCCCAGCCGAAACCATTTTGGTTGGTTGTTTTGTGCATTGCTGCTAACTTGCGTCCCATTTCTTCCCCAGATTTGGTGTTACCGCTGCCCATTTCTACCCACTCCAATACGATATAGCCAGAATCACCAGATGTTCCCCAACAAATAGGTTTTGGTACGCGAATGCTATTTGTGGCTAACATTTGCTTTAATCCCAGCATCTCAGCTTCAAACATGGCGACTTGCGATGCTTGGTTGAGTTTGACGAAGTATGTTATTTCAGCATTGGAAACTGCGTAACCTTGGTTAATACATCCACCACTAACAGAATGCCGTTGTTGAGTGTGGAATTTTTCGCCAGTTACCTGACTAATATGAGCATCAATTTCAGTCCAAATCATTCTGAAGTATGAAGTGTGAAGTATGAAATTACGTCAGCTATCAAAGGGATGTACAGCATAGTCAATAGCCAAATGACCATTGACCATTGACTAAAATTTACAATGGTTTCATCACAACTACACCATAAGCTTCTGGGCAGAGGTACTGATTAGCAGCTAAGAGTAAATCGTTGGCTTCTTGGGCTTGGATGTGGGCTGGGTAGTTGAAGGCTGGTTCTAAATCGCCTACTAAAGATTGATAGAAACCATATAAGCCGGCGCGATCGCTTGGGGTTTCGTTTCCAAAAATAAATCTGTTGGCGACGCGTTTACGCACACGGGCGATTTCTTTATCAGTGACTAACTCTGTTTGTAATCTGCGGATGTGTTGGGCGATCGCTTCTTCTACAACAGCTAAATTTTCCACAGCACATTTAGTGGAAATATAAAATGTACCTTGTAGTAGATTGCTCATATTACTAACTGCGATCGAAGAAACTAACCCTCTTTCTTCTCGTAAATCTCTTACCAGTCTTGATGTCCTTCCATGTCCCAAAATTCCTGCTAATACATCTAGCGCGTAAGTTTGGTGTAATTCGGCTAATCCAGGAACTCGCCACATCATCATCATTCGTGCTTGCTGTAGGCTTTCATCAACAAATTCCCGACGCACAATTTCGGTAAATGCAGATTCAGGATTAATACTTGACTGTTGACTATTAATAACGGATGGTTGGCGGTTATGAACGTGTGTAAATCCCTCAGCCACAATTTCGATTAATTTTTCCACAGGTAAATTGCCCACAGCCACAGCAGTAATTGACTGGGGTTGATACCAACTAGCGTGAAAATCTCGCATCTGTTGGGATTTTAGTTGAGATATTACCGATTCTGGCCCCAATACCGGACGGCGATAGGGTAAAACATCAAATGCTGTCTCCATAGCACGGCGAAAAGTCCGGCGGTGGGGATTATCTTCGGAACGTCTGATTTCTTCTAGAACGACACAGCGCTCACGTTCAAAGGCATCGTCAGGAATACTAGGATTAAATACTACATCAATTTGTAGTGGTGCTAGTTCAGCAAAGTCTTGAGGGGCAGTAGTTATATAGTAATGAGTATAATCTTGGCCAGTAGCTGCATTCGTAACTGCACCCCGTTCTTCAATTCGGCGTTCAAATTCGCCACTGGCCAGTCGCTCAGTTCCTTTAAAAATCATATGCTCTAAAAAGTGAGCCATGCCATTGATAGCATCCGACTCTACAGCCGAGCCAACTTTAATCCACAAGCTGAGGTTCACAACTTCCACTGGCATTTGCTCGGCGATGATTGTTAAGCCATTGGGTAACTGATGTAGCGTTGGAAAATTGAGACGAGAAGATTTCAGCAGGGTTGAGGTCATGGGCTGTAGTGAGTGAAAATATCTCTTACTCCTTTATCTTATCCGTCACCCAAAAATATCAGTAAACCAAAAAGTTTTCTCCCCTAGAGAGAAAACTAAATAACAAGTAATTTTTCATACTATTAAATACGCAAAATTCTCTCCAACAGACAAATATATATTAAGATGGCTGATATTTAAGGGATTCAAGTTCTGCCATTTGGGCGACTCCGGTAAATGATTCATATAAACAAATTGTGCCAATTATCAGGTGTGTGTGAGTCTGACAGTTGACACAATTATTCTGGAAATATTTGCTAAGTTTAACCAAAGATACCAGCAAAGAAATCAAGGGTTTCCTTCAGCGCTTTGATAAAAACATCAATTTCCGCACGGGTATTGTAGAAAGATAGACTTACCCGTGCGGTTGCTGGCAAATTTAAATAGCGGTGTAATGGTTGAGTACAGTGGTGTCCAGAACGAACGGCAACGCCTTCTTGATCTAATAATGTAGATAAATCGTTGGCGTGGACATCCCCAGATGTGAATGCAGCTAACGCGGCTCTCCCTTCTCCATTCGCATCAGGTTTGGGGCCATAAATCCGAATTTGAGGAATTTTCGCCAACTCTTGGAACAAATAAGCGGTTAATTCGGCTTCGTAGGCATGAATTTTATCCATACCAAGACTTGATAGATAGTCGATCGCAGCACCGAGAGCGATCGCTTCCCCAATGGCAGGTGTCCCGGCTTCAAATTTATGGGGTAATTCGGCATAAGTAGAATGATCTAAATACACCTCGGCAATCATTTCACCACCACCAAAAAATGGTGGCATTGCTTCTAATAATTCCAACTTGCCATATAAAAAGCCTATCCCGGTTGGCGCACACATTTTGTGTCCAGAAGCCACCAACCAATCACAGTCAATTTCTTGAACATCAACAGGCATGTGAGGGACACTTTGACAAGCATCAACCAAGAATTTCGCACCGTATCTGTGAGCAATATCAGCTATTTCTTTCACTGGATTAATACAACCCAAAGTGTTAGAAACATGGACGATTGACACCAGTTTAGTTTTGCCAGAAATCAGTTGTTTAAACTGTGACAAATCAAACGTTTGTTCTGGAGTTAGTTCAACAAATTTGAGAACTGCTCCCGTTTTTTGCGCCACAAATTGCCAAGGAACAATATTACTGTGGTGTTCCATCACCGACAAAATAATTTCGTCGCCTGGCTGTAAATTATTCATACCCCAACTGTAGGCAACTAAGTTAATTGCTTCGCTGGCGTTGCGAGTGTATACGATTTCTTGGCGAGATGCAGCATTGATAAATTTAGCAACTTTGTCTCGTGCTGCTTCATAAGCATCAGTAGCTTTTGCACTGAGGGTATGAGCGCCACGATGGACGTTAGAATTGTACTGCTCATAATAATTCCGCAGAGCATTTAAGACGAGCAACGGTTTTTGCGATGTCGCCGCATTATCGAGATAAACTAAGGGTTTACCGTTGACTTCCTGATGTAAGATTGGGAAGTCAGCGCGGACTTGATCGGCAAGGGTTTTGGTAGCTGTGAAAGTCATTGGTAATTCGTAATTCGTAATACTTCTCTACGAGAGGCTGCGCCAACGGCTACGCTCAGTACAAGTTCGTAATTCGTAATTAAAAAATTAAGAATTACTATTTATTTAGTCATTTGTTAGGGACTTAAAGCTAGTGATTGTGTTTAGCAATATGTCTCTAAGGGAAGAAACTGGAACTTTGTTGATGATTTCAGATGCGAAGGCGTTAATTAATAAATTACGTGCTGCGTTTTCATCAATTCCTCGGCTTTGCAAATAGAAGATTTCATCATCTTCTAACTGACTCACAGTTGCACCGTGAGCGCATTTCACGTTATCGGCGGTAATTTCTAATTGGGGTTTGGTATCAACTCGCGCCTTTGACGATAGCAATAAATTGCGATTTAACTGCGCTGCATCAGTTAACTGTGCTGGTTTAGGTACAAAAACTTTACCATTGAATACTGCATGAGCGCGATCGCCAACAATACATTTGTGCAATTGTTCACATTTACCATAAGGATGATTCAAAGCGATCGCGCTATGGGTATCCGCTACCTGCTTTCCTGCTATCATCGTCAAACCGTTGAGTGTAGTTTCAGTTTGCTCACCAGTTTGCAAAATCTCTAAATTGTGCCGCGATAGCTTTGCACCTAAACTAAAAGCATTACAGGTATAGCGACTATAACGAGCTTGGTTAACCGCAGTCTTCCCAATATAAAACGCCCCTGCGCCCTCTCGCTCAACCCTAGTATGATTTACCGCAGCATTCTCACCAACCCAAACCTCCGTCACCGCATTAGTAAAATAACTCTTACCCTCTGCGCTCTCTGCGTCTCCGTGGTTCGTATATTCCTCCACCAAAGTCACCTGCGAACCAGTTTCCGCCACCACCAAACAACGCGGCTGCGAAATCGTCGCCACCTCACCAGTAACCGAAATAAACAGCAGATGAATAGGAGTCTCAACTACAACATTTTTCTCCACCCATACAACTGCTGCATCAGTCAACCCAGCCGTATTTAGCGCCGTAAATACTTCCAAAGCTCCCTCAGATTGAGCCAGATATTTGTTGAGGCGATCGCGTTCAGCTAAAGGTAAAGCAGTTAAATTACCAACTACAATACCATCTAGTAAGTTTGCAGCAGATAACTCTGGCGCATAAACACCATTCACAAATACCAACCGATTATCTAGAGACATTACATTGAACGCCTCTACATTATTAAATGGCTGTGCTTTCTGGAATTCCACCCGCCGTAGCTCTGACAAATCAGTAAATCGCCATTCTTCCTCACGAGTGGTGGGAATAGCCGAGTGACGTACCCAATTTGCAGCTTGTTGGCGTAATTCCTCTAACCCATCGTCTTGAGATAACGTTACTTGATTTAACAACTCAGTTAGATAAGCATCCCTATCCAAAAAAGAAGACACCAAACTGGCTGCATTCGAGTTAGGAACAGCACTAGGAGAAACTTGAATAGACATTACACACCCACCTCAACAGCCGCAGTTTCTTCTAAAATCCAGTCATAACCACGAGACTCCAATTCCAGCGCCAGTTCCTTACCGCCACTTGTGAGAATTTGTCCTCGTGCCATCACATGCACAAAATCAGGCACAATATAATTCAGTAACCGTTGGTAGTGAGTAATCATAATCGTCGCATTTTCAGGATTGGTAAGTTGATTAACCCCATTTGCGACAATTTTCAGCGCATCAATATCCAAACCAGAATCCGTCTCATCCAGGATTGCCAACTTCGGCTCTAAAAGAGCCATTTGCAGAATTTCATTCCGCTTTTTCTCACCACCAGAAAACCCTTCATTCACGCTTCGACTGAGGAAAGCTGCATCCATCTTTACAACTTCCAGCTTTTCCTCAATCAAATCATCAAAATCAAACGCATCGACTTCTTCCAAACCCTGCGCCTTGCGACGAGAATTGTAAGCCACCCGCAAGAAATCCAAATTACTCACACCCGGAATTTCTAACGGATACTGAAACGCCAAAAACACACCACTTCTAGCCCGTTCTTCTGGCTCCATTTCCAGCAAATTTTGTCCTTGGAAAATCACCTCACCACCAGTCACCGTATACGCCGGATGTCCTGACAGCACCTTAGAAAAAGTACTCTTACCAGAACCATTCGGCCCCATAATCGCATGAATCTCGCCAGCGCGAACCTCCAAATTCACACCCTTCAAAATCGGCGTACCACCAACTTCAGCCGTCAAATCTCTCACCGACAGCACAACTGCACTATTTTCAATAATCATGTTCTCTCTCTTCTCTCTCTTCTTTGCGTACTTTGCGCCCTTTGCGGTTCGTTATCCTAACCCACGCTACCTTCCAATTTCAGACTCAACAACTTATCAGCCTCCACCGCAAATTCCATTGGTAGCTGATTAAACACATCCTTGCAGAAGCCGCTAATCATCATTGAAATGGCATCTTCTGAAGAAATGCCGCGTTGAGCAAAGAAGAATAGCTGATCTTCCCCAATTTTGGAAGTTGAAGCTTCATGTTCAACTTTTGCAGCATTATTTTGGACTTGAATATAAGGGAAAGTATTGGCGTGAGCATTATCCCCAATTAACATAGAGTCGCACTGAGAATAATTTCTAGCGCCTTCAGCCTTCGGGTTGACTTTCACTAAACCCCGGTAGCTGTTACTAGAATTACCTGCGGAGATTCCTTTAGAAATAATTGTGCTGCGAGTATTTTTGCCGATATGAATCATCTTTGTCCCGGTGTCGGCTTGCTGCATGTGATTTGTCAACGCCACCGAGTAGAATTCACCCACAGAGTTATCACCCACCAACACGCAGCTAGGATACTTCCAAGTAATTGCTGAACCAGTTTCTACTTGAGTCCAGGAAATTTTGGAATTTACACCTTGGCACAAACCGCGCTTGGTAACGAAATTATAAATACCGCCTTTACCGTTAGCATCGCCTGCGTACCAGTTCTGAACGGTGGAGTATTTAATTTCGGCATTATCTAACGCCACAAGTTCCACAACCGCGGCGTGGAGTTGGTTGCTGTCGTACATCGGCGCAGTACAACCTTCTAGGTAGGAAACATAACTACCTTCTTCAGCGACAATCAAAGTTCGTTCAAATTGTCCCGTATCGCCAGAGTTGATGCGGAAGTAGGTAGACAGTTCCATTGGGCATTTCACGCCTTTGGGAATGTAGACAAAGGAACCATCGCTAAAAACAGCAGCGTTCAAAGCAGCAAAGTAGTTGTCAGCAATAGGAACAACGCTACCCAGATATTTTTTGATTAATTCTGGGTGTTCCCGCAACGCTTCGGAAATGGAACAGAATATCACGCCGTCTTCAGCGAGTTTTTCTTTGAAGGTAGTAGCGACAGAAACGCTATCAAAAATCGCATCCACCGCGACATTTGCCAGTCGCTTTTGTTCAGAAAGTGAAATACCAAGCTTCTCAAAGGTTTCAAGGAGTGTCGGATCTACTTCGTCTAAGCTGTTGAGTTTTTCTTTCTTTTGCTTCGGCGCAGAGTAATAGATGATATTCTGATAGTCTATTGGCGGATATTTGACACTAGGCCAAGTTGGTTCCGTCATTTTTTGCCACTGGCGATAGGCTCTCAAACGAAACTCCAGCATGAATTCCGGCTCATTCTTTTTTGCGGAAATCAGGCGGATCACGTCTTCACTTAGTCCACGCGGGATTGTGTCAGCTTCGATATCGGTGACGAAGCCGTACTTATAAGGTTGGTTGACTAGGGATTTGACAGTGGCACTCATCGTTATTAGTCTCTCGTGTTCCGAAATAGGATCTCTTCTAAGGATGGAGACGGGCTGGTTTCTTGCCGATGCCGGCCTCTTGCTACCGAGTAGTTCACACGGCTGTTAGAATGGGGATGGAGAATAAAACAACAATTATGTTGTTTAATGTATCTTCATTTTACGCTAAATTAACAACAACAATGTTGTTAAAGTCAAATTTTCAAAAAAAATTTTAGGACTAAGATGGCGACTACCCACCAGTCCTCAACGAAGCAAGAGATCCTTGAATATCTGCTGAAACACTCACAAGCAACGGCTTTTGAGCTTTCTGAAATTTTAAATGTCAGCCCCCAAGCGATTCGTCGTCATCTCAAGGATTTGGAGGCGGAAGAATTAATTTTCTATTCCTCAACTGCACAGGCGGGAATGGGGCGACCGCAGCACATTTATCAACTGAGTCGTCAGGGGCGCGATCGCCTGCATCGGAGCGATCGCTTTGGTGATAGTTATGGCGAATTTGCAGTTTCTCTGCTGGATACCTTGGCAGAAACTGTCGGTCACGACAAAGTGAAATCGATATTACAAAAACAATGGGAACGCAAAGCCCAAGAATACCGCGATCGCGTGGGTAACGGTTCCTTAAAACAACGGGTGGAAAATTTAGTCGAGTTGCGAAAAGCGGAAGGATTCATGGCAGAATATCATTCTGTAGAAGCAGATGAGGAGAATTCTGCGAAGATATTAGGCGATCGCTTTATCTTAGTAGAACATCACTGCGCGATTTCCAACGTTGCCGAATCTTTCCCTAGTATTTGCGGCCATGAATTGGAAATGTTTGCAGCTGTACTACCAGACTGTACCGTAGAACGCACTCACTGGATTATCAACGGTGAACATCGCTGTGGCTATTTAGTTCAAGCTCGCAAGCAAGAGCGAAATTAATTTCAAAAGGCTTAATTTATCGTAGACGCGCAAGCGGCTTGCCGCAGGCTACCACAGAGGCGCAGAGTACACGGAGGAATGAGAGTTTCAGAGAGTCGTTGCGTAAGCCCTAGTATTGATGGCTAGGATAATTTCATACTTCATACTTCACACTTCACACTTTCTATGGATTTACCATCACAGCAGCCATCAACACAGTTTTTAACCTTAGAAGAATCAGCAAAAGTTGATGCTGCTTTACTGACTTCTTCAGAAAAATTCTTAACAAGATTGACTATTTCGTCACATAAACTCTTGAAGCATATAGCTCAAGAGTACAATGTCACCCTTGAACAATTGACAACACAACAAATCATTAATTGGTTTGAAGAAGATAGTAAGATTAGGCATGAACAGGGAATTGAAGCTTCTTTTTTGAAGTGGTAGCTGAAAATTCATAATCTGAACATCCTCTCAAAGTCAGTTTGCACAAACATTATGTCTAAACTTTTTGCTGTTGTCGTTGCCACAGTTCCAAAGTACTACGACTACAAAAAGGTTCACCCAGAACATGACCAAAATCAATTGGCTTGGTTTCGTGAGCAACAAGAGAAAGGAACACTACTGTGCTGCGGCCCGTTTTTTCCCCATGATGGAACGGGACTTTGGGTGATTCAGGCAGAAAATATTGAAGAGGCTCAAGCTATTGTCAACAGTAGCCCACGTGCGCGAGATGGGATGTTAGCTGACTCTGCTAGGGTTGTAGAGTGGGAAGTGCATATTGGGCGCGATCGTTATATGTAGTCCATAAACCTTCTCAAAAAGATTAATAAAACAGCATAAACACTAACTTTCGTCAAAAAAAGCACCTTTTTTAGGGTGCTTTTCAAATTTATGATTGAGTTGTTCAAGACATATTTCAGGAATGATAGCCATTTGTCCGAGGGCTACGAACTCCTACCACAGCACCTATAAGAGCAGCCGCTAAACTCAACAAAGAACCAAAGACAAACCACCACAAAGTTCTAGAAGTTGCTGCTGCAATTTCGCGGGCTTGTTCGGCAGTTACATTAGGTATATTTTGGGGTATGGCTGCGCCGCCAGGCTGTTGTGCTTGGTTGATAACTTCTCCTGCGTTAGATGCAGCAATGCCAAAAGCACCCCATACCCCACTAGCCAAAAACCAAGAGCTAAGTGCTAAAGTCGTAGCCCACAGAATTGCACCGTTGAGAAGTGCTGTGTTGCGGTTCATCGGCCCACAAGCGCGGCTAGTAATCCAGCCGCCAACAAACAAGGAAAGCAGCAAAGCAATTGTTGACCAAACGCTGACATTACTAGCAACACCAGGAGCAATGCTTCTGGGAGCCAATGAATCGGCAACTCTACCTGCACCAATTGCAGCAAAAAAGGAACTCAATATTAATTGAGTTGCTAAGGCAACTAGCACACCGGAAATGATTGGGCCCCAACGAACACGATCATGATACTCAGCCAATCTAGTTGTTACCGTTGGCTCCGGAGCAATATCATCACCGACACGATTTACGTATGACATAGTTTATTTTCTCCCTTGTTAATTCTGTAAACTTTTTCTCAGTTATATTCATGCTTACGCTGTCAGTATTCAGTGGTTAGAACTCAGAATTTATCAGGGTTTTTGCGTCATTACTGTATTCCTTCACTATTCTGTTTCTGATGTTCTAACTCGTGAAATTTTACCTTACGTTTAAATTTAAATGGCTAGTTATGTACTCTAATATCTATCAACAGTGAGAGTTATTTTATCTATCGCAAGTAAGAATAAATTTAATTATTATGATTGTTAATTTTGTTTATGTATGATTTATTTTTTTAAACTTTTGCTTTTTAGGTGTTAATTTACTAAAAATTATGTCTAATTTATCCTCTATTTAAGAGACAGAAATATAGATGAAATATGAGTAATGGCTAATAGGTAATTATGCAGTATTTGTCACCTGTTAGTCATTACCAAAATACTGAGAACACAGTTATGAAAAGAAAATATTAACGCATTTTTACCGCTGTTCCCGTAGCAGTAATCAGCATCAAAACTCCAGACTGGTCAACATTGATTGTACCCGTATCGATTTCAATACCGATGACGGCGTTTGCGCCTAAACGCTGTGCGCGTTGTTCTAATTCTGTTAATGCTTTTCTTTGGCCTTCTTCAAATAAACGTTCATAGCTACCGGTGCGTCCGCCAATAACATCTCGAATGCCAGCAAAAAAATCTCGTAAAAAATTGCTACCATAGACAACTTCCGCAGTTACAATACCTAAATATGAATCAATCACTGCACCTTGAATCACATCGGTTGTAGTTAAAATCATAAATTAACCTCACAGGTGAACAGGTTAGAAAATTACGCTTGAGATTATTGTGAATGGAGTCATACTTAAAATAATACTTTGTGCTTGCAATAAAAGAGAGAAATTTGATACAGAAGCTGAAGATTTCTCGATGTTAATATTATGCAAAATGTTATGTTTATTCCAGAATAGTTAAAGTGATGTGATATTAAATAGTAATCAGCATAAATCAGAAATACTGATCAAAAAGACTTAAGAGGATGTTTGAAAAGTCTGTAGTAGTGTATCAAATATTTGTTTACCCCACCCTAACCCTCACTCCACTTTGCTCAAGTCGGGAAACCCACCCACGCAAGTGGCGTGATTAAAGGGGGTAAAAATGTGATGAAAATTACAGCAAATCACTTTTAAAACAACCTCTAAGTATGCTACTGATAACCCTCAGGTTGAAATGTGGCGTATACTGAAGATTTAATATTTGTGAGTTGATTATTCAGTGGAAACTCTAGTAACTTTGTGTCATCTATAGCCTTTCAGTTTACAAAATATTAATATTTTGTAAACCAGAATAAATACAGTTTTCAAAAATGCAGATTTTTGTTTTAATGTACAAGAAAAAAGTCCACTAAAAATTCAGGAAATTTACTGTGTACAAACGCATATCACTTATAGTTGGTGTTCTGTTATTAGGATGTAGTGTTGCTGCTATTCCTTCAATCGCTCAGGCTCAGGTATTTGTCGCGCAAGCAAAAAACCCCGAATTAAAGGAATTGTTTGAAGAAGGTCGCAGACAAGTTGATGCTGGCGATTACGATGGAGCGATCGCTACCTATCAAAGAGCTGCGTCCCTTGACCCCAAGAATGCTAAAGTCCATTCTGGAATGGGTTATTTGTACGCCCAACAGGGAAATTACCAAGCCGCACTAGTCGCGTATCGTCGGGCGCTGGGTCTTGATCCCAACAACAGTGATTTTTTTTATGCTGTGGGTTATATCAAAGGTAACCTGGGAGACACTAAAGGTTCGAGAGATGCTTATCGTCGTGCTATTCAGCTAAACCGCAGTAATATTAATGCCTATTTGGGATTGGGAGTCACTCAAGCCCGTTTAGGAGATTATGAAGCGGCTAATTGGGCATACGAACAAGCTATTGGTATAGATCGAAACAATGGACAAATATATGAGTTTATGGCTTCGATGTTTAAACAGCGTCGCCAGACAAAGCAAGCAAATACCTTGCTGCAAAAAGCTCTTAGCTTGTACCAAAGACAGAATAATGCAGATGGGGTTGACAGAGTAGAAGCAATGCTGCGAGATTTAGGAAGCTAATATTAATCTAGCTGTCGTCCAGTTAGTTCTACAAAGATATCTTCCAAATTGGAGGAACGCACCATCATTCCGGTTTTATCAGGTTGTTGATTCAGATAGATTTTTGCTTCTTCTAGAGAAGGGAAAAATAAATATTCCCAGCGTCGGGCGCTGTCATTCCCTGCCTCGGTGACACCCAATTGTTTCATCACCAAACCTTCGCCGTGAGCAGAACGCAACTGTTGGAGCGTTCCTAAAGATATAAGTTTACCACTATCCATAATACCGATGCGTCCTGGCTGAGTAGCTTCAAAGGCTCCACACAAATACTCGACCTCATCCATGTAGTGAGTTGTCAGTAATATTGTCATCCCTTGCTTATTGAGTTCCCGAATCATCTCCCAAAGCCGCCTGCGAGTTTGGGGGTCTAGTCCGACAGTTGGTTCATCCAAAAATAAAATTTGCGGTCGGTGTAGCAAAGCCCTGGCTATCTGTAACCGTCGTTTCATCCCACCAGACAAAGTTTTTACCAAATCATCTTTTCTATTTGCTAGTTCCACATACTCTAACCACTGATTAATCAGTCGTTGTCGCTGTGGGTTGGCTATGTGATGTAGCCGCCCATGCAGTTCCATATTTTCCCAGACGCTTAAATCACCGTCTACACTAGTTTGCTGCAATACAACACCAATGCTCTGCTTTGCTTGTATTGCTTGGTTCACCACATCATACCCAGCGACCTGTATATGTCCTTGAGATGGTTTTGTTAGTGTAGTTAGCATCCGAATTGTGGTGGATTTACCTGCACCATTGGGGCCAAGCAGAGCAAAAATTTCTCCTGGTGCGATCGCAAATGATAAATCGTTAACCACGGGGATATTACTGTAAAACTTGGATACATTCTCTAACAAAACAGCAGCGGTCATAGATAGCTTACTTATACTCAGTTCATCACATAGACTACCAATTATTTGTTTTGAGCGATAGTTTATGGGCTGCCGTCTTGGCAAACATGAACAGGACTTACGCCACTGGCATAAATAATAAATCAGATCATATTTATACAATCAAACTACATACCAGATTAAATCTAGATTTCAATTAAAACAACTTTGCAAATATGAGCGTTGTAAATCTGAATATGGCGTGAAAAGATAACATTCAGAAAAAGCCACCAAGCGTAAAGTGAAAATAAAGATTTATCCGACATTGACATCAAACTGCGGAAGTCTCTTTGCTTCAGCGCTACTAAAGTCCAATGTAGTTTCAGATAATTTTTGATAACCTCAATATCTGGGACATAAGAGTGATGTTTGCCATCAATCAAATTGTAGATTTTTTCTTTGATTAAGATATTTGTGTCTAGCCGCCGAGACAGAGAAAACTTTTGATTATAAGCCCCTGCCCAAATAGTCCGATAAGCTAGGCATTGATTTAGGAAAACAGCATCCCCAAATTGGGCAATTCGCAACCAAGAATCTATGTCATCACAATTTGCATCTAATTGAGAATCCCAACCACCTGTTTTACAAAAAGCATCACGACTACAAGCGACTTGCACAGGTGTACCAAAAGGCAGTAATTCCAAAAGCATCCCGTAGTGAATATCTGCTTGGGGAACGTAAAAAGCTAAACCAGTCCCAATTTGGGGGGTGCGACTGAGTTCTACTTCATGTTTATCTACCTGAGCCGCAATACAAGAGCAAATCACTGCATGAGGACAAAGTGCGATCGCCTTTGCCATCTCTTCGATACAATTGGCTGCAAGATAGTCATCATCATCCAAAAACTTAATCCAGTCACCACTGGCTTTTTGGATTCCCGCATTTACAGTAGCTGCATGACCTTGATTTACCTCATTACGATGGTAAACTACTTTATTACCTAAGCTTTCTACGTAGGCTTGCGTGTCATCAGCAGAACAATCATCAGCTACAATCACTTCGCAAGGAATTGTCTGGTTGACAGCCGAATCAATGGCTCGGCGTAGTAAGCTTAAGCGGTTATAAGTAGTAATAACGACGCTAAATTTCATAAAACTCACAACTATGGCAAAGCTTCATGCAATATAGCTTTCATTTTCAGATATTCGGATCGGTGAAAAATTCTAAATCTCAATAGATCACTAGACTGAAAGCAGATTATCGATTTATTATAAATGATTGTGGATTTTAAAGCAGACAGGCTATGAATGCTCAAGAGATCATCCGTTCCATTGAAGCGGAACAACTAAAATCGAATCTGCCCGACATTTATGTGGGCGATACAGTGAAAGTCGGCGTTAAAATCAAAGAAGGCGAAAAATACCGCGTACAACCCTACGAAGGCGTTGTGATTGCCAAACGCAACGGCGGTATTAACGAAACTATTACAGTTCGTCGCGTGTTTCAAGGTGTAGGTGTAGAACGAGTGTTTTTATTGCATTCGCCTCGCATCGACAACATCAAAATCATCCGTCGCGGTAAAGTACGTCGTGCTAAACTGTACTATCTCCGCGATCGCGTCGGTAAAGCTACCCGGATCAAGCAACGCTTCGACCGTCCTTTGTAGTTTTTGGATTAGGGTATGGGAGAAATCTCAAATAACAAGCGGCTTTTGCCGCTGAGTTGTTCCCTCAACCAAAATCATGTACAATAAAAATCGCAATTGCGTTAAACTAAATCAAAGTTCAGCGCAACCACCGAATCCAAACCAACCTGTGCGCTCTTAGTTCAGTTGGTAGAACGCAGGTCTCCAAAACCTGATGTCGGGGGTTCAAGTCCTCCAGGGCGCGCTCGCAGGCAAAAAATAAAACCCGAAACAATAGCACTTCTACTCAACAAAGTAGCTAGTGCTTATGATTTCGGGTATAGTTTTTTCATTTTTAGAGATTTTTTGCTGCAAGTCGACAGGATGGATCAAAGCTGTAAAGTGAGATAAAAATTAGCAGGATACAGCGGTACAAGAAACGGGGGGATAAACGACAGTGGCTAAAAAAAATGAAGCTGAAATGCCAGAAAACGCTAGCGGGTTAAACTTGCAAAACTTCATTCAAGGGACAAAAGAAGAACTTGAGAAAGTAGTTTGGCCAAGTCGAAGACAGCTAGTGAGCGAATCAGCAGCCGTGCTGTTAATGGTGACACTCTCCGCATCTCTGATTTATTTGGTGGATGGATTGTTTGCTTGGGCAGCAAAACAGGTGTTCTGATGACTTTTGCAACAGACGACCCACTTAACTCAAATTTGCAGTCAGAGGAAACGGCAGAAGCAGCGCTCAAAGAAGCGCGGTGGTATGCAGTACAAGTAGCCTCAGGCTGCGAAAAGCGCGTCAAGACAAATCTGGAACAACGCATCCAAACATTTGACGTTGCAGACAAAATAATTCAAGTGGAAATTCCACACACGCCAGCGGTAAAAATCCGCAAAGATGGCAGCCGTCAGCACACAGAGGAAAAGGTTTTTCCTGGTTATGTATTGGTGCGAATGGTTCTGAGTGATGATACATGGCAGGTAGTGCGTAATACCTCTCATGTGATTAACTTTGTGGGAGCAGAACAAAAACGTGGCTCTGCCAAAGGTCGTGGCCACGTCAAACCAGTACCTCTGAGTTATTCAGAAGTAGAGCGCATATTTAAACAAGCCACTGAACAAGAGCCAGTTGTCAAAATTGACATGGCCACTGGTGATAAGATAATTGTGCTTTCTGGCCCATTTAAGGACTTTGAAGGTGAGGTGATTGAAGTCAGTCCAGAACGGAGTAAACTTAAAGCCTTGCTCTCAATCTTTGGCCGAGATACGCCAGTTGAATTGGAATTTAATCAGGTAGAGAAACAGAGCTAAATACAGATGGCGAAAAAAGTCGTAGCGGTCATTAAACTGGCCCTGAACGCTGGAAAAGCCAACCCAGCACCGCCAGTAGGCCCAGCATTGGGTCAACATGGCGTTAACATCATGATGTTCTGCAAAGAGTACAACGCCAAAACAGCAGACCAAGCTGGTATGGTTATCCCTGTAGAAATTTCGGTTTATGAAGACCGGAGTTTTACATTTGTACTTAAAACCCCACCAGCATCAGTATTAATTCGCAAAGCTGCGAAAATTGAAAGAGGTTCCAACGAACCTAACAAGAAGAAAGTTGGTTCAATTACTCAGGCGCAATTGCGAGAAATTGCCCAAACCAAACTACCTGACCTGAATGCTAACGACATAGACGCAGCAATGAACATTGTGGCAGGAACCGCCAGAAACATGGGTGTAACCATTACTGAATAGTCAAAAGTCAACGATTATTAGACTCCGCACTTAAAAACTTATTTGGGGGAGAAGCCAAGCTTCGTTACTAACCCCAGGAGAGAAAATGGGAAAGAAATTATCACGTCGCTTGCGAGAACTGCAAGCAAAAGTAGAAGATAGGGAATATACACCCCTAGACGCTCTCAGCCTACTCAAAGAAACGGCAACAGCTAAATTCTCCGAAGCCGCTGAAGCACATATCCGGTTGGGAATTGACCCGAAATATACAGACCAACAATTGCGGACAACGGTAGCGCTACCCAAAGGTACAGGACAAATTGTGCGGGTGGCAGTAATCGCTAGAGGCGAAAAAGTAACAGAAGCAAGTAATGCTGGTGCTGATATCGTTGGTTCCGAAGAACTGATTGACCAAATTCAAAAAGGCATGATGGACTTTGACAAACTGATTGCCACACCGGATGTGATGCCACAGGTAGCTAAACTAGGTAAATTACTAGGGCCTCGTGGTTTGATGCCATCGCCCAAAGGCGGTACGGTAACATTTGATATTGCAGGTGCGATCGCAGAATTCAAAGCTGGTAAACTAGAATTCCGGGCTGACCGTACTGGCATTGTCCATGTTATGTTTGGCAAGGCAGCTTTCTCGCCTGAAGATTTGTTAGTAAACTTAAAGGCGTTGCAAGAAACAATCGACCGTAACCGTCCTTCAGGCGCAAAAGGTCGCTATTGGCGAACCTTCTATGTATCTGCTACTATGGGGCCTTCGATTAAAGTTGATATCACCGCTTTACGGGATTTAAAACTGAACGAAGCTGCTTAAGAAGAAATAGGAAGTAGAGAATAGGGGGTAGAAAGTAAAAATTTCCTCACTCACCACTCCTTCCTTAAAACTAAATAATCCAAGCCGGAGACAGCAGGTGCAAATAGCTTAATATCCTGCCGAGGTAAAACTCTAACTGCCTGAAGTACCGCCTACAAGGTGTACAGCTACAGCTTCAAGAGTGTTGCTGCGGAACCCCGGTTGAAATAGCCGGGGTTTGTTGTTTTTGCTTGGTCAAAACTAATACCAATTCGCAGTTCGCAGTTCGTAATTAAGAAATTCAGATTGTATCTCAGTTTCAAGGTTTGAATCTGTTGTCGAATTTTAGAGAATCGGTATAAGACACATAAGCAGGTAAATCAATTATTTTGCCCTTGGAGGTGAAATGAGATGGGTAGAACGCTAGAAAACAAACAAGAAATAGTAGCTGACCTCAAGCAATCTTTGAGTGAGTCAACTTTGGCGCTGGTCATTGAATATCAAGGACTAACAGTTGCCGAAATCACAGACTTAAGGCGGCGGTTGCGTCCCACTGGCACTAGTTGCAAGGTGACAAAGAACACCTTGATGGGTATTGCTATTCGAGACGATGAAAAATGGCAACCAATGTCCGAGTTGCTCAAAGGTTCTTCTGCCTTTTTGTTAGTCAAAGAGGATTTTTCCTCAGCGATTAAGGCTTACCAAGACTTCCAAAAAGTCTCCAAGAAGACAGAACTTCGTGGCGGCGTGATGGAAGGTCGCCTACTAAAAGAAGCAGATGTCAAGGCTTTGGGAGACTTGCCTTCCAAGGAACAACTCATGGCTCAAATAGCTGGTGCTATCAATGCCTTAGCTACCAAAATTGCTGTGGGTGTTAACGAAGTTCCTAGTGGCTTGGCTCGCGCTTTGCAGGCTGTGGCCGATAAAGAGAAAGGCGATAGTGCTGAAACTGCGGCTGAATAGACTTTTCCGAGTCAAAAGTCATTACTAATAACCATTGCCTAATCACTAATCACACATTACAGGAGTTATATCAATGTCTACTGCAACCGATCAAATTTTGGAACAATTGAAATCTTTGACTTTGCTGGAAGCGGCTGAATTAGTTAAGCAAATTGAAGAAGCTTTTGGCGTAAGTGCGGCTGCTCCTGCTGGCGGTATGATGATGATGGCTGCTCCTGGCGCGGCTGCGGCGGCTGAACCAGTAGTAGAGAAAACCGAGTTTGACGTAATTCTGGAATCTGTTCCCGCTGACAAGAAGATTGCCGTACTGAAGATTGTCCGTGAATTAACTGGTCTGGGTCTGAAAGAGGCGAAAGACTTGGTAGAAGCTGCACCCAAGCCAATTAAAGAAGCTATTGCTAAAGATGCAGCTGAGGATGCTAAGAAGCGGATTGAAGAAGCTGGCGGTCAAGTTACTGTGAAATAGTTACGGTTCCAATACTAGTTTTTAATTAAGAAGCCTATTATGGGCTTCTTTTTTTGTATTTTCTTGATATTGATCATTTCATGATTATGAGCTTTAGTTTGTGAATATCTCACGCGATGTGCAACTTATTGTTTCGTTACATAAATCAGGTGTGTGAAAGATTAAAAAGAAAATTCCCACAATCCGTACGGGAACGAGAAAATCGTTACCATCCTACCTTCCCTGCCTTCCACCATGCAAAGTTTCCTTGGTGTACCACTAGTTCATCTGAGTGCCAAGGCAGACAAGATGTTTACCCTACAAGAAGATTGTATAATTTTTTCACGGCATCCTTAGAACTCGGAAGTTGATGTTCTGAACTCGGAAGTTGATGTTCTGAACAAAGAAATCCAACTTTGTATCTTAAAAGAAGTAAATACAGAGACACACAGAAAATTAACCACAAACTCACTTTGAAAATCCTCTGCGTTACTCTGCGTTTACCTCAGCGCTCCTCCGCATTTAAATTAGGAGACTTTTCTACTCTGCATCTTCATCAATCAAAGCATTGCGGTCAAGTATGAGTAAGTTACGAAGTTGATCTGTATCTAATTCAGTTAACCACTCTTCACCAGCACTAACAACTTGTTCGGCTAGTTGCTTTTTACTTTCAATCATGTCATGAATCTTTTCTTCTAAAGTGCCAGTACAAACAAATTTATGTACTTGGACATTCCTGGTTTGACCAATCCTAAATACTCTATCTGTGGCTTGATTTTCAATCGCCGGATTCCACCATCTATCAAAGTGAAATACATGATTGGCGCGGGTTAAGTTCAATCCTACACCACCAGCTTTTAAAGAAAGAATCATAATTGGTGGCCCTTGGGGGTCGTGTTGGAAACGGTCTACCATTTCCTCTCGTTGTTTTTTACTAGTGCTACCATATAAGAAAAAGATTTCTTTGCCTAATTGCTTTTCTAAATAAGGTTTGAGTAATTTACCCCATTCAGCAAATTGGGTAAAAATTAAAGCGCGATCGCCTTCTGCAATAGCCACATCTAACATTTCTTCTAGGCGTTGCAATTTCCCAGAATTATGTTGTACTAATGTAGTTTCTTTCAAATACTGCGCTGGATGATTGCAGATTTGTTTAAGTTTGGTTAGCAAGGCTAAAATCATGCCTCGCCGTTGCAATCCTTCAGCAGATTCTATTTCAGCTAAAGATGCTTCTACTACTTGTTGATAAAGTGCGGCTTGTTCTGTAGTCAGACCACAAAATACGTTCATTTCTTGTTTATCTGGCAAGTCTTGAATAATTGTGCGGTCTGTTTTCAACCTTCTTAAAATAAATGGTTGAACTAATGAACGCAATTGATTTAAAGAAGCTGCATCACCATACTTTTCAATCGGCATGGCAAACCGACGTTGAAAGAATTGTTTATTACCCAAATAACCAGGATTGAGAAAATCTAAAATCGACCATAATTCTTGCAATTTATTTTCTACTGGTGTGCCTGTCAAGGCGATGCGAAAGTTTGCATCTATCTGGCGAACTGCCTGTGACTGTTTCGCATCGGGATTTTTCACATTCTGGGCTTCATCTAAAACAGTTATCTGCCAAGAAATACCCTGAAATGATTTAACATCTCTATGAATTAACGAATAACTAGTTACAACTAAATCATGATTTTTCACGGCTTCAACAAATGCCTTACCTTTGGGGCGTTTGTCACCGTGATACTGCATTACTTTCAGGCTAGGTGCAAACTTTTTAACTTCCCGTTCCCAGTTACCTAAAACAGAAGTTGGACAAACTAATAAAGTTGGTTTTTCTAGTACATCCTGTTCTTTCAGGTGCAAAAGAAAAGCGATAAACTGGATTGTTTTTCCCAAACCCATATCGTCGGCGAGACATGCACCCAAACCCCAACGTTCTAAAAAAGCCAGCCAAGCAGCACCACGTTCTTGATAAGGACGCAACTTTCCCTGGAAACCTGCTGGTGTGGGTAAGGGTGTAATCTCCTGATTATTCGTTAGCGCCCCAATTAATTCCTGTAATGCCCCAGATGCCTCAAAACTCACCACTGGTAATTTTTCAACTACCTGGGTGTCTCCTGTACTGAGGCGTAAAGCATCTTCTAGGGAAAGTGCCATTTGTTCTTTGCGCGAGGCAAAAAATGTCTGGGCTGTTTTGATGTCTTGGGGACGCAACTCTACCCACTCGCCGTTAATTTCTACTAGAGGACTATTCAAGGCTACCAGCCGATCAAATTCAGCTTTGGAAATTGTCTGTCCCCCAATTGCCAACTGCCATTGAAAATTTAGCAGACTTTGTAAACCTAAGCGTTCCTTTTGTTTTTTGGACGTTTCGGCGGTAATCTTCAACCCTAAACGGTTTGCCCAACCTTCACGATTTGTCAAACTGGGCGGCAAAATCACGCCTAAACCGTTATCTTCCAATCTCCAAGCGACAGATTTGATAAATTCGTAGGCTTGGATAGGGGTCAACTGACAAGATTGGGGATATTCTGTTTCTAAACTGGGAGCGATCGCCTGATACAATCGAGAGGCTAAACCCAAACCGCGCAAAAATGTTTCTTGTGGTTTGTCAATGGTGCGGTTTTGATAAATTAATTGCTCAACTGGATTTTGCCAAATTGTCGCTGCATCTATCAAAAACTCAGGATTATCAGCCGCTTGGAGAAAGTACGCCAATGTCCACTCTGTTTCTGCCAATTCTGGAGAATTGAGTTGAAAACAAGTGCGAAATAGGGTTTTGCCCACCAGTTGATACTGTAGCGGCATAGTCCAAGCTTTCAATGCCGCTTCCAAACGTTCTACACCAATAGCATCTGCAACCACAGTATTGGATGCACTAGTTAAAGCTTGCAACCACTGCCGCACTGCCAATGGTAAAGCTGCCATCGCCCTAGCTTCCATGATGGTTTGATTTCCCAGCATCTGCCGTACTTGGGCATCTATTGTACTGTTGAGAAAATCTAAAATTAATTCTTGTGCAGGTTCCGGTAAGTTTACAAAACTTAGGTTTTCATTTCCTAGTGCTGCTTGATAAGTGCGACAAGCCAGGGGCATTTTCGCCGCAAATTTTTCTAACCGAGTTCCATCTACAGCACTATCTAAAAGCACTTGCCAAGCAGCTACAGTGCTATTTACTTGCTGTTGAATATTTGGTAAAAATTTAGAGCGTGAAATTAAATCTAAACTCCAACGCGCTACCTGTGACCAAAATCGTAAATCTCCAGCTAAAAAGGCATCTTCGCCACTAGCAACGTTGAGAGGAAGAGACTTGAGAAATTTAATTGCTTCGCTGGGGTTGAGACAAAAACCTTCAACTCGCCAAGGTTGAAGGGATGGTGAAGCAGCGGAGTCTAAATCTTGGCTGGCGGAATGTACAGGTAATAAGTTGAATGTTTTATTTTCGCTGTGCTCTACAATCTGAGTTGGTAAAGCGATAATTTGAGAATGTGTAGGTAAACTGGCTTCAGGTGGTTTTGCACCTTTGCGCGATCGCAATGATTGAGTTTGTACCTGCTGTGGAATGGTAGCAATGCTAATGTTCCGCGAAGCTAACCATTCACTTAACTCCACTGCTGTCATGGCTAATGGATGTGGTGGTATATCTGTGGATATAGTTAAATCCCAGTGTACTTGCTGCGATCGCCAAGTTTCTCCCCAAATAAATAAACAACTATTTTGATTCTCTCTTAACCAACTACCGTGTAAAATTGCCATTTTTAACTACTCAAATTTTTATCAAACTTAATTATTTAAAACTTTTTATTCTTATTTACTAAAATGAATATTATCTAACTCATATTTTTTCGTAATAATAACCCGACCATTGGTTTTTACATTTTAAATTTATTAAAACTAAGGCTATATTCAAAATTTAATTATATACATTTGTAAAATCAGATATGCTGTTAAATTATTACTTAATTTAGAAAATATAGCAATTTTAATAAAAGTGGAAAATTAAATCGTTTATTAGGAATACTTGATAGCTTGGTAATTGAATTAATATGTTTTAATTTATGAGAACATTGATTAAGTATGCTATGCACTAGCCAAAAGTAAAGATTGGGAATATTTAATTTCAAAGTTTAAGTTGTCTAAGCCAGTGCAGCTATATTTGATTTGCAACGCTGGTACTATTGTACAACCAGGGTTACATGCTGAGGTCATAATTAAGTTCAGCTAATTTAATGATGATTTAGTGTATGTGTGCAGTTCCTGAGGTTTTTGAGTATGATGAGGCATAATTCCGAGTGTGGCAAACCTAACAAATAACCAAGCCGTCGAATCTACCGCTCCTTGACGGGCAAACATGTATTACATTTAGCATTTAACGACTTGTTTATCTTTGTATGTAACGGAAGCCAGCCAGAGTGCATAAATGTTAGGATTGCCACAGAGAGAGAATAGTGTGCATAGAAGGAAAAAAAACTGAATGGCAGAAGTTGAAAAGTCAATATCCTTTGATGGACGGGATATTCGACTGAAATTAGGCCTACTAGCTCCCCAAGCTGGTGGGTCAGTTTTGATAGAATCAGGGGACACAGCTGTTTTGGTAACAGCTACGCGAGCAGAAGCCAGAGAAGGCATTGATTTTCTTCCCCTAACAGTAGATTACGAAGAAAGACTTTATGCAGCAGGTAGAATTCCTGGTGGGATTATGCGCCGGGAAGGTCGTCCACCAGAAAAAGCAATTCTCACCAGCCGTCTCATAGACCGTCCTCTGCGTCCCCTGTTCCCTTCATGGTTGCGGGATGATCTGCAAATTGTGGCCTTAACATTATCTATGGATGAGTTAGTGCCACCCGATGTTCTAGCAGTCACCGGTGCTTCCATCGCTACCCTGATTGCCCAAATTCCTTTTAACGGGCCAATGGCAGCCGTGCGGGTAGGCTTAGTAGGAGATGATTTTATTATCAATCCCACCTATGCAGAAATTGAAGCTGGAGACCTAGATTTGATTGTGGCTGGTTCACCAGAAGGTGTAATCATGGTGGAGGCAGGAGCCAATCAGCTGCCAGAGCGAGATATTATCGAAGCAATTGATTTTGGTTACGAAGCGGTGCGCGATTTAATCAAAGCACAGCTAGAGATAATCGCAGAACTGGGTTTGGAAATAATTCAGCAAGCACCTCCAGAGGTAGACCAGACCCTGGAAAATTATATTCGCGATCGCGCTAGTGATGATATCAAAAAAATTCTGGCTCAATTTGAATTAACAAAACCTGAGCGTGATGCAGCTTTAGATGTAGTCAAAGATACAATAGCAACTGCGATCGTGGAACTTCCAGAAGAAGACCCGATTCGCCTAGCAGCCACCGCAGATAAAAAGGCACTTGGCAATACATTTAAAGACATCACCAAGTATTTCATGCGCCGTCAAATCGTAGAAGATAATATCCGCGTTGATGGTCGTAAGCTAGACGAAGTACGTCCTGTTTCTTGTCAAGTTGGTGTTTTACCAAAACGAGTCCACGGTAGCGGTTTATTTAACCGCGGACTAACTCAGGTATTATCTAACTGTACCCTTGGTACTCCTGGAGATGCCCAAAACCTCAACGATGACTTACAAACAGACCAATCCAAACGCTACCTACACCATTACAACTTCCCGCCCTTCTCTGTTGGCGAAACCAAGCCAATGCGTGCGCCTGGCAGACGCGAAATCGGTCACGGCGCTTTAGCAGAGCGAGCAATCTTGCCCATACTGCCACCCAAAGAACAATTTCCTTATGTGATTCGAGTTGTATCGGAAGTGCTTTCTTCCAACGGTTCCACCTCGATGGGTTCAGTCTGCGGTTCCACCCTCGCCCTGATGGATGCGGGTGTACCTATCATCAAACCCGTTAGTGGTGCGGCAATGGGTCTAATTAAAGAAGGTGATGAAATCCGCGTTTTGACTGATATTCAAGGCATTGAAGATTTCTTAGGTGATATGGACTTCAAAGTTGCTGGGACAGATACCGGGATTACTGCCTTGCAAATGGATATGAAAATCTCTGGTCTGTCTTTAGAAACTATTGCCCAAGCTATTCACCAAGCTAAAGAAGCGCGGTTGCATATCCTGGAGAAAATGCTCCAAACCATCGACCAACCACGCACAGAAACATCACCCTACGCGCCACGTCTGCTGACCATCAAGATTGACTCAGATATGATTGGTCTAGTCATCGGGCCTGGAGGCAAGACGATTAAGGGCATCACCGAAGAAACTGGTGCCAAAATCGACATCGAAGATGATGGTACAGTTACTATATCTGCTGTCGATGAAAGCAAAGCCAAGAAAGCGCGGAACATCATCCAAGGGATGACCCGCAAGCTGCATGAAGGGGATGTCTACGCAGGACGCGTAACTCGAATTATACCAATCGGTGCATTTGTGGAATTCTTACCCGGTAAGGAAGGTATGATCCACATTTCTCAACTTGCTGACTACCGCGTTGGCAAAGTTGAAGATGAAGTAGCCGTCGGTGATGAAGTGATTATCAAAGTGCGCGAGATTGATGGTAAAGGACGGATTAATCTCACACGTTTGGGTATCCATCCAGATCAAGCAGCTGCGGCGCGAGAAGCTGCGGCAGTGAATCGATAATATCGATTTGGGATTTTAGATATTCTCTAAAATCCGCGATGCCTTTTTTGTAGGCATCGCCGTAGCTTCTTTCTTGAAAAGTTTTATTACTATGATCTGAGCCGCACAAAGACATTCGCGGTTATATGAACAAAGCCAAGCGAGCCGAACGACTTCAGCTGTTTGGCTAATTATCCAGTTATTAATACTCACTTTGTCAGTTTGTCGATTTACGCTAAGTTTGGTAAATAAAAGAAATAGACTGCGTTGTTTGCTTTTATCCCACACTTTACCTAAAGCATTGTGAGTGCAAAACCTTTGCCAGAAACTACTGCTCATGTCAAAATTACCCGCCAATCCTGGCAACATGGCTTCCTTGAGGGCGAAGTGAGCGCGGGTGACTTTGAGTGGCATTTCCAGTGGCATTTCCGCCGTGGAGAACTGTCTGTTAAACCTTCTCAAGGCAGAGCATTAATCAAAGAACCTCTTGGCCGCTTTTTAGAAAAACAAGATTATCAGTTGGAACCTGGAGGAGACTATGCTTTTACTATCCGGGCGGAACTATGAGAGGAAAGTGTGAAGTGTGAAGTGTGAAGTGTGAAACACCTTCTGTCCCCTGTCACCGTTCGGCTGAGGCGGAAGTTGAACTTGTCGAAACTCACGGCGGAAGCCTGTCATTTCATTTCACGAAAAATCTGATACAGATGTAAACCCTGAAAGCTTTGCTGCATCTCAGTTTTTTAATTACGAATTACGAATTACGAATTACGAATTACGAATTGGTATCACCTATCATCTGTCAGTCGATTTAAATATCTTTCAATTAAAAGGATTGCCACAATGTCATCTATTGGTCTTGGTGGTTGACGCATCCCTTTTGGTAACAGTTTTGTTAGTCCTGTAGGGGGGTACATCTGCCAATAGCGATCGCGTGCTTCTAAAGTAGAATAGCGCTCATCTACTAACATGATATTTAATGGTTGTACTAATTCTGCTTCTAATTGCTGTTTCCACTGCTTCGCCGTAGTTTGATTGCCCATAACGAGAAAGGAAACAGGGTATCTTTGTCGTAGTATTTCTATGGTGGCGATCGCTTCTTGTGCAGCCACAACCTGATGATAATGCAGTTGCCGATCTAATCCCATGACTGCTAAACCACACTTATCTTTACCAGGATCGAAGCCGAGAATTACTGGTTGAGTTGGCGAGAATTCATTTAAATTCATATTCAATAAGCTTTAACTTAATAGATATCTGTATTCAGAGCTTTTGAATATTGTGGCGAATCTTGAATGTTTCAGGTACTGAAAATAACTTTTCCGTTTTGGATAGCTAATAATTTCACGCGCAGAGGCCCGGCTGTATAGGTGTCTGCTGCTGCGATCGCTTTAATATCTAAAGGTTGATCGTATTGTCTTAGCTGGTTGACAAAGCGCAAAAAAGTCCCATCTACTTGTACACTTTCCACAATGCCAGCATTTCTAGCCCGAAATTGGGAAGCAGAAATCAGCAAATCTAGCCTTTGTCGTAGCTGATAAGATGTCATAGTTTTAGGATCAGCTGTAGTACTAGCCAGCACCTCGCCTCCCGAAAATACTAATATATTGCGTGCGGCATCTGCAAAGAATTCTATTTGGTTTTCTCCTCTAACGTAATTACCAGCGGAGAAAATTCGCACCACGTATTCTTTACCATCACTTATCTGTTTAATCAACTGGTCAACTCTTTCTGGTGTTACACGCAGTATGTCTCTATTTTCTGGTATTGCACCAGGTTCAGTTAATTGAAAGATAGCATTTTGGTTAGCTTCTCCTAAAAGTTGTAACATTGCCTGACGAGCAGAAGCAGCTTGGTTAACCTGAATCACAGCACCTGCCAAAACTTGACCTCGAATCACAGCCAGCTTGCCCAAACGCAGGTCTTGGTAAGACTGATAGTATTTTTCTAATCTTGATACTTCTTGTTCTAAAAAATCCTGTTGTTTTTCTAATTCTTTGAGGCGCAATTCCCTTTTAGCAATTACTTGTTCTCGTGCAGCAACTTCTAAGTTGCGATTTTGAATTAGTTTATCTAGTTGGGCAATTTTGAGATCGCGCTGTTCAATAATTTCTTGACGGTTGGCAAGTTCGCGATCGCGTTTTATAATGGCTGCCTTAGCTTCATCTATGGCTTTTTTCGCTTCTGCATACAGTCTACGTCTTTCTGCCTCCAACTGTTCTACAGCTGCCTGTAATGCCTGTCTTTGGTTATAAACGTTTTGCAGTTCTGATTTGGCTTGTTGATACTGCGTTGCTACTTGATTCAATCGCCCTTGTGTGCGTTGCAGTTGAGCTTGAGTTTGAGCTTGGCGGCTAATAGTCAAATTGAGTTGCGTTTGGGTTTCCCGTTGTTTGGCATTTGCCGCTTGCAATGATTTATTAATTGCCTGTAAATCTTGTTGAGCTTTGGTTTGCTCAATTCTTGCTTGGTTTAGTTCTATCTCTACCTGGCTTTTTTGGGCTTCGGCGGTTTTGAGTTGTTCTCGCTTATTCCGTAGGTCTTTTTGGATGTCTTCTAACTCAAAAACTCCTTTACGCAATCCTTCATCAGCTGCAAACAAAATCCCTAGGGTTGATGCTGAAATCAAACCACCAGTAAAAATAGTGATCAGTACCGCCGTATTTTTGGGACGAAGCTTAAATAGTGAGAGGCGGGCTTTGCCAACCCGTGTGCCAATGCGATCGCCCACAGTGGCAATTACGCCTCCCAGAATCAAAATTGCTGCGATGAGGATGTACCCAGTGGTCATCTTCAGCTACCGAAATGGTTCCAGATACAGCCTACTACTTTCGGCCATTGTCTGTGGAGGATAGGAAATTGGCAACAGCTAAGATTATTCAATTTAAAATTGACCTCCAGCTATGGGTATTATCTGCAAAAACACAATACTTGCCAACTCCACTACCTCCAATTGTTTTTAAGTGAACTGTCTACTTAAGCTAACAGGTTTATGCACAGTAATCTTCTTTTTGTGAATAGAAATCATCTTCTTTTCACGTAAATCACCAAGTAACCTAGTGACTGTAACGCGAGTTGAACCAATTGCCTCTGCGATCGCCTGATGAGATAGCTTGAGGTCAATTGTGATCCCATCTGCACAAGGAACACCAAAATCACGACAAAGAATCAATAAAAAACTCACCAATCTTGAACCCATATCTCGGTGAGCTAGAGTTTCAATCATCATCTCTGTCTGTAAAATTCGCGAAGATAGACCCCGCAGCATCAGCATTGATAATTCTGGATTTTCCTTGAGTGCTTGCTCTACTTGTTCGATTGGCGCTGACAGCAATTCTACAGGTGTAAATGCAACGGCGTGGTAAAACCGATCCGACTTATTTCCCGTCAGCAAAGACAACACACCAAAAACACTATTTTCCCGCAACAGTGCTACCGTTATTTCTTCTCCTGCTTCGTATACCCTGGAAAGTTTTACAGCACCCTTAAGAAGAAAATAAACTCGTTCAGCAGGATCGCCCGGGAAAAAGATCGTTTTGTTGCGTTCAAAGGTTTCCACAACAGGTGGAAACGCGCCAGTTGCCATCTGACGAAAAACATTTGCTAGGGCTTTATCTTGTGTCACGATCATCTCCCTTCCCCTACCCAATGCCGGAAAAACAAATAAACTGATTACCTAAGAATACACCTGAAAAATCAATAAATCACCGTCAACCTTTCTGTACTTTCCTATACTCAAATCCCAAACTTCAGAGTTATTTGTTCATAATGATACATAATTTTTCACTTTTTTAGCTAGTAGTTGTTATAAGTTCTTGCAAAGTCTTATTCATCAGGTTTTTTGCAGAAAAATTTACCATATCTTGAGAATATCTTCAGGAATAGCAGACAATTTTTTATGCAGCAAACACGCCTCCCAAATATTATTTTTACAAATCCGGTGTTAAACAAAGAAAAACTGGCCTCAGATTCTAGTATCCTCCTAAGAGGATGTCTGAAAAGTTCCAACTGATACACTAAGCAGTTGAAGTATCCTAAATTCCCCTAAAACATTTAGACTTTCAGGCTGTGATTTCCTTCGGGAAAAGGAAAGCTAGGGGAATAAGGAAAAATATTTCATACTGCTCGGACATCCTCATCATGATTGATCCCGTTAATAATTTGTATGCTGAATCTGACTGGAAAAAACGCCCTCGTTACAGGTATTGCCAATAATCGCTCCATCGCTTGGGGTATTGCTCAACAATTGCACGCAGCTGGAGCTAATTTAGGTATTACCTACCTGCCTGATGAACGCGGCAAGATGGAGAGAAAAGTCGCGGAATTGGTGGAACCTCTCAACCCCAGCTTATTTGTTCCCTGTAATGTCCAAAACGACAAACAGATTCAATCTACCTTTGAAGCAGTTCGTGAGCAATGGGGTAAACTAGATATTCTCATCCACTGCCTAGCCTTTGCTAATAAAGATGATTTGACTGGCGGATTTAGCCAAACTTCTCGTTCGGGTTTCAATACAGCTTTAGAAATTAGCACCTATTCGTTAGTACAGTTAAGTGGGGCGGCTAAACCTTTGATGACAGAAGGCGGTAGCATTGTCACCCTGACATATCTTGGTGGTGTTAGAGCTGTTCCTAACTACAATGTGATGGGAGTTGCCAAGGCAGGTTTAGAAGCGAGTGTACGTTATTTAGCAGCCGAACTCGGCCCCCAAAATATTCGCGTTAACGCCATTTCTGCCGGGCCAATTCGGACTTTGGCATCTTCCGCAGTTGGCGGAATTTTAGATATGATTCATCATGTTGAACAAGTAGCTCCCCTGCGACGTACAGTAACTCAACAAGAAGTGGGTAATACTGCGGCTTTTTTATGCAGTGATTTAGCAAGTGGTATTACTGGACAAGTTCTGTACGTGGATGCAGGATATGAAATTATGGGAATGTAGTTAAAGTATGAAGTATGAAGTATGAAGTGTGTTCGCCCTTGGCGTTCCCGAAGGGTAGTATGAAATTTTAAACTTTAGCCTTCATACTTTAAGTCTTCATCCTGCCTACTCTCTAGTTAACTATGCAAATCAGCGACTATCCTGAAATTAATTTATCCTCAGTCTCTCGAATTGCTTCTGTTCACCGCGTTACTGGTGAAACTGATGTGCAAGTGACAATCAATCTAGATGGCACAGGAAAATGCACCGCTGCAACTGGCATTCCTTTTTTAGATCATATGTTGCATCAAATTTCTTCCCACGGTTTGATTGATTTAGATATCAAAGCCAAGGGGGACTGGGAAATTGATGACCATCACACCAACGAAGATGTGGGTATTACTTTAGGACAAGCTTTGCATCAAGCATTAGGTGACAGAAAAGGTATTGTCCGTTTTGGTAATTTTCTCGCTCCTTTAGATGAAGCCTTAATTCAGGTAGCTTTAGATTTCTCTGGAAGACCTCACCTGAGTTATGGTTTGCAAATTCCGACACAAAGAGTAGGAACCTATGACACTCAACTAGTGCGGGAATTTTTTGTGGCATTGGTGAATCATAGCCAAATGACACTGCACATTCGGCAGTTGGATGGCATTAATTCTCATCACATTATTGAAGCAACATTTAAGGCGTTTGCTAGAGCTATGCGGATGGCTATTGAAGTTGATCCGCGTCGTGCTGGGACAATTCCTAGTTCTAAAGGTGTTTTATAAATTAGTCATTAGTCATTAGTTATTTAGCATTTGTTTTTCTAAATAACTAATGCCATATTTCATTTTAAGTAGAAAGGTGCAAATAAACCGAACTATGTAACGGAAAGTAAAGTAGCTTGAAAACCTCTTCCCTTCTGCCCTCTGCCTCCTGCCTTGTCATAACGACAATTTTTAACACCGACCTACTTAGTAGTGCGATCGCCTTATATAACTCATCACTCAATCCTGTTCCTTGCGAGTCAAGTAAGTATACGCAGTGAAATATGAATGTATGGGGTTATTCAGGGCTAATTATGACTCCGCATCGATACCTAATTCTCGTAACTTTGCTACCAGTGATGCTTGGCGCTGACGTTCAATTTCCAGTTGTGCGATCGCATCATCGGCTCTTTGTCGTTCTTGTTCAGCTTTTTCAGAAGCCCACAACAACAAATTACCTGCTTCATCCCACCACCGCAACCAATAAATATTGAAACCTAAGCGATTTCCTTGCCAAATTCCTAAAAATAATTCCAATTCAGGAATCCAAAATTTTCCTGATTCTGATGGTGCTTGCAAAATATATCGTCCATTTTCTAGACGATGTACTTCTAAGGTGACTTCATAAGGATTGAAAATTACATAGATGGGAACTTGCAATATTTGCTCGTAAAAGTATAGTTTTCCATAAGGAAAGGTTGGACGAATCGAATATTCTCCGTTATCGGTGTCGGAAAGAAACTCCATCACCACAGCCACCTTTTCACCTTCGGTATTGGGTGTATAGCTGCGTCGAATTACACCTGCTCCCACTGGTGACACACGTGGTACATATAACCAATCTAGTGCTTTGACAACGGTTTTTTGATTAATATTAGCGACGATTCCAAAATTAGATGCAATCAACATTTGTGGTTGAACGCGATTTGCTGTATCTAAAGCATCTGTGAGGGCTGCTGCAAGAATTGGCTGTTGAATATTTTCCACTGGATCGTCAGGCAGAATAAAATCATCTGGGAGTTTTTCCCAAGTTACGACAGGGGTTTGGCGCTGGGGTGCGGCTAAAACCATGATGGTTATCCAATTGTCGCTTGTGTGTTTGGGCGGCTAATGCCAATATTTTACACTGCCAATAAATGGAATAATATTGGGGTTTCGCTGCCCCAGAAACATCAATTGGTAAGTTACACTGGCGGCTGTAACTTTGGTCAGTAGTTATTAAACTAATATGAAATCTGTTGTAGATACCGCCGAATTTCAACCGCAACCTACCAATATTCAGCCAGTTGTTTCAACTTTTGATTTGCGAAAAGTCTACCGCAGTGGCTTTTGGCTGAATCAAAAGGTTGTATCTCTCAAAGGCTGTTCTTTGACGGTTTATCAGGGTGAAACTTTTGGGTTGCTGGGGCCGAATGGTGCTGGTAAAACTACGTTACTCAAACTGTTGCTGGGAATTATCCGGCCGACAGCAGGACGGGGATTATTATTAGGTAAACCATTGGGCGATCGCAATATCAAACAAAACATCGGCTATCTACCAGAAAACCCTTATCTATATGACTATTTGACTGGTTGGGAATTTTTGCAGTTGGCGGCTGGACTTTTCCAAATTCCTCAAAGTGTGCAACGCCAACGTATCCCCCAACTGCTGGAATTAGTGGGTTTACCTGTAGCTGATGCACGCAAAAAACAAATGCGTCGCTACTCTAAGGGGATGCTACAGCGTGTTGGTATGGCGCAAGCGTTAATTAATGACCCAAAACTAATATTTCTTGATGAACCGATGTCTGGCCTCGATCCTCTGGGACGCTACCAAATGCGAGAAATCATCCTAGGATTAAAAGCCGCAGGTAAGACAATTTTTTTTAATAGCCATATCCTCAGTGAAGTAGAGCAAATTTGCGATCGCATTGCAATTCTCTCAAAAGGTGAATTAATTTGCGCTGGTTCTCTCAATGAATTATTAGGTAGTGGTAATGCTTACCACGTCAAAGGTAAAGGTGGCGATCAAGAAGTTCTGTACAAATGGATACCTAACCTTGTGTTTAGTCATGATGGTTCTTGGCAAGGAACTCTACAAAAAGATTATTACGATTTTCTTGATAGTCTTCGCTTGATGGAAGGTCACATTATTTCGCTGGATTTGTCTCGTAATTCCCTAGAAAACTTTTTTATTGAAAAAGTAGAACAACCAAATGTATCTATTAATTAAATTTTGGGCGTTGCATAATAGAGGGATGAATTGAGGTCATCTACTGTGCAATGTCCATATTGCGGAGCTACGGAAATTCGCAAAAACGGAAAGCGGAGAGGTAAACAAAATCACATTTGTGTATCGTGTGCTCGCCAATTTATTGATTTGTATGATCCGCCGAAAGGATATTCTGAGGAATTGAAGCAAGAATGCTTAAAAATGTACCTTAACGGTATGGGTTTTCGTGGTATTGAACGAGTTAAAGGTGTACATCATACTACTATCATCTCCTGGGTCAAACAACTAGGAGAAAAGCTGCCAGATGTACCACAAGAAGATATTGTACCAGAGGTAGGAGAACTAGATGAATTAGAGACATTTGTAGGTTCAAAAAACACAAAATTTGGCTGTGGACGGCAGTAAACCATTTTACTCAAGGTATTTTGGCTTGGGTTTTAGGAGATCACAGTGCTGAAACGTTTGAGCCATTATGGGAAATTGTCAAACAGTGGAAAAGCTATTTTTATGTGACCGATGGTTGGAAGGTTTACCCAAGTTTCATCCCCGATGGCGACCAAATTGTGAGTAAAACATATATGACGCGAGTGGAAAATGAAAATACCAGGTTACGCCATTATCTTGCACGTCTTCACCGCAAAACTTTATGCTATTCAAAGTCAGAACAAATGCTGAGATACTCAATTAAATTATTACTTCATTATTTGAAGTATCAAATTGTACCTATATAAATCAATTCATCCCTCCATTCAGCAATGCCAAATTTTGATATTACATGATGTATGTGTAAATTTATCAAACTTGAGGAGCTAGTAAACTTTCGGTTTTAGCTAAGGCTCTAAAAGTACAGGGAGAAGCATCAAAACTAGAAACTCTAGCACAGTGTGTGATTTTTTTGGATAGCTAAATATATCCATATACTGTCATGTTGAATACCATAAAGCTCATGCGTAGTTAGCGTCTGATTCAATTACATGTGTAACGGTAGTAAGATAACCACAATCTTAGACATAGTATGTTTTGCTACTTTTTATAGGTTCAAAAATTGTAGTGTTGAAGGTAATAAATACCTGTATTAATAAATGCTTAACCTGTGCCTAAGTAAGTTAATCTTTAACTTAACTTTACTAAAAATTCAAATCTCATAAATAATTATGCTTCCGGAAAAGAGTATCCTTTTAGGAAAATAAGATTGTCGGGAAAAAATACTTAAGTATAGTCAAGATTAAAATGTTTAGACAGTACTTTGCCGATCGTAGTCTCAGAGTCTAAGGTAAATATGTTTAACACAGGTTTATGGAAATTCCTCACCCATCCATCTATGGGTGTGGCTTTTTGTACAGCTATCAATTTTGCTGTGTCGCCCGTCAGCCTAGCTCAGGGACAACCAGTAATACCAACGCTACAAACAGTACCACCGAATAAAACACCCATAATACCAACGCTACAACAGGTATTACCAACAGAGCAACAACTAGATACTAATTACACTTTGGGCGGTGGCGATCGCATCCGAGTTAACGTGTTTGAAGTGCCGGAATACACAGGAGAATATCAAGTTCCTCCCGGTGGAGCAATTAATTTACCTCTTATTGGCAGTGTCTCAGTTCTTGGTTTATCAACTGAACAAGCAGCTGATGAAATTGCTAGAAGATACTCTCGCTATTTAAAACGTCCTCTAATCTCCGTCAACCTACTATCGCCTCGCCCCATTAATATTTTTGTCGCTGGAGAAGTTACACGACCGGGGTCTTACACTCTCAACTTAAGTGGTGGCGCTGGTGATAATCCCGGTGTACAATACCCAACTGTCTTGGCAGCATTAACTACAGCCCAGGGCGTTACTTTAGCAGCAGATGTCACCCAAGTACAAGTACGGCGAAAAGTTGGACGGGGTGGTGAGCAACGAGTTACCCTCAATTTAAAAGAAGCTGTACAAACAGGTCAGATAGGACAAGATATTACATTGCGCGATGGCGACAGTATCTTAGTACCGACAGCAACTAACTTTGACAAAACAGACGCACGCAATTTAGCAGCATCTAACTTTGCTGCAAATCCCGCTACACCAAGAACTGTAGCCATTATTGGGGAAGTTAACCGTCCTGGTTCATACCTTGTTACAACAGGCGGTGGTGGAGAAGGACAGGCGGCGGGTGGTTTACCCACAGTTACAAGAGCAATTCAATTAGCAGGTGGAATCACAGGACAAGCTGATATTCGCAGTCTCAAACTCCGCAGACCTACTAGAACTGGTGGTGAACAATCTATTGATGTTAATCTTTGGCAATTGCTACAGAGTGGTGATGTCAATCAAGACATTATTGTGCAAGACGGAGATACGATTGTGATTCCTACCGCCACAGATTTAACCGCAGCAGAAGCTACACAACTAGCTACCACAACTTTATCTCCCAACACAATTCAAGTAGGTGTAGTAGGTGAAGTGAAAAGACCAGGTGCTACAGAACTTAGACCAAATAGTTCTTTAAATCAAGCCTTACTGGCTGCTGGTGGGTTTAATGATGGTAGAGCCAGCAGAGCCGCTGTAGATTTGATTCGACTGAATCCTGATGGATCTGTGACAAAACGCATCGTTAAAATCAATTTAGCTCATGGGATTAATGAGGAAACTAATCCTATCCTGCGGAATAATGATGTGGTATTAGTGAGCCGCAATGGTCTCACTAAAACAAGTGAAACTTTAAATGCGATCGCCAGTCCCTTTGGAATTATCTTTAATTTCCTCAGATTATTTGGACTTGGACTTTAATTAAGATACAGCTAAATATTGGGGACAATACTCAATGTTTATTCGTCCCTATAGCTGGTAATCTTTTGGTTTACAAAAAATGGCAGATGCTTTGCAATTTAAACCAAGCAACAATCCTTGTAAGCGTTCTCGCTTGCAAGGATTGTTGTTTAGTCTGAGTCTTGTTTTGGGTTGGGGTGTAGGAATACCCGCTACTTTAGCCGCAGAAACAGTAACTATTCGTTTCGGCCCGTTTCAGCCATCTGTGGCGATCGCTGACATCGAAAAATTTGCTAAAACTGGTACACTGTCCAAAACTCTCCAAGCTTACGAATCTTTCTTGACCCCGGAACTACGAGAATTACTCAATCGACGAGTCCAAGTAGATCCGAAATTTGCAGATAAATTTGTTGATGAACTGGTTCTATTGCCGCAAGGCAAACAAGTTATTACATCCTTAGAAGCGGCAGTTCCTGGTAGTACAAAAGAAAGTTTGCAAGCAGCCATCAGCATCGGTTTGCGTCAAGTTAATGGTTTGAGCGCCATTAGTTTCCTAAAAGCCTACCCAACCGCAAATATTAACCTAGATGTAACTCAATTACTGCAAATTACTACAGAATTAAATCCCAACAACTTACAAAGTCAAGCCCTTGGTAGTTTACTAGCAAGAGATTTAATAGTTAAAAATAATACACCCTTTCAACCTACTTTTGACCCAGCCGCCACTGGCCAAGAAGCAGTAGAGCAACAGACACTCACTTTTCAAGACAAACAACGTCAACGCAATATTCCTGTAGATATTTACTGGAGTCAAAAAACTGACACGACAGCGCCACTGGTGGTAATTTCCCACGGATTTGGAGCCAATCGTAGATTTGCCAGCTATCTAGCGCATCATTTAGCTTCTCATGGCATCAGCGTTGCAGCCATTGAACATCCTGGTAGTAATTCCGTGGCGATTACAAACACTTCCAATCAAGGGAATTTAGCACAACTATTACCAGCTAAAGAATTTATTGATCTACCCAAAGATATTAGCTTTTTACTCAACGAACTGGCGATTCTCAACACTCAACCAGGACAACTGCAAGGAAAACTCAACACAGATAAAGTTACCGTCATTGGTCACTCATTGGGAGGCTATACCGCTTTAACTTTGGTGGGTGGAGAGGTTAATTTAGAGGAAGTGCGACAATTCTGCAAAACTTCTCTCAGCTTTGCTAAAGCCCCTGGTGATTGGTTACAATGCTCCGCGGCATCTTTAAAAGAGAAAAAAATCCAATTGCGAGATGAACGGGTCAAAAGTGCGATCGCGCTTAACCCTCTTACAGGTAAACTTTTTGGTAAACAGGGACTCTCGCGCATTACCAAGCCTGTTTTAATTTTGACTGCAACTGAAGATGCCTTAACTCCAGCCTTAACTCACCAAATCAGACCTTTTACTCAGTTGCGGAGTAGCAAATATCTGTTAACTGCCATTGGTGCTACTCATTTGAGTATTATTGACCCAGCATATCCAGTGGGTGAAGCTTCTAGAATTATTAAAGAAAAGCGAGGCCAAGAAACTCAGCCTTTGCGCCAGCTAGTTCGTAGTGTCAGTCTAGCTTTTATTAAACAACTCACACCAGAAGCTCAGACTTACCAGCCATTTTTAACAGCAGACTACGCTCAGTCTCTATCTACACCTGAACTACCCCTACGCCTGAATTCCGATTTACCAACAAATATCAAACCTTGGCTGGATTTAGCGGTGAAGTGAGTAAAGCAATAGCCATCTCCAGAAATGATGTAAGGGCGTAGGGTAAGTCCGTACTAAATTGTATAACCCTGTTTTGTCACTTTAGGCAGAGGAAAAGTAAAAATCAGAGTGAGTTAGGAAAATAAAAATTGAACTGGTGAGGTTATAAACAATAGATTGAAGTTTATAAAAACCACTAGACAATTGGGGAATAGGAAAAACTGTTAACTAGGAGTATATCAGGTTAACCCTCTTTCATCACTATAGGCAGAGTAAAATAAAAGTAAAACGCTGAAGGGATGGATGGAGCTATGACACAGCCCAGAATTCCTAATAAGACAGTCAGCTTTGTCGATAATTATTGTGCTGCTTACAAAAAACTCTTCCCAGAAGTAAGAAGTTACGAAGCATTCAAGCGATTGCACTTGGGAATGACGGCAGAAATAAAGTTGTCTGTTAATTATAATCGAAGTCGGATAAGCAAGAGTAGGCTCCTGCGATACTATTTTTATAATATAAATCACATCACATAAACTTATGGAGCCAGACTCTCTACCAACCGAGGTTATACTGACGCATCCGCGTCAGTCCCTCGGTAAAGTCCAACTTGATTGGACACCCCAACCCGGAAATTACCTTGATTTTGAAGGTAACACCTACGCTGTTCTAGAGCGTCGTCATCGATATCAATTTAAATCAGGGCGTTATCGTCTGTACAATATAGCTGTCTACGTGCAATCGGCTCAAAGACCAACAGAAAAAACCTTATTCAATGGACGTTGGGTAGTTGGTGATGCAACTTGTACGTATAATGCACATTCAGAGATTGTTCGCTGTGCAGTCAACCCCCACGGGCCTTGTGAAGATTGTCGCTACTACGAAAGTATGAAGTATGAAGGCTAAAGTATGAAAAATTTCATACTTCACACTTCAGACTTCTTTAATACTTCACCTACGATTAAACGAGTACCATTAACAAAATCCCATCCTGACTGGGGACGTTTGCCAGCTAACTGAACTTCCCGTAATAATAATAAACCTGTACCAGTTTGAGCGATCGCTCCTATTCCCTTGGCAATGCTTACTATTTCACCTGGGCTACCGGATATATTTGATAAATCAGGTAATTTTTGATGTATTTTTTCTAATTCTGGTGGTAGTTTTTCACCGTAAGTAGAACCAAGGGGAAGGGTGGCTGTAATTTTGAGAGTTTGGTTGCGAAAAGTCGTAAAGCAGTTAGGGTAAAAACCCCGAATTTGATTGTGTAATTGCATAGCACTCTTTGACCAATCTAACTCGTAATCTTGCTTTTGAATCAAAGAGGCATAGGTAGCTTCTGCGTTGTTTTGCGGAACTGGTTGAATTTCTTGGCGCTTCAATTTTAACAGAGTTTCTATTAATAAATCTCCACCAATCGTTGCTAATCTCTCGGCTAAATTATCAGCATTATCTAACAATCTAATTGGTGTGGTTGCTTTTAGTAGCATATCTCCTGTATCCATACCGACATCCATTAACATTGTGGTAATCCCTGTTTCTAGTTCGCCATTACACAGACACCACTGAATTGGAGCTGCACCCCGATACTTAGGTAAAATCGAGCCATGCACATTAATGCAACCCAACTTAGGCATGTTCAAGATTTTTCGTGACAAAATCTGTCCATAAGCCACTACAACAAACACATCAGCTGCTGTTTGTTGCAGATTGCATAAAGTTGCACTGTCTTTTTTGACTCGTTCTGGTTGCCACACTGGCAAATTATGATTGACAGCAAATGTTTTTACTGGTGAAGGAGTTAATTTGTTTCCTCGTTCCCGACGCTTATCGGGTTGGGTAACTACTGCCAAAACTTCAAATTCTGAGTGATTCAGTAATTTTTCTAGGGTAGGAACAGCAAATTCAGGAGTACCAAAAAATACAACTTTCATTAGTTAAGAGTCAATGGTTAATAGTCAATAGGTAATAGTTACTTAGTTATTTATTATTATCCTTCTTACTGCCTATTTCTCACATTCAGTTGGCAAAACTTGGGTTTTATTGATAAACTGAAAACAATTTCATTCAAGATGTTGATAAATTCATATCAACTTGATACTTTGTTGGTAAGCCCGGTTTTAGCTAGGTACAAAAACAAGCCTTGTTAGGTTTACCAAACAAACCTGTTTGGGCATTTTCCCCAGATGCGGTTATTAAGTGTAGTTGCGCTCTCGCAATTGTTACAGTTAGATATTAATTTATTCTTAGGGGTGGATACTAACTCTGTTTTTCGAGTATTATGTATTGTGCGTCAGCTTTCCCAGCTTTTAAAGTAACGCCTCACTCACTTTACCGTTACCGGGGTCTGCGCTGTTGTAGCAGGAATAAATAGGGGAGCCTCCTGCGGTTTAGCAATTGCTAAAGCCTATCCCAACAGTTCAGTTATTTGGCTCTACCTCTAGGCTACAAGTATCTGTAGCCCAAATTACACGCTTAGTACTTCTTAACTAAGTACCAATTTTTTGGTGTGGTTGATTACGTGTTATGAGCGTAGATATTTTTTTATGCAGTAATTTTGCCGTTAATCTGCATCAGTTTTATGCTGGCATAACTGTCCAAAATAAGTAGTATTTTTTAAGTAAAAGGCGTAAGTAATGATACTAAATTTTAGTGACCGACTGCAAGTTTAAAAAATTATCTCCAACAACTCGTTAAAACATTGAGTTTGTTGTTATACCTGTAATCATCACCTTTCCCCTGGCTACATAGACATCGATTGCTCCTCACACAGCACCCGCACTTCTAGAGAGTCCACACATGCTCAAACCCCTCTTGCTGTCAGGATGGTTCCGTGTGCAACCATTTCTTAATTCTGTTGTCCTAGTGATGCTGATTGCTCCTTTAATTGCGGCATCAGGTCACTCTACCTCTGCTAAACAATCCAAAGCAGTAGCTAAAATTGCTCCTGAAACAGCGGACGAAGCTGTACCTCAGGAAAAAGCTAATGTTGGCGAACCTGATTTAGCAGGAATATTTCAAGATGATCCCAGCAATACCACAGTTGGAGAATCTAATTCAGTACCACAGAATATAGCTGTAATTGGGGAACAGCCAGTTTTACACGCACAAGAAACTGAGTCTTTAGTAGTAGCAGATTATGCAATCAAAAATGACTCTCAAGCAAGCGGGGATTTAACTACTGCTGATCCCTTGGCAGCAGTGGAACTGGCTCCAATTCCCAACTCACTTATTAGCGACTTAAAAATAGCAGCAAAATTACAAGCTGCCGAGATTGAATCATTGCTTCAAGCAGAAAATTTTTCAAACAAGAGAAAGTCTCTTGTGGGATCATCAGCAGCACCTCGAATTCCAGCTATTGCACCGCTTCCCCAACAGCCAGAACCAGATTCCACAACAGAAGCACCTGTATCTGAAGCACCTAGTGAGGAGCAAGCAGAACAAATAGATCCCATCGGTAGTCCACATCCAATTCCCTGGAAATGGATTGTTGCAACTCAAGAAGCTATTGGGTCAAAAGGTAATACTGGAGTGCGCTATTACCGTAGTGTACCTGTGATTTCTCCTGATGGTAAATTTGCGGTTTATAGTCGGGTGCAAATGGAAATCAAGCCCGAAATGTATAACAGCCGAGTTACCAGTACGATGTTTGTCGAAGATAGACAGACTAAGAAAATGTGGGTAATGGCTTCAACTTCTCAAAAAAATGATCCACTATTAAAGACCAGTGTTGCACCTCCAGAACAAATCCATGACAATGGCAAAATTGGGGTATTAGTGCCTGTTAGTTGGTCAGAAAAAAGCGATCGCTTTTTGGCACGCAAGTTTGAAGGGGTATTTAACACAGGTGACGCTACAGATCATGCAGTCATTTGGGATCGGCAAAAAAACCACGCCAATACCGTTGCACCTACTCCTCGCCAGGATAATGAGCATGAGCATGAAAAAATTGCGGTGTTGCTAGGTTGGAGTAAAAATCAACCCGATCATGTACTGTTCCGCGAGGGAGAAATGGGTGAAGAAGACTGGCCTTTGGTACAAGTTGCTACTGATGGCAAGAGAGTCAACACAACAGATACCGATCAACCTGTTACTTTCGGTGACAAACTTTCAGAAGTGTGGTCAGGGCCACAAGTTGCGACTCGATAATTTCAGTTTATAGAAAATTTTATTGATTCCCGTTGTTACCATAGCTGATAACGGGAAATTTTTTTTAACAGACAAACAAATATTTGGATAATGCAATATAGCTTAGATAAATTTAGTAGAGACCTTGCAATGCAATGTTTCTACTAATCGGCAAGTTCTACCCAAAACCTTTTCTGGCGTTGCTGAATTTAGGGATGAAATAATGAACCGCAAAGTACGCAAAGTACGCATTCTCTACGAGAGGCTTCCGCCAACGCGCAGCGTCTCGTAGAGAAGAAGAGGTTTTGAGAGATAAATATAAGAAAATCATCCCGCATTTATGCAACACCCCTTTTCTATATATGACGTTACAACTTTAGGGGTATGGTCTAAAGATTTTTATCTCATAGCAAATTAATCTATTTTTTTAGAATAGACTTTGCCCACAAACAATACACAGCAATTGAGATGAATCGCAGTACTACCTAGTTCAAAAATTCAACTTGATAAATTACTGTGATTGATCACCACTTTCCAAGAGAGATATGGGGTCTTTCACCCGCCGGATAGGTAGATTAGCAATCAATGCTGTTGTCCTTTGGTTGCTTTCGAGGGTAAACTCTAGGCCATCAGTTTCGATTTCCACATAGCGACAGACTATTTCGAGAATTTCCTGCCGCATTTTTTCCAGCGTCTGAGCATCTAGGTCAGCGCGGTCGTGGGCTATGACTACTTGCAGGCGACGCTTAACTTGATTGCGACTGTTTTCAGGAGGTCGAGAAAAAAGTCGTTCGATAATTTCAATGATCATTGCCAATAGTTCTCAGGAGACTGGAATATTAAACAATCTTTGTCCACAACAATTTCCGCAAACGAGCGAAGATGTTGTCTGGAGGCGCGTCGAGATCCAAAAATTCGACCGTTTCACCTTCCAATCTACGAGCAATATTTTCAACAGCTATGGCAGCTAAAGAGGGTGTATCCCCTAATACCAAAGGTTCGCCGCGATTGGTCGAGACTATTACACGCTCATCGTCAGGGATCACGCCAATTAGAGGGATGGCCAGAAGTTCCTGAACATCTTGAACAGACATCATATCGTTTGCCTGTACCATTGCCGGTCTGATCCGGTTGATTATTAAGTGTACACGTTTGATGCCTTGTGCTTCTAGTAACCCAACTACCCGGTCAGCGTCTCGGACTGCGGAAATTTCCGGTGTGGTGACGATGAGGGCTTCTTTGGCTGGGGCGATCGCATTTTTAAATCCGTTTTCAATCCCCGCCGGACTATCAATAATTACGTACTGATATTTTTGTGCCAGTGCATTCACCAATAACTTCATTTGTTCGGGGGTGACTGCATCTTTGGAACGGTTTTGGGCTGCTGGTAGGAGTACGAGGTTAGTTTGGCGCTTGTCTTTAACTAGAGCTTGTTCTAATCGACACTCTCTTGAGAGGACTTCTACAGCCGTATAGACAATGCGGTTTTCTAGTCCTAACAGCAAGTCCAAATTTCTCAAACCAAAATCTGCATCAACCAAGGCGATTTGACGACCCATTTTAGCTAGAGCCATGCCTAGGTTTGCTGAAACTGTAGTTTTACCCACCCCTCCTTTGCCGGAGGTAATCACAATAATGCGAGTCATGTTCAGAGTTGCGAGCGATGAGGGTTCAGGAAAATATAATAAATATTTATGGTACTGGATTTATCCTAATTAATTGATTTCGGGAAAAATCAGTAGCCCTAGCGATGCGAATTCCTTGGGGTGTGATATGTGCCACCTCAGGAAAAAATTGCGATGGCGATTTCTCTGGCGCTCTAGCTACGGCATCAGCAATCCGCAATTGGGTTGGTTCCATTTGCAAAGCCATAATCAGACACTCGCTGTTACCCCCAGCACCAGCATGAGCAATTCCACGTAAACGCCCCCACACTAAAATATCTCCTTCTGCAACTACGATACCACCTGGATTGACATCTCCTAGCAAAATTACTGTTCCGGGATGGCGAATTTCCACTCCTGAACGTACGGTCATTTCGAGATAGAGAGCATCTGCTTGGGGTGTGGGAGCAGCTTGGACTTCAGAACTGAGGGAGGTTTGTGGTTGTAGCTGTTCTACAGAATAACCTGATGTGACAGCCGCGATCGCTGTTTGTCTCCGACTAGTGGCTACAGATTTTAGCTGGAGTTGCACTTCGCTAAAGCTTTCAGCTAAATCTTGCAGTTGTCTGCCATCTAACAAGCGGTCATGGGCTACCAAATGTACTGGTGTGTTTGGTATCCTTAAGCGATCGCCTGCATTTAATCGCACCTTTAATTGTTGCCAAATATCAGACCAAGCTAGTTCTGAAGCTGGTAGTTGAGATTCTGTCGGCAAAATCACTAACAGTTTTCCGGCTTCATTTTTGAACTGAACTTGAATATTGTTTTTGAGTCGATTGTCTATTTCTGTTGGAGTCACATCCCAAAGGGTAGAACTCAAATCTACATTTTGGGTTTCAGCATTACTTTCTAAGTCCTTAGTCAAATTTAACTCCAATTCTCTGGAAGTAGAATTTAACTCTATATCCTGAGGTTGAGAAGTTGACTCTAGTTCTCTAGGGACAGATTCTGGATTTAACACTAAAGGCGGAGAATTTGATTTTAAATAAAGGAGAACAGATGATAACTCCGCATCTGGAATGACAGAATGGGTATCTATCTCAGAAACGGTGGAATCCGGCTCGATATGAGAAACGATAGAATTTACCTCTACATCCGATAGGTGAGAGATTGACTCTGCATCAGGAAGTGCAGAATTTGACTCTGGATTGGGGATAGCAAAATCAGAAGTCATGCAGCACCAGCTATAAACACGACGGAAATTCCGGGTAATTACTTATCTTAAATTAGTTGCACAACGTAAAAACATTCTCACCCAAGAAAGTTATGAGTACTGAATGCTGTCAACGCGTCTGCTACCTCCCGTGGAATGTACCAACAGCCGATGCTCAAGACTTTTGAAATTTTTATCGAAACTGATGTTTCTGAAGTATTTCAGAACAAACATTTTGTATCAACCCTGATTTATTATTCTTAACTACAGATGTAGACAGCTATTAGGCATACATATTGCACTTTTTTTTGCAGATTGTCATTAGTTAAGGGTCAATGGTCAATAGTTTTTATCAACATCTAGTGACAAATGATATTTGAAGGCTAAAATCCGTACTGCTAAAGCTTTCAGGCTTCAGACTGCCCTCCGGGAACGCTAGGGGCGAACACACTTCATACTTTTTTGGTCAATCGTTTGTAAACTGTTGCTAAGGCATGAGCATCGCCAACATTACCTGGAAACAATACTACTGGTAGATTTGGTAATTGTGGATGGTTAGAAGGTGTAATCACCATCGAACAACCAGGCAGAATTTGCCCTAGTAATTGTGCTGTTGTTAAAGCCAAGCCTGTACTCAAGACATCATTTGAGGTAATACCGCCTTTGCTAATTAAGAAGCCGATATCAGAAGGTAAACCCTGGACAATATCCATCAATAAACCTGAAACCTGAATGCCAAAATCAAGACGCGTTTTAACATCATTAAAAGTGAGTTCTTGACGGCTAGTATAAATAACTGGTGTTTTACCAGCGTTATGTACAGTCTGGATATTTTCTAATATTTCTGTAAGCAGTATGTTAGCTGAATTTTCTTGATTATGCAGTAATCGCTGTACCTCGACTTCAATTCCCACTGTTCCTTCTGTTTGCAACAGCACTTCTAACTGCTGAGTTGTTTTTTTGACATGGGAACCGACAATTACTGCACCAGGTTTGCTTTGTCGCACACATTGTGCCATGTTTTCGGCGGCAATGGGTTGGGGTGGTAATGCGGCTAACGCAGTTAAAATGCTGGCGGCGCTGCGAAATAAAAAGCGTTTACCAAGACTTGCGGCGGCTAATAAATCTTTGGCAAAAGTGTCAAGATCAGATTGAGTTTCACCATCAACCACAGCGCACTGATTATCAGTGAGTTTAAGCAAGCGTTCTAAGCTACCAGCACGAATATCAGGAAGTAAAAATCTGGTGACAGACTCCGCACTGATGCGACCTTGAGTTTTTTCTTCTACGTATTTGGGTAAGTAACTGTGATGATAACCAAATACAGAATCACGGGCAAACTCAGTTTCATGCACTGGAGTTGGTACACCGTCAATAATTAAGTAATGTATGCTGTCACGGGTGATGCGTCCACCTTCTCTTCGAGAGGCTTCGCCAACAAAAAACGCCGGGACGAGAAAATGAGCATCAAAGGAACCGAGTTCATCAGCGATCGCATCAGTTTCAATTGGATAATGCCCACGCAAGGTAGAATCAGAACGGCTAACCACCAAAAAATCACTAATTCCTTCTGCTGTTATTGCTTGTTTTAAATTTTGACAGACTTCCTTAGTTACAGATGCGGCTGACTCTGGAGGTAAAGCACGGGTGTTAGTCAGTACAAAAAAAATTGGTGAATCATCACGCAACCCGATGCGTAAAGTATCCACATCCCAGCGCATCAGCAGCAAGCAGCTGTGGACGGTTTGTGAACCTGTTGGGTCATCATCTAAGACAATTATTTTTGGTTTGTTACTCATGTGAGTCGGCAGCGCGATTTTTGTGTGGGATATTTAAGGCTTTATTATCCCGCAAAAACGGTATGTTCAAGTTTTAGATAAGGGACTTCTCAGAGCGATTTTTCAAATAAATGAACCACAGATATACGGATAATACAGGGGAATTAGAACTTCTGGAGGGATGCGATCGCATTACCCTTTAGAAAAGCAGCGATCGTAGGTAAAAATAAAGAAGAATATTGTTCTCAAAGTCATGAATACCAAAATCACCATTAATTTACCCAACGAACAAGTTCTAGCACTAACGGAACTGCAAATGGAACCTGAACAGGATGCTTGATTGAGTGAACTGCTTGAGTGCCAACAGGGTACTATCACTATAGATGAGTGTCCAGAGTTAAAAAACCTGATGCAGATTTACCAAGCAGGACTCTTGATGAAAGCAATTGCACTGAATGAAGCTGTCAAACGTGGATTAATTGAACCTTTAAGCCAGTGAGCCAAATTCTAGTTTCTTATTATCCACGCAAAAACTGTATGTTCATATTTCAGATTGCTATATTGTATATAGTATCTTCGGCTGCAAACTTGGCAAGACTATGACGCTGCAAAAATTAGAACCACAATTACTTGCCTTGACACCAAACGAGAAAGCACAAGCAATTCAAATACTGGCTCAAAGCTTAGATAATTCTTGGCGAGGTATTGAAAAAATTCCAGGGGTGTGTGGTGGAGATGCTTGTATTACTGGAACCCGTATTCCTGTCTGGGTATTAATAAATGCTCGGAGATTAGGTATTAGTGAAGCTCAACTGTTGAAAGACTATCCAACTTTATCTGCTACTGACTTAACTAATGCTTGGGTTTATGCAACAGTGTACCCAGAGGAAATTGAAACAGCCATTCAGGAGAATGAAGAAGATTAATGGCTTGTTTGTATGCAGATGAACAATTTCCGTTTGAAGTTGTAGAATACTTACGTGATTTAAAACATGATGTTTTGACTGTTCAAGCAGCTGGCAAAGCTAATTTAAAAATTCCCGATGATGAAGTTCTGATATTTGCCAGTAGCAATAAGCGAGTTGTTTTAACCCTAAATCGTCGGGACTTCAAACGTTTGCATCGTTCATCCTCTAGTCATGGTGGTATTATCATTTGCACAGACGATTCAGATAGAAGCAGTTTAGCCGCACGAATTCATGCAGCGATTTTAGCGAATGAACCATTGTCAGGTAAATTGATTAGTGTGATCCGCCCTGGGAAATAAAAAACTTTTTACTTGTACCTCGAAACACTAAATTAAGGCTTTTGCAGTTTTCTGATTTCGGCTTGCACATCAAGAGCAATCTGCAATGATTGATTCAGCAGTTGAGCATATTCGCCAGCTTGAGTACTGACTTGTAAGGCTTGCAGATTTGCTAAATTATTCACAAATAATTCTTGATTATTTGCGAGCAGTTTTTTATTATCCCGCAAAATTCGCTCGGTTTTTAAAGCCCGTACTAAATCTTCTCGAATCAGTTGCAAGGCAGAAATTACTGGTTCTCTATCGTTAATAGAATTACCTGATGTTGCTAATTGGTCGTGAATATCTATAGCTTTGATTACACTGTGATATTGATCAACTTCATCTAAAAGTATAGTTAGGGTTTGAGGACAGGTAAAACGCCGCCATAGCGATCGCCCAAATACAACAGCCAGTGGTACTAAAATTAGTAAAATAATGCCTAATTTAACTGAAGAACCAATAATTGGCAAAATAATAAACGCATAAATAAACCCAACCAGAATTGGCGTGAGTGCTAACGCCACCAGCATTTCATTCATCAAAAATCCGAATCGCTTCTCACTATCTTTCATCACCGAAGGCCGGACAACATCTTCTGGATCGAACCCAGTCAAGCGTCTCAATTCTCCCTTACTAATTTCCAAGCCTATTAAGTCCGGCTGCACGGCTGTATACTCCTGTAAAAAGTGCGATCGCGTATTCATTTTAATCGGGTTTGCTCAAAGTAGTACATCTGCTTCGGATGTTAAAAGTTAAGATGCTTATACATCTGAGGCTACATTACGACGATTTTGATACAGCGATCGCAGGTAAAAATAGAGAAGAATATTCATCTCAGAGCCATAAGTACTAAAATCACTAGTCCTAAGAGAGATATTTAGTATAGAATTTTGTTACCAATATCTATCTAAAACTAGATATTTTCATGCTTTTCAGCATTTTGGTAACTTTGTTCTACATGCTGAATTTCTCGCTCTAAAAAGTAATTCAATAGCGTTCGCAACAGCACGATCGCTCCTAAGGTTAGAATATGATCGCGTGTAGGCGCAACAGCAGTCCGTAAAATGTCACTAGCAACACTAAATTCTAATCCCAACACCAACGACCTTCCCAACTGCAAGCGGACTAATTCTGTAGAGTCAAAATATTGTTTAGAACGAGAAAAATTTCGGCTCACATAAACCAATATCCCTCTAATCACTGCTATCCCAATCACCATTGCGGCGGCAATTTCCGCTGTTGCTGCTAGATAACCGATAATGAATTCTAACAATGATTCTAACGGAATCTTGGACATCTCTGAGTGGTTAGTTTCTCCAACATTGAGACTTAACATTAGAATCAAACCGAAAATTAATGCCAGAGGTAGCAAACTTTCAACCAATGATTCCTGTAAAGATTTTTGTTTCATAAAACCAAAATTCAGTTATCTCATTTCTATATTTCCAGAAAACAGCACCAAGCCCTGGCATGATCATTATGACTTTATAATTAAGTAAGAACACCAAAGCAAATAAATGCTGTCGATTAAAGCTTGTGAACTTTTTTATTGGTTGTGCAGTTTGGGCATATAAAGGTTGGGTGGGTGAATTTTACCCTCCCGGTACTCGTGCTACGGAATTTCTGCGCCTTTACAGTCATCGCTTGACTACAGTTGAAGGCAATACTACCTTTTATGCTGTGCCTAACCCAGAGACTATTAGTCGTTGGGTAGCTGAAACGCCTCCAGGTTTTGAATTTTGCCTCAAATTACCGCGAGACATTACCCATAAAGGTGTACTCCAACCCAATATTCCCGCTGCTTTGAAATTTTTGGAGGGGATGCAACTTTTAGGGAACCGTTTGGGGCCGATGTTTGTCCAGTTACCCCCCAGTTATCCACCTGCATTAATTGATGATTTAACCACTTTTCTAGAAGCTTGGCCGCGTGACACTGCACCTCTAGCCTTAGAAGTGAGACATTCAAACTGGTTCAAAGAACCTTATACTAGTCAATTAACAGCGTTATTAAAAAAGTTGGGTGTAGGCAGGGTACTCTTAGATTCGCGTCCTATCTACAATGGAGAAGACGACCTCCAGTTACAATCAGAACGACGCAAACCTAAATTACCTGTACAATTCAGCGTCACAGCACCCTTTAGCCTGATTCGGTTTATTTCCCATCCCACTTTGTCAGAGAATCAGCAGTTTATGGCGGAATGGGTAACGCAGATTCAACATTGGTTGCAAGCTGGGACACGAATTTACTTCTTTGTACATTGTCCTCTAGAAGAGCGATCGCCTGACACCGCCCGTCATTTCCAAAAGCTATTAGAACAAAGTGGTGTCGAAGTTCCACCTTTACCTTGGATTCACCTAGATCATCCACCCAATCAGCTAAGTTTGTGGTAAGCTCTTCAGCGTTATTTCTACAATTTTTTACTTTTACAACATATTCAATTAATACTCTCTTCAAAAAGAGTGATAATGGTTATTGCCATACATTTCTGATAAAACTCGATAAATCTTCTTTTCTCAAGAGGAGGATTATATAACTCTTGGTAAATTTGTCAAAAGCATCTTAACAATCCTTAAAAATAACTAACAGAAATGTATTGATTTTTAATGTGGATTGTAAGTAGGTAGGTGTTAAAAATTGTCGTTATGACAAGGCAGGAGGCAGAAGGCAGAAGGGAAGAAGTTTTCAAGCTACTTTACTTTCCGTTACATAGTTCGGTTTATTTGCACCTTTCTACTTAGTTGGTGCGATCGTTGTGTAAGCAGTTCAATCAAAGGAGGTTCAGATGAGTCGTCTTCTTTATGAAAACTCAATTTCATATCAAGGATATCTCATCATTCCGTTTGTTTACGGCAAAGCTGATGCTTACGAAATCTATTCCTATAAGCTGTTGTCAGAAATCGGCAATAAAAGTAGATTTCACAAAGCCGAGAATCCAGCAGGCATCTACGGTAATAGCATTACTAATATAATTGAGATTGCCAAAGAACATCTTGACCAACATTTAGAGTTTGTTAGTCAAAAAGATTGTTTTAAATCTCGCTACATTTTCCGTAACAATTTGATTATCGTCTTTCAAGAAGAGAGCAAATATTTCTACGACCATTATCCACCAGAATTATTGAATAATATTGCAGCACCAAAATTATTCAATTCCGAATATGAATGCTTGAATTGGATTCAAGCTGGATTGAATGGGCAACATACCCGACAGCAAACAAGCTATAGGTTTTAGTTGACGTAACAATGTGATGGCTCGATTGAATCAATCAAGCCATCACATTGTTAAGTAAGATAATCAAACTTGCTGTAAATAATAGTCAAACCGCTCTCGTAGTTGTTCTACTGTGAGATTCTGAGTCCAGTATTCCACAAGGGCGTGACCAAATGCCCAAGCGTTGCGATCGCTTGTGGCGGAATTTTCTAGCAATAATGGCCAGAGTGATATTAGGTCGAAGTTAATTTGATGAGAGTCATCTGTTTTCAATAAACAGAACAATTCATAAGCTATTTGGAGTTTACCAATGACAATTGGTAACTGTTCTACAGGAATTTGCTCTGCTAGTAAGTATGCCAAGGTGGGAGAACCAGTTGACACGGTGGAAATAAACTGAAGAACAGGACTTTTGAGTAGTGCAGTGAGTCCCTGTGTTGTTGCCATCTGGAAGGTATAGTGGTCAATAATTTTAGCAGCAGCGACGGTGCGGGAGTCCAAGTTACGCAAAAACCGAGCTAGTCGCAGTTGTTTGGCTGGTGCGATCGCTTCAATTAATCCCAATGATAGCGTCTCCACGCCCCAAGCTATTCGACCAGTTTTGCTATCACTAGTAACTACAGGCACAACTAAATTAGAAAAATCCCCCAACCGTTCGGCGCGGTACTGGGTAGCTTCTCGAATTGCAATTTCCTTTGGCCGATCGCCCCATTCCCAATCATAAGGCGGTTGCCATTCTCGGATAGGACGCAGCCGATCTACTTGCGTCACAACTGCGATCGCAGGTAAATCTGCAAATTCGGCTTTAATATCTTCTAAAAAGTCCACATCCATTTGTAAAGCTGGATCAAGGGCAGGTGTGACAAGCAATAGCAAATCTGCGTTACTAGCATACTCCAGCACTAGTTGACGTAGTTCCCCACCCTTGACTTGTTCATAACCAGGTGTATCCCAAAGGGTGAGGCTTTCGCCGCTTTGAGTTTGCCAGTGGTAATTTTGAATTTGCTCAGTACTGGGTAACACATCAACCGCCGCGAGGTCGGCTTGGAATAAAGTGTTAATTAGACTGCTTTTTCCTGCGCCTGTTCGTCCTATCAGTAGAATACTGACAGGTTTTTGCTCAACTGCCTCGACTGGTTCAACTTGAGTTAAGATTTCTCGCAGGGTTTGGGTTTTTGCTTTCGGGATTGTGGGTGTAGAGATAGTTGGTGTTGTAGTTGGTAGTGTAATACCTCCGTAGAGAGCGATCGCTTGCCGACATAAATTTCTTAAGGCTGCTTCTCGCAATAATTGACTTAAATTCACCAATAATTGTTGATTAGCTCGGTTACTGTAACCTTTAGTAGCGCGGTTTGCTACCGCCACCACAGGATTTAATAACCATTGCGCCCAGTTCCAGGCTCTCAAAAGTTTATGGGCAGAGGGTTCTAGCTTGCGGTAGACTTCATAAGCTTGGTAAGCTTGCCCGACTGTGACTTGATTTAAAGCAGGTGATAACTTTTGCATCCACTGATCCATGTCATCTACTGTGCCGCGAATTAGTCCGTAAGCTTGAGGGACATAGATATTGAGGAGAGGATACTGCACCTGGGGATGGTAGATATTTGCAATAGCACCTACCAAATCTTGACAGCGCTGCCAAAAAGTAGCCCAATCTTCCCAAATCGGGCGATCGCTAATAGAAGCTTGCAGGATTTTTTGCAATGCTGCTTCCGCTTGCTGTGTAGCTTCATTACTGACAGTTGGCGCGGTTGTATCTATCGCCGATTCTAGTTCTTCCTGAAATTCTGCTAACGCAGTTTCTACTTGCTCAATTGCGGGTTGTGTCCATTTCACCAGCAACCAACGCCAAGCAACAAACACAAGGGTAAACACAGCCCAAATCCAGTTAATTCCCCAGGCATTAATTTGTATACCTGCGGAAAACAGTAAGAAAATGATGATAGTTGCGATCGGTGTTGCTAAAATGACCCACTGCCACGGTTTTAAGCGCACCATTACCCCATACCTGCCTTGATTACAGTTCCCGTAATGCTATTTAGGGTAACTGATATTTCCGGAACCCTTCATAAGACAAGTGTATGATCGCGTGGGGATTCTTTAAACGCAAAGTATTGCAGAGTAACGCAGAGAAATGAGAATAGTCGCTTGGGTTAAGTGACAACAAAACACAACAAAGTCGAACTGTCCAAGTCTATTGGGTATATGACGGGAAAGGAGGTATGGCGTAATTTTACCACTTACCTGACTTCGCATACATAGTAAACAAATAATAATGTTGATTTTGCTTGTAAATAGGGAATTCTAAAAATATACATTATTTTGCATCTACTATAATTTATTAGTTATGAAACAAGCAAATCTCTTAGAGCGGGCGAGACAAGGAGATATCCAGGCAATTAATTCAGTAATAAATTATCTTTTTCAACCGAAAGGAATTACTGTTAAAGTATTTTTGCAAAAAGGTTGTTTGGAGTTAACATTAGAATCGATTCAAATACCTGAGCAATCATCTTCAGTTACATTAGTTCGTAAACTAATGATTAAATTAGAACTCAAATTTATTAATTCTATAAAAATTTATGGCAGGAAAATAGGAACAAGTTCATTTTCTTGGACAGACTACATATATCCTCCTTTTGAAATAAAAGAAACTAAACCTCAAATTATTAATTCAGAAATAAATAAGCAGAATAATCACAAAGTTTTCTCTCAAATGTGGCCAGCTTGGTTTCCTTATCCTATTTCATGGTTGAGAGCATTAATATTAATTCCATTTTTAGCACTTGTTATTACTTGTAGCTTTACTATCGCTGTATATTGGGGAGTTGTCATCACTGACATTACAAAGCGCTTAGAAATATTGGTATTAGCTATATTATTAGGAATTTTACTGCCCATATTACTGATAGGTTATGTTCATAAATTTTTCACGACTCTTAGAAAAGATTCAGTTAGATTAGATGGTTTAGCTAAATTTTTGCTTAATCCTAATAACTTATGGGAGGGATTTTATGCAGAAATAGTGTTATTAATATCATCGTTATTATCAATAATCATCATTATACCATTTTTCCACATTTATGGTTGTAATTACTCGTATTTTTCCCGTGATTGCTACAGAACAAATCTTTGGCTTGGCATGGACAAGGATTATTTACAGCAGATGACAGTAATAATTTGGATTACTTGTGCTGCGTATCTTTATCAATTAGAATACCTAGCAAGAAACCATTTCATATCTAAGCTAAAAAAATTAGCAATATTACCTCCCTTGGGCAAAAAAAATCGAAATCGAATTACCTGATGCGATTGCGCTACTGAATTTAAGCCATTAAATAACGCTGTGCTGCTTGTAATATCTTCAATTGCAATAGCGTTTCATCTCCCAATTGTTGGCTAAAACTAGGCTTTACAGGGGTGACATTCAAACTACGAATAATCTCCTTTGCTACAGCTTTTGCTAATAATGGTGGTACAGAATTGCCTACTTGTCGAAAACCATGCCATTTGGTGATATGAAATCTAAACCAGTCTGGGTAAGAATGCAGTCGTGCGGCTTCCCTAACTGTAATACATCGAGGTGTCAATGGATGAATTGGACGCGGAGAAGTAAAAGAACCTCTGTATCTATCTGTTCCGGCTCTTAAAGTATTGCAGACACCATCGGGATGTAGTTTATGAAAGCGGCTAATGGGTTCTCTTTCTCCTTGGGGAGTATCTTGAAAACGTTGAATAATTGTTGGCGAGTGTTTAGTTCTGAAACTAGAAGAGAGAATGCGGGAATCGAATTGGCGATCGCAGCCATAATCATCTGCTAAAGTACTAATACCGCGAAGTATCAAGGCGTAATCGCTAGGTTTGCCATACTCGGCAAATACCCAATCTTTCTCTAATAACTCTGAATATTCTTCGACTTCTGGAATATCGCCGATCGCATCCCAGACCGTCGGGCTAAGTGGTAGAGTATTTTGTTGTGTTGACTGGTTTGGCTTGGCTATTTGGGTAATTGGCTGGGGATACTTTGGTAATTTAACATCTCGCCTAGCTCCCAGGAGAAACAAGCGCTCACGGGATTGCGGTACGCCATAATGAGCAGCGTTGAGAACTTGGTAATTTTCTTCTACTTGATAGCCTTGAGATTGAAACTCACTAATTAAAGTTTTGAGAATTTGTTTGTGTTCGCCAACTGTAATACCGCGAACGTTTTCCATTACAAAATATTTTGGTTGTAATTCCAACACCAACCGATAAAAATGAAATACTAAAGAGTTACGCGGATCATCAAAAACCCGTTTACCCATGAGTGAAAAGCCTTGACAGGGTGAACCACAAATAACTACATCAATTTTGCGATCGCCTATTTGTGAACGTCGCCGAATTTCTTTACCTGTTGTCTCTTCTACACTTTTACACAAAACTGTACAGCGAGGAAAGTTAAACTCGTGTGTGGCGCAGTGAATCGGGTCAATTTCTACGGCTGCTAATACATCAAAACCGGCTTGTTCAAAGCCGAGGCTCATACCACCTGCACCTGCGAACAAATCAACTGCGATTGGTCGTCGTTTTCTCATTGATTGCTAAGTGCTGAGTTCTGAGTAGTCCCTTCATACTTTATACTACCCTTCTCCTATCGGAGACGCTACGCGTAGACTTCGGCGTGAGACAGTCGAACGCTTGCTTCCCGAAAGGTACGGGAAGCCACCCAAAGGGTGTCTACATACTTCATACTTTATTTAGTATTTGCAAAATTTCTTGAGCTGCGCGATCGCATACAGCAACTTCTCCCAAACATTGTCGCATTTGGGCATAATCTGTCAAGGTTTGCTGTCTGCGTTCAAGATTGAGTAGTAACTCCATCGCGGCTTGGATAATATTCTCTGATGTAGCTTTTTCTTGTAACAACTCTGGAACAATCTCCCTCATCACCACTAAATTAACTGGTGAAGCAAAGGGAATAGAACCTTTGAGAATTTTCCGCGCAATCCACACAGTAATGGCATTCAGGCGATAAACTACAACTTGCGGCACGTTAAACAGTGCTAATTCTAAGTTAACTGTGCCAGATTTGGTAATGGCGAAATCAGCCGCAGCAAACACTTCTTTTTGTTGACCAGATACAATTGTCGCTTGTAAACCATATTTTTGAATTGCAGCAGCAATTGGTTGTCTGAAGCTTTCTAAAGATAGGGGAATCCAAAAATGGACTTCTGGTAACTTAGCTTGGATTGTTTGAGCAGCCTGAAAAATTACTGGTAAAAGATATTTTAGTTCTTGCTGACGCGAAGCGGGGAGAAGTGCGATCGCAATTTGTTCTGGTATGATACCTAATTTGGCACGCGCCGCCTGACGATTGGGTACATCCTGCATCCGATCAATTAACGGATGTCCTACCCAGCTAACATTTGCGCCGTTCTCCTGATAATAACGTGCTTCTTCGGGGAAGATGGCTAAGAGTTTATCTGTAAAACCAACAATCCGGGAAGTGTTCCGCAAACTCACAGACCATACCCACTCTTGCGGTGCAATGTAATATACTACAGGCACTTCGGGGAGATTTTTCTGCATGTAAGTGCCAATACCGAGATTCGGCCCCATGTAATCAATCAGCACTACTAAGTCTGGCGGATTTTGCTTGAGATAGGCGATCGCTTGCCGTTGTACATTGATAGTTGGCAAAATATAAGGCAGGGATTCTAAAAGTCCCATTGAGCCAATCCCACTGGTATTGCCCAAAATTGTTGCCCCAGCCTCTGCCATTTTTTCGCCACCGAGGGCGACAATTTCTAATTCCAACCCAGCAGCAGCTTGGCGTTTTATCGCTGCAATCAACAGTGACCCTTGCAAATCGCCAGACACCTCGCCAGTGCTGATAAATATCCGCATTTGATAATTAAAAATTTCGTAAAAATTTTAGACATAAAAGCTGAGAAATTAAGAGATAAAGCCAAAAGCATTCAGATTAAGGCATTTTTAGAGGTAAGTTTCCGGAAAAGTCATACTTCTGCCTCCTGCCTCCTGCCTCCTGCCTTCTCCTAATTTCTCCCACATAACCTAAGACTCATCACTTGTGCCAGAAACTCTACCTTTACCAGGAATCAAGCCGCGTCTTCCTGGCATTTGAGACAAAAGAATAAAGCGGCGCAAGTACTGTAGTTGTTCTGTGTCTCCTAGTTGTTCCAATTGTTCTAACGCCTCCTTAAAGGTCAAATTAGAACGATAAAGAATGCGGAAGGCTTTTTTGAGTATTTGCAAATCACTGGCTGTCATACCAGAGCGTTTCAGTCCAACCAAGTTGAGGGTTCTGACGCGTACAGGATTACCTTCAACTAGCATATATGGCGGCACATCCCGGTCAATGCGTGACATTCCACCGACCATTGAGTGTCTACCAATATGGACAAATTGATGAACGCCCAAAACTCCACCTAGTCTAGCACGAGACTCGATGTGGACATGGCCTGCTAGTGCTACTGAATTGGGAATTACTACATGGTCTTCAATTATGCAGTTATGTGCCACATGGACATAAGCCATCAGCAAGTTGTTACTGCCGATGATTGTGGCTTCTCCCTCGCCAGTGGCGCGGTTAATGGTGACATACTCCCGAATCAGATTGTTGTCACCGATTCTTACCCAGGTAGGTTCTCCCACGAATTTGAGATCCTGGGGTTCCATGCCGATAGCTGCACCGGGAAAAATCTGATTTCGCTCCCCAATTTCACAAGGCCCTTCTAGCACTACATGAGCACCAATAATTGTTTCCGGGCCGACTTTGACATGCGCTCCAATCACAGCATAAGCACCGACTTGCACTGTAGGGTGGAGTTCCGCTTTAGAATGAACTACAGCCGTTGGATGAATAAGAGTCTTCAAGGTTGAATCTCCAGAACTGTCTTAAGAAGCCAGCGCTTTGAGGCAACTGGCGTTGCTGAATTGTTAGAACTTCAGCAGCCGAAAGTGTGGTGCAAAGCAAGTTGAGTGTGTTCGCATAGCGTCTCGTCAGAGAGGGCAGCGAAAATCAAGAAATTTTAAAATACTATTGTTATTGTCGGTAGTTGTTTACCTGCTATCCTTTTTCAGGATTGAGTCGGGGTACATCACGGCTGTACTGAGACCTAAAGCAAGTTGTTAACTAACTAAAGAGAACATCAATTCGCCTTCAGCAGCGAGCTGTCCGTCAATTTCGGCCTTAGCTTGCATCTTCCCAAACCGACGTTGTTTTATACATAACAGTTCCACTGTCATAATTAGCTGATCCCCAGGGACGACTGGACGACGGAAGCGGGCTTTATCAATACCAGCAAACACGAACAGTCCACCTGCGTCGTATTCTGGCAGTTGTGTTAAAACAATTCCGCCAACTTGTGCCATTGCTTCAACAATTAGCACGCCTGGCATCAGTGGTCTACCGGGGAAATGTCCTTGAAATTGAGGTTCATTAATAGTAACATTTTTAACGCCTACGGCCAGTTTTCCTGGTACGTAGTCAATAATTTTGTCTACCAGTAAAAATGGATAGCGGTGGGGTAATAACTGCTGAATCTCTTCGGAGGTGAAAGTTTTTTTCATCTCAGATGCAGTTGGAGTTTGTGTGGGAGTAGATGAGGATGCGATCGCATTACTACTATTTACTTCTGCAAGAATTGACATTGGCGATGTGTTTGACTTTGACTTGAGAAATTTAAGTGGGATGGCACTGAAATCCCCTCAGATTTTGTCATTGGGATTTGGCTGTGCAGCTAAAATCTTTTCAGCAAGTTGAATATGTAAATTATGACTGGCTTTATATGCTAAGAAATGAGCTTGCGGGAAAATACCCAATAAACTCAAATCCCCTACTAAATCCAACATCTTATGACGAACTGGCTCATTTGAAAATCTTAATGGTGGATTTATCCATCCTTCAGACCCACAAACGAGGGCATTATCCAAGCTGCCACCTTTAATTAATCCTGCCTGTTGTAGGTATTCTATTTGATGTAACAAACCAAAAGTACGGGCAGGTGCAATTTCCGCAGCAAAGCTGGCAGCAGCATCCTCGACATCAGTAGTCAATAACCAGCTGTACCATTGATTACCAATTGCAGGCAAATCAAAGTCAATTCCATAACTAAAGCGGGTTTCTGCTGCTGGTAAGGCACAGACAAAAGCATCGTCTTGATAAACCCAGATTGGTTCTTTTACTACCAAGTTTCCTTGGTTGTTATGTACTGGTTGTGCTTTTAAGCCGACTTGAGCAATGCTGGTAGCCCAAATCTGTGCTGAACCATCCAACAGAGGTACTTCAGTGCCATCAATTTCGATGCGGGCGTTATTCACACCCATACCTGCCAATGTCGCCAATAAATGCTCTACTGTGCGGACAGATGCTTCGTCTTTACCCAACTGCGTTGAGAGAACAGTCTGATTTACCGCCGCAATTTGTGCGGGAATGATTGGCAAATCTGGTAAATCTACCCGCACAAAATAACGCCCGCTGTCTACTTGGGCTGGTAATATCCGCACGTTGGTAGTTATACCGCTATGCAGCCCTACTCCGGTTTGGTAGATTTCCCCTGCTATGGTGTGCTGTTGCATGGGCGAAAATTTAATACACCTTAATAAATAGTCAAGGGTCAAGGGTCAAGAGTCAAGAGAAAGCATGAAGTGTAAAGTGTGAAGTATGAAATTAGCTTTTTCAGACTTCAGGCTTCAAGCTTCAGACTTTTTAAAACCTTTCGCCAATGCCGAAATTGATGCGGCTGTCACCGTCGTCATTAATGCCGTAGTCGATACGAATTGGCCCTAATGGCGATTGAACACGCACACCAAGACCATAACCATAGCCAGTCCCATTTTTGTTGAGGACTTCAGCAGCCCTAGTGCTGCTTCCTAAATCGCTACCAAAATCAAGGAAGACTGCACCACTGACGATGGAGAAGACAGGGAAGCGATACTCAACCGATGCTTGCACGTAAGTACGCCCACTGGCCAAGGTGCCTTCTTCGTAGCCCCGAACGGAGTTACTACCACCCAGCGTAAACGCTTCATAAGGGGGTAAGTCGCCCAGGATGGTTCCTCCTTGGAGGTTAAAGGCTAGAGTTTGCGGCCCTTTAGAAAAGTTAAGGAATTTGACGGGGATGTATTGGCTATAGCTCCCCCGTAATCTGGTTAGTAAAATATTACCTAGCCCTACTGGCACTGACTGATCAACCCCAAAGCGGAGGAAAGAACCGTTGGTGGGTTGTAGGGGATTGTTACGAAGATCGCGCTGTGTCCCCAGTTGTAATAACAATAAGTCGTCTTCACCTGTATCGGAGAAGCTTAAGGGAATCAATTCTCCCGGTACTCCATCTGTGAAAACTGTACCAAATCTTCTGAGATCGCCATCAAAATCGCGGCTAGAAACTCGTTGATATTGCAAACCAGCCGAAGCTGTCCATTCTGCTCTTTCGTAGGGATTAGCAGATAAAGGACGGGTAAAGGTTACACCACCACCTAAACGGAGAACACGGGGGCGATCGCCTTCTGTGTCTCCTTCTGTAAAAGTTTCTACGTTGTTATCTGTTCCTTCATAAATCAATGAAATGGAACTACGGCGGAAAATATTAGCTGTGTAGGAAGTACGATAGGGATCTCCGGCAATCCAAGGATCGGTATACCGCAAGTCAAACAGTAATTCCCGTGTTCCTAACTGGACTTCTGCACCTAATTTTTGATTTCTACCGTTGAGGTTTTGTTGTTGATAACTCACCGTACCAAATAATCCACTGGCAGAACTAATCCCAGCCCCAGCTGCGATCGAACCGCTACTACGTTCTGCTACGTTGACTACAACATCCACTTTGCTAGGGTCAGTACCAGGATCTAGGGAGACGTTCACATCTTCAAATAATCCCAATCCGAATACCCGTTGTAAGTCTTTTTGGACTATATTACGGTTGAATATTTGTCCTGGTTTTAATTCCAATTCACGCGTAATAATATACTCTTGTGTTCGTCCCCGAATTGGTCTGCCTTGGTCGTCAGTTTCCAGACCTTCTTTGTTACGGAATCGGACTTTGATATTTTCTACCACACCTTCTGCTATTTGTAAAGTCACAACTCCATTTTCGGAAACTTGTGGCGCACCAATCACGTTGGCTAACACATAACCTTGGTCTTGATAGCGTTTGGTTAAGGTCTTGATACCTTCTTGCAAGTCACGCAAGTTCAGAATTTTGCCATACTGATCCTTAAAAACTTCATCCGCAGTGCTAGTCGGGAGGACAGAAGCGACACCGGTTCCAGGATTAGCCTGGACTTCCACTTTTGTTAGGACGGGGTTGGGCTGCACAATAAAGCTTACCCGCACACCCAAAGGGGTATCTTCGGGTGTTGCTTGGACGTTAGAAAAGAAACCAGTACCAAAGATAGAATTAATATCTTCTTGCAACTGAGTGCGAGTAGTTGTCCGTCCTGGTTGAGTACGAATGACTTGGTAAACTTTCTCTTCTAGTTCTGGTGTTAATTGTCCTGTCTGGGGTATCACAACTACTTCTGATACCAACACTCTAGGTTCTGTTGTTTCGGAGGTGTCGTTAGGTTGAGTGTTACCAGGAGATGAGGGAAATGCGGGTTCTGTTGTCGGTGGGTTGGTATTCTCTGGTTGAGTGTTACCAGGAGATGCAGGAAATGCGGGTTCTGTTGTTGGTGGGTTGGTATTCTCTGGTTGAGTGTTACCAGGAGATGCGGGAAATGCGGGTTCTGTTGTCGGTGGGTTGGTATTCTCTGGTTGAGTGTTACCAGGAGATGCGGGAAATGCGGGTTCTGTTGTCGGTGGGTTGGTATTTTCTGGTTCAGGAGTGGTAGGAAATGGGGCTGGCGGTGGACTATCAGGATTTGGGATTGTCTCTGGAGTTTGGACAATTGTTGGTGTTGTTAAGGTGGGTATTATCACCTCTGATCTCAGTGCTGCGGCTGACTGCTTTGGAGAAATTGCCACAGATTGGGGTTGAATATCTTCGAGTACCTTCACCTCTGTGGCGTTGATCTCAGATTTTAAACCTTCACTGACCAAACCTTGGTCTACATCCTTTTTTTGTGGCTGACTTGTCGCGGACTCTAAAACTTCAGATGTCTGTTGTAAACCTTTAGTAGTCTGGGCATTCGCATTGAGAGAGCCGCTTAATGGCGCTGCAATTGCTACAACTGCTAATAATATAGGAGATAAACGCATTTTATTTATATTCCTCTTGACTTCCGCACACCATCACACACTAGTCAATAATCATTGGTCAATAGTCAATAGTTATGAATCATTAGTAAGTGTTTTTTGTCAATACAAATTACCAATGACAAAAGAAAATTCCACCAGCAAGTTTAATTTTTAGTTTCTACTGCTTGTAGCACTCGTTGTAAAACCTCCTGGTAAGCATCTTCTACATTTCCTAAGTCTCGGCGGAAGCGGTCTTTATCCATTACCCGGCGATTAGGATCGGCTTCTGCTGTATCCCACAAACGACAGGTGTCTGGGCTAATCTCATCTGCCAATAGTATCTGCTGTTGTGAGTCCAAACCAAATTCTAGTTTGAAGTCTACTAGTGTTATGCCACATTGCCGCCAAAAGCTAATCAGAAAATCGTTGACTTGCAATGCAAGATTCGTAATTGTGTCTACTTGTTCCGCTGTGGCGAGTTCCATCAAGAGTAGGCGATCGCGCGTCAACAGTGGGTCTCCTAATTGATCATTTTTGTAATAAAACTCAACCAAAGGCTGTTTTAAAACTGTACCTACTGGTAAACCTGTCTGCTGGCTTAGACTACCAGCCGCAATATTCCTGACAACTACTTCTAGTGGCACAATCTTGACTGCCTTCACCCGCATTTGATTTGGGGCTGGGCTGTCAATAAAGTGGGTTCTTATACCGTTTGCTTCCAATTTTTTAAATAACTGGCTAGAAATACTACAGTTAATTTTTCCCTTGCCGAGGATACTGCCACGCTTTTGGGCGTTAAAAGCGGTGGCATCATCTTTAAAGTCAGCCAACAAGACTTCTGGATTGTCTGTTGTATAGAGTATCTTTGCTTTGCCTTCGTATAGCTTGGAATGAACAGACATGGTAGGAGGTAGAGTTTTCAGCAATGGTCAGCTTGTGTCCTTTCGGGCTTCACCATTTTATCTTTAGTTAACAAAGATTAGTCAATTACTAGTGAGTGAGCGATGAAAAGCCTAAAAACTACTCATTAAAAATATTTAGGGGTTTTTACAGTCACTTTATTTGGCTCTTGTTGGGTATTTACCTGTAAATTATCTTACCAACTTCATTAATCAATATTATTGACTAGGAGACTTTTTTGTTCTTATGTTTTGTTTTAAATGATATTTTCCCTGGGTTTTTAGCTTGTAGAAATTACTGGTTTTTTTCTTGATGTGATGTCCTAATATTTACTCTCAGCTTTTATAATAAAGACGCGATCACGCCCCATTAATAATCAAGGACAATGTAAATTAGCAGTTGGCAGAAGGGTAGACTATTAGCACTTGCTACACAACTCCTATTTTAGGATAGATGCCGATGAAGCTCTTTTGTATTTATAAGTAGGATATGTGCATAGCTGATGACTAAACTTCAGATATTAAGACAATAACGGAGTTCAATAAGTGGAGCATCACATAGTGAATAAAGATGATTTTCTTTACCCTCATGGCCGCTATTACGGTCAAGTCAAGCCAGAAAACTTAGTATTTAATGCAAATCTCCAAGAATTTGCTCAGAAAGTTAGTTATGTTTGTAGCTTAGAAACAGGTGGAAAAATTCCCCCAGAAGATGCTTATGAACAAATTAAAGCTTTGTGGAAACAATTAAAACACAGTAAAAAACAACTGCAAATTGGCGAAGATCCTTTTAAAAATGAAGGTGGAGAAGCTGAGGAATAAGGGAAAACACTGGGAGAAATAAATAGTATAAAGCTAAAAATTAATTTTTACTGATTACTTGATATTTTCGCTACTCCCTTCCACGAACGATCTCCAGGATTCAAGTAAATAAACAATGTTTTTTATACACAAAACACAAAAAATTACGTTTTTATTTGCTAACAATTGCCCAAACACCATCCCAGGAATCTGGAGGTGGTGTTTGCTGGTAATTATGAGAGCGTTCTAGATGAACCTCAACAGCTTTGTCTTTGGGTCGAATATATTTAGCAGCAGTAAAACAAGCGATCGCTTGAGTAAAATTACGAGATAAATAAGCAACTCTACCAGCATGGTAGTAAAATAAAAACTCTTGGGTATCAGCATCAAGGGGAGTATGGCAATCGCCAATTAACTCATAGATATTTACAGCTTGGTGTTTACCCTTGACCCGAATTTTATCTAACTGACGCACCCAAATGCGATCGCAGCACAGCTGGTAGGTAAATTCGCTCAAAATAATATCACAACCATATTCTTTGGTGACAGTTTCCAAGCGAGCGCTCAAATTCACACTATCACCAATCACGGTGTAATCCATGCGTTTTTGGGAACCAATATTACCCGAAACAACTTCCCCAGAACTAATCCCAATCCCAATGCGAATTTGCGGTTGTTCCTCAATAATGCGCCGTTGGTTAAATTCTTCAAGGCGTTGGCGCATCTCCAAGGCTGACTGTATCGCTTGCCAAGCATGGTTTTCTGTCAGTGGTAAAGGCGCACCAAACACGGCCATCAAGGCATCACCAATGAACTTATCTAAAGTGCCTTCGTGATTAAAAACTGCCTCCACCATCGTTTCAAAATACTGGTTTAGTAGCGATACTACCGCCGCTGCTCCTAGATTTTCTGTCAAAGTGGTGTAGCCACGAATATCTGAAAATAAGATAGTCACATCCTTACGCTCACCCACCATTAAAGCATCCTCACCCACAGCCAAAACTTGTTCTGCCACATGGGGAGTAAGGTAACGATACATCGTAGTTTTCAGGCGTTTTTCTTGACTGATATCTTCCAAAACAACCAAACCACCTCTGACTCCACCTTCTGGGTTAGTTAGGGGATTGACAGTGAGATTAATACTGCGTTCTAATTGTTCTACCTGACTAGCAGGAATGAATTGGGATTGGGGAGTTAGAGGTAAATTCCAAGGAATAAAAATATCGGGGTTGGTGCGATCGCGCACTGCTAAAATTAAGTTTTGCGTATTACTAACTGAATCCAAATTCTCACTTATAAATTGTCCCTCTAAACTCAGTGCTGGACACCGCCCCAGCATCAAACTTTGCTCTGGTACATAATGTCTAGCTCCAGTTGTCAAACTGTCTTCTAACCGTATTTGTAAATTTTCAATTGGTACTACTTCCCAAACAAAGCGACCGATTAAATTTTGTTCCCATAGTAATTTATTATTTTTGTTATTAGATTCCACTAAGGGACAACCTAATAACTCTAGTGCTGCATCATTAATTGTGACAATTCGACCGTTCATATCTGTAGAAATTACAGCATCAGAAAGACTTTGCAAAATGTCTTTTTGATACTGTTTTTCTAGCAATACATTCTCAAACAATCGGGCATTTTCTAAAGCAATTCCTGCCTGAATATTAAAAGCCCGCATAAACTCTTCATCAGAAGCAGTAAAACTCCCTTTTTGCTTATTAATTAACTGGGTTACACCTATTAATTCATTAGCAGAATTAAACACTGGCAAACATAAAATATTTCGAGTTGCATACCCAGTTTTTCTATCTGTATTGGGGTCAAAACGGGGGTCTTTATAAGCATCAGGAATATTCAATGCTTCCCCTGTAGATGCCACATAGCCAGCAATGCCACGATTCGTCGGCATCCGAATTTCCATGAAGTCTGTCTGATCTGCTGCGGCTGCTACTTTTGTCCAGAGTTCGCCCATTTCTTTGCGATATAAAAACAGCGTACTGCGGTCTGCTTGCATTAAAATTCGAGCTTGCTCCATAACTATTTGCAAAGTTGCTTCTAAATCTAAACTTTGCCCTAGGGTTTGAGTCGCTCGTAACAGTGCTGTTGCTCCCCGTTGATTGCGAGCTGCTACATAAAAAGACTGACAAGTTTCTAAAATAATTCCAATAGAAGCGGCAAAATCCCGAAAACAGTCTTCATCTTCATGATTAAACGGAATGTTGCCATCTTTATTTACTAGCTGTACTACGGCTACAATTTGATTTTTGCTACTCAAAACGGGCATACATAAAATGTTGCGAATTCTGTAGCCCATTTGTTTTTCTAAATCAGGACTAAATAGGGGATGAGTAGCAGTTTCGGCAATATTCAAGTATTGGCCTGTACTAGCAACATGACCCGGAATGCCAACAGTAATCGGAGTCCTAATTTCTAAAAATTTTTGACTATTGTCTTGGGGAACTTTTGACCAAAGCTGACCTTTATCATAGTCAACTAAAAAAATAGCTGTGTGTTCGGCTTGAAGAATTTGGCCAATTTTGAGTGTGATTGCTTCTAGTACCTTCTCCAACATTGTCTCTAGAGCTTCATTATTGATCAGTTCAATTGCTCTGAGAAATTGTTGAAACTCAGCGGTAATAAAGTCAAGTAAACAAACAAATTCGTTAACAGAAAGGTCTTTGACACGACGCAGTAAGGCGTGGGTGCGATTAACTTGCGTAAGTTCGGTTAATGTAGCCAAGACGCTACCAGGATTGGGAAGAGTCATGGAAATTTTAGATTTTAGATTTTAGATTTTAGATTTCGCTTGTATCTATCATTAATCGCTGTTCCCGAAAATTGTGGAGCAAACCCGCCCCACAATTCAAAGCCCTAATTTAAACGACTGCTGTCGGTTGTTTCGCCGAGACTATTTTTTGATAGTAATCTTGTAGTTGACGTGTGGCAGCTGCCCATCCCCACTTTTCTGCTTCCTTGCGGGCGTTTTGACGGATAGTATCTCGTTCTTGTTGATTTTCCAAGAGACGAATTGTTGCAGAAATGGCATCTTGAATATCAGCTTTGGGGTTAAAAAGATATCCATTCACGCCATCTGTAACAATATCAGGAATTCCTCCAGAACGGGCTGCAACTACGGGACAACCAGCGGCCATTGCTTCTAATAGAACTAAGCCTAGTGTTTCTGTACGAGAAGGAAAAATAAAGGCATCAGCACTAGCAAAGGCAGAACCTAGCTCCCTTCCAATGAGATAGCCGACAAAATTAGTGTTTGTCCCAGCAAAATGTTTTTCTAGTGCTTGGCGATGGGGGCCATCTCCTACCAAAGCTAATCGTGCTTGGGGAATTGCTGCTAAAATTGGTTTAATTCGCTCAATTTCTTTTTCGGCAGATAGACGGCCAACATAAAGCAGCAAAGGACTTTCGGGATGATTTTGAGAAAGACGTGATCGCATTTCTAAACTGGCTAAATCAGGGTGAAATAATTCTGTATCTACTCCCCGTTGCCACAAATCGACTCTTTCAATGCCATGCGATGATAGTTCTTCTATCATGGCTGTAGAGGTACAAAGATTCAATAATGCTTGATTATGAGCGCCTTTGAGCAGTTCCCACAGTAGCCCTTCTAACATTCCTAAACCGTAATGCTGGAGATATTGGGGTAAATGAGTATGGTAAGAGGCTACTAAGGGAAGTTTCAAGACTTTGCTATAAAAAATTCCAGCTAATCCTAAAACTGCTGGATTCACAATATGAATCACATCGGGCTGGAACTCTTCTAAAGCATAACCAATTGCTGGGCGAGGCAGTGCCATTTTCAACTCTGGATACAGAGGTAAAGGAAAGCCATCAACGCCGTAAACTTTCGCTCCTTTATGTTCTGTGATACCACCCTCAGGGGCAATTACTAAGACTTGATTTCCATTGCGTTGTAGATGATCAACGGTGTGGCGTAGGCGTGTAACTATGCCATCTACCTTAGGCAAAAAGGTTTCGGTGAATAAGGCTATTCTCATAAAAAACTATTGGAAGCAGTTAATCCCAGATGTTTTAGATTTTGGTCTCAAAAACAGGGTAAACCTTCTTCTGTAGCACGATCAATTCTGGATGGTTACAATTTAGGTTTTATGAAGTTTTGATCAAATAATTTCTTAACTAATGGTTCGTGGAGACGTTGCAATACAACGCCTCCAATACACAAAAAATTAATTGTTGAACGTGTTTAGATTTCGGCATCAGGCTTCGATGGCTGTACAACTCGACAAAATTTTGCCGAATGTCTCACAGCGGAAACCTACACCCCTAATTCAATCTCTTTACCTCCTCTAAATCCTCACATTCTTTGAGAGCGAAAATTTTCTTGTGTTAATTTTGTCTTACTTCCGATGCCAAGAAACTTTGGGCAGAATTTGTTTTTTATCAACTCGTTGCTGATATTTGACGGCAAAGTTCAGCAGTGAATCAAGTAACGAATCTGAGAGGTAGTGAGGTTGTAATCCGAGGTCAAGCAGTTTAGTATTTTTGGCGTTGAAGTAATGTTCTTCTTTCTCAACTCTGGGGTTATCTAGGTTGTTGATTTCAACGTTTAATCCCAAGGAATTAGCTGCTTTTTTCACCATTAATGCCAAGTCACCAACGCTGAATAATTCAGTAAATTGGTTGAAGACACGGAATTCTCCTGGTTCAGCAGGATTGGCGATCGCTATTTCAACACAGCGCACGGTATCCCGAATATCCAGGAATCCACGCGTTTGTCCACCTTTGCCATAGACAGTTAAGGGGTGAGCGATCGCTGCTTGAATACAGAAGCGATTTAATGCTGTACCAAATATCCCATCGTAATCAAGGCGGTTAATTAAGAGTTCGTCCATTCCCGTTTCTTCGGTAAGAACGCCGTAAACTATCCCTTGGTTTAAGTCTGTAGCACGTAATCCCCAAATGCGGCAAGCAAAGTGGATGTTGTGGCTATCATGCACTTTACTGAGGTGATACATTGAACCGGGCTGCTTGGGATAAGGAAGAGTATCTTTACGCCCATTGTGTTCAATGGTGATATACCCTTCCTCAATATCGATGTTGGGTGTACCATATTCACCCATTGTCCCCAACTTGACTAAATGACAATTAGGGAAATCTTCGCGCATGGCGTACAGCAAGTTGAGTGTACCAACTACGTTGTTGACCTGTGTGAGAACTGCATGTTCACGGTCAATCATGGAGAATGGTGCAGAACGCTGTTCACCAAAATGCACGATCGCATTTGGTTCAAATTGATGTAAAGCTTTCTGAAGAAATTCGTAATTAGTAATATCGCCAACAAATAGGTCGATAGATTTGCCGGTCAAATCTTGCCAGCGCTGGATACGTTGTTGAATGGGAGCGATCGGAGTCAGAGTTGCGATACCAAGTTCGTTATCCCAGTGCCGACGCACCAAATTATCTAAAATTCCAACATCGTAACCTCGATTGGAGAGGTAAAGTGCGGTTGCCCAACCGCAATACCCATCGCCACCAATAACCAGGACTTTCATTTTCACCTGTTTTTACTCGCTGATAGCTAAATCTATCAGGTTTATGTACCCCCTTAACCATGAAAGTCAGTAAAAAGTAAAAAGGCAAAAGTAAAAATCTTTTGCCTTTTACCTTTTGATTTTATTGAGGAATGCGATACTGCTGGGCAATGTAATAAAACAGCGGGTAATAATTAGAAAAATCTTGGCTTGGGCTGTGTCCTTGCCAATAATATGTGATTTTACCTTGAGTTAAGGTCAGTTTCATGGAACCGATTTGCTGACCAACTTCTACTAATAAAACCCCAGATACGCCTTGATTCGTCTGAAAGTTAGAATTTATATTCTTTTTAGAATTATGCTTGTCATTTACTGTATCTGGTAACTGATTACTTGCCCATGCTCTAATTTCCACGGTTTGGCTGCGTGGTGAGACTAAGGCAATACCGTCGTTATTTTCTGGCGCTGCTAAAACAGTCCAATTACTGGGATAAGGAAATTCAAAGCCATAACGGGAATTTTTATAATTTTTCCATTGCGTACCAGAAACGTTGACGCTAGGCGCTACACACCCCCACAACATCAGAGATAAAGCGATCGCTCCAGTAGTAATTTGATATTTAGTACATTTTTTGTGTGTTAAATTACGAGTTTTCACGGTAACAGCAGACCTGATTACACTTTTTATTCAAGATGATTGATTGTATCAAAGTCTTTAAAATATGCACTCTATCAAGGATTTACAAATATTTTTCTGCTGCTCATATAAACATTGGTTCAATTAAGTTAAATGTTTTATAAAGAACTTGATGTACCAACTAGTGTTACCAAGTATATAAATAAATGTAACAAAACAGCCGTCAAAACGTTTTGACAGCTTGACAAGGGATGAAGGAGCCGATAACGTGATATACATACCCGGGTAAGACCGCCAAAGAGTTATATGCAAGCTAAGCAAAAGGTTACTTTTTATATATCGCCAGAACTACACAAAAGGCTGAAAATTCGTTCAGCAATTGATTCTGAACCAATGTCAGACCTAGCCGAACGTGCCCTGTGCTTTTACTTGGCGAACTCAGAATTAGTAGAAGAAATAGAAGCTTCTGCTTATGGTAGAACTCATAGACTATATTCCTGCCCAAGTTGTGAAAGTTCACTAGCATTGCGTGACGGAGAATTAGTTGCTTTAGGTAATCAACCTGGATTGATTGGTCAAGATCATCTTTCCATTGATGAAATGGAGCGAGTAGAAACCCATCCCAAGGGTGAGGAAGAGCTAGTCCCTTGCTAGATAAGAATTATGGATAAGTGATTCATAATTCAAGTACAAACAAAGTCTGTTCTTTACTGTATAAGGTCTCAAGTAGGTCGATTGTATGAAAGAAGAGCTCAACATCCTCATTCAAGCTCAATACCCTCTAATCTACCTTGTGACCTCCGAGGAAGAGCGGGCAGAGCAAGCAATTTCCACAATCGCTCAAGTGTTAAAGCCTCAGCGCCGAGTCTATGTGTGGACAGTAACTCATGGCATTGTGGAGTATGGTCAACCCCGGAATGTGAGCCAACACAACACTGTTTCTCCTGAAGCGGCTATAGATTGGATAATCCGCCAGAGGGAACCAGGTATATTTATTCTTAAAGATTTACATCCATTTATTGATGCACCTGCAACCACAAGATCGTTGCGTGATGCCATCCCTAGTTTTAAAGGGCAACAAAAAAATATTATTTTAATGTCGCCCATGCAGCAGGTTCCCATAGAACTGGAGAAGGAAGTAGTAGTTTTAGACTTCCAGTTGCCAGATATGGCGGAGTTGAATAAAGTCTTAACTCACCACTTAGAGCATCATCGTGGGCGACGGCTGACAACAGAGGCGCGTGAAAAGCTTCTCAGAGCAGCTTTAGGTTTAACTAAAGACGAATCTGAGAAAGTCTACCGTAAAGCGCAAGTTACCACGGGACGGCTAACAGAAGAAGAAGTTGATATAGTTCTGTCAGAGAAAAAGCAACTAATTCGGCGTAATGGTATATTAGAATACATCGAAGAAGATGAAACCATTGACGCTATAGGTGGTTTAGAAGAGCTAAAAAAATGGCTCAAGCAACGCTCTAATGCCTTTACAGAAAGAGCAAGAGAGTATGGTTTACCCCAACCAAAAGGAATGCTGATTTTAGGAGTCCCCGGTTGTGGTAAATCACTGATAGCTAAAACTACATCCCGACTTTGGGGTTTACCGCTGTTGCGCTTGGATATGGGACGCGTATACGATGGCTCAATGGTGGGACGAAGTGAAGCAAATCTGCGTAACGCCCTTAAAACAGCAGAATCCATCTCTCCAGCGATTCTGTTTATTGACGAGTTAGATAAATCTTTTGCTGGTAGTTCTGGTTCCGGTGATTCCGATGGCGGTACATCAAGCAGAATCTTTGGTTCTTTCCTCACATGGATGCAAGAAAAGAAATCTCCAGTGTTTGTGATGGCGACAGCCAACCGAGTCGAACGCTTACCTGGGGAATTCTTGAGGAAAGGTAGGTTTGATGAAATATTCTTTGTGGATCTGCCTACTCCTGAAGAACGGCGCGATATTTTCAATATCCACCTAAGCAAGCGCCGTCGTGATGACATCTCGCGGTTTGATTTGGAACAATTAGCCAAGATGTCCGATGGGTTTTCTGGGGCAGAAATTGAACAGGCGATCATAGCGGCAATGTATGAAGCATTTGCCCAAGACCGTGAGTTCACCCAACTAGATATTATTGCTGCACTGAAGGCAACATTGCCCCTGTCTCGCACGATGCAAGAACAGGTAACAGCCCTAAGAGACTGGGCTAGACAGCGGGCAAGACCAGCCGCAGCCTCCGTTGCTGAATACCAGCGAATGGAGTTTTAAAAGCTTTCCCTTGCTAACCCAGGGGGAAAGGCTAGTTAAAAAAACTAGCAGTTAAAAGAAAAAGCCGCCTCTCTATAAGCGCGGCTTGCTGAAGATAAACCGTTGTTTTTTTCTCAATCTTCTCATTGGAGGAAACCCAAATGTCTCACTTTAGCACTCTTCGCACCAAAATCACCGACGCAGAAATCCTGAAAGCTTCCTTGCGCGACTTAGGTATTACCGTAAAGACAGAAGCTGATGTCCGTGGTTATAACGGTCAGCGTGTTCGTTCTGACATCGTTGCTGTTTTGGAAGGCGAATATGATCTCGGCTGGTCTCGCAATAGCGATGGTTCTTTCGACCTGATCGCTGACTTGTGGGGCGTTGCTAAAAAGCACAACCAAACCGAGTTGATCAACTCCATCAACCAAAAATATGCAGTTAACAAGACTTTGGCTGAAGTAAAACAGCGCGGTCTGCAAAACGCTAACGTCAAGTTGGTATTGCAATAATAATTTCTCTGCGCGTTCCCAAAGCTGCACGGGCTAACCCTACTATAGCGGTTAGCCCGCTTTTTTCTGCGTTGCACTAGCTGGTTCACGGAGCAATTTTGCTCGTCGTAAGAGCGAGTCATTAGCGACATTACAGGTCTGACCGAGATGGGAATTATTCGAGCGATTAATTATTTTTTGTGTTTACACAATGATTAGTTTAAATGTATATATACGTATTGTGCTCTTGATGGTTCAAAAACTCAATACAGCATTGCGATCGCTCCCAGTTCAAAATCTATGTAATTTCCCTTAATAATTTAGTTCTTTAATTTAATTTTGAAGAAGACTTAAGTAAATTTATCAAACCTCATTCAAAAAATTACTTTATCTTTGAAAAAATGATTGATCCTGTAGGTAATCAAAGTTAATCTGATAATAGATCCATCCACTTCATTGGTCTTGATAACTTCCATGACCGCTCATAGTTTATATACGAATTTAGAAGAACAAGATATTGTCAAAACCCATCTACAAATTGGGCAAGAAAAAATATATAGCTTCTTCATGGAAGTTGCTAATCAAAAATCTCCAGAAGATGTCTTGCGAGAATTTAAACGATTATTTCTTGATTTTCTAGAATCAGGCAGTTTAAATACTGTACCAGTAATTCGGAGATTATTGCTGGCTAATAATGAACGGGAATTTAGCAATACCATCAAGCGTTGTTGCTACATTATAGTTAATAATTGGGCATCTAAAAGAAAATATGAATATATTCAACAATTAATTAATTTATTTGCTAATTATGATTCTCAGTCTCAAACAAGTAAAAACACCAGCCTGCATATTTATCAACGCTGGTTGGGTAATTTTGTTAAAAGTGAAGACTATAAAGAATTAAAATTATTTGCTCATAGACACGATAACAAAAGCAAAGTTCACTGGGCTAATCGCTATGCAGCTTATTTATTAGTTGCTCAATCTTTTGATGCTAATAACCCCAAAGAGCAACAAGAAGCTGCAAGTCAACTTTCTAAACAAATAAAGGACAACTTTAAATTTGATTTAGCAATGTATATTGCTCGTTCTCAGTCATCCGCTTCGAGTACTACACGCTACGTCAATCCTAGTATTTTGGGCGATGATGTTTTGCGTTTAATTAAAATGATTATTGTTAAGAAAGGTTTATTTAGTTACGAAAATCTAGCCAATATATTTATCAAACAAACTCATAATCAAACGTTTAAACAATTTAAAGAAAGTGTACGTAAATACTTATTTTTTTCTGTTAAAAACATAGATTTAGTCAAAATTTTAAATCAACAATTAACAGAAAACTTATCTAATTGGAAACCAGAGTATGATGAAGAAATTTTAGACAAAAACCTATTTTTAAGAAGTTGTAATCGTTTAATTGATTGTCTAACTACAGAAAATGGTCGAGAGCCTTCACAATTATTTCTGTTATTACTTTCGCAAGGTCATCCATTAACTTTGGTGATTATACTACTGAAAATTATTTTAATTTGTCAAAATTCTCGCTGTCATTTAGAAATCAGAATTGCGAATTTAATTCAGTATTACGAAAAATTATCGGAAGATGAATGCAAATGGGTTATTCATTTTCTAGAAATTTTTAATATTACTTTTGCCATCTACGCTGAAAACATTGAATATAACTTGATTAACGTTCAAAAAAATAGACAGAATTATGACGCAAAATCAAATTCAAATATTGATTCTTATCACGTTTTTTCGCAATCGAAAGATAACATTTATAAATTGTGAACTGTGGTAATACTTAAAAAAAATAAAAACGATGAATTATGAATTAATTATGGAAGAATTACCAATCGCGTTCAACTACAATTACTTCAGTATATTCAAATTCATTAGGACTTTGCTTAACTAAATGGTATTTTTCTTCGCCTAAATCAATATAATCTTGTTCACAATCTGGCTTAGAGGAGTAATAGGTAAGCACATATTCTCTACCAATTCTATTCGCCATTTCTTGTGCTACTTCACCACGCCATTGAGTTTTAGTTACTAAAATTATTAACTGATTTGCTAACTCAGGAAGTGTTTGGGCAATGCGGCGACGATAAGTTTCATCCAAGCTACCAAATGGAGAATCCATAACAATTGGAAAAGTGTTACTATTTGGTACAGTTAAAACTTTGCGCTTTTCACTCCATTCGCGTACTTTATCAATAATACTGGCAATAAAAGACAAACTAAGGATTTGATTTTCACCAGTAGATGCTGCAACCAGTGATTCTACACACGCTGTATTTTCTACTAATGTGAGTTCATATTTATCGCTAATTTTTGGGAGATATGGCGCAAAAGATATTGCTGTAAATATTTCTTGCAATCGCTTTTCCAATTGCCAACGAAACTGTTTTTCTTGACGGTTTTTGACTTCGGTTAAACGTTCAATAGCATCTTGGGTAGCGTTAATGCGTCTTTGTGCTAGTAATTGCTTTTCTTCATTAAGTTTCTGCTTGGCTATTTGTTTTGCTAAAGCATCAATCTCGATTTTCAGGTGCGAAATGCGTTGTTGATTTGCGCCTTGCTCTCTGTTTAATTCATCAATTTTACTTTCAATCTCATCTAGGCGTTTCTGTAAACTGCTAATTTCTTCGTTAGCATCTTTACGCAAACGTTCTTGAATACTATCTAATTCAGTTTCAATTTGGGATATATTCTGGCGTAACTGACTAATTCTTAATTGTTCTCCGTCTACTTCTTCCCAAAATGTTATGGCTTGCTTTTCAATTTCATTGACTTGGACACTCATCCGAATTGCGGTTTCTTCTACCAGTGAAGAACCAGCTTTATCTAACCAGATACTTACATTTGCATGGGTATGACTACCATCGTGTAAGTCTGCACCACAAATACAGCGTTTACTTTTGAGTAATTCGTTAATAAATTCTCGTGAAATTCCCGATGTTAATTCACCTCGTTCTTTCAAATCATGAATAATTTTCCGAAATTGAGTTGTAGTATCCAATAATAAAATTGTATATCCGCGTGCAGAAATGATTTTTTTTAGCGCTTCTCTAGCTTGTCGTAAATTTTCTTGATTAGATGTTTTTTGGTTTTCTAATTCTTGTCTTCTGTCTTGCATTTCTTTGGCAGCGCTAAGTTCAAGTAAACGATTACTTGTTTCTTTTTTAAAGCTTTGTTGATATTCTAATTCTTGTTTAATTTCTGTTTGTCTTGAATTGATATGTTCAATTTCTTGTTCTAGCTTGGCTTGTTCTCTTAAAAGTTGTTTAATTTCCGAGTCCCCAATGGCTTTTAATTCATTTTCTAAACTTTTTTTGGCTTCACCCAGGTGTTTAATAGAACGATTAATTACTTCTACACCCAAGAAAATCTTGATAGCTTCGGCAATTTCAGCTTTTTTGTCTGAGCGGACTATTTCTTCAATTCTTTCACCATCAAAGAAAAAGTATTGGTGTAAACTTGCTGGTAAAATTTGCCCAATAATTTCTTCTGGTTTCTGAAGGGGAAAATACCATCTACCATCATCCCCAGCAACTTGCATTAATAATTCTGTTTTGAGTAAGTCGAAGTCGGTTTTATCTTTATAAATCCGACACTGGCGTTTGGCATTGTAGCGTTTACCTTCATGCTCCCAGTTAACTTCTACCCAACATTCTATCGATTGCCCAGTTTTGGCTTCAGCGATCGCCCTTTTATTCACCAACTGCTCTGTTGAGGCAAAGGCAGCACTAAACTTCTCATATAATACCCATGTAAAAGCATTAAGTAAACTAGTTTTTCCAGATCCATTATTACCATGAATAATCGTGGTGTTGAGAATATCACCACCCGCTACAACTATCTCTGGTGTTCTGCCATAAAAAGAGCGAAAGTTACACAGTTTAATTGAGGCGAGCTTCATTGTATGGCTTCCTTGACAATTAGCAAAATATCATCGTTGATGGGGCTATTACTTTTCTTATCTAGCCTGCTTTTTTCTAAATGCCATACGCGCTCAATAATTTGCCGCACTTCCGCTGGGGCGCTAGTAATTGGCTCTTGCACATCATCGATATTTTGCTCTGGCAACATCTCGGTTTAGAATGAGTTATGCTTTATTCTAGCTGTCTCGATCGCCAATTTTACATCCGCAATGTCACTATTATTCTTATCTTTAATTTTGGTGAATTATGTGGTATAAATTTTATTTTTTTGACAAAAAGCACTTTAATTATTCAGGTTTTACCGATATACTATAGAAATATTTTCTAACTTAAATATAATTGAGCATTTGCCGCCATAAAAATTTTACTAATATCGAATTTTAACTAATACTATTTTTTCATATTGAGTGCAACTATTTTTAGATAGCAAACAAAATTTTACAAAATTAAACATCTAATAATCCATATCGCTTTTGTAAATCTAGTAATTTCATCCTCGCTTCACCAGCATTGTCAGCTAAATCGGCAAATTCAACGAAACGCCGCAGTTCTTTTCTTAATAGGTTGCGTTCAACTTCTATTGTTTCTCTATCTAAATCTGGCGGTAGGACGATCATATCGTAGATAATCGCCCTTTCCTTGCTAGGATGAGGACGCAGAACTCGTCCCCGTCGCTGAATAAATTGGCGAGGATTACCAGAACTCGATAAAATCACTGCTGTTTGAATTGCGGGAATATCAACTCCTTCGTCTAAACAGCGAATTGCTACCAAACCTTGTAATTCACCATTTTCAAATTGCTGACGTAAAACTTCTCTTTCTTGTAAAGGAGTTTGGGCTGTGTAGGTACTGACTTTATAGCCTAATTCCCCTCCCAGAATTTTGACAACGGCTTTGAGTTGACGCAGAGATGAACGTTCTCCTGTTTCTAGGGAACCATCGCTGCAATAGAAAAGTGTGTGAGTGGTTTCGCGGCGAGTTGTCATTAAGTCGCGCAAAGCATAAAGTTTATTTTTTGCTGCACCAATTAATCTAGTTCGTTGCATTAATAACGACTTTAAATCTTCGCTGTCTTCTAATGTAGAAACGTTAGATTTAATGTCTCTACAACGTTCTCGATAAAGTAGAGAGCGCCCGATTTTTTTGGTTAATTTTAAATAGGCAATGCTTTCTGTTTCTGTTAATTCTACAAGAATAGGATAATACAAATAATGAACCAAAGCCCCTTGAGCGATCGCATCCCTTAAGGTAAACTCCGGTTGCAGCACTGGGCCAAAATAATCAAATAAAGATTGCGTACCAAAATCATCAAAATATCGTTCAGGTGTCGCTGATAACGCCAGCCTCAAACCAACACGCCGAGGTAAGCTTTCTTCTAATTTTGGTGCGCCTAAATTATGGGCTTCATCACCAATAATTAAAGTTTTTGGAGGCAAATACTTGAGTTGCGATTGCAAACCCTCACCAATTAATGTGGAGTTGGTAGTAATGACTGTGACAAAGCCTTGAGAACCAGAACGCAGATTATAAAGTTGGGTAGAAAGTTGACTTTGCCAATTGTGGACATTCTCAAAGGCTAATATTGGTTGTAAATTAAATTTTTCGCATTCTCGCGCCCATTGGGTAACAAGATGACGATAGGGACACACCACCAACAGCACTTGTAGGTTAATTTGCTGGTACAATTCACAAGCGATCGCCAATGCAGTAATAGTTTTACCACTACCAGTCGCCATTTTCAACGTTCCTCTGCCGTTATTAGCAAACCAGTTAGTTACAGCTTGTCGCTGATACTGGCGCAATTGCAGAGATGGCGGTATTTTGGGGCATCCTGGTAATGGTTGCTGAGTCTGGTAACTTCCTCTACTCTCCCTGACAAAGGGTAATCTTAGCCGGAAAGAGGGCTGTTGCTGCACTAGATTTTTCGTCAGATACATAAAATATCAAAAACAAACCTTAAAGAAAGTGTGAAGTCTGAAGTTTAAAGTCTGAAATTTAAATTTCTTCTTCTATGGCAATCCTATTTGAGTTAGGAACATTATCAAACCGCCAAGTGCGCCAAGAGAGGAAAGAAAAAAGTTTCATACTTCATACTTCATACTTCATACTTCAGTTGTAGCCACGCCAAACGCCAACGAGAGAACCTTGCACTTGTACTTGCATGGCTGAAACTTCAATGGGGTTATACTTTTGGTTAGCGGGTTGGAGAGTGACGCGATCGCCACTGCGATAAAAACGCTTTAATGTACTACCATACCCATCAACTCTAGCAGCAACAATCGTGCCATTTTTCAGTTGATCTGGTTCTGGTACTGGCAATAAAAATACTACATCCCCATCGGCAATTAAATCTTCAATCATACTGTCCCCTGTCACCCGCAAAGCATAGGTTTGTGGCGGTAGGGAGAAGTTAGAAAAGTCTAGATAATCTACAGCTTCAGTGTAAGGTTCAATTAAACCACCCGCAGCGATATTACCTAAAATTGGTACACCTTGCTTTGCTGGATGTAAAATCCGAATTGTGCGGGCTTTACCCTCAGTCCATTCAATGTAGCCTTTATTTCGTAAATGTTCTAAGCGACTTTGAATCGGTGCTGGCGACTTCAGATTCATTCCTTGCATCATTTGGCGAATCGAAGGAGAATGCTGGTGCATTCGGATATATTCTGCCAGCCATTCATATAATTCTTGTTGAGCTTCTGTTAGACGTTCCATAATAATTATTGGAAGTAAATACAAATGTCCCTAGAACATTAGTACTACAAAAAACCACATATAACAAGATGAAATTAAAAAAATAAAAGGCAAAAGAAGCAAAAATTTTTGCTTCTTTTGCCTTTTATCTTTTCAGATGTTACTGTTCACTCAGCCCCCAAAATACCAGCCAGCAAGGCTTTTTGTGCGTGCAGACGATTTTCGGCCTGATCCCAAACTCGTGATTGTGAACCTTCAATTACTTCTTCAGTAATTTCTTCACCTCGATGGGCTGGTAAGCAATGTAAAACAATTGCATCTTGATTAGCCAAGCTCAACATTTGTTCAGAAATTTGATAAGGTTGGAAGATTGGCATTCGGTTGTCGGCTTCTTGTTCTTGTCCCATGCTTGCCCAAACATCAGTGTAAAGTACAGATGCTTCCTTTGCGGCTAATTCTGGGTCATGAGTCAGAAGAACTTCTGTTTTACCACCCGCGATCGCTCGCGCTTGTTCTACAATTTTGGCATCTGGTTCATATCCTGGGGGAGTAGCAACTCTGACATTCATCCCCGCCAAAGCACAACCCAACATCAAAGAATTAGCCACATTATTCCCATCACCCACATAAGTCAAAGTTAAGTCAGCCAATCTACCAAAACATTCTTGAATAGTCAATAAATCAGCCAATATTTGACAGGGATGTTCGGCATCAGTCAGGGCATTAATTACCGGAATTGTGGCATGGTTAGCGAAAACTTCTAAATCCTGCTGTGCAAAAGTCCGAATTGCCAAAATATCTAAATATCTATCTAACACCCGTGCTGTATCTTGTATGGGTTCGCCGCGGCTCACTTGAGTAACATTCGGGTTAAGATCAATTACCTGTCCACCCAGTTGGTACATCGCTACTGTAAAACTAACGCGCGTGCGAGTTGAAGCTTTAGAAAACAACAAACCCAACACCTTATTACACCGCAATTTTAGCTGTTGAGATTTAAGTTGGATTGCCAATTGCAGAAGTTCTTGAAGTTCTGTTGGACTAAAGTCCGCCAGGCTTAATAAATCTCGTCCGATTAACACTGCCATGTTTTTGTGTTGTAAAGAACAATCATCTATTTCTGTTTCTTTACCTAGCCGTGCCAAAAAAAATACAGTTTAAAACTGTATTCAGTCTTTTTGCATCCAGCCTAGGATTTTAAGTTAGCTTTTGCTATGAATATTAATTTATCAACTTTATCGATAATTCAAATCAAGGATTTTTTGTTGTCCTCTAGACAAATATTTTGCTTATGCTATAATAGTTAATCGGTGAGGTTGTGATAGCCAAAAATCCAATTGCCAGCATAGCACAGTGGTAGTGCATCCGACTTGTAATCGGAAGGTCGCAGGTTCAAATCCAGCTGCTGGCTTTAATGTACATTCGCAAATTATGTGTCGTTTTTGACTCCTGGGGGTATAATTCTATTCTTTCTAGGGGAATTGTCATTATTATACTTAGTTTACATTTTTCTGTTTATTTTCCCATAAAATTTATTTTAAAGATAGGTCTATTGAGTATTTAAATATTTTCGAGTCCTTATTTTTATGTGTAATTTTTACAAAATATTAATTACAATTTAGGGTAAACTGACTGCCATAACCAATTTCTGATTAGAATTTAGAATATCAATCAATTTCAAAATTATTATCAGTTGAAGAAAGATGAACACGGAATTTGTGAAAAAAATTCCTGTGATACCTCTTGTGTTACTGTGGCTGGCTTATGCCTTACTGGGATGGTATCTGGCTGTACATGACATTATTTGGTTAGCAGGGGCTTTTATTGCTACTGTGGCTCTAGCTGTTGTCCGAAAGAGCAATTCTTGGCTAGAAAACTTAGTGGCATTTGGTTCTAAAACCTTAATTGTTGTTTTATCTTTAAGTGCCTCAATTGCTTTAATCGCAAGTTGGTCACTATTGTTAAGTTTGTTTCTCATCCCGATCGCAACTACATTTTTAGCAGATTTAGAAATGCGTTTTGCCGGCTTCGATAAAAAAGATTCATTCCGGGTGTTAACATTGCTGGCGGGATCGGGTTTAATCGTTGGTGAAATTGTAGACTTGCTACTTTTTCCCAGTAATAGATTCTACTTTTAATTTCAATGTGTTTAGCGATCGCTAAACAGCTATCTTGCCTACTACCAGTGGCTGATTTTTTAGTTTGTTAAAAATACCACCGATGACAGAAGCTTTACTGAGTCATATTTTCTACTATCAGGGATTGAAAAACTGAAACTAGCTAACGATGCGAATACTTCTGGTAGAAGATGATACGGCGCAATTAGAACCCCTACAAACAGCATTGTCTCAAGCTGGACATATTGTAGATGGTATAGAAAACGGGGCGATCGCGCAGTGGGCAATTTCCCAGCGAGACTATGACTTATTAATATTAGACTGGATGCTACCGGAAATAAGTGGATTAGAACTATGTCGTCAGTATCGACAAGCTGGTAAAACAGCACCTGTTTTGATATTGACAGCAAAAGACACCACTGGCGCAAAAGTTACAGGCTTGGATGCTGGCGCAGATGACTATCTGGTAAAACCGACAGATTTGTTTGAGTTATTAGCCAGAGTGCGAGCTTTAGGTAGGCGATCGCCTGTTTGGCAAGGAGAAAAACTCCAACTTGCTGATCTACAATTGCACATTTCGACTCTGATAGTAGAGCGGGGTCAAGCAACTGTAGAGTTATCTACCCGTGAATTTCAGTTACTAGAATACTTGATGCGCCACCCATATCAAATTTTAAGCCGTAGTCAAATTGAACAAGCCTTATGGCAGTGGGGTAGCGAACCAGAGAGTAACGCGATGACAACCTTGGTACGCCGTCTGCGCCAGCGTTTACAGTTGTTAGATGTAGCAGACTGGCTGGAAACTATTTACGGTATGGGCTATCGCCTAAATCCTGGTAGGGAAAAATGTAGCAAAGTGCTGAGTGCTGTTAGCGGTAGCGGGGCGTTCAGCCCGTGCTGAGTGTAAACCCAGAAAACTTGCGTTTAATAGCTTTTTTTAGGATTAGCGATCGCTCAACAAATAATTGAAGCAGACGGCGGTCATCTCAGTGTCAAGAGCGAACTAAGTAAGGCAAATTAAGTTGCCTTTGTGACAGTTACACATCCGTTGTCATTTTCTAGTCACATTTATTGTTAACCATAAAAAAGTAATTCATGTTTTCCATTACTCATTACACAGTAATAGGTGACAGGTGACAGGGAACAGGTGACAGAGTTCAATCATTTTTAAATTGGTGTCAATGTGAATAGACATGAAAAGTACAGTTTACTTGAAGGTTTAGCAGATACCGCAGCACCTAAGCCATCACTGACACTATCAGATGCTGTCGCGTTGATTGTCGGTATCGTGATTGGTGCAGGGATTTTTCAAACTCCCGCCTTGGTAGCAGCACAAGCAGGTAGTGGCCTTGCTGTACTAATGTTTTGGTTGATCGGTGGTGTGGTTTCTCTGGTTGGCGCATTGTGCTATGCAGAGTTAGCGACGACATACCCCGATATTGGCGGGGTTTATTACTATCTCAAGCGTGCTTTTGGGCGGGGAGTCGCCTTTTTATTTGCCTGGGCGCGGATGACAGTCATCCAGACTGGTTCAATTACTCTGTTGGCATTTGTCTTTGGTGATTACGCTTCCCAAATTTGGCAGCTAGGAAACTTTTCACCTTCGATTTATGCAGCATTTGCGATCGCTTTGTTAACTGCTTTAAATATCATCGGCTTGCAACAGGGCAAATGGACACAAAACTTACTAACTTTGGCGAAAGTCTTGGGGTTATTGCTAGTTGTATTAATTGGGTTAACTGCTGCGCCTAATGTTACTCCTCCTGTTGAATCTGCCGCATCAGGAACCTGGGGACTAGCGATGGTATTTGTGCTGCTGTCTTATGGCGGTTGGAATGAAGCAGCTTACATTTCCGCAGAAATTCAAAACCGCCAACGTAACATCGTGCGATCGCTCCTTTGGAGTATTGGCACAATTACGGTAATTTACTTGCTGATCAATCTGGCTTACCTGCGGGGACTAGGATTAGCAAACATGGCCAATTCAAAAGCCGTAGCCGCCGATTTAATGCGTGCTATTTGGGGCGCACCAGGAGCTTGGTTTATCAGTTTATTGATAGCAATTTCGACTTTGGGCGCACTTAACGCCACTGTTTTTACCGGAGCGCGGACTAATTATGCCCTTGGCCAAGACTTTTCCATATTCAGTTTTATGGGACATTGGCGGCAACGTCCTAGCACTCCCAGCTATGCCTTATTATGGCAAGCTGCGATCGCTCTGGCGTTAGTTTTACTGGGTACGTTCACCCGCAAAGGCTTTGAAACAATGGTGGACTATACCGCTCCCGTGTTTTGGTTTTTCTTTTTACTTTCAGGCATATCGCTGTTAGTACTGCGATACCGAGAACCGCAGATTCAGCGACCGTTCCGCGTGCCATTTTATCCTTTCACACCGCTGCTATTTTGTGCAGTCTGTGGTTACTTGCTGTATTCCAGCTTAGTTTATACCGGGGTGGGCGCAGTTGTCGGTGTTTTAGTTGTGGCCGCAGGGCTACCGCTGTTGCTCTGGAATCGTTACCGCCAAGGTAGGGCGTAATTAATCCAAAATTCAACTATTTTTTTTGCTCAAGGAGTAGATTCATGTTCAAAAAAATCCTGCTTTTATTAATTACAGGCGTTAGTATCACCAGCTTAGGAATGGCGGGATGCACCAACACCGCCCAAAAACAAGATTTAGAAGCACAGGTGCAACCGCCTACTCTGACTGGTCAGACTGAAACACCAACAGCCACAACCCAACCCCAAGAACGCCCAGCTGATGTTCCCTATGTACCAACGCCGCAGCCAGTGGTAGATGCGATGTTGAATGTAGCCAAGGTGAGTAAAAATGATGTGCTTTATGACCTTGGTAGTGGTGATGGGCGAATTGTGATTACAGCGGCGCAAAAATATGGAACGCGAGGCGTAGGTATAGATATTAGCCCAGAACGTATTCAAGAAGCTAACGCCAATGCTCAGAAAGCCGGAGTTACAGATCGCGTGCAATTTCGTCAACAAGACTTATTCAAAACTGATTTTAGTGAAGCTACAGTAATTACACTTTACCTATTACCTGAAGTCAACCTTAAACTTCGCCCTCAGCTATTGCAACTCAAACCTGGGACTAGAATTGTCTCCCACGCTTTTGATATGGGTGACTGGAAACCACAGCAAACACTACAGGTAGAGGGAAAAACTATTTATTATTGGGTAGTTCCTGAAGAAATACCAGCTAATTTGCGCTAGAAAACAAGAAACTCCCCGCTTCCTGAATGCGGGGTTTTTTTATAAAAGGTTCAGAACTAACGCGATGTGCGACTTATTTTGAAACCCCTATCCAAACCTCTCACGCCAGTTGCTACAACGGGGGGAACCCCCGCAACGCACTGGCTCCCCTACAGGGAGAGAGGCTTTGAATTTTGCTCCCCTTCCCTGCTAGGGAAGGGGTTGGGGGTTAGGTTTGAGAGAAAGTTGCACACCGCGTGAACTAAGATTACAAATTTAAAATAACTGTTAAAAGGATGTTTAAAAGTCCCTTATATGCAGATCATTGATCAAAAATCAACAAAAAAAGCTTGGGCTAGTGCGATCGCTCAACCTGCAAAAGAATTCCCTCTCACTCCACTGCCAATACTTTCTGGTAAAATCCCGGAAGGTTTGCGCGGTACACTGTATCGCAATACTCCAGCACGGTTAGAACGTGCTGGTATGCGTGTGGGTCACTGGTTTGACGGTGATGGTGCAATTCTTGCTGTGAATTTTACCGATACGGGGGCTACTGGTGTTTATCGCTATGTGCAGACTGCTGGTTATCAAGCAGAAAGCGCAGCCGGTAAGTTTCTCTATGGCAATTATGGGATGACTGCACCTGGTCTAATTTGGAATCAATGGCGCAAACCCGTAAAAAATGCTGCTAATACCTCTGTGTTGGCATTATCAGATAAATTATTGGCACTTTGGGAAGGAGGTCACCCCCATGCACTTGACCTGGAAACTTTAGCAACTAAAGGTTTAGATAATTTAGGCGATTTAAACGAAGGATTATTCTATTCTGCTCACCCTAAAGTTGATTCCCAAACTGGAGAAATTTTTAACTTTGGCATTACTCCTGGACTGAATGCTACGTTAAATGTTTATAAAAGTAACTTTACTGGCAAGATTATCCAAAAATCAAAGTTTGCATTAGCAGGTATTCCTCTGATTCATGATTTTGTTTTAGCAGGAAAATATCTCATCTTTTTTGTTCCTGCGGTGCGCCTCAAGATATTACCAGTTTTACTAGGAACTAGTAGTTATAGTGATGCGCTAAAATGGCAACCGGAAATAGGCACTCAAATTTTGGTGATTGACCGCGAAACTTTGTCTTTGGTAAGTCAAGGAGAAACTGAACCTTGGTATCAATGGCATTTTGCCAACGGTTACGTTGATCCAAGTGGTGCGGTGATTGTGGATTTCACTCGTTATGATGACTTTCAAACAAATCAGTATCTTAGCGAAGTCGCCGCAGGAAAAACCCGTACTGCTGCTAAAAATAGATTCACACGAGTAGTGCTTCAACCCCAAACAGCCAAAGTCACGGCAATTGAGACATTATTAGACCGAACTGGTGAATTTCCCAATGTACCACAGCAAAATGTCGGAAAATTCTCGCGCTACACATATATGTCTTTATTCCGCCAAGGTACAGATATTAGTCAGGAACTATTAAATGCGATCGCCCGCTTTGACCACAATACCGCAACTCTCATCGAAGCTAACCTAGGCGAAAATCGCTATCCTTCCGAACCTCTACCCGTTCCAGATGCCAACAATCAGCAGAGTTGGGTGCTAACTGTGGTGTATGATGGCAATTTTGATCGTAGCGAAGTTTGGGTATTTGATAGCGATCGCCTAGACGCAGAACCTGTCTGCACATTAGGCTTACCTAGCGTCATAGCCCACAGTTTCCACGGTACTTGGAAATCTAAAAATTTAGTGTAAAAAGTGGCGAATACCAGTCAACACCATAACTAAACCCAGTTCATTAGCAGCTTTGATCGAATCTTGATCGCGTAAACTGCCTCCTGGTTGAACAATAGCAGTAATTCCAGCAGCTGCGGCTGTTCTGACAGAATCATCAAAGGGAAAAAAGCCATCACTGGCGAGAGTTGCACCTTGAGCTTTGTCACCAGCTTGTTCTAAAGCTATTTTTGTTGAACCAACACGGTTCATTTGTCCTGCACCTACACCTAGAGTAGTGCGATCGCTTGTTACTACAATGGCATTAGATTTTACATGTTTGCAGACTTTCCAAGCAAACAGTAATTCTGCTAACTCATCGGGTGTGGGTTGACGTTCTGTAACCACTTGCCATTTACTAGTGTCAGCAATAAGATCATCCGCCGCTTGCACTAAGAAACCACCAGCAATTTGTTTAACTAAAGTCTTGGGGCCACTACTCAAATCTGCAAGCGTCAAAACTCGCACATTAGATTTCTTCGCTAAAATTTTTTGTGCTTCTTCGTCACAGTCAGGTGCAACCACACATTCTAAAAACGTTTTAGTTAACTCGCTGGCTGTAGCCGCATCAATCGGACGGTTGAGGGCGACAATTCCACCAAACGCAGAGGTAGAATCAGCAGTAAAAGCCTTTTGGTAAGCTTCGACAATGGTATTTCCCAACGCCGTACCGCAAGGATTAGTATGTTTAATAATCGTTGCAGCTGGTGTATCTGTGAACTCTGTAATGATGCGGCGGGCGGCTTCTAAGTCAACTAAGTTATTGTAACTGAGTTCTTTACCTTGGAGTTTCGTTGCTGCTGCCCATCCTGTGGGTGTAGCGCCAGTTTGATACCAAGATGCTGGCTGATGGGGGTTTTCACCGTAACGCAGAGATTGTAATTCAGTACCGCTGAGGGTATGTTGTTGTGTACCTGCGAGGTAAGAGGCGATGGCTTGGTCATAACTCGCGGTATGTAAAAATCCTTTCAACGCTGCCTGTTGACGAAATTCTAACGAAGCTTCCCCATTATTTTGTCGTAGCTCTTGCAGATATTCATCATACTGTGCCGGGTCACATAATACCGTCAAATGGGCAAAATTTTTCGATGATGCGCGTAACATCGCCGGGCCACCAATATCAATCTGTTCAACAGCTTCAGCTAGTGTCACCCCTGGTTTAGCAATAGTCTCCTCAAACGGATAAAGATTCACCACCACCAAATCAATCGGGCGAATTTGGTTATTTTCTAAATCTGTAATATCTTGAGGTACATCCCGCCTAGCCAAAATTCCGCCATGAATGCGCGGATGTAGTGTTTTCACCCGTCCACCTAAAATCTCCGGCGAACCTGTATAATCAGAAACCTTTGTCACTGATATTCCTGCATCCTTAAGGGCTTTGGCCGTTCCCCCACTGCTGATTAAATCAAATTCAAATTCTTCAACTAAACTACGGGCTAAGTCAATTAAACCAGTTTTGTTAGATACACTCAGCAGTGCTAGACGCGCCATGTCTCAATTCCTCAGATGCGAAAGACCATCAATTTTTACATAACCCCTGCTTCACTTCAAGAGCATTGGGGATAATTCGTGACCCTTCGCGCGACTCTACAATAATGTCTGGGGCTAATTTTTCACTACACCCCACACCCTAGTTTTGGTCATCAAGATAAGCTAATCGTTATTTAAATTGCACTATTTTCATGGTAAATCAAAGCTGCAAACCCTATCCCTTGCTCCCTGCTCCCCGCCCCCTTGCGGCCTCAATGTGCAAATTAAATGCTTAACAGCTTGTTACCCCAGCCACTTGCTACTAGTGGCGCTACATCGGTATATTTACCACACATAGCTATGATGCTTTAAAGATTGCGGCTACAACTAAGTTATTATTCATGCCGTGATCATTTCAACATTTGCATCTCAACAACCAATGGTAAACTCTACTCTCGTGACCACACTCTATGTCAACCCTGCTACAGGAAAAGATACTAATGATGGTTCACGGTTGAGTCCGTTTAAAAGTCTCACCCGTGCTTTAAGAACTAAAACACCCATCATTATTCAACTAACATCGGGGACTTACAGCACTGCTAATGGTGAAAAGTTTCCTTTGGTGCTGACTGCGGGGGTGACAATCATTGGTAACGAAGCGAATAAAGGTGTAGGAATTGTTATTTCTGGGAGTGGTGAATATCAAAGTCCGAGTTTTGGCGTACAAAATATCACTTTGTTGTTGTTAGGTGATGCCAATCTCTTGGGTGTGAGTGTGACTAATCCCATTGCTAAAGGCACTGGTGTGTGGATAGAGTCTTCAATTCCCTATGTAGCTAACAATACCTTTGTTAACTGTGGACGAGAAGGAATATTTACGACGGGAAATGCCAAACCAGCCATTTTAGATAATGTGTTTGTCCAAAATGCTGCTAGTGGTTTGTTTATAGCGCGTAATAGTAAGGGGGAAGTCCTAAGGAACACCTTTCAAAAGAATCCTTTGGGTATAGCAGTTACCGACTCAGCCGCGCCATTAATCGCCAATAACAAATTATCAGATAACCGGACGGCGATCGCTCTTTCTCGTGATGCGCGTCCGGTACTGCGACAAAATTTAATCATGAAAAATGCTCAAGGTGGGCTGTTAGTCAACGCTAACGCTATTCCAGATTTAGGTAACAGCCAAGATACTGGTGGTAATATTTTTCAAAATAATGGCGAGTTTGATATCCAAAATGCCGCTTCACAACCGCTAATTTCCGCAGGTAATCAGTTAAATCCTACCTTAGTCAAAGGGCAGGTAAATTTCATCGCTGCCACAGAAGATTCTCCAAGAACAGTTTTAGGTAGCAGCAGTTTTCCTGATTTAGCTGGACACTGGGCAGCAGCTTTTGTGGAAGCATTAGTGAGTAGAGGTGCAATTAGTGGCTTTCCTGATGGCACTTTTGGCCCCAATGCGCCCATCACTCGCGCTCAATACGCCGCCGTTTTAGCTAAAACTTTTCAGTTACCAACCAGCACAAAACCGCATAAATTTCCTGATGTGAAGCCTGATTTTTGGGCAGCCGTAGCTATTTTGAGTGTGGCTGAACAAGGCTTTATCAGAGGTTTCCCCGATGGTACATTTCGCCCAGGACAAAATCTTACCAAGGTGCAAGCGATCGTATCAATTGTCAACGGGTTAAAATTTACAGGCGGAAACCCGAATGTGTTAAGTGTATACCGCGATCGCGCCCAAATTCCCAGCTATGCCACTAATGCTGTCGCTGTCGCCACTCAAAAACTACTGGTAGTCAATTATCCCCAATCTGAACTTTTAGAACCACTGCGAGATATCACCCGCGGTGAGATTGCCGCTTTACTGTATCAAGCATTGGTTGCCAACAGCAAAGAAAAAGCGATCGCCTCGCCTTATATTGTTAGTCCCGATGGGGAAGTTCCCACCTTCGCCGACTTAACCGGACACTGGGCTGAACCATTTATTCGCGCCCTAGCCAGCCTGAATTTAACCCAAGGTTTTGCCGATGGAACCTACCAGCCAGATAAACCCATGACTCGCGCCCAGTATGCAGCTTTGGTGGCGGTGGCTTTTAACCCGCCTCCCAAACGCCCAGCAATCGAATTTATTGACGTAAACCCGAATTTTTGGGCTTACAAAGCTTTACAAATTGCCGCCAGTGGTGGTTTTGTGAGTGGATTTAGCGATCGCACCTTCCGCCCCGATCAAAATGTCCAAAGGCTCCAGGTGATTGTTTCCCTTGTCAACGGACTAGCTTTACCCGCAGCCCAAAGCAATGGTTTACTCCCTTACACTGACAGTAATACAATTCCTGAGTATGCTCAGAAAGCCGTTGCAACTGCTACACAACAAAACATCATTGTCAACTATCCCCAGCCTAAACTTCTCGCACCAACACGCGAAGCCACACGGGCGGAAGTAGCTGTAATGGTTTATCAGGCTTTAGTTGCCATTAACCGCACACCGAATATTAATTCACCCTATATTGTTTCGACAGCCAACAATTGAGCAAGTAGAATAAAAAACACTGCTTATACACTTGGAAACTCTTGGTTACTAACCCTATAGCTAAAAACACGCTAGGCTATAGGCGATGGGTCGAAAATTTATACCTGTTGCCTGAAGCCAATAGTCCCATGTTCACCAAAGCCCCAGAAACTTCTGCCGAATTGGCAGCTGCTCTACTCATTCATTACAGTTTCGACCTCACTGGCTATAGTGCCATTGAGCTAGTTAACCGTTGGCAAAATCAATATCCTCTAGATTGGCTGCACCTAGCAGTCATTGAAGCGCTGTATCAAGGTCGCTATAAAGCTATTTCCGTGCAGCAAATCCTCGCATTTTGGCAACGACGAGAGCAGCCAATACATCATTTCAATATGGAATTTGAGCGCCTGATTTGTAGTAAATTCCCCGAAATCTTAACTGCACTGACTACACCTGCTAATGAAGATGTTATCTCAGAAAATGTAGCGAATGTTGCCAATTTGCCAGGAACATCTGCTGCTAATGATGAGTATGAGCAGAGTCAAAATGCTTCTGTACAAGTGATCCCCAGACAAACGCAGACAGTATCTAGCAGAGTAGAGAGCCAGCGAGTCAAGAACCTTTTGGCATCTTCGACATTGAGTGCTACGACTACGGGTGTTAAATCCAGGTTGAATTCACAACCGATGCTGCCCAACGGCAATTCATCATCAAACCCTGACAAACAGCCAAAGTTGCTGACATCTTCAGTTAATCATCCGCCAATTGGGCAATTTACTCCAGAAACAAGCGATCGCTCAGAATCATTTACATCAAAACTCAAAGCTATCTTTAACGAAAAGCCCCAACGTGTTCCAACTCACAGACAACTTGATATCCAATCATAGTCTACAAAGTTGGTAAATCTCGCAATCAGAAAAATTTACAGCGGATTTAAAGTTTGTGAAATATGGCAGTAGCCAAGGCAGTTAGGACATCGGCCAATGATAAAACTCATGCACTAAAAGACTTTTAACCCTGTCACCTGTCACCTGTCACCTGTTCCCTGTCACCTGTTCCCTGTCACCTGTCACCTGCTATATCTGCTGCAATTATGACCCTGCTTGTAGAAACATTGCAGGTATTAATTTCTTGTTAGAAAAATAAAAAGCGTTACGCGAAATGGGACTTCGCATCGCTGCGCTAACACGTCTCTACATTGATTGTTGTATCTTTACTTTTGCCTTTTACCTTTTTATTTTTTACTTATTCGGTGAACGCTAACCTAACCATAAAGAAAATTTTATTTAATATTAAATAAAATTTATGCTGATTTTTACTAAAAGATTAAGTAAATAGCTTATTTTGTCTATAGCAAAATCAGTTTTTTAAATTAATTAAACTTCTGGATGTTGCTGAATAAGGTGTGAATCCTTATAGAGCCGTTGCTCCAAAACGGCTTTATAAGGATTTAGAGGTTACGGAAAATCATTTTTCTGCATAGAATCAGCAGCACCAAATAATTTGTGATTTGACATTTATTTTATTGCAGATATCTCAGCAATGAAGTAGATGAAATTTTTGCTGTCAAACAAATTTAAGCCCAAGAAACAGACATTTTTAACCCAGGATTTTTCAGATGGTAACAGTCAAATTTAATATTTGGGGGAACACGGCGATTAATCTTTCAGGGCGGATTAATTCCAGTGAGCCGACCTATGCGATTATTCACGGCTACCAAAGCACTGCTGGTAACGCCGGAAATAACTTTACACCCGCAGATTGGGTGGCAAACATCGCCCAAACTGTTCGACAGCGTGAGTCTAATGCAAATATCGTTTTGGTAGATTGGGAAGCAGGAGCTAGTTCCTTGTTTTATCCGACTGCTGCTGGCAATACACGAGATGTCGGTAATCAGTTGGCTACCTACTTAAGAAATAACGGCGTAGATCCAATTTACACTAACCTAATTGGACATAGTTTGGGAGCGCATGTAGCTGGCTTTGCTGGCGCTGCTTATCGTGGAGCTACAGGACGTTCTATAGCTCAAATAGTGGGATTAGATCCAGCCGGGCCTGAGTTTGAAGGCACAGCAACCAGCGATCGCTTAGATCCCAGTGATGCTACTCGTGTTACAGCTTTACATACCAGCGAAACTCTAGGCTATGATGCGCGGTTAGCTAACCTAGACCTCTACATCAACTGGAATGACCTTTTTCAACCAGGACAAATCAGTTTTGTTGGCAATCATAGCTATGCCCATACCCTGTATACACAGTTACTTCAAGGCAATAGCTTCACCCAGTCCAACGGCACTCTTCTGAACTTGAACACACTACTCAACGGTGGATTTCTGGGTGAGAAATTTACCAGCACCAGAAATAATCAAACTATTGTTGCGCTCAATCTTGTTGGTACTACTGGCAACGATACCCTGGCGGGTGGTGCAGCTAGTGATACCATCCGTGGCAATAGCGGTAACGATTACATTACCGGTGGCGACGGCAATGATTTCCTGTTTGGGGATAGCGGTAGCGATCGCCTGAATGGTGGAAGAGGTAATGATTCCGTATTCGGTGGGACTGGTAGCGATCGCCTGTTTGGAGATGAAGGTAACGACTTACTAACAGGGGCAGATGCAGGAGTAGGCAGGGGTTTTGGCGAAATTGACCGCTTGACCGGTGGTGTAGGGAGCGATCGCTTTGTCCTAGGTACTACTGCGGGTGTCTTCTACAGCGATGGCAATACCAGCACTTCTGGTCTAGGTGACTATGCCCTAATTACCGATTTCAATGCCTTGCAAGACACAATCCAATTATCTGGCTCCAGGTCTAGCTATAGCTTGGGAGCAGTACCGACTGGTTTACCTACAGGTACAGGTTTATTCCTGAATGAAAGCACTTTTGAACTAATTGCGATCGTTCAAGGCTCCACTGGCCTCAGCCTTAGCGCCAGTTATTTCGTAACTGTCTAATAAATCAATCATCACCAAACATCCTTAAAAATTCAGGAGAAGACAATGACTTTATCAAGACGTAAATTTTTTACCATGGCCGGAACCGGAACAGCTGGTGCTGTCCTCTTATCTCCATTACAAGCTTTTTACGCCAAGCGTGTTTTAGCTGCTGGGCCTTACGGTACTTTGCTAACTGACCCTCTGGGTGTTCTAGATTTACCATCTGGATTTTCTTACCGGAGATTATCAGAAACGGGGCAAACAATGAACGACGGCTACAGAGTTCCGGGTGGTCACGACGGTATGGCCGCCTTTGCTGGAGCCAACGGTAATACAATTCTCATTCGCAACCACGAACTCTCTCCAAGTTCTAGCAATCCTTTGAACGCTCCTAATAGCAGCAAGTACAATACCAGTGCGCGGGGCGGTTGTACTAAATTGGTTGTTAATTCTTCCCGCAATTTGGTAGAACATCGGGGAGTTCTAGCGGGAACCATTCGCAATTGTGCCGGTGGACCTACACCTTCAGGGTCTTGGTTAACCTGCGAGGAAACCTTTGAAACCAACAACAACAAAAGGCATGGTTATGTGTTTGAAGTTCCCAGTAGTGCCAATACTTTTGTTAACCCCGTTCCACTAACAGCAATGGGGCGTTTTAATCACGAAGCAGCGGCTGTAGACCCCAACACAGGGTATATCTACATGACAGAAGACCGGGGAGATGGGCTATTTTATCGCTTTATTCCCAACCAACCCAATAACCTGAGTGCTGGCGGCTCGCTACAAGCTTTAAGAATTATCGGGTCGTCTGGAATCAACACAGCTACGGGTTTCCCCAGAAATACACCTAGAAATGTAGACTGGGTACAGATTACTAATCCTGACCCCAGCACTGATAGCGTCAGAACAGAAGGATATAACAAAGGTGCTGCCAGATTTTCCGGTGGGGAAGGCATTTTTTATGGCAGTGGTTATGTCTACTTCACTTGCAAGAGTGGTGGTAGTTCTGGAGATGGTCAAATCTGGCGTTATTCCCCCGCGAATAATACTGTGGAACTGTATATTGAACCCAACAATTCTGGTGTGCTAGACAATCCAGACAATATTGTGGTTTTCCCCAATCGTGACATCTTCCTATGTGAAGATGGCGATGGTACTGATTTTATCTTAGGTATCACTCCCACAGGCTCACTTTATAAATTTGCTCGCAATCGGTTGAATACCAGTGAATTTGCTGGGGTTTGTTTCTCACCTGATGGGCAAACCATGTTTGTCAATATTCAATCACCAGGAATTACTTTTGCTATTTGGGGCCCCTGGTAAAACTTAGGCAAGGTAGGGGCGCACAGCTATCTATGCACCCCTACTCAATACATTTGGGTTAATATCTCCATCTTGTTCAGATCCCCCCAACCCCCCTAAAAAAGGGGGGGCTAATAACCCTCTTTTACCCACTTTTTTAGGGGGTCGCCGCAGGCGGGGGGATCTGAATCTAGAATGACCAAACCTTTATCCGAAAAGTATTGCACCCCTACTCGTATATTTAAATTAAAGTGAGCTAGATGAAGCTCTCCCCAACCCCTCTCTGACGTGAAAAGCTATGGTGTACACACAAGTCTCTTAGTCAGCAATATTAATACATCGCCTTGCAATGTTAATGCCTAGACAGTCATTCCTTTGACGGAAGTTATTACTAACCAAAGCTATTACTGTACTGATTAGTAGCACTATTAGCTAAGAGTAATTGACTGATGTTTAAGTTTCTCCAACAAGTTAGTAATTATGCTAAACACACCATTCTAGCTGGTCAATATATTGGGCAAGGTCTCTCAGTAACTTTTGACCATATGCACCGCCGTCCAGTTACAGTACAATATCCTTACGAAAAACTCATTCCTTCTGAACGATTTCGTGGTCGAATTCACTTTGAATTTGATAAATGTATTTCTTGCGAAGTTTGTGTTCGTGTTTGTCCGATTAACCTGCCAGTGGTAGATTGGGAATTTAATCAAGAATTCAAGAAAAAAGAACTCAAACATTACAGTATTGACTTTGGAGTTTGTATTTTCTGCGGCAATTGTGTAGAATTTTGCCCAACAAACTGTCTGTCATTTACTGAAGAATATGAGCTTTCTGTTTATGACCGTCATGAGTTAAATTTTGATAGTGTGGCGCTGGGAAGATTGCCTGAAAAAGTTACTCTAAATCTAATGGTGACAGCGCTACGAGAATTAGTTTACTTGCCTAAAGATGTGTTAAATCCTCATGGAATTCCGGCTGATGAGCATCGAGCGGGTTTACTACCATCTGAGATGTTGGAGCAAGCTAGAGAAGATAAGGATGATGTTAATTAATTACCAACCATTTTACATTTATTTATGACAGAAGTAGATGTTAACTTTATCTAGAGCGATCGCCTTTAGATTAAGTATTCTTCAAAGAAATGACATTAATCCTAGCCTTAGATTTTGGTGGTACTAAGTTAGCAGCCGCAGTGACTCAACTTGGTTTTCGTGAATGGTTGCGTTATGAACGTCATCTATCACCAGTAGATGGTAATGCTACCACTGATTTAGAAATTATGCGATCGCTCATTCATAGTTTACTACAAGGTGAAACTCCGGCTGTTATTGGTGTTAGTTTCGGTGGGCCTGTGGATGCTACCACAGGAATAGTGCGACTGTCTCATCATGTCCCCGGCTGGGAAAATCTTCCCCTCAAAGACTTACTAGAAAAGGAATTCGGTGTATCTGCAAGTGTTGATAACGATGCCAATGTAGCCGCTTTAGGTGAACATCGTTTTGGTGCTGGTCAAGGATACGATAGCTTGTTTTACATCACTGTTAGCACTGGTGTTGGTGGTGGTTGGATTCTGAATAGTCAACCTTGGCGTGGTACAGCCGGAATGGCTGGTGAAATTGGACACATGGTTGTCAATCCTGCGGGGCCAGTATGTTTATGTGGTAAGCGGGGATGTGTAGAACGTTTGACATCAGGCCCTTACATGGCGCTAGATGCTAAAGAGTATTTATTAAAACAATCAAATCACTTCCAAGGTAAAAAATTACGCGCCTTGGTAAATAATAATTTGGATTTGATTACCGGAAAAATTATCAGTGATGCTGCGGCTCAAGGAGATGATTTAGCAGTAAATATTCTGCACACTGGCGCTTGGGCTTTGGGTGTGGGTATTGGTAATGTAGCGAATTTGATTAACCCACAGCGATTTATTTTGGGTGGTAGTGTGACTAAAGCTGGGAAAAATTGGTGGAATACGGTACAAAATACGGCGCGTGAGACAGCATTACCAGAAATCGATTTTGAAATTATCCCTGCGGCTTTGGGTGATGATGCACCACTTTGGGGTGCTGTGGCTTTAGCGGAATCAGTTTTAACTTCTAGATAATGTTCTCATAATCCGCCAAGGAGAACCCAACAAGGAAAAAACATGACAAAAACCAGGAAAAAATACTGGCTCAATTTCCGCATCTGCCATAATTCTTTCCAGTTCGACATCACTCAGTGGTTCTTCCCAAAGTCCATGTTCTACAAGATTATTAGCATGAAAGATGATGCGATCGCGTAAAAAATTTAATTGCTCATCTCGTGGTGCTGCGGGTACTCGAATCGTCAGGGGAAAGTTACCAAATAAAACCACCACTTTCCCTAATTTATGTTTTGGCATATTTTTTAGATTTTTTTTAACCAGTTTAAGATGTATTTTTAATAGTTACTGTTTTCCTTATAACTTTGTTGCATTTTCTTAACTTCGTCATAAAGTACCTAAATTATCTGTAAACAATAATATCCCCGACTTCTTTAAGAAGTCGGGGATATGAGAGTTACCTATTGCCTTTTAAATAATCCTACAAGACAGATGATTTATTTTCTGTTTCTTGGATAAATGATTCAAACTGACCATTAGGTGTCCATTGAATAGCACCATCACGGCCTGTTAAAAAAACTTGGGTTTGGTTGTTACTAAGTTCACTAGTAATTTTAGGATTAAAATTAGTAGAGGTAGCGATAGCTACTTTTGGTTGAAACAATTTGATTAAATCTTTCAAAGATTCAGGACTACACCACAACACTTGTGGGCGAGGTAAACTTCCCGCCTTAGCTAATCGTTCTATTTGTTGAGGTTCAACATTACCTACTAATAACCAAGTTTGATTTTGAATTTGTAAATATAAAATAGGCAATTGTTCTTTAATTAATTGTACAACTGTATCACCTGTAGCAATTTGTTGTCCTGGTGCTAGAGGTTGGTAGATACCCTGATGCTTTTGAATTTCCTGTTGAATCTCCTGATTAGCAAGGCTAGTTTCTGGCTTGAGAGAATATTTGTAGAAATTTTTGATAGGTAGACTTTGCAGCACTTCCAACCAAGCATTACTATTGCTGTTGTCAAAATCACTAGCGATCGCCCAGGCAATTTTACTCACACCTTGCTGTTGCAAAAATGGTACGATTGTGTAGCGTCCTGTCCCTTCATTTCCACTATTAATTAAGGTAACATTCCCTTTGTCTTGAATAATTACAACTGGTTCTGCACCTGCTTCTAAGACTGTGACTCGAAATAATGTATTTACAGAATGCCAAGCTGGGACAAGTATTAAACCAAATGCCATTAAACTAGCAAACCACCAGCGTTGTTGCCACCATTTAAATAGGCAAATCAAGAGAATCAAAGTATAAATCGCTAACATCTGCCAAGTTGAAATACTACCGACAACTAGTGAGTTTCCTGGCAAATTACTAAAAAATTCTACTAATTTAATTAGCCAATCACTGGGATAGTGTAGTACCCCAGCTATTGTACTGCCAATAGCTGGAAAAATTAATGCCGCGATCGCACTAACAATTCCTCCAATACTAATGATGGAAATGAATGGCGTAGTAATCATATTCAGCAGCAAACTGTAAGCAGGTACTACCCCAAACACAGAAATTTGCAAGGGTAAAGTCCAAATTGTCGCCGCTAAAGGTACAGCAATTAAAGAAGCGATCGCAGGTGGAACCCAATTCAGTCTTTCAGTGATTGCTGGTACAGTTACAATTAATCCTAATGTTGCTAAAAAACTCAGTTGAAATCCTAAATCCCAAATCCACAAAGGGTTAAATAACAATATTAATGTTGCGGCTAATAATAGTGATCCAAACTGTTTGACTTTTCGATCTAATATTAAACCAACTAAAGCTGCACTACCCATAATTACGGCTCGAAGTACCGCAGGTTGAAATCCTGATAAGCTGAGGAAAATAATTAAACCTAAAAAACCGCAAATAAATTGAGTTGCTTTATTTGTACGTTTTGTTAGCTGTAATATTACACCTAAAATTAAAGAAGTTTGAAACCCAGATGCCGCCAAAGCATGAGCCATACCTGCTTTGACAAACAAATCACGAATATCGTAAGGTAAATCAACGGCTTTGCTACCCAAAACCATTGCACTTACAAGCGCTCCTTCGGGAATTCCTAAACTCCGAACTTGTGATTTTAAAATTCGCTCCCGGATTTGCCACCATCCCCATTTACCCTCATCATTGACAATATTTATTTGCCTTCCTATCAAACCAGCAAATGCTCCTTCCTGCTTGAGATACTTTTGAAAATCGAAAGCACCGGGATTAGAAGCTGATTTTGGTTTATATAAAGTCCCTGTTACCGCAATCTCTTGTCCAGGATGTAGGCCAGTAGCTTGAAGTATCGGTAAAGTCACATACAACTTACCTGTCACACCTTTTGGTACATTTGCTGGGCCTTTGCCATTTTTAACTTCATCTAACTGAGTCGCTGCTAACCAAAATTGTCCCCGTTGACTGCGAGTCAAACGCGGATTACTTTCTACTTCGCCGCGAACAATTACCAGTTGTTCTTGATTAGCACGATTTTCGGATGGAACAAATTGACTAATATCTTTTACACTTGGTTGTGGCGATCGCAATTGCAAATACATAGTTGCCAGCAATCCTACCACACCAGCAACAATCCAGATTCGTGGATGAGGAAGTGATTGCCAAATATTGGGTGTAGTTTTACTTTTGCTTCCCGTGCTTTCTTGTGGCTGAGATGGAGTTTTGCGTTTTCTCAAAAATACTGCTCCCAGTATCGCCAGAATTAAAATCCACGCTCCACCCCAAGGAACGGCTGTAAACAACAACCCTAAAATATAACCTAGGCAAATAATCACACCACTCATCTGAATCATAAGGCATTAAAATTTTCAACTAACAAGCACTCCAGAAAAACCTTGATGCTTTTGGTGAAGTATAGTTCATTAGATTTATACAAACAAAGCCCGCAAATGCGAGCTTCGTTTGTGTAATTAAGTCTGACTCTTGAAAAATTACGACAGCATTACAAAGATATACCCAGGTTAAACCCTAATACAGCGTGCAGAAGCATAATACCAAGTGCCACAGTGCCTAAATAGGCATGAGTAGCGCGTAAAGCAGTTTTACCGCCGGCAAAGCCACTTAAAGAAATTACACTATTAATCAATAGCAGTATTAGTACAACAGAACCAGTCCAAAAATGGGGACTTTCAAAAATTGGCTGACGCTGCATCACCAAAGATAGAACTCCGCCAGTGTAACCAGCCGCCATAAAGAAAAACATCCAAGGTGCAAGTAGACGATGCCCCACGCGGTTTTTAACCGACTCATCTTTATCCTCAGCCAGTCTACTTCGCCAACCAGTCCATCCTACATAGCTACCCATCACAAAAACTACGATCGCCATCATCAAGGGATGTCCCCAATGTACAATCGGTTCAGGTAGTCCTAGAGTACGGAACCAAGCTGCAAGAGGTTCTAGAGCTTCACTAAAGTTAACCATATATATTCACATTTTTTACAGGATTACAGTACTTTTTTTACCACAATCTTAAGTATTGTAAATAATAATTAATTTTTTGAAGCAGACAAGCGATGTCTGACGACAAGAAGCCGAGCTTCTACGCATTTCTAAGAGGATGTTTTAACAGTTAAGTAGAAAGGTGGAAATAAACCGAACTATGTAACGGAAAGTAAAGTAGCTTGAAAACCTCTTCCCTTCTGCCTTCTGCCCTCTGCCTCCTGCCTTGTCATAACGACAATTTTTAACACCGACCTACTTAAGTAGTCGGACACAATAAAATTCATGGGTGGAGATAGGTGACAGGTTACAGTCAAAAATTTGTGTAATTAATTCTGTCTGATTACTTATTGATTACTGTTTACCAGCCCCTTCTGAGCGCAGGGCTGTTTCATTCCCTTGGGTTGGACAAAAATTAGCAAAAGTAAAAGCTACACTGCATAGTAAGCACAGGTAGATCGGAACCTGTTTTGAGACTAATTTCGGCATCAAAAATCCAATGCAATTACCTAATCCCCTAAAACAATCCTCCTTCCTCCAAAGGCTACAGTGGGTGATTGACCCTGTAGGATATATGGAAAAAGCAGCCTGCCAATATCCAGACATTTTTACTTCTCTGAGCATTGGTTCTAATAATCCAGTAGTATTTGTGACAGAGCCGCAGGCAATACAAGAAATTTTAACCAATGACAGAAAAAAGTTTGCGGCTTTGGGAGAGCAGAATCGCATTCTGCGCCCGATAGTCGGGGACTATTCTATCTTTTTGTTAGATGGCGATCGCCACAGAAAGCGGCGACAGTTAGTTATGCCATCTTTTCATGGGGATAGAATGCGAAACTACGGTGAGCTAATCTGCAATCTCACTGAAAAAGTCTTTAACCAGTTACCCGTAAATCAGGTATTTTCTGCGCGTAAGCTGACACAGGAAATTTCGATGCAGGTGATCTTGCAGGTTGTATTTGGTGTTTATGACGGTGAACGAAGTCAACAACTCAAGCAACAATTATTCAAAGTGGCAGATTTATTTCGCTCGCCATTGACTTCTAGCTTTCTGTTTTTCCCCTTCTTGCAAAAAGATTTAGGAAGTTGGAGTCCTTGGGGTAAGTTTTTACGAGATCAGCAGCAACTTGATCAATTAATTTACGCTGAAATTGCCGAACGCCGAGCCGAAAATAATCCAGAGCGAATTGATATCCTCTCCCTGTTAATGTCATCTCAGGATGAAGCAGGTAACTCAATGAGCGATCGAGAATTGCGTGATGAACTGCTTACCCTATTATTAGCAGGATATGAAACTACAGCTACAGCAATGGCTTGGGGTTTATATCTGATTCACCAAAAACCAGAAGTCCGAGAAAAACTGCTGCAAGAATTGGATACCCTTGGTGACTCACCAGATCCCATGAGTATGTTTCGCTTACCATATCTCACAGCTGTCTGTAACGAAACCTTGCGAGTTCGTCCCGTTGCTATGTTGACGTTTGCCAGGGTAGTACAAGAACCTGTGGAACTATTGGGATACTCCTTAGAGCCGGGTACAGCTCTTTTTGGCTGTATGTATCTCACTCATCAACGTGAAGATTTGTATCCAGAACCAAAGCAGTTCAAACCAGAACGTTTTCTCGAACGCCAATTTTCTCCTTATGAATTTATACCTTTTGGTAGCGGGGCGCGGCGCTGTCTGGGCGAAGCTTTGGCTGTATTTGAAATGAGGCTAGTGTTAGCAACCATCTTGTCAAAATATCAACTCGCGCTGGCTGATAATCAACCAGAAATAGCTCGCCGTCGAGGTGTTACTTTAGCGCCAGCCCGTGGTGTCAAGATGGTAATGACTGGAAAACGTGCGCGTCAAGAATCTCCAGTTAGTCTGGTAAATGTTTAAACAACTGTAGGGAGGTAGCAATGCTACCTCTCTACTATTGACCATTGACTATTGACAAATGACCAAATTAATATCTCGGATGCAGGCGGTACAGTCACCGATAATTCCTGTGGTTGGGGAACTGATTCAAAATTCTCCCGGAACCATTTCTCTAGGACAAGGTGTGGTTTCTTACAGTCCACCACCAGAAGCTATTGAACTTTTACCAAAGTTCCTAGCCGAACCTACAAATCATCTCTACAAAGCAGTTGAGGGAATTCCCCCTTTATTAACAGCACTGACAGCAAAATTGTCAACTTTTAACGGGATGGAAATTAATGATGACAATTGCATTGTTGTGACAGCCGGAAGCAACATGGCGTTTATGAACGCTATTTTGGCGATTACTTCTCCTGGTGATGAAATTATTCTCAATACGCCTTACTATTTCAACCATGAAATGGCGATCGCAATGGCTGGTTGTCGTCCGGTTTTGGTAGATACTGATGAAAATTACCAATTGCGTCCAGAAGCATTAGCCCAAGCAATTACGCCTCAAACAAAGGCTATTGTAACAATTTCTCCTAATAATCCCACAGGAGTTGTTTATTCTGAAGCAGCATTACGCCAAGTAAATCAAATGTGTAGCGATCGCAATATCTACCACATCAGCGATGAAGCTTACGAATATTTCACTTATAACGGTGTCAAGCATGTTTCACCAGGCGCATTTGCTGGTAGTTGCAATTATACAATTTCTCTTTACAGTCTTTCTAAAGCCTATGGTTTTGCTAGTTGGCGCATTGGCTACATGGTAATTCCTAAACATTTACTTGTTGCTGTCAAAAAAGTTCAAGATACAATTTTGATTTGTCCGCCTGTGGTTTCTCAGTATGCAGCTTTAGGCGCATTGCAAGCAAAAGATGATTATTTAAAGGAAAATATCGGAGCAATTTCCCAAGTACGCCAGTTAGTCATAGACTCGCTGAACAATCTCCAAGGCTTATGTACTATTGCTCAAGCCGATGGCGCTTTCTACTTCTTTCTCAAAGTGCATACCCAAATGGATGCTTTTGAGTTGGTGAAAAGATTAATTCAAGAATACAAAGTTGCTGTAATTCCTGGTACAACCTTTGGGATGGAAAACGGCTGTTATTTACGAGTTGCTTATGGGGCGTTACAACCAGATACAGCAAAAGCAGGTATAGAAAGATTAGTTCAAGGTTTGGAAAATATTATAACTCGTGAATGAGTTTTGGATAAATTTGCGTCTTTTGCAGTTCGTAACCAAACTTTTTTAACCGTGTAGCTATAGAAATCATATTTGATTTCTGAAAAAACTAGGAGATAATACGGAGATAAATTTGTATCTAGCAGCGAACAATGATAAACCAGCATCTACAACCTAAGATCGGAGAAATATAAGAATTTATTGATCGAGCGTAAAACCCCATCCCTTTATGGGTGGGGATGTAAGCGAGTCAGGGACTCTGGTAAAATACGATTATCTACCTGAGACATGACATTTCTTAAATGCAACACCAGTTGTTGAAGAATAAGAAAAAGTGGTTTGTCGGTGATGGTAGAAATAATTGAATCTGTATTCACTCTCGTGAAATGGATTCAAATTCTTCTCCCTACAAACAGTTCGGCTGTGCCGGGGAGACAGGGTACGGTTAATTACCCGTATGTTTCAACCGATTGTTTCGGTTAGTTACAAGCCGCATCCCCTTGTGGGTGGGGCAGTTGACAGATCATTGTTTAACGTGAGTTCGACGGAGATCAAAAACCCCTCTCCATAGCTTGCTTCTCTTACGAGACGCTACCGCGAACCCGCAGGGTACCTCTCCCCTGCAAGGAGGAGCCGCTGCGTTGCGCGGGTTTCCCGCGTTGTAGCAAGTGGCGTTAGAGGCTTTAAAACTCAGAGTTTTCCGTTGAAAACTAGTAATATTTCTGCCCCTCTCCGCGTCGGAGAGGGGTTGGGGAGAGGTTCATCGAATTCACGTATTGTTTAATCGTTTTACTCACACTACAGGAGAGTCTTCAAATTTATAGCCAACCCCAACAACAGTTTTAATAAACGAAGGGTTAGCTGGGTCAGGCTCAATTTTTTTCCGCAACCGCGCTACATGAGTATCTACAACTCGCTCGTCACCAAAAAAATCATCACCCCAAAGTTTGTCAATTAACTGGGTACGGTTCCAAACTCGCCCAGGATTACTGACAAATGTGCTTAACAAATTAAATTCGAGGTTTGTTAAATCTAGAATTTCTGGCTGTTGGGAATTTAACTGACGAGAAGCCGTGCGTTGTTCAATATCTACGATAAAGTTTTGAGTACGAGTTACCTGATGTTGTCCTCCTTGACGGAGACTACGCCGCAATAGCGCCCGCACCCTAGCCACTAATTCTCTGGGGCTGAAGGGTTTAACCATATAATCATCAGCACCAGTTGATAGACCAATCACGCGATCAATTTCTTCGCCCTTGGCTGTTAACATCAGAATATAAGGGTCTTTTGTACCAGCTTTTTGCCGAATTCTGGCACAAACTTCCAACCCATCCAACCCAGGAATCATTAAGTCCAGGATGATTAAATCAGGTGGTTGTTCCTGAAACATCCGCAAGGCGTTCACACCATCACGGCTCGTATGACAAGAAAATCCTTCCTTTTCTAAAGAAATTTGGATTAACTGAGCAATTTCAGGTTCATCCTCAACAATTAAAATATCCATTGCAATTAGGATTTAGCGGAATACGCAGAGTTATTTCCTGGCTTGTTATTGTACTCCAAAAACCTGTGATAGGTAGGAGTAATGAAATTTACAGGTGAGAATTAGAAAGCGATCGATAGTTGTAACCCAAATGGGAATCCTTTTGAATTTCTTGTTTAATGCTATCAAGATCAATGAAATAATCAGCAACATCAATCAAACTATCGCTGGTCATAGGTCGCAAACTCACAACTTCTACCCGACCTCCTTTGCTAGTGACAGCTTCAACAGCATAAGCTAAAGCGCCATCTCCGCTGACCAAGATAGCAGTATCGTAATAGGGAGCTAAAGTGATCATATCGACAGCAATTTCTACATTTAAATTGGGTTTTTTGGAATTGTCTGTCAACTGAACTTCTTTGGTAAACACTCGATAACCATTTCGCCGCATCCAAAACAAAAAGCCTTGTTGTTTTTCATTCGCCCTTGGACGTGCTGGAGTTTGTCGTGCAACATCAACTATCGTGTAGAAGAAAGCTCGCAACAATCTCGAACCAGAGGTTAAACGACAAAGCAATTTGAGATAGTCGATTTCAATACCTAGTTGTAAAGCTGCATGAAATAGATTTACACCATCAATAAAAATCGCAACTCGTCCACGATTTAATCCGTTGACTGTAAGATTTTCAATTCTAGGTTCTCTCTTGGAACAATTTTCACTTTTGAGAGGACTTTTCAACACGATTTTCCCTGATGAAGGCGATTCTTGTTCAAGGGGTTTATATACATTTCTGGCTTTGGTAAAATTAGTGAAAGTCATTGACTCCTCGGAAATTTTAAATTTGTGAAGGTTGTTGAGAAATTACCAAGAAAGCATCTGTGCTAGTTTATCTACCTAGCAGCAAATGATGTTAAGCTATTTGTGACTAAGCTGTTATCTGTCTAAGTTACACATTGATTTGTAGGGTTTGTATTGTGTCATTGGTCATTTGTATTGATTAGAAAAACTGAAACAATGACTAATAAATATCTACTTAGAAGCAGTAGCTTAGTACACAGAAACTGTGTTAATTGTGCAGATTCCAATGATGAACGCCCCAGAGTTTTTAACTCTTATCAGAGCTAGTTTTACGCGATATTCCCTTTGCCTACGAATATACGGCTCTTTACTTATTCCTACTGCATCTCAACTTACCACAAGATGCTGTAAGGTGAATAGCGAAGAGCGATCGGCTTCTATATCTTATTGTACAACTGGATGGCAAAATCAATCAATCAAGGCAAAATTTGGATATTGCGATCAAGAGAGATAAAAAACTCAAAATGCAGAAGTTACAAGGACAACATTCTGAATGTAAAAATTTAAAACTATATATTTAGATTGATGGCATTTATATTTTTTTAAACTTAGTAGTAATCTCAATTGCAGTAATATTTGATGATATCTGCTATTTAAAGTTTATTTTTTGACAAATTCCATCAAATCTGTGGTTAACAAATTTGTAGCCAGGATTACTTATCAACTTAACCTTTAATTGTTCTTAAGATGGAGTGTTTTGATGGGGTAATAGAGCTAAATTTATATCTAGACTAGTCCACAAAAATGTCTTTGCTCATCTCCTCCAGTGGTTGTTTGACCCCGGAGGATATTTTTTGAGGAATTTATGAAAATTATGGCAGTAATACAGGATTAATTGGTTATCACATTTGATAACTCGGTTTTGTGAACTAAATACTTATTTAAATAAAAAATTAAGAAATGATGTAATTTTTGATAGTTCTCTAGTGCTATGATTTTCCCTGTTTCTAGGGAAGTTTTACGTTTTTATTCAGAAATAACTTTTACATATAGATACTTAGAAGCCTCTAAGCTCCTAATATTGCGAAAGTGGCTTTTGTACCACTGACAATATTATTCCACAAATTTTACTGTTGGTGCGACTAGACAAGGCTGTACTATGCCCTGGATCTTGACTTTAATATTTAAATCCACTAACCGCCTGATTTACTCTTTTAGAATAAAATTAAATCAGCGATCGCTCACTGAGCCAAATACTGAACAATAGATTCAAAATCCTCCCTTATACTCACTTTTAGTCAGCTTGTATCTTGAGTGAATTTTTGAAAAAATAACCTATAGAATTATAACTGGTGCTGAAATGTGAATGCTAAGACTAAAGACATACGTCTTTAGTTGTATTGGGAATGATATATATTTATCCGACAACATCTGACAGTTTTTTGACTTCTCTTTGCTGACATCTCTGCTTACGCTGAAAAATCGTTGTCAAAATAATTGCATCCCTTACTCGGTACTATAATGAAATACGATGTAGTAGAGCAGATTTTTAATAAATATTCGACTTTACGCAAATTTGAACATTTGGAAATAGATGTTCATTTTTGTATTCTGGATAAATCTGAGCAAGTGCAACGGTTTGCATCTCAACCACAAGAAGTGATGTTGGGCAAAGATATTCGAGTCAGCTTTCCCGAATTTATTGGGAAAGAAGATATCTTACAATCTATTCTTCAAGGTCAACAAGAAAACTTTGAATTAGCAGCAATTAGACGAACTTTCGATCATCAATCTGATATATATATAAATATATATATTATTAGTGAACCAAAGGAAAAATCATCTTTAATGATTTTAATTGAAGATGTTACAGAAAAACTAAAAATAAAACAAGATTTATTAAAAATAACTAATGCGGCGAATCTGCTATCAATGACACTGGTGGCATATAAAAATTATATGGATACAGTTATCAGTTCAATGGCAGATGCCTTATTGGTAACTACGAATACAGGAAAAATCAAAAAAATTAATTTAGCGGCGCAAAAGTTATTTGATTTTCAAGAATCAGAGTTAATCAACCAACCAATATCTTTGATATTTGATGATAATTTTTTATTGCTCAGAATTATTAATCACTACAGTAAAATAAACCGGGATTTGCAGCATTTTGAAGTTGTGTGTCGCAAAAAAACACGAGAAAAAGTACTAGTAGCTTTTTCTTGTGCAGTTATGCAGAAAAAAAATGAAGTTTTAGAAGATATTATTTACATTGGTCGGGATATTACTAGTCGTCAGCGTCGAGAACAACGTAATAATGCCCAATATGCAATCACTCGCATTCTCTCAGAATCTCAAAGCATTAAACAGGCAATGCCAGAAATTTTACAGGCAATTTGTCAAAGTTTAGAGTGGGATGTGGGGGAATTATGGACAACAAGTGAATATATTAGTACAGATGTGCCAGAAGACAGTGAAGATGCAGTACTAAGATGTGTAGAAATTTGGTCGAGCCGAGTTGTATCTGTGCGTGAATTTAAGGCGGTTACATGGCAGACTACATATGTCCCTAGTGTGGGATTTCCTGGCCAAATTTGGGACAGACGTTCTCCCTTATGGATTAAAAATATTTTAGACTATGATGACTTACAGCGATCGCCAACTGCTGTAGCTTCAGGATTGTGTTCAGCATTTGGTTTTCCGATCCTAGACGACAATAAAATTTTAGGAGTAATGACTTTTTTTAGCCGCGATGTGCAACCAAAAGATGCAGATTTATTGCAAATGATGGTTTCCGTTGGCAGTCAAATCGCTCATTTTATGAAACGTAGACAAGCAGAAAATGAGTTGTTAGAAAGTGAATCGCGCTATCGAGATATTTGTGAAAATGCTAATGATTTAATTCAGTCTGTAAATCATTGTGGTCATTTTTTATATGTCAATCGGACATGGTGTAAAACATTAGGATACAGTGCCGCAGAAGTAGCTCAAATGAATGTCTTTGACATTATCCATCCTGATTTTCAAAACCATTGTCGGCAAATGTTTTATCGTTTGATGTCAGGACAACAAATAGAGCAAGTTAAGGTTGCTTTTATTGCCAAGAATGGTCAAACAGTTTTTTTGGAAGGCAATATTAACTGTAAATTTGCAGGTGGAAAGCCAATTGCAACTCGTGGTATTTTTCGCAACATTACCCAAAGAGTAGCACTAGAAGAAGCATTGCGGCATCAACAGGAACAAACAGAACAACTTTGGCAGGCGAGATTACCAGCACTCACATCTAATTCTTTACAATTACCAACAGATAGTACTCACGCAGATGTAACCTATGTGACTGTTTTGTGTGCAGATATCGTTGGCTTATGCGAAATTGCTGCTTCTGAAAGTGCAATGCAACTAGTTAATTTACTCTGTCCAATTTTTGTAACTTTCGATTACCTAAGTAATTACTATGGTTTAGAAAAAATCAAGACCATCAATGATGTCTATGTGGTGATGGCTGGATTACCCACAAAAAGGCCAGATCATGCCCAAGCGATCGCTAAAATGGCCTTAGATATGCAAACAGCGATCGCTACATTTAATCTAGAGAATCAGCAGAACTTTAACATTTGCATTGGTATTCACACTGGCTCAGTTACAGCAGGTGCGATCGGTTTAAACGATATAATCAACATTGCCAGATGTATAGAATCGCAAAGTTTAGCGGACACCATCCAAGTTACACCAACTACTTACGAACAACTACGTGATGAATTCTCGCTAGAACCACAGGGTGAAATGGAAATTTCAGGACAAGAGAATATCACAACTTATCTGTTGCGCGGTAAGAAAATAGGGGAGTAGGCGCTTTGATGGGAAAATTTTGGAAAGGCAATTGCTTATAATCAAAATATTATTATTTTGGAGTAAAGAGAAAATCAATACTGCTGGGTTAAGAATTAAGCAGTATTGAGAATAAGGCATTGCTGAATGCAGGGATGAATTGGCGATCGCATTTAGTACAAATGTGTCCACAGTTTACCTCCCCTCTTGCCGTTTTTGCGAATTTCCGTAGACTTAAGTAGAAAGATGCAAATAAACCGAACTATGTAACGGAAAGTAAAGTAGCTTGAAAACCTCTTCCCTTCTGCCTTCTGCCCTCTGCCTCCTGCCTTCTGCCTTCTGCCCTCTGCCTCCTGCCTTGTCATAACGACAATTTTTAACACCGACCTACTTACAGTGTGGACATTGCAGCTAACGCACTCCAGGTAAACAATTATCAAAGTATCGTATTGAAACAGCGAACAGTAAAACTGGAAATGTATGACTTCACACTTTATACTTTCCTCATCCCAAATTCTCACTTGCAAAATTGGTTAAAGTTGTTGTTACTGGTATTGGTTTAGTCTCGGCTTTAGGCGCAAGCTTAGAGGATAGCTGGCAAAACTTGTTAGCAGGTAAATCAGGAATTCAATTACAGCAACCATTTCCAGAACTTGAACCAGTTCCTTTAGGTTTAATTGGTAAACAACCATCTGGGTTAAAAACGCTCAACCAGGTGATTGTTGCTTCTGCGTTAAAAGATGCTGGCTTGGTTCTACCTTTACTTGATTGTGCTGTAGTAATTGGATCGAGTCGCAGCCATCAAAGTGATTGGGAATTGCTGGCAAAAAAAATGTATGGGAAAGATCCCAATTCCACAGAGGAAGTAGGTTTAGAAGATTGGTTGGATATCTTACCTCATATGAATGCGATCGCATCTGCTAGAAAAATTGGTGCATCGGGAATAGTTGCAGCACCGATGGCGGCTTGTGCTACAGGGATTTGGGCTATTGCTCAAGCAGCTTTTTTAATTCAAACTAGGCAATGTCAACGGGTAATTGCTGGCGCAGTGGAAGCACCGATTACACCTTTAACTATTTGCGGGTTTCAACAGATGGGTGCTTTAGCTAAAACTGGCGCTTATCCTTTTGATGTACATCGAGAAGGTTTAGTCTTGGGTGAAGGTGGTGCTGTGTTGGTTTTAGAGTCAGCAGAATTAGCTAAGCAGCGCCAAGCCAAAGTTTATGGTGAAATTCTGGGCTTTGGTTTGACAGCAGACGCATATCACACCAACCAACCAGAACCAAATGGGAAAAGTGCGATCGCGGCTATTCAACAATGTCTAAAACGCAGTAATCTAATTCCAAATGATATTGACTATATTCACGCTCACGGTACAGCCACACAGTTAAATGACCGAATTGAAAGCAAAGTAATACAACAGGTATTTCCCCAAAAAGTAGCTGTCAGTTCCACCAAAGGTGCTACAGGCCATACTTTGGGAGCTTCAGGCGCTTTAGGAGTGGCTTTTTCCTTACAAGCTTTGCAGCAACAACTTTTACCGCCATGTGTCGGCTTACAAACACCAGAATTTGATTTAAATTTCATGATGTCTGCACAACAAAGCACAATTCAACAAATATTATGTTTTAGCTTTGGCTTTGGTGGTCAAAATGCAGTTATAGCTTTGGGTAGTATTAATTCGTAATTATATTAAGTCACAGGATGTTATTCAAAAGTAAGCACATCAAATAGAGGTTTTATTTTCGCCAGACTACTAATATTACTCCAACTACAATCAAGCTCAAACCTAATAAGCGCATAACAGAGATAGGTTCTTTCAATATCCAGTATCCTAGCAAGACAGAAAAAATATAACCTATGGATATAGATGGGCCAGCAACACTGAGATTAACTCTAGTGAGCAGCAAAATATAAAATATAGCACCTATTGCATAGCAAGTTAATCCGATTAAAAGTTCTGGTGTTGTGATGATACTAAGAATGTGACTAATCGCATTCCCTACATGAACCCTGCCTAATTTGTTTGCACCTATTTTCAAAAAAAATTGTCCTGCTGTGCTAATTAGAACTGATATGAGTAGTAAACTAAATTCTTGCGGTGTCATAGCATTGTAATTTCTGGCAGGAAAATTAGATGTACTTTTCTAATAATTTCGTATTTTGAACTAAAACTCACTATTTAGACTGCATTTCTGAGATTTTAATTAAACCGCCAGTTTCTTTTACAGTATAGATAGGACGGGCTTTAACTTCTTCATAAATGCGCCCAATGTATTCGCCTAAAATGCCAATACAAATTAACTGTACAGAACCGAGAAAAAACATCGCAATTGTAATCAAGGTGTAACCAATTAAAGGACTAACAGGTTCAAATAAGCGCCAATACAGTACTAGTATGATCATCAATAGAGCGATCGCAGCTGCCAACATGCCTAAATAGGTAGCTAACTTTAAAGGCACTGTGGAAAAAGAAATAATGCCATCGATAGCCAAAGCCCAAGACTTACCAAAGGTATACTTGACTTGTCCAGCAAAACGCGGTTCTCGTTCAAAAAGTACAGATGTTTGCCGGAATCCTACCCAAGCGCGTAAGCCGCGAATGTAACGGTTACGTTCAGGCATGGCATTGAGAATATCCACAACTTGCCTGTCTAGTAAACAGAAATCTCCCGTATCTGTCGGTATATCGACATGAGACAAACGTCGGAGAATACGATAAAAGGCATAAGCAGTCAAGCGTTTCAGCCAACTTTCCCGTTTGCGAGATAAACGTTGAGCATAAACTACTTGATAGCCCTGTCGCCATTTTTCCAGCATCTTGACGATTAGTTCTGGGGGATCTTGCAGATCCGCATCCATGATAATCGCACATCTGCCTTGCACAAAGTTTAGTCCGGCTGTGACTGCGATTTGATGACCGAAATTTCGTGCAAAACTCAGATAACGCACTCGATTGTCGTGATGGTGAAGTTCACGAATCATACTCAAAGAGCGATCGTGACTACCATCATCAACTAAAATTAACTCAACTTCACCGTCTAACTGCTCTACAACATGATGCAGACGACGGTACATTTCCGTAATATTTTCTTCTTCGTTATAAATGGGAATTATTAAAGAGTATATTGGTTGAGTCACAGTTGTTATTAGATTATGAAATCAAGGCAGTCATCAAATTATTGATATAAGTAGAAAGGTGCAAATAAACCGAACTATTTAACGGAAAGTAAAGTAGCTTGAAAACCTCTTCCCTCCTGCCTCCAGCCTTCTGCCCTCTGCCTCCAGCCTTCTGCCCTCTGCCTCCAGCCCTCTGCCTTCTGCCCTCTGCCCTCTGCCTTCTGCCCTCTGCCTCCTGCCTTGTCATAACGACAATTTTTAACACCGACCTACTTAGTTTCTCCTAAAAAATCCTTCTAGAGTAACTCAATCGTCAAAATTATATCCAGTTATGGTAATAAATAAACACTTAATTAAATAATTAAACTGATTTTCGATATGCGCCCATTCCAAAAAAAAGAATGGCTATTTAGCTTGCTGCTAGTGTCTTTAGTTCTGTGGCTGATATGTTTGGGAAACTCTCCCTTGCGAGACTGGGATGAAGGAACTGTGGCACAAGTCGCCCGTGAAATTTGGCGCGCCCCCTTTGGTTCTCTGCATTGGCTATATCCAACTTTAGCAGGTGAACCATATCATAATAAGCCGCCTCTCATGCACTTGTTAATTGCTTGGTCTTACTCCCTCGGAGGCGTGAATGAATGGACAACACGCTTACCGGGTGCTGTGTTAACTGCATTAGGCGTGCCTTTACTTTATTTGGTGGGGAGTTTACTATTTAACGATAGTTTACCAGCTTTGTTTGCGGCTTTAGTTTACTTAACAACTTTGCCTGTGGTACGTCATGGACGTTTGGCAATGCTAGATGGTACAAGCATTACTTTTTTCTTATTATTGCTGTTTTGTGTATTAAAGTCACGTCATCAGCAACGTTGGGCTTTAGGTGTGGGATTTTGCCTAGGGCTAATTACCCTGACTAAAGGAATGTTGGTTTTGTTACTGGGGGGTATTGCTGCTTTATTTATTCTGGCATCCTCACAATTAGCTTTGTTAAGCAACGCCTATTTATGGGGAGGAATTTTGTTGGGAATTGCGCCTGCGATCGCTTGGTATGTTGCCCAATGGCAGTATTATGGTGGTAATTTCTTACAAATAAATCTACAAGCGCAAACATTTGACCGCATAGCTCAATCTGTTGAAGGTAATACAGGCGCTCCTTGGTATTATTTAATTGAGTTATTAAAATATGCTTTTCCCTGGTTGTTATTTTGGCCAGGAGGATTTTATCTCGCTTGGAAAAAACGTTATTCTAGCTGGGGTAGCTTAGTTTTAGTTGGTACAATTGTTTACTTTTTGACTATTTCTTTGATAACTACAAAACTTCCCTGGTATATTATGCCTCTGTACCCATTTTTAGCGCTGGCAGTTGGGGCAGAACTCAGTCAAGTTTGGCAAAAAAAACAATTTAATTCTCGAATTTGGACAATATTTATAGTTATTATTGCGGCTGCTGGTTTAGGAGGTGGCGTTTACTTCACTGTTGTACAGGAAGAGTCTGTGTTAATCGTTATGAGTATTGTTTTAACTATTAGCATGAGTATAGTGGCATGGTTAATTCAAAAAAGCGATCGCAGATTTATTCCTGTTTTGTTTTCTGGGATGTATTTAGTCTTATTATTATTAATGAGTTCACAATCCTGGATTTGGGAATTAAATGAAGCATTCCCAGTTAAACCAGTAGTAGCCTTAATTCGCAACCATGTTTCACCAGGAACAAAAATTTATACATCATTTGCCTATGGTCGTCCTAGTTTAAATTTTTACTGCGATTGTCAAGTAATTCCCGCAACTGCCCTTGTTTTACAACAGATGTGGGCAAATAATTCTTATTTATTGTTAGACAACGGTACATTATCTAACCTAAATTTACCTGCGGATAAAGTTTTAGGTAATGCAGAAAATTTTAGTTTAATCGCATCCAAATAAAGTATATAAATAAATATAAATTATTCGTAGTGTTATGCAGTAGGCTAAGGCACTTTGAATTTTTGATGGTGCGTTGCGCTGCGCGACAACACGCCCTACTAAATTGATGCAATTTTACCTATTATTGCAAATAATTCTTAATTATTGTAAGATATTTTTTGTGCCAATTCCGATTAGAAACTGATGCCCAACAATTTTGCTCTGGGTAAAGAAAACCGGTTAAGTCGCCGCCAACTATTGAAATTGGGAGTATGCAGCGCTGGATTTGCAGGTACTGCGGCACTTTGGCATACCCTGAATTCACAAAGCCAGTCAATAGTCAAAGTACCGCCGCTGGAGATGGAAGCAACAAATCAGGTTGCTAATCCCATGCAGATGCTAAGGAATTTTGATTATGGGACGATAAAGCAAGAAAATGGACGTACTGTGCGAGAATTCCAGCTAACAGCAGGTAATTCTGTAATTCAACTCAATAGCGCTGTTTCTTACAACATCTGGGATTTAAACGGGCGCATCCCAGGGCCAACGCTACGGGCGAAGCAAGGCGATCGCGTGCGGATATTATTTCTCAATCAGGCGGGACATTCTCACTCTCTACATTTTCATGGCGTTCATCCCGCAGAAATGGATGGGATTCGTCCTGTCAGCAACGGTAATGCCACAATTTATGAATTTGACGCAGAACCCTATGGCGTTCATTTGTATCACTGTCACATAGCGCCAGTTACCCGTCATATTGCCAAAGGTTTGTACGGGATGTTTATCATCGATCCTCCCACACCGCGCCCAGTAGCTGATGAGATTGTATTAGTGATGGCTGGGTATGATGTAAATGACGATAGTCATAATGAATATTACGCCTTCAATGGACTGCCCCATCATTACATGCAGCATCCCATCCCAATTTACCAAAATCAGTTGATTCGGTTGTATGTTCTCAACATCATTGAGTATGAGACAGCAGTCACATTTCACCTCCACGCCAACTTTTTTGATGTTTATCGCAGTGGGATGACCATGACTCCCAGCGAGAAAACTGATGTCATCACAATGGGTGTAGCAGAACGCCACATTTTAGAATTTGCTTTTCGCTATCCAGGTAAGTATATGTTCCATCCTCATCAAGATGCGATCGCAGAGAATGGCTGCATGGGTCAATTTGAAGTAATTGCTGATAATACTTCTCAAACTTCCCTAAAAAGTTCTTAGTCTGATTATTCTATTTTTGGCGTTGCTGAATGAAGAGATGAATTGATTTATATGGGTACAATTTTATACTTTAAATAATGAAGTAATAATTTAATCGAGTATCTCAGCATTTGTTCTGATTTGGAATAGCATAAAGTTTTGCGGTGAAGGCGTGCAAGATAATGGCGTAACCGAGTATTTTCATTTTCCACCCTTGTCATATATGTTTTACTCACAATTTGGTCTCCATCGGGGATAAAACTTGGGTAAACTTTCCAGCCATCGGTCACATAAAAATAGCTTTTCCACTGTTCAACAAATTCCCAAAGTGGCTTAAAAGTTTCAGCACTATGGTCTCCTAAAACCCAAGCTAAAATACCTTGAGTAAAGTGATTTACTGCTGTCCACAACCAAATTTTGTTTTTTTTGAACCGATAAATGTTTCTAACTCATCCAATTCTCCAACTTCTGGGACGATATCTTCTTTTGGAACGTCTGGCAGCTTTTCTCCTAGTTGTTTAACCCAATAAATTATCGTCGTATGATGCACACCTTTAACTCGTTCAATACCACGAAAACCCATGCCGTTGAGGTACATTTTTAAGCATTCTTGTTTCAGTTCGTCTGAATATCCTTTTGGCGGATCATATATATCAATAAATTGGCGGTTGCAATGAGTACAAATGTGATTTTGTTTACTTTTACGTTTCCCATTCTTTCTGATTTCCGTAGAGCCGCAGTATGGACATTGCACAGTAGATGACCTCAATTCATCTCTCTATTATGCAATGCCACAAATTAAAGTGTCTTGACTACCACTTGCGAGAGTTTGACCATCGGGACTAAAGCTGACAGACCAAACAATACCTGTATGTTTATCTAAAGTTTTTAGGCAATCTCCTGTTTGTATATTCCACAATTTGATCAATCCATCATGACCACCACTTGCCAGGGTTTGCCCATCTGGACTAAAGGCGACTGTCCAAACCCAACCTTCATGTCCTTTAAATATCAACAAGTTTTTTCTATCTGCCATTTGCCACAAATGAATTTGCCCATCCATATCGCCTGTAGCTAACAGTTTTCCATCTGGACTCAAGGCAAGTGAATAAATATTCTTCAAGGTTGCAGCAAATACAGACTGATCAAAAGTAGTATTTTGGAAATTAACTCCTGCTAAATTGACACGCTGTAAGTCCGCTTGCCGAATGGTCAAATTGGAGAAGTCATACCGTTGTAAATTTACTTCCAAATATGCTAACAAGTTGAGGACATTGCCCCCGGTATACCCAGTTAATATTGCAGTTTGATGTCTTTGCTGCTCCAATACATTCTGCAACAAAATTATCAGTTTTTGTTGATTGCCTAACTCTATTAACAATTGCTCAAGTAAGGGTTTTACAATTAGTTGCTTTTGTGTTTCACGGATGTAGTCTTTGGCTGTTGCCTTAATCAAAGCATGGGTTTGAAACAAGCTTAAACTGACAGAAGTTTCTCCTACTAATTCATAACAAACTTGTTCAACCAATCGCTGTGTTGTATATTCCATCACGACTGGTTGCAAGAAGAAATCTTCATCGCTTTTTTCAATTAATGAGCGTCGCAATAGAGATTTAATTGCTGAAGGCACAAAACGCTTTGCAGAAGATGTCGTCACATCACAAGCTAACTCGGCAAGAGATACTGGCTCTCGATTAATTGCCAGCCAGTTCATCACTTCTTCTTCTATCGCTGACAAACGCTGAAACTGCCGTTCTAACAAGTCTTGGATGTCGTCAAAAATTAATGTTCCCTGTTCTATATACTCCAAAACAGGGGCTATTTTCCCGTTGAAAAGTTCTTGAGTTCCGACGGCTACTATCTTGAGTGCTAAGGGATTACCCCCGTAATACTCTATGAGTACTTGCCATTCTCGTTCTGTACCCGTGAATTGTCCTTTCTGCTCGAATAAATCTTGTCCCTCAGTAGTATTTAATCCTTTTAATGGGAGCGATTTTACTTTTACTCCTGTTCTGTCTCCTTCTAACGGTATTAATTCTTTGAGTTTTTCTCTGGAAGTTAACAGAACACAACTTTTATGCGGTACTTCGCCAACGCGCTTAAGTAATTGACCATATCCCTCGTAGCCTGGACGATATTGCCCTGCTTGACCACCAGCGAGAATTGTCTCAACATTGTCTAAAATCAGCAGACAACGGTTTGCTTGCAAACATTCCATCAACTTCGATAGTTTGCCATCAAAACTTTCGGGTATTACCATCTCCTTTCGCAGCGCCGACAGCAAAAATTGCAGAATGTTGGTTATTTGCTCCTCTACTGGCGGTGCATTTACTAGGCTTCGCCACACCACTACCTCAAATTCGCTTTGAATTTGCAGCCCCAACTTCACTGCTAAAGTGCTTTTGCCAATACCACCAATTCCTATGAGTCCAACTAAACGACACCGTTCTTCTAATATCCACTGTCTTAGCTGCAATAATTCTTCACTGCGACCAAAAAACATGGATACATCCGGTGCTTCACTCCAGTCATACTGAGGATTTGCGTGTCTCGCTACCAAGTCTTCAGGGGGGTTAGGTCGGGTATAATCGCCTTTACACAACTGCAATCTAAAGGCAGCGAAGGCAAACTGCAAGGAACTTTTATCTACGGGTTCCTCTCTTCCTAGTATCCTGGAGATTGTGTGTAGAGATAATTCTGTGCGATAGCTCAATTCTTCTAAAGAAAAGCTATCTCCACCATTCTCATTAAATTCGGCTTGAGCTTTGGCATCTCGAAATTTCTCCCAGCCGTTGAGGGTCAAGATTACACCCCGATTGCGTCGAGCTTTTTGCTGTTTCATTAGTTTTACTCTGTTGAATTTTAACAACACTACTAGCCAACCATTGCGTGATAACTCCACAACGCAAAGCGCAAGCTTGCGATCGCTTGAACTACTAACCTGCATCGCGGCTAGTTTAGATAGTGTCTATACAAAGCGACAAATTTTCAGAACAGCATTTAGGTGCATATTAGCAGTATTCAGTAAATTTACGACAGTAGCCAAGCTTAAGCAAATCTAATCTCTCTAAGCAGACTTAAACTTAGATAGCTCGTAACTCTGTTTTGCCTTCAACAAATCACAAAACCCTTACTTCAAAGGGATTTCAACCCTACTACCTGTCCTCTGTTACCTGTCACCTGCTATCACTTTTTACTTTTGCCTTGTTCGGTGAACTTTCGCCGGTCTGCGCTAGGGTAGAAATGGACACCTAATTTATAAATTTCTGCTTGTGCTTCCCTGTAAACGTCCAGCTGCCTTTTTAAGTTTGGCTGTTTTACTCACCGCCTTAACAGCCTGTACCAACACTCCAGCCACCAAAAATCTGGAACAATCTTTGGCGGCTGATCCCAGACTGCAAGAAAACCCAGTTCTCTTTGGGGAAGCTAGTAAAGGCGAACCACAATCAGCAAACAATGAACCTACAGTCCAGTTACCTGCGGATTTTCCTAAAGATATTCCTTTATATCCCAATGCCAAACTTCAGGAAATTACACCTGCTAGTGGCTCAGAAAATAAAATATCAACTAAATGGTTGAGTTCCGATCCCAGCAATTTTATTACAAGCTTTTATCGCAGCCAGTTGCAGGATAACAACTGGCAAATTTTACAGCAGCCAGCCGATGATGTCGGTACTTTTGAAGCGCGGCGCGGTGATTTGCTCATTAAAGTCTCCATTCAAGCTCAGTCTGTTACAAATGCTGCACCTAATCAACCACAAACAGCTACTAGTTTAATAATTGAGTACATCCCAAATAGTAATGACACGGCACAATCTACGCCAACAACTAATAATGCGCCTCAACCAGGAGATCCGCAGTTTATTGGCCCAGTAGCACCAAGCAACTCGGCAACACAGCCAAGCACTACGCCTAATACTCCAACAACTACTGCAACTATATCTGCATCTGGGGAATTTTCAGACCTCAACAAAGCACCACAAGAATTACGTCAACATATCCAAGACTTAGCTGCATTGGGTGTTTTGTCCATAGAACCTCCAGGAAACAAGGCTAATTCTAGCAATACAAATTTATTTGAACCGAGTAAAATCATTACCCGTCGCATATATGCACGTTGGATAGTTGCGGCTAACAATGCGATGTATGCAAATAATCCAGCCAAGCAGATCCGGTTGGCTGCGGAAAGTACGCAACCAGCTTTTAGTGATGTATCAAAAACAGATCCAGATTTTCCAGTAATTCAGGGACTAGCTGAAGCTGGTTTAATTCCCAGTTCCTTGTCGGGAGACTCAACCGCAGTTTTGTTTCTTCCAGATGCACCGCTAACGCGGGAGCAATTGATTTTGTGGAAAGTACCTTTGGATACTCGCCAAGCTTTACCAACTGCGAATTTAGATACAGTTAAACAAACTTGGGGTTTCCAAGATGTGGGGAAAATTGACCCTAAAGCATTACGGGCAATTTTGGCTGATTTCCAAAATGTAGAAAAATCAAATATTCGGCGGGTGTTTGGCTTTACGACATTATTTCAACCTAAAAAAACCGTGACTCGTGCTGAGGCGGCTGCGGCTTTATGGTATTTTGGTACTCCAGGTGATGGAGTATCAGCTGCTGATGCTTTGAAGTTAAAGCGATCGCCTACCTGAATTTGTCTACTTAAGTTTTGATCAAGGTGGATAAATATTCCACGTCGTTTTTGACGCGCGATCGTTCAAGTCGAGCTAAAATTACTAATCTATTTCTTTTCCTTCCCGTCTTTTTCTGGGAGATGCCGGGGGTTGGCGGAAGTCTCTCCCTGAGAATGTGGCTCTGAAAAAGGATTTAAGTTTTTTTACAGTGGGATACGAGGAATGAAACCTTTTATTCCATCTACCTAGCCAGATGGATGCTGGTTTCATCCAATTCCCACCCAGCAAATCGTGAAGCAGCGTATAAAAACACGGGATAATAAACAGTGTCAACACAGTTGCTAGTGATAAACCAGAAAATACAACTACGCCCAATGGTTGCAAAAATTCTGAGCCTTCACCAATCCCCAATGCTAAGGGAAACATACCTAAAACAGTCGTAATAGTGGTCATCAGTACTGGACGTAAACGTTGTGGCGCAGCTTGCAAAATTGCAGTTTTGCGGTCAACTTTGTCTCGTTCCCGAATTTGGTTGGCTAATTCCACCATGATGATGGCGTTGTTAACTACAATACCTACCAACAACACCGCACCGACAATCACGGTCGCGCCAATGGCGGTTTTGGTGATGTAAAGCCCAAAAATTCCTCCGGCTAGTGCTAGAGGAATAGTAAACATAATCACCAAAGGATCGATTAGGGAATTGTATTGTACTGCCATCACGACAAATACAAGAAAGGTAGCTAATCCACCTAATAGTTGCAGTGAGCTTTGTAGTTGTTGATTGGATTCTGCGGCTGCGCTAGGTAAAACGCTAACACCTTCTGGTAAATCTAGACTATCTATTACGCCCTTCACCTGTGCTATGGCCTGACTCAAACTAGCACCCTCGGTTAAATTCCCTGCCAGGATGTTAACTTGGCGCTGGTTGATGCGCTGAATTTCTCCAGGAGCTTGGCCTTCAACAATTCTGGCAACATCACTCAAGCGGACTTGTAGATTGTTGTCTACAAATAAAGGTAATCTTTCTAATTGAGATGGTGTTTGGATTGAGGTTTCATTTAACTTGACTCGGATATCTACCAAACGGTTGCCCCGTTGTAACTGAGTAGGTATGCTACCTTCCAAGGCTGTTTGAATCGTATCGCCAATGTCTTTAGTCGTTAACCCCAAGGCTGCAACTCTCTCCCAATCAGGCAAAATCTGAATTTCTGGTTGTTGCTCATCGGCATCGGGACGAAATCTGGCGAGGGTGGCTTGCTCTTCTAAAGCTGCTAACACCTGACTACCAGCTTGTTGTAAGTTATTAGAGTCGTTGCCTTGTAAAATTACATCAACATCTGCACCACGTACAGGGGAGTTATTCAGAATCAAACCCCGTACCTGTCCTGGTGAAAGGCGCAAGCGAATTCCAGCTAAGTTTAATTTGTTGAATTCTTTGGTAACTCGTTCAACGTAAGCCTCTACATCAGTATTTGGTTTTAGGGTAATGGTGCTGGAACCACGTAAGGGATTAGCATTGGTGTTAGTGCCAAATAAAGCACCACCAGCAGTGGAAAAAACATATTCTGTTTCTGGCTGCTTGCGAAGAAGTTCATCCACTACCCCCATAACTTTGAGGTTAGTTTCTAAGGGTGTTCCGGGGGGAAATTGGGCATTTAAGCTGGCTTGTCCGGTATTAATTCTGGGGAGAATTTCTTGGGTAATTTGTGGAGCCATCCACAAACTACCACCACCAAACAACAGAAGGGCGATCGCTACTGTAATTAACCGCCAACGTAATATCATACTTAAAAAGCTGCCGTAGCTCCTAGTAGAAGCATCAAAGCAGCGATTGAATTCCCTGAGTAGCCAAAATTCACTCAATCGGCTCGAAAACTTCCACGCCAGTAAACGAGAAGCAAGCATAGGGACAACAGTAACAGCAATCAAAATTGATGCTGCAACGGAAAAGCTAATAGTCAGAATTAATTCATTGAATAGTAGTGCGATAAAGCCACCAATGAGCAAAAATGGCAACACTGCTACCAAGTTGGTACTAGTAGAGGCAATTAAGGCTGATTCGACTTCTCTACTACTTTGTTCAGATTGATTAATTAGTTGTTGTGAATTCAACCTGCTTTTAGTACTTTTGCCGGGAGTCATACCAACACCCTCGGCAATGTTCTCCAACATAACAATGGAGTTATCAACCACAATACCTACACCTAAAGCTAAACCGCCTAAACTAAAGACGTTCAGGGATAAGCCAAATAGCCCCATCAAAATAATTGCTGCTAGGGTTGCTAAAGGTATGGCTAGGACGATGATAAAAGTTTGCCGTAGGGAACCTAGGAATAGAAGAACTGCGATCGCAGCTAATCCCGTGCCAATCAATCCAGAAGTGGTAACATTGGCAATAGAATCACGGATGAACTTCGATTCATCTAAAGTAGAAGTAATTACTGTTCCTTCTGGAATGACACCAGATTGCCGCAGTTCTTCTAAGCGTTTTTTAACACCATCAACAACGTTGATAGTATTGGCATCTGGTTGTTTTTGAATACTAACTTTTACCGCTGGTTCACCATTGAGAGAGACGAAAATCCTTTGCTGTTCTGAGCCATCTATGACTTCGGCAAAGTCTCGCAAGTAAACACGGCGTTTAGGAACTGGTGATGAAGTACTAGAACCTGGGGAAGAAGATGCCTCAAACGATAAATTATTGAGTTCATCTGCACTGCGAAACCGCCCAACAGTACGAGTTAGTGGCTCGGAACTCTGTCCCAAAATTCTACCGCCGGAAATATCTTGGTTGCGGTTTCTCAATTCATCTAAGACATCGGTTAAACCCACACCCACAGCTTGCAAGCGAGCTAAATCAACATTGACTCTAACTTCTTCTTGCACTCCTCCTGATACGGCTACCCCCGCTACGCCTGGGACTACACCCAGTTCGCGGGCTAGTTCTTCTTCAGCAAAAACACGCAAATCCACACCTTCTAAAGAGGGTGAAGTTAACGCCACTTCATAAACTGGTAATTGAGAAGGATCTATTTTAAACAAGCGTGGTGATTCTAAGGTGTCTGGTAAAGCACCTCTAGCTCGGTTAAAGGCGGCTGTGGCATCATTTAAGGCTTGGTCAATATTGCCTCCCGGTTGAAAGTACAAATCTAAACTCACTTGTCCTTCGCGGGTTTGAGAAAAGACTTGTAAAACGCCTTCAGTAGCCGAAAAAGCTTCTTCTAAGGGTTTTGTCACTTCATCAATTGCTACCTCTGGGGAAATTCCCGGTGCTTGTATCCGCACACCAATCCGGGGATAAGTAATTGATGGTAGTAAATCTACGGGCAATTTAACTATAAAAAATACACCAATGACTATTACCGCTAGGGTGAGCATGAGCGTACCGATATGTTGCCGGATGGATATGGCACTAATACTAAATCCGCCGCTTTTCTGGACTTGCTGCATGACTATGAATGCTCTCCAAATTCAATAAACGAACCGCAAAGATCGCAAAGTACTCAAAGTAATTAAGAGTTTGAGAGGTGTGTTGTTTAATTTCTATTTCCACGCGGTTTAGAGTTTGACTCGGCTGTTTCCGAGAGAATCGAAAGACGTACAGTTTCCCCATCTTTTAAAGGTTTACCACTACGAACTACGTAGCGATCGCCTGGTTGCAAGCCAGATAAAACTTCTACTTTGCCATCAGCTTTTTTGCCCAAGGTGACAACACGAGCTGCGACTTTAGATTTACCACCTGTGTCGGTAACTACAAACAAGGTGCCATTTATTTCTTGTGACTGACTTTTGGCTGTCTCAGATGCAGAAGGTTGTTTGCTGGTGGCTGCTTTTTTAATGGCGGTTTGCGATATGATGACTCGCGGTGGTGTTTGATTTTCAAAAATGACTCGTGCTGACAGTCCGCTACCAATATTGCTCTCACTGTTAGGAATCACCACTTCTACTGGGAGATTTAAAGTAGTATTATCATCCGTGGCTGGAGAGATGCGTGTAACTCTGCCTATTAATGTTTTTTTAGGAAAGGCATCTAAGCGTACTTTTGCGGTTTGCCCGACTTGAATTGGTGCTAGTTCTAACTCGGAAACTTCGACTACAACTTTCACGCGGCTGAAGTCGCCAATTTGGATAACTTCGCCGCCTGCTTGCAAAAGATCACCTGGTTCTATTATTTTGTCTGCGACTTTAGCTTTTGTTGTGACTACACCATTGATGGGGGACATCAGTCTTGAGTAAGAACGGCGTTCTTTGGCTTGAGCTACCACTGCTTGTTGCGCTAGGACTCTTCCTTGGGCGGCTGCGACGGCTTGCTGTTCTGTACGGACTTGCTCAGTTGCAGCCCGCAAAGCTTGGGCTGTTGTTTGTGCTTTGGTACGTGCTTGCTCGGCAGTTTGTTGAGCGATCGCACCTTCTTGGTATAATTTTTGTTGCCTTTTTGAATCGGCTTGGGCTTGCACTACTTCTAAGCGCATCCGTTCAACTTCAGCACGGGCATTACTTACCTGGGTTGCGGCTCTTGCTACTTCTGATTTTTGGGCTGCTAGTTCTGCTTCGGCTTGCTTTAAGCTTGTCAACAACAAAGCATCGTCTAACTGTCCGATGTTCTGCCCTTTTTTGAGGGGATCACCTACATCTACGTTTAAAGATAATAACCGTGCTTCTATTTGCGATCGCAATGATACAGTCCGGAAGGGTTTAGTTTTACCTATATACTCTAGTTCTTTTTGCAGTATACCTGTACGAGCGATCGCTACATCTACAGGTGTTGCACCACCACGTTCTCTACTACCACTTTGAGATTGCGCTTCGGCTGTGTCTTTGGGTAAGGAGCCACAACTAGCTGTCAGTATTCCTGTGCTTAATAAGCAAGCTACCAACGATATGGTTTTCCATGATTGGCTATGGGAAAACACTCTCTTGTGCTTTTGTTTCTCTGTGCCAATTTTGGCGATTAAGTCTAACTGGTTATTCATTACCTGGATTGGAGCTATGTAAGTTTGCTGTTTCATCGATTTTTGCGGTTGTACTCCGTTTAAAATCATTTATTTTGCTTATATTTGAGAAAGTTTTTTTATAGCTGCCTTTTACGCCCAAGTAATTTTTTATATATGTCTTTAGCTAGAGTAAATAATAAATCAATGTTAAAACAAATTTTTTTTGTGTCAAACTTTACTACTTTGATCAAAGAAAGTCAAAACAATCATACTGCTATCTGCTGATGCAGAAGTAGAACGTTTTTTGACATTTCATGAAATAGCAGTTGTAGTATATTTTTCTTGATCACCTTAGCTTTAGTGCCAGATGTAAGTTTTAGAAAAAATTAAATTCATGGCAAATTTTTGCCCTGATTCTGGCCTTAACGCGCTTACAGTGATGATATTTAGTTTTACTAACTATACATAACATATACTAGCAAAGATGTTAGGAAAGTAATCTGTAATTCTCAGTATTTATCCAAGATATTAAAAATTCTAAACCGTAATTGTCTTTTTTCACCATGTAGTATATATACAAACCCTATTTTTAGCATAGGCGAGGACAATAACGCGTGACATCACCGCTAAGACTGACTCAAACTGCCAAGGAAGCAGAAATTACAGAATTTTTCCGACAATCAGCCGGTCAGTGGCGATCGCAACGGCGCTACTATACTCTCCCACAGGGAGAAACTAAGGAGATGGAGAGTCTGATCACTATTCGGTTTCTAGAAAGAGGATGCACTCAATTGTACGAACTGGCGCAATTGCACAATTTGTCCGATGCAATTAGTTTGATCTGTGGTGCGGAAGTCCTTTGGACTAGTACTGATATACTAAAAAATAGGCAAGATTCTCAAGGTTCTACATTATTTGGCGCATTAGGAAATATTTTGTACCGCGATCGCGGTTTTGCCACATCTAAGCCTGTCACCGCCGAGTATCATTTCCCTAATCCTCAAACTCTGTGTTTGCGAACTGAGTACAACGATTCAGTGTTTGAGGAAGAATTAAAGTTAATTGGTCATAAATATCGCACAAGACAAACCATCATCTCCCGCGCTGGAGAACAGTTGATGATTGGTCAATATTTAGAAAAGAGAATTGACTAAGTCATACGGGGAGCAACGCGATTTTGTGAAGTGAGGCAGGAGGCAGAGGGCAGGAGGCCGGAGGCCGGAGGTAAGAGACAGAAGGGTTTTAAGATTTAATCTTTTGAATGCTTGACACTGAAATTCCTTGAAACCTATCGACTTCTTCCAAAACAGGAGTAAAGGTCTTCGTATATAGACTATACAATCTCTGGCTTTTGTCAAATTTTCTGTTAAGAAAGATGTTTATAATGGATAGCTTAAAAAGGAGGCTTAGGGAGGATCGGTTTGACTTGTGTATACACGGTAGCTTTTTAGGGGGGATCTGAAACAGATTAAAACATTCACTGAACCGTATTGTTCTATATGTGTACAAAAATCAGAAAATGAGATGTGAAAGATATATTTTATGTAATATTATCTCCTGCTTGTTGATTAATAGTTAACCGTAAAACTGACAGTCCTAAAATTATTAAAAATAATATCAGCCCAATTGTGCAGGCATAGCTAATTTCTAAGTTGCTAAAGGCTTGTTCGTATAAATAATAAACTATTGTTTTTGAACTATCGAGTGGGCCGCCTTGGGTCATAATATACACCTCCTCAAAAACTTTCGTTGCCGAAATAGCTGAAATCACGCCTACTAAAGCTAAATAAGGTTTCATTAAAGGTATGGTAATATCCCAATGTTTACGGATACCATCTGAGCCATCAATGGCTGCGGCTTCATACACATCACCGGGGATGGATTGTAATCCAGCTAAATAAATTACCATGTAGTAGCCTAATCCCTTCCAAATGGTGACGGCCATAACGCTGGCCAAAGAAATTGGTAAAATCCCTAAAATTTTGTCTGGACTTGTTAACCAAGGAATTCCTTCTGGAAAAATTCCCAAAGTTTTGAGCCATTGATTGAGTAAGCCATTTTCTGCATATAACCATTTCCAGGCTATACCAGCAACTACCATTGAGATGATTACTGGTGTGTAATATGCGGCTCTAAACCAACTCACTCCCCGTAGTTTTTGATTGACTAAAATTGCCAATCCTAGGGGAGCAATAACCAAAATTGGGACTACACCCACAAGATAAAAAAAGGTGTTTTCTAAAGTTTTCCAAAAAACTGCATCCTTCCACAGGCGAAGGAAGTTAGCAAAACCTATCCATTGTGGCGGTTGAGTAATATCTTCGTAGCTAGTAAAGCTGAGGTAAAAGGCTTGTAGCGCAGGCCAAAAAACAGTTAACCACAAGAGAATTAAGGCAGGTAGCAAAAATAAATAAGGAGTTAGTTTTTGGGGAAAAAGTAGCCAACTTTTAGATGTTAATTGTTTCATAGTTTTCTTGTAAACTTACACGATTTTACACAGCAGAAATGGCACAAACCTGTAAACCAACGGGTGTGTGAATAATCACAGCTTCTACGCCAAAAACTTGTGCGATCGCCTGCGGTGTTAGCACGTCTTCAGGTGTACCAATTCCCCAAAGTTGACCTTGTTTTAATAAGGCAATGCGAGAACTATATCGTGCAGCTAAATTTAATTCATGTAAAACTGTAACTATAGTTAATTCTTGCTGCTTATTTAAATTTTTCAGCAGTTCTAATAATTGCAATTGATAGTTAATATCTAAATAAGTTGTCGGTTCATCTAATAATAAAACCTTTGGTTCTTGTGCCAACGCTAGAGCTAAAAACGCTCGTTGTCTCTCACCGCCTGATAGTTGTTCGACTAGGCGATCGCACTTATTTTCTAGTTGGGTTTTTTGAATTGCTGCATCAACTTTTTGCCAATCTTGCACTGTTAATTCCCATTGCCACCAAGGTTGATGAGGTGTACGTCCTAAACTCACTAACTGCCTAACACTTAAGCCAACTGGAACTGTTTGTTGTTGTGGTAATAGGGCTAATTTTTGGGCTATTACATTTGGTGGTTGAGCATGAATTGCTTTACCATCAAGTAATACTATTCCTTGTTGTGGTGCAAGTATCCGACTCAATAATTTGAGTAATGTAGATTTACCAGAACCATTAGCACCAACTAAACTCAACCACTCTCCAGTTTGCAAGGTGAGGTTAATATTTTGAACAATTGGTTCTGCGGTGTAACCGCCAGTAAGATTTTGCAGTTCTAGAGGCATTTTCTATTAATTCGTAATGACGCTCGATGACTCGCTAACGCTGCGCTAACGTAATTCGTAATTCGTAATTAAGAAAGTTCGATGGTATTAAGATTTACCCAATCCAGCAGAACGACGATACAACAACCAGATAAATAAAGGTGAACCTAACAAAGCCGTAACGGAACCCACTGGTAGTTCTACGGCTCCCAATCTAGATAGTAAATCTGCAAAGGTGAGCAACCATGCACCCGCCAATGCTGAAAGTGGCAAAACAAAGCGGTGGTCTGTACCCACAAGCAGACGGACTCCGTGAGGTACGATCAAACCGACAAACCCAATTAAACCACTGATGCTGACTGCACCTGCGGCTAATAAAGTAGCAACACCACCAATTAATAAGCGCGATCGCGTTAATGATACTCCCAAACCAACAGCTAAATCATCTCCCAAAGCCAGCACATTCACAGACCGCGCCAACACCCATCCACCAAGTAACGCCACAATGATATAAGGCCCAGCAGTGGTAACTTCTTTCCATCCCCGTGCATTTAAGCTTCCCACCAACCAACTCAAGGCGACTTGAATTTGACCATCTTCGGCGAGTAACAGCAATGTACTTTGGACTGCACCTAATAAAGAACTGACTGCTACCCCGCCTAAAATTAACCGTTCAATGGAAATTCCTGACCCCGCACGACCAAGAAAAATCACCACGGCTGAGGTTAAAATTGCACCTATCCAAGCTGCAAAGGGAATTGCGATGGGGAAGACTTGCCAGGTGATCATCAGAGTCACAATTAGTCCTGCACCTGCGGAAATTCCCAAAATAAAAGGGTCAGCAAGGCTGTTGCGTAACATTCCTTGCAGCAATGCGCCGGACATACCCAAAGCTGCACCAACAATCACAGCGGCGATAATCCGGGGAAGACGCAAATCCCAGATAATAGTTTGATTGGTGGAGTCACCTTGATGGAGAATGGCTTGCCACAATTGAGCAAAATTTAGAGGTACTGCTCCTTGAGAAAGGGAAAGCGCTAGGGTAATAATTAGCGCTGTACCAATGAGCAGAACAGCCCAGAGTATTCGGTTTTTGGTAACAGCGGCTAGTGACAAGGTTTTCATTAATAGAAGTTTATCTCTGGTGCGTAGACGCGTTGGCGGAGCTTCTCGTAGAGAAGTGGCTTGTCATAAGACATCGCTGTCATTCTACCTTATGCACAAAATTAAACTACTATTTTGCATCTAACTGTTCTACTTCAGACGAAGTGTTGCGTTGACTACGCTGTTTAATTTTTTGCTCTGCTTTTTCAAAGTCATTATTGGACGGAATACATGCTTTATACTGAGTATTTGCGTCAAGATAATCTTTAAACAAAACCTCAAATTCTTTAATAAAATCGTCTTGCTGTATTAAGCCATCTGTATTTTTAGCTAAAAGAACTCCGGCTTTATGATAGATGTTTGCATATTTGTCTCCAGCACTTAAATGCAATTCTATATCTTTTTGATAATTAAAAAGTGTTTGAACTCCAGCTAATGAGGCTGAAATAATAGCTAAAAACTTCACAGTAATTGGGGAATATTTAGGTATAACTAAATCAAGAAAAGGAGAAAAAATTATAATGTTTATTATTATAATTAATACACCTAAAAATCTATGTTGATACTGCTTTTGCTGAACAGCAAGGAAATGTGCGTTTTTAACAAGTCTAGAATTTTTTTCTAAGTCTTTTATTTCTTTTAAAATATTCATATTTCTTATATTTCTGAAGTATAAAGAGTAATTTAATTAAAATGTCCAATAGGGATTACAGCCTTAGTGAAAGTATCGGTACGATTGCTCATTTCATTTATCCCCAATCATAAAAGCCTCCAGATTTTGAGATATCGGGAGGCTTTAGGCGAAAATTGTCTGACTTATCGACTAATCTAACTCTTCACTCTCAATTTCAGTGTTTGAGCAATAAGTCCCAGGCTGTCTTCAAACAGCGTCTCACGTCCCCAGCGTTGTACCTGTTGACTCAGTAGCGCTTCCGCTTTTTGTTCTGAAAGTGAACTGACTTGTTGGAACAAACCAGCAGATTGAGCGCCACCGTGGGTTTCCATCCGCATACAACCACCAGTTTCCGAGCAAATTACTGTGCTACAGTCTGCTTTGGGATTACTGGAACTTAGACGTAAGGCAATCAAGTCACCCATAATATCACCGACATCAGCAACCGGAACTCCGGCTAACTCGGCTTCTATTTGTTTTTGATCTTGAGCCACAAAGCGAATGCGGGTGAGGTCGTAATCGTTGCTTTCCTGTTGATAAGAAATTGGCATCCAATCTAAGCGACTAGCCAACCAACCCAAAAATAGCAGTGCTTGGGCAGGGTTGCCTTTTTCATAGTCAATTGTGACGCGGTCAATTTCCTTTAACGCCGTGCGACGATTGGGTGGGTCGTAAGCTTCAGCTGTCAATTCTTGCCATGCTGATAAACGCCGCCAATTCAAGTCAGCTAAGGGTACGTTAGTTTCTACCAACTCGTGTAAGCTCAGTAAATCGCTTTCTGGCTCGTTAAAATTGCAAGAATCAACGATGACGTTGTTGCAAACTGCCGCCAGCCGCTTAAATAATATGTTGTTGGGGTCTGGAGTCGCTTTCCACCAAAGGAATTTTGGTAGACCACCAATTAATAATGCGGGAATCATGCCACCGATTCTTTCCAAAGCCGAGGCTGTACCGGAAAGGGTGATGTATTCGCAACAAACGAGGGTACTAGAAGATTGCTTTTGGATAGGGCAGTAAGCCGAAACTTGGGCTTTTACACCTTCATCTTCACCTGCGATCGGACACAAGGCAATGATCCGGCAGGGATTACGTAAAGCAATTTCATCAGCAATTCTGGGGCTGGTGACACTGACGTTATAAGAACCGTTACCATTTTCCGCAACGGCTCCATTACCTTGACGTTTGGCGTATTCTTCTCGCAATTTCGCTAAAGTTTCTGGTGTAGCAGTGCCGGTTTCTGGCAGTTCGTATTTTTGCTGTGCTAACCTTAGAGCTACGTCTGTCTGTGGCCCTAAAATCCCATCAATGGGGCCATTATAAAATCCCAGAGATGCTAATAGATACTGGGTTTCTTCTGGTTCGTAAACCACTAAGGTAAAGGTTGTGGCACGAGTAGCAGCTGGTAGCGCACCATCTTCACCTGTAATACCGTAACTTTGCCAAATTTGATTCAGTTCCGCTTCGATTTCTGTGAGCGAAATGTCCTTAGGGGCTTGAAGTGAAAAAATTGTAGGAGCTTGGGTCATAGCTATTGAAGTATGAAGTGTGAAGTATGAAGTGTGAAGTATGAAGTGTGAAGTATGAAGTATGAAATTTTATTTTTCATCCTTCAGCCTTCATACTTCTACAGTCTGCGCCAGCGACGGCCGTCTTGGTTAATCAACAATTCGGCTTCTGCGGGTTCCCAAGTCCCAGCTTCGTACTTGGGAATGGTGGCTGGATCTGTGGGCGCATCCCAAACGGAAAGAGCGGGAGTGACTATTTGCCAAGCTGCTTCCACTTCGTCAGCCCTGGTGAATAATGTTTGGTCGCCCATCATACAATCTAGGAAGAGGCGATCGTAGGCATCAGAAGTACCTGCAATGCCAAAGGAACCGTAGCTAAAGTCCATATCTACAGAACGGGTGCGGAATTCTGCCCCTGGCATTTTCACGTCAAAACGCAAAGAAATTCCTTCGTTGGGTTGAATCCGCATTGCCAAAACGTTGGCGTTTCTCTGTTGAGCAGCAGACTGGAACATCCGAGAAGGAACGTCGCGGAAATGAATCGAAATTTCGCTGACTTTTTTCGGCATCCGTTTGCCAGTCCGCAGGTAAAAAGGTACACCTTGCCAACGCCAGTTGTCCACCATGAATTTCATGGCTACATAGGTGGGTGTGCCGGAGTTGGGATCAACACCTGGTTCTTGGTGATATCCTGCCACTGATTGTCCTTTCATCCAACCAGCACTATATTGACCTCGGATCGCGGAACGAGACAAATTGTGGATGTCTGCTAGGCGGGTAGCTTGGAGAACTTTGACTTTTTCTGTACGAATACTGTTAGCATCCATTGAGTTGGGTGCTTCCATTGCCGTCAAGCAGTAAAGTTGCATCAAGTGGTTTTGCAACATGTCTCGTAGTGCGCCGGCTTTTTCATAGTAACCAGCCCGGTCTTCTACACCTACGGTTTCTGCAACGGTAATTTGTACGTGGTCAACAAACTGGCGGTTCCACAATGGTTCAAAAATCGCATTGGCAAAGCGGAACACTAACAGGTTTTGAACGGTTTCTTTACCTAAGTAGTGGTCAATGCGGTAGACTTGATTTTCTTTACAATACTTCTGCACAATAATATTGAGGCTCTGGGCAGAAGCTAAGTCCCTACCAAAGGGCTTTTCAATTACTAGGCGGTGTTTATCTGGGTTGTCTAGCATTCCGCTTTCCCCTAGTTGCCGGATAGCTTCGGGGAAGAAGTTGGGAGCGACGGAAAGGTAGAACATGCGGTTGCCGCGCGTACCTCGTTTTTCGTCTAATTCGCCCAATAAGTTTTTTAGTTTTTGATAACTTTCTGGGTTATCTATGTCACCAGGACAGTAAAACAAACCTTGAGAGAAGTCTTCCCAAAGTTCTTTGAGTTCGACACCACCATGTGCTTCTTCCATGCCTTTACGCATTTGTTCACGGAAGTAGTCGTGGCTCCAATCCCGACGTGCGACACCGACAATGGTGGTTTCTGGGGGAATGCGCCTTTCCCGTCGTAATTTGTATAATGCTGGAACTAGTTTGCGCCAGGTAAGATCACCGGAAGCGCCAAAGATAACCATAATTTGGGGTTCGGGCATCCCTTGCTGTTGTAGACCAACGCGCAAGGGATTTTCTAGCAGACTGACCATAGGAATTTCGGATCTTAGGTTTGAGATTTGGAAAGAGGCAAAAGTATGAATTATGAAGTATGAAATTATTTTTGTATGTTTATCTTTCAGACTTCAGCCTTCAGACTTCAGGCTTTTTAGCTCCTACACAGGTGACAATAGCTTGACTTTGTTCTCTAAAGAGTTCATCAAGGACTTGAAAGGTTGAACGAATTTATCAATACCTTCAATTAACAGTTCATCCATTACGGCATTGATATCAATATTTATGTCTGGATCTTTCAAGCTTTCGATTAGTTGATAAGCTTCTTCAACTCTTGTTTCCACACGATCGCCTACATCGCAGTGGTCAAGACAAGCTGCTATTGTCGAGGGTGGTAAGGTGTTAACGGTATCGCGGCCAATTAACTCATCAACATACATGACATCGCTGTAGTTTGGGTCTTTGGTGCTGGTACTAGCCCAAAGTAACCGTTGGACTTTTGCCCCTTTGGCTGCCAGGGCTTGCCAGCGATCGCTCTTGATAATTTGTTTGTATTCTTGATAAGCTATCTTGGCGTTAGCGATCGCTACTTTGCCTTTAACGGTTCTGAGTTTGGCTTCAACATTGATATCATCAACGCCACGCTGCAATTTAGCATCGATTTTTGCGTCAATGTTGCTATCAATTCGACTGAGGAAAAAGCTGGCAACAGAAGCAATTTTGCTGATGTCTTTATCCTCAGCTAGGCGTTTTTCTAAGCCACGCAGATAAGCCGCTGCTGTATTGATGTAACTTTGGACAGAAAATAGCAGAGTGATGTTGACGTTAATTCCGTCGGCTATTACCTGTTCGACAGCGGGTAAACCTGATTCTGTACCGGGAATTTTAATCATGATATTTTCCCGTCCAATTTCTTGGAAATAGCGGCGAGCTTCGTTGATGGTGGCTTGAGTATCATCAGCGATGGTTGGTGGGACTTCGATACTCACATAACCATCTAGTCCATTTGAAGCCTCGTATGCGGGGCGCAGAATGTCAGCAGCACTGCGGATATCTGCAAAAACTAAAGATTCGTAAATTTTATAGGTTGGTAATCCAGCGCGAACTCCCGCTTCTATATCCGCATCATAAATCGCATTGTTGGCGTTGGCGCCTTGCGCCTTGTCGCCAGACATCGCTTTTTCAAAAATCGCTGGGTTCGAGGTGATCCCGGAGATACCTTGATTTTCCACCAGGTTTTTCAATTCCCCTGATTGGATGATGTCGCGGGTCAAATTATCCATCCAAATACTTTGACCGTATTGTTTAATCTCCTGTAGATGATTGGTGGCCATAGCTATAGTTCCCTCCATTTTATGATGTCTCCAAGTGAACTTGGCAATCCATCCTGTGATGGTGACCTTTGCATTTTGGCTTTGCCAATCACTTATCGCATCGACCAGCTGAAATAATCACTACTCATCTTGCAGTAGTGATATTTTCTCTCCCTCATCCCAAGCAGACATTAGTAAAGCACGGCAAAAATAACTTCACGCTAAGAAATAGTTAAAAGTGCTGACTAATATATTTACTTCTGCCTTCTGCTTAGTTGGTGAGCGCAGTTGAACCACTACCTCCTGCCTCCTTAACCTTAGTGACCGTTTTGAATAAAAGACTCGACTTTGGCCACAGACTCTTTGCTACCAATAATCAAAGGTGTGCGCTGGTGGAGTTTTTTGGGTACTACGTCTAAGATTTCTACTAGTCCAGTGGTAGCACGACCACCTGCTTGTTCAATCAAAAAGGCTAGTGGAGCAGATTCATACAGTAAGCGCAATTTGCCTTCTGGTTTTTGAATCGTGCCTGGGTAGAGAAATACACCGCCTTGAACTAGTATTCTATGGATGTCACTCACCATCGCTCCGCTATAGCGAGCCGAGTAGCCTTCCGTACGATGGACGTACCGAACATATTCTCTAATTGACTCTTCCCACTGCCAGAAATTCCCTTCATTCACACTATAAACAGAACCGCTGTTAGGAATCCTGATATTTTCTTCGGTAAGAATAAACTCACCAAGGCTGGGATCAAGGGTAAATGAATGAACTCCTTTACCTATACTATAAACCAGCATGGTGCTAGGCCCATAGAGGATGTATCCAGCCGCAATTTGCTTGCGTCCATTAGTGAGTAAATCAGTGGCTAAACCGTCAGTATCGTTTCCTTCTTGTTGACGAATGGCAAAAATTGACCCCAAACTGAGATTGGTATCGGTGTTAGAGGAACCATCTATTGGGTCATACAACAAGGTATAGCGGCCTATAGGACAGTTTTCGGGGATGTAATAAGGGTCGTCCATTTCTTCGGAAGCTAGGCGACACACTAAGCCACTTTGCTTAAAAACCGAGATAAATACATCATTGGCATAAACATCCATCTTTTTGACGGATTCTCCTTGGACATTCACATCCCCAGTAAATCCAAGAACACCTTCCATTAAGCCTGCACGGCTCAGGTGACGGGCAATTAATTTACCTGCAAGGGCAATGCGATTCATCAACGCGCTCAAATCCTGTGCATCAGGTGAAAAACTCTGAAGTTGCTGAAGGACATGACGGGATAAGGTTGTACAATCACGATCTAAGCTTTTGTCTGTAGTATCGTTGATCGGCAACTCTAGAGATTCTGGCGCTTTAGCCATTTTTGAATTCTCCCTAGCGACTGGCTGGTAGTTGGGTTGGTAAATTCATGCGTAGCAACTTATAGCTGCTGTTTCTATCTTAGAAAGGTAATTTGACAACCTGGATGTGGCTTTAGATAAACTAAAGAAATGGATAAGTTTTTGCTGAATTTACCAAGGCAGAAAAATATAGTTGGCTAATGGAGCAGGTAGATTTACTTAATCTGATACACAATCTTAAACTTATTCACGCCAAGTTTTTCACTATATACAAAGGTTTGCAATATAACCTCAAATCCAGATCCATCCGTAAAAAACCGACTAGTTGTGAAATTAGTCTGTTCACAACAGCCGGGTATGGTTTTCTTGTATTGCTTAATACTTACAGCCGTTTACTACAGAATTGGTTGATATATCAAGTCTGCTTTAGTTATGGCTCCTCACTGCTGAAATTAACTAGAGACAATTTCAGCAAGTTAAATTCTTGCTTAATTGGTAAACAATTTGCTATTATTAACTCCCGCCTTGTTTAAATTTCTTGTTTTTTTGCCCAACTACCTCGTCGGCTATCATCTCGTTGATTGTCTTCTCTTGGTTTTGCTTTGTTGACTCTAAGTTGACGGCCCATCCATTCTGCGCCATCTAACTCGGTAATTGCGGCATCTTCTTGAGTGTCTTCTTCCATTTCGACAAAAGCAAAGCCCCGCATCCGCCCTGTTTCACGATCAGTAGGTAAGACAACTCTTTTGACCTCGCCGTAGTCTGCAAATACTGCTTTTAAATCTGCTTCAGTAGCGCGGTAGGAAAGATTTCCAACGTAAATAGTCATGTGGGATCACGTAATTTTCAATAAGTAGCGATTAGTTCAGCGAGAAAACATATCTAAACAAACTTCAATCTTGCATTGTCGTTGCTGATTCATTTTCATTAATGGCGAATGTTGTAGGGCAGCAATCGTGGTGCTGGCGTGACTTCAACTAAACTTTCCATGCGGCTGAACTTGCGCTTACGCTCATATAATAACTGATTGTGACATTTTTCAAAGTATGGGATACTACAATCTCAATTAACATGAAATAAGCCAATCTTATATATTTTTATATAAAACTTTTTGTGTTAATATAGCCTAATTTTCTTTACCATTTTTAAGTCAATTCATCTATACACTGACATAATTAATCTTTAATATTGCAGATCGACTCACAAAATCTGGTGAATATAAAAAATAGACCTGCAACTCGCCTTAACCTAAGAGAGTAGGAGTTGCAGGTACAGAATAATTAATTGGATTTGAAATTAGCGCTCAATTTATTCAATTGAAATTGTCTGCGGGCCAGTAGCTTTGCCATTATTAGCCTCAGTTATGGAAGTGGTGTAGCCAGTTGAGCCTCGATGTTGCTCCAGCCAGCTTTTAACAGGATCATCCTTAAGGTTAAGTCGCAGCACACCAGAGAAAAACCCACCGAGAAATGAGACTGGGTGCTGAGTTAACTCTTTAAATATTGGTGATAATTCATCAAGAAACATACAACATCCCCTGGCACTGCCATAAGAAATTATTACTTTTTTATCAATCGTAACGCAGTGAAAAGTATGAAGTGTGAAGTATGAAGTATGAAATTTATACTTCATACTTTAGAAGTTCCTAGTTTGGTTGTTGATCTGGGAACATACACTTGTCAGAATCACAACCACTGGGGCCAGCCTCAGTTAACTCACCAGAATCGTAGCGGCTGAGGACAGCACAGAAATCATCTGTTTTGCGTCGTGCTTGCACTTCTTGAGACAAATGCTCGTAAGTTGCTTTATCTATTGGCTCAAAGGGTAAGCGAGGGAATGATTGCAAATCGTCAAACCGGGCTAAAAGCGCAGCGGAGATGTAACCCTGATCATTTTGGATGGCTTCGTAAATTTTCTGTCCTAAAGGCTCAACTTCATCTCCCCGCAGTTCTAATGTAGCGGATGTGTTGTGTGTTACGTAATGCCGTTGAACTTGCATGACGAAATCAAATTGAGCTAAGACAGAGAACTGAGCAACATCAATTTGATCAGCACCAGGTAAATCAGCCCAAGGTACCGCAACAGGAATTTCCACTAGCCATTCACTAACGCGGGGATCAAAGGGATCGTTCAACAAATTACCTTGTTCATCTTTGTCAGTTTGGGAGGGGATGACATTGTAGCCATAGTCGATACAAGCTAAGGCTACTGGGTCATTTTTGCGGAAAGTAATCCGACGAATAAATCTCTGGGCTTTCGGTGGATGCCAACCAGAACTAGCGCCAGTTAACAGAGATTTAGTGCCACTGGGTTGGACTGTTGTGCAACGATTGGGACGTTTGAGTTGATGGCGATCGCAATAATCCCACACAGCTTTATGTACTACTTCTTTCCAAAAGCTGAGATATTTTTCTTCTTGGTGCTTAAATGCTAACCCTTGGGGTGTTGCAGGTCTACCTTCTGCCCACCAGCGCAACCAGTCCACACCAAAAGCATGGACAAAGAAATCAAATAAACCAGTAAAAGAAACTCCCACAATTGGGTCTAATTCCCGACTGTATTGATAGCGCGGTTCTAAAAATTGATGATTCAAAAGTGCTGCTACAGATAATGCCCCAGCCGTGAAAGCTTCCTCTTGTTCTTTATAGTTATCAGGGTCAACTTGATTGAGATGAATCTCAGACAAATTACAGTTTCCAGTAAGAGTATTACCAAAAACTCCTTTATGATATTCCGGTTCGTTAAAGCAGTAAGTATCGTGTAATCCGGGTAATTCTTCAACACCTCTAACTACTTGCCATTTACCTCTATATTTTGGGTCACAACCTTTACTTACATCCAAGCGTTGGCATGGAATTTTCCTACAATCAGTGATTTGTAAGTAGTACAAATCTTGATTGCGTACACCATAATTAGTTACTGCTCCTTTGTGAGCGAAAAGATTTAACGAAGAGCGAATACCACACTTAGTTAGCAATAATTGAACTCGATATGCACGTTCGTAATCAGAAATGTAAATCCTAATACCATTGCTGTTTGTGTTTGCGCCATCTGTATCTGCTAAACCAGCAATAAAATGCAAGATAGCTTGACGGTTCCAACTAGCTATGACGTTCAGCGATTCGGGATTTGTCTTTAAGCTTTTGAGAAATTCTCCAGAAAAGCCTAAATCTGTGACATCTGTAAAATTAGGTGAATAGCTATAGTTTCTTTGAGGAGATTTATTACCTGTTACAGATAAACTTGCTTTATTTTCGTATAGCCTAACTTTGGCATTATTGTGTTTATCTGTAGTTCCATCTCCTACTGCTACACCTAAAGTGTAAGCATAGCTTAAATCGATATTCAAACCATTTTCATACTGAATAGTAAAAGGCTGAGTATGAATAGCATATCTACTAACATCCATCAAGTCCTTAGTTTGGACTTCTTTGTATTCTTTGCTAAATCTATCTTTCACAAAGAAGCGATGATACTCAGTTGCATCAAGGTAAGTACCATCTGCAAATTGGACTCGATATAGCTTGCTTTCTCTACTTGTTTGAAACGGTACTACTTTACTCCATCTTTGACCATTCCAGATTTCGATTTCACTACCAACAACATCTTTAATTTTGTGCATTCCATCTTTAGTGATGAGTAAGGTATCACCACTCACACAATGGAAATTAGCACCTATGATTTCCCCACATGGGTTTAAAGCGTATCTACCCAAACGATGTTCTAATTCATTAGCATCCATTTCTGGATAACGTTTTTGTAGCCAGTCTTTAGCTGTTCCTTGCTCGTAAGCTTGTAAAAACTCTTTTTTCAATGCTTGGGTAGAAAGCAAATCAATGTTAGCTCTAGCTACAGCTTCACCAGCCCATTGAATAGCGCCTTCGCCACTGTAATATTGTTTACGAACAGCTGCGATCGCTTCTTCTAATGTTGGCTTGCGGTGAAACACCCTGGTATGATTTGCCATCCGTAAAGCATCACGCTCAGGATCAATGCGCCAGTTGCCGTTTTCGTCTTGTTGCCATAAGTTATCTTTGGCAGTAGCTCCTAGTTCATCGTCAGCAGTAAACTGACGCATACCAGCTGATCGCCTAATGTTACCTGCAACAATTGTTACAGCAGCTTCATCAATTAATAAGCAGCATTCTACAGAATTTAATTGTCTCCCTAAAGCTTTATTCAGGATGGCTGCACAACGCTGATACAATCCAGGTAATTTCACAGGATTAGCAACGCCGCCAAAACCGCTCAGGGTTTCCCCGGCTTGACGCACATCATTAACATCAACTAATACTTCTATCTCACCAGCAAATCTTTCATCCGTGGAAAGCTCTAAAAGGGTTTGATAAGATGCAACCCAGCCTTCACGGCTATCTCCAACATGGATAGTAACGCTGTTGCCTTCTATATGGGTTTGTGTAAATTCACGACGTAAGTTTTTCGGAGTGCTACCGATTTCGCCTTGGACAGTGACATGAAGACGATTGCGGATGGGAGGCAATTGATTAATATATTGGGGTTCGATGATGGCTCCTGTACCGCAGCCCATCATGGCTAAATCCATCATTAAACCGAAGGCTTTCCAGTCTTGAAGATTGGTGGAGGTGCAATTATACCCGCCGGAAAAGTTTTTGGGTTTGGTTATCCAATTTGTACCACCTACCCACAGCCAACGGCCACTAGGCAAAGCTTTGAGTTGGCGTTGTGTCTTTTCTAGGAGGGCAATTTCTTCAGGGCTGAGTTTACCTAGCTCAATTAAACCTTGAATAGTGCGATCGCACACTTGTTCATAAGATTCTCTCAGTCCTGCCCCAGTCCTGCGGCTGTACGTCCTGAAAAAGACAGGATTGGCTGCTGGTGCAGTTTCTGGAAACCTAGCACCCTGAAGTTTTCTCTCAAGCTCTCGAACCATAATCCAGTATTGTTGCTTTTGAATAGATTACGACTATACGCCAAGTAGGTTGAGGATAAAAGATTGCAAAATTTTCCACTTTGCGCTACTCCTGTAGCTGTATCAATTGCCTTAAAACTATACAATGTCTCTTGCTCCTTGGCGGGGTGCGATCGCTCGCGCCCTGCATCGCAACCGTAGTCTTGTTTATGCTCGTTACCTACAACTGGCTACAGTCCGGGCAGATCATCGCCCTGCTAACCGGACTGTCGTCTTTCGTGACTTTCTCAAAGATACCAATAAGCTAAAATTTATTACCGACACCCGCAGCGATAAAGTTGACCAGATAAAAACACAACCTTGGGCGGAAGTCTGCTGGTATTTCCCCAACACGCGAGAACAATTTCGCATTTCTGGCTGCTTGATTTTGGTGGACAGTGATGATTATGAACAACAATCAGCCCGCCTCACTGCTTGGCAACAACTAAGTGATACCGCAAGGTTACAATTTGCTTGGCCTCATCCTGGTAAATACAGAGACACTTCACCAGAAGCTTTTACAACATCAGCACCCGACCCCTTGCAACCTGTACCAAATTTTTGCTTATTATTACTTGATCCCGTGCAGGTAGATCATTTAGAGTTGCGGGGCGAACCGCAAAATAGAAGTATTTATCAACTTGATGAAAATCAAGAGTGGTTTTGTGTAGAAGTTAATCCTTAGAACGCAGGAGGTAGGGGAAGCAGAGGAAGAATTGTAATCTTTACTCTGCAAAGCTCAATCCTTTAGTAACTTTGGATGATTACAAGTAGTCTATAATGGGGTCGGGTGCAATGATTTGTTAGACATCACAAACTATCAATAAACTCTTCGACTGTGACTTGCGCTTGTTTCAGAATTCCACTTAATGTGCCAACTTTCAGTTCTCTATGTATAGGCACAATACAGCCAATTTCACCCTCTTGACTTTTTTTCTTCATCACAACATGGCTACCTGTTTGACGAACTTGCTCGAAGCCTAAACGCTCAAGGGATCGAATTGCATCCCTACTCGGGATTCGTGGTAGCTTAGGCATAACTAACTTCAATGCTGGTCACAAATCTAGGAGATGTTTCTGGTAAGGGAAATTCCTCTAAGTAAAGCCGTGTGGCTTCTTTCAGGCCAGCGATCGCTTGTTCAATTGTTTCCCCTTGATCTACTGTACCCACTTCTGGGCATTCAGCAATGTACACATCATCTTCTTTATACAAAATAACTGTAAAGATGCGATTTTTCATAGTGTCTTATCATCTAAGGCTTGCTCTGAAAATCATAACATCACTGTTTCCTTATCAATCAGTTAGAAAACTGTTATGTTTCCTTATCATTAACCTAACCTAAAAATAGTGATCGCACTACAAGATAGGCGAAGCTCACACTTTTGCTCAAGAAAGAATAGCGAGTACGCAAACTTTCTATTCTATTTTTTCAGTTTCTTTTTCGACCGAGTTTTCTTTCAGCGTAGCTATTAGCATCATAAATATCATCCCCTTTTAATCGCTCTTTTTCATTAACTGAAAACTGGCTGTACTCTGATTTACATTGGTCAAATTCCATCCTTTGAAGGGCTTCGTACCAATAGCCTCCTAATTAGAGTTTTTTATTTAATAGGACTTACGCTGACTCTATAATTTCTTGGCGTTCTTCTCTTCGAGACGCTACGAGAAGGTGACTTGGTGGTTAGATAAATTAAGCTTTTTGGGAATTTTTGCGTAAGTCCTGTTTAAAATGGCTCGACGATTACTGCTGAAAATACGCTGATTACAAAGAAAACTGAGGTCTTAATTTTTCGCAGATGTATAACGCAGTCGAGCTAGTCTAAATACCTGCGCCATCGAGAAATTCTTGTATGGCTTTATCTCTAAGGCTACATAAAGGAGCTTCTGGTTTTGGTTCCGGCTCGTTGACAGCTACACAACCAACTAAAACAGGAGTTTTAGCCGCTGGTTGGAGGTGTTGTATGGTTTGGATTTGTTGTTCTAAAGCTTCAATGCGATCGACTAAAGCGCGAATTACTTCGGCTTCAGAGTCAGGTAAGTTACTGTGTTCTAGGGGTGCAACCCGCACTCCTGAACGATAGACAATCCGACCAGGAATACCCACAACGGTACAATCAGAAGGCACATCTCTGAGGACAACTGAGCCAGCGCCAATGCGAACGTTATTACCAACCTGAATATTGCCCAGTACCTTTGCACCAGCACCAACTACGACATTTTCACCTACAGTTGGGTGACGTTTGCCAGTTTGTTTACCAGTACCGCCCAAAGTGACACCTTGATAAATCAGAGCATAATCCCCCACGATCGCAGTTTCACCAATCACCACACCCATCCCGTGGTCAATAAATACTCCTTGCCCCACTGTTGCGCCTGGGTGGATTTCGATCCCAGTCAAAAACCGAGATAGGTGAGAAATGAAGCGGGGGAAAAAAGGCAGACCAAGATGATGTAGCCAGTGAGCCAGCCGATGGAAAAGCAAGGCTTGCAAACCAGGGTAACAAACCAATACCTCTAACCAGTTACGGGCGGCTGGGTCACGTTCAAATATGATGCGAAAATCGGCACGTAGAGTAGATAGCACGCAATAGTACCCTCGGAAAGCAAAACGAGCTACCCTACCATATTATCTTTTTCAGTGCGACTTAAGATTTTCCTACTTGAGCGTAGACGCTCGCGGCTTGTCGTTAGACATCGCTTGTGATGATTCACTCATTTCTATAAATACAGTTTATTAGCTGATTCGGCTCGTGAAGAATCCAGAGGCCATTATTCAGCAGACCCTACATGGGGAATGTGGGTTGATGTAAAAATTTGATTTGTATGCAAACATCGATAATGGCACTTGTTTAAATAACTGGCTTGTGGAAATGCAGAAAGTCGAAACTTTTAATAGTCCGGCTTGCTACTTCCCCCTGATGAACGGACGCTACGAAGTCAAGCCAGGGATGATGGCGTTTGGCGCATGTCTCGGTAATGGTCAAGCTGATGGGCAAGTGTTTCAAATCGATGAAAATTTTGCCTCTTACCGCCAGGCTAAACTTTTAGCCCGTGCAGAACGGTTGAGTAAATATTACCAGACTCATAATTATTCTAGGACTGTGGCAGGTGCGATCGCTCGTTTGATAATTGAGCGCCTCACCCAAGAGCATCCACAATACTTTGACTACCAAAAATCAACGGCTAATACCTTGATATTTTATAGCCAACTCACCAAAGAAATACTTTATCTAGATGCAGACTGGCAGTTACAACGAGTCGAAGGTAGTTCAGTTTTTCCAGCTTACACTTCTACCCTCGATGCTTTAGCAGCGCAGGTACAAGAAGATATCACAGTTATCTGCTCTGGTAATGATGATTGTAATTGGCTAAGTGCAGTTCATTTGTGTTATCCCAATCATTGGTCAGCTGAGGAAAAAATCGGTAAAAATTTTGCAGCAATACATACACCTGTCGCAGGTATGGAAAAAATTAATCGCCGGGCAGATGCGATCGTTAATACGATGATTAACTGTAAACCAATGGTGCGCTTTGCTTGGGGTTTGAGTACCGACATTCGCCTAAATCACCATCCTGAACCACCATCTGGTTTGTTAGTTAGCCAGTGGCAAGGTAGAAACTTTGATCCTCGCAATCCCAAACTTTACTTGCGAATTGAGCGACAAGTAATTTGGGGACTCCCGGAGTATGAAGCAGCATTATTTACTATTCGTACTTATTTCAGAGATTGTACTTTGCTCAAAAAAGATACACTGTTACGGGTTAAGCTGTGTGCTGCAATTGAGTCTATGTCACCAGAGTCACTGATTTATAAAGGTTTAGCAGATAGCAAAGCTAGTATTTTACGTTGGCTCAACGAAGTTTGAACTACTGGATGACAGCATTTATTATCCCTCTTCTGTCACTTTCCGGAATAAGCAAGTAGTTCAGGAGCTAAATCATCCAGAAGCATAAAAGGGTTTAAATTGATTCATGGCTGCAATTAAATGATTGAATCCCAGTAACAAATGTGAATTAG
>NZ_JADEXZ010000030.1 GCF_015206815.1 Fortiea sp. LEGE XX443
CCTTTTAATTGCTGTGCAGTTTCCTTCAACAAATGCTTTAGTGAATCTGTTAATTCCATTGACACCTATGCACATCCAAAATCGAATCATCATTGAATTTACTACAAAAAGGGAAGGGAAAGGTTGCTAACGGCAACCTTTCCCTTCCCCCCACCGGAATGATTATCATTTTCATAAGTTGTATACTTTATTCTCTGGAAGTCCCTTGTGGACATCAGTAAATCACTTCCAAAAAAATATTTTGGCTTGGGTCTTGGGAGACCACAGTGCAGAAACCTTCCAACCTCTATGGGATATTGTTTCTTTATGGCAATGCTATTTTTATGTCTCTGATGGATAGCCGGTCTACGCGAGTTTTATTGACTTAGGAGACCACATTATTAGCGAAACATACATGAGAAAATACACGCTTACGTCATTATTTAGCACGTCTACATCACAAAACGTTATGTTATTCCAAATCAGTAGATATGCTTAAATATTCAATTCGTTTATTACTCCATTATCTCAAGTATGGACGAATACCTGTATTTAGTTGATTCCTCCCGCATTTATGCAACGCCAGAATTTTTATTCCTCTTTTCTTCATCATCGCTGTAAATGTAAAAAAATCATACTTGTTGTATCTACAGATAACAACAAACATTCTTTCTATGTCAAGTACAGCCAGGGTTACAATAATATTTTGATACAGTTAATTACATTTTTTTAGAGTTAATTTTAATTGTTTGGCATAATAGGTACTGAAGAACCCTCAATATTTTTAACCCTGACTTTGAGTTTCTTTCCAAGACCACCCAAACTTTATCAAAGTTGGTTGATATTTTTACTGGGTTCTACTATTCTTCAGTATTTAACCTAGTCCTGGCCTTTGACTCACAAGCAAGACAATCAATAATTTCTCTACCAAGAACTATTATTATTCTCTTGTGAATATTTTGTAAAAGAAACAAACTTTACACCGAGACTTTATTTACCCAGAAAATACCCGATTACGCACAATCTGTTTGTGGTGGTCAAACAGATTGGTCAAACCCAACAGCATGAAGGTGTTGCTGCGCCAACTTACTGGTGAGCGATCGGGATCAAGTTCTGATAGATGCTATTGCAGGCACTCTGAATGTGCCTTAGCTGGATCTATTAATCGATTCTGCTGGCAAGCAAATGAGATTATCTCCTTGAGTAAGGATTAAACCTCGTTGACGTAACTTGCCCATTAAGCGGGTAACAGTGACGCGAGTAGAGCCGATCGCGCTACCAATTTGGGCATGAGTCAGAGGGAAAGGTAGACAATAGCCACGAATCACATCAGGATCAGTTTCACTCATTGCCGGTTCGCCATATTCCTCAATTAGCAATGTGAGGAATCCTAAGAGTCGGTCAATTGTGCGTCGTTGGCCTAAGGCACTCAGCCACAACAATTTGCGTTGATGCTGATATCTGAAGGCATCCATAACTTCGCGCCGGAAGTGAGGCCAATTGTCTAAATCATGCCAGTACATCCACAGCACCGCAGTTTGATCAACATGAGCGTATGCCTGAAGCGTGAATGGGGACTGAGCAACAATTTCAAATGGTTGTCCGGCTCCGACAAAACCCAAGAAAGCTTCTTCTGGAGTTCTGTTGATGCGTCGAGATGTTAGCTGACTAGCAGTAGCACTGACTTGGGCAGTGCCTACCATACGGATCGCACCTCTTTGCACTAAATATAGCAATCCAGGTCTGGCTGGAATGCGTTCATCTTTGCTAAAGGTACGGCAGCGATAGTGTTCTTGAGCCCAATCAAGAATCCGTTGCCAAGTCAAAAAAGGGCGTGATGCCTCAGAAAAGGAGGATGGAGATTGCATAGGTAACAAAGAGCGTTCGGCTGAAGACAAAGACGTCATAAAAAAAGGTGCAAGGAGTGTCTTTGTGTTGACGGGGTAGGCTTAACGCCTAACAGCGTCAGCCATCCAAAGAGTAGAAAGCAATTTAGCTCCTACTCTTTTGTTATACTTCTTACTGTACAATGACGGTAGTAAAGTTTACTTACTATTCATAGAATATTTATTAAATTTTATCCTCTTCTCATTTTTCTTTATATACATTAAACTTATGTCTAAAGGAAGATGACAAGTAGCTGCCAAGTAAATAGTAAATTGGTTATTAATCTCACAATCAGTGTATAGTTGGTTAATAATAGGTAATCAAACATCAATTAAACAGCTATTATGTGGTCAAATACTTCAAATACTTAATAGTAATACTCAAGACCAAAAGCTTGAATGCACAGAATTTAAAAAAGTTCCTCTGTACAAAGATAGAAATAATCATAGAATCTTGTATATCTCAGGAGTGGCACAGAAGTTATCAAAATCTCATAATTGCACAGCTATGGAGATAGCTGATATTATCGGATCTAAATTATTGGCGACCAGTGGTGACGTATTCAATGTTAAAATTGTTCCTCCTGGTTGGATTTATTTAGAACTAACTCACCCTTTTTTGGCAACTTGGCTACAAAACCTAGCAATGGAGTACATGAGTGAAGCAGGAAAGATGGGAACAGGAGAAATTACTCCAAAATCTCAAAGCCAAAACCCTTCAATTGAGTTTGCTGTTCAATATGCTCATGCACGCTGCTGTTCACTGGTATTCCTGGCTCACCGCGAGGGATTAATCAAACTTAGGGAACCATTACCCAGTCCAGCCTGGCAGCTAGTAACCACAGAATCAATACCTTGGTTAAATTATGACAACCAACTTTGTCTCCATCACCCAGCTGAGAGGGCTTTAATTACTCAGTTAGTGCGAGTAGTAGATGACTTAGTGTGTTCTGATGTTGATGATGCAATTAACTGGCACAAAGTCAGCTTAGAGTTGAGTAAAACTTTTGAAAATTTCTGGTGTCAGTGTCGCATTTGGGGTGAAGTAAAAATTTCTTCTCTGGAACTAGCCCAAGCTAGGCTGGGTTTAGTCATGGCTACTCAGCGTTTGCTTAGTTTTTTACTATTAGAAAAACTAGGGGTTTCTGCTCCTCTTGAATTATGAACTTTCCGTGTCAAATATTGCAGACTTCTGGAAAAGTTTTCCACTTTTTAGTTGTGCGCTAAACATTGCCTGCTGGATAGTTTATTGATTTTATTAAGTGGTACAAAACAGCTACGCAATTTTGCGTACAATCAAGGTGCTATTCATCAGTAGTGTTTCTGAGGGAAAATATAGCAATTTTTATTTCAGCTATTGACTCATACAAGCACTTCAACTATACTTTCACTTGTGTGAGGAGCGAACCAGCAAGAGCACCGAGACGAAACACGGCCAGTCGTCGGTGTTCTTTCTGATTTCATGATGCACTACAGCTGGAAAAGTGTGCTTTAAGAGAGTAAAAATTTTTTGATAGCTACTGCGGCTCCGTCTTTTTCTACACTAGGAGCTACCCACTGCGCGATCGCCTGCACAGGTATTGGTGCGTTTCCCATTGCTACACCAATACCAGCGTATTCGAGCATTTCTGCATCATTAAAATTGTCACCAATAGCCATAACATTGTGCCTTTGTAAACCCAGAAGTTCTTCGGCAAAATAACGCACAGCAGTGCCTTTATTTACAGAAGGATTCGTCGCTTCAAAGAACGTAGCTACAGAGGTTGTCAGATAAAGTTCCGCAGGTGTGTACTGGCGGCGCAAATTTCCTAGTAACTGGTCGATTGCATCTGTATCATCACACAAAGCTAAAACCTTTGTTGGTTCATGCTCAGTTAGGATTTGGCGTAAATCACCCACAGCAATTGGGGTAATTCCAGACCGTTGTGCATAAATTTTGGTTTCTTTGCTTAACTCCCGCACGTAAAGTTGATCGTTGATATAAAAATGGATAGAGAGAAGCGATCGCCATTCAGGTTGTTCAAAGTAGTCTAGTAGTTGGTATGCTATTTCTCTCACCACAGGCAAATGACGGTGGATTTTCTGGTTAGTTGGGTCTTGAATCCAGGCTCCTTGATAAGCTGCTAACGGTAAGTTAGAACTAATTTCTTGATGGAAGCGTAAAGCTGACCGATACATACGACCAGTAGCAATTGCTACATAAATACCCAGCGATTGAACTGCCGCGATCGCTTCCTTGACAGGTATGCTTAAGGTATTTGATTCTCCTGCGATCGTGCCATCTATATCTAAAACTAGTAACTTAATGTCTTGTGTAGGCGTAGCCTGATGAGCAGGCGATGTTAAGTTATCAGCAGATGCTTTATACATAAATCCCCAAGGTTTTAACTCTCAGTAAGAGGTTAACAGGCATTGGCATAACATGGCTCAATTAAGACGTTGCAAGTGTCAACCAAAATAAAAGCCCAGACTATAAAAGTCTGGGCTTTTCAAAGTTAAATAAAAGATGACTCTGACAGTAATCATCGGCATGATGAAAAGTCTAACAGGCACACACAGCCGTCGTAATTATTTAATGTGCCTTTTGGTACAGTAGATTCAATAGAGTGAGAAAACTCATCCATTTACAAATGCTGACTAGTTAGAAGCCTTGAGCCAGCTTTTTTTGCGTTGAGATAACAAGCCAATTCCTGCTACTAAACCAATACCAATTGCAGCAGAGGGTTCTGGTACAGCTTTAGCTGCATCATAGTTATAAGTAACTGCAACAGTTCCTCTAGCCAATGTATTGATCAAGCTGGCAACATTACCAGAACCACTAACATTTGAGGTAGCTAAAGCGGAGAATAAGAAGTTTAGGTTGCCAGTACCAATAAAAGACTGCAACATTTGGCTATCACTAATAGTCTTTTGATCTGATTGTGTAGCACTCAATCCTTGAAGCGTGTTTCCAGAGGGTGCTTGAAAATCAAGTACACCATCAAATGAAGCAACACTTTGGAATGTTTGGGAAGTTTGAGGATTGATATTAAATAAAGGGTCATTACCGAGTTTTAGGTTAACATTACTGCCAAGAGTAACAGTGATGTCTGTGGGAGCGTTACCTAGATTTTCAAAAGCAATACTACCCTGAATGTCGCTGGTAAATTTTACTGTTACACCTGTGAGTGTTCCAAGAGAAGCGTCAAACTTCTGAACACCAATGCTTTCATTGATGATATTGGTAGTCTTAAAATTTGTGGAACCAGTGTATGAGAGTGAAGCTGCATTTGCAGCGCCGGCGGTAGCAACAATACCTGCTAAAGTTGTAGCAGCGGCTAGAGTTTGGAATAGTTTTGTTGTCATGGGAAATTATCTTCTCAAACTGGATAAACGCAAGATTGCTAACCTATTTCTAACTCTCAGATTTTTGTTTTTGGCTTGCTGAATCTACCTAAATTTATATAAAGCTTTGATTATGAAAAGACTTGGAGAAATCTACCTTTGAGAGGCATATATAAAGTTTTGTTAAGGTCTACAACTTAGATTTAGATATTGGTAGAGCCGCGCTGGCACATAAAAACCTATCAAAAGCTTTTCCATTGGTCAGATGCAGCATACTCAGCAAATGTCCAGATATGCAGTCGATTCTCTATACATCAGGTGATTTATCAAGCACAAATACACTGTTAGTATGGGGAATATTCAAGCTAGTAGTGCATTTTCAGAAGATAAAATTTCTGTTTGGATAAATGGCGATCGCCATCTTAATTAAAAAGTTAGAGGTCTATTCACAATCGCTACAATTGTAGATAAAGGCACTTCCGAAAAATACTGCTGCTGAAATTGTTCTTCGCTGACGGCGGCTAAAAATTGTATGACTGCTGCATCCGCTAGGGTGGCTGAAATAGTTTGAGAATTTTGGCTGATTTGCAAATGATTGTCTTGTGTTTTGACTAAAAATCCCCAGTATTTTAAGGCTTTGAGTCCTAAAAGTAAGCTTTGGTTGCCTATACCTAATTTGTCTAATAGCTGTACGCGGGTGACTAACTGGTGTGTACGACTAAGATATTTCGCAATGCCAACCAAGGTAAGCCAAATTTCTTGTGGTGGTTGAAGGTAAGGTTTAGACCAAGCCAAGGCTAATTTTTGACCATTATAAAGCGCTCTTCGCCACCAAGTGCGTAATTCATCCCAGCTATTGGGGCATTGTTCAATGGTAAGTGCTGAGTGTTCTTCTGGTTGGGAGTTTCGCCAGTCTAGGATAAGTGCAGTGTGTTGTTGGTTGAGTTGTGAGTTAGCAACGGGACGGACAGCAATTAATCTAATTTCGTAGCGTTTTTTAAAGGTGTTGTAGTCGAGTTCTGCGATGCAATCAGATTTGCCTATAGGTAATTCATCTTTATAATGTCCCCACCACACGCCAGGAAAAGGATTTTTAGTTGATTCATCCCGAATGTCAAAATCAGTTTTAATGTACTGTACTTTTTTTCCTTGCCAATCTTGCTGATTGCGATGCCAAGCATTTTCAAACCAGCAGTTTTGGATAAGTAGTTTTGGAACTGGGTTGCCCATACCGCAAGGCTCTAATAGTCTCAGTTCCGAGAATAACTCTTTGCCCAAATCGGCTACGGTGACTTTCAAATCTACTTGTATTGTAGGTATCAAGTCTGTACTACTCAAAGATTGCCGTAACTGCTGATTAATTGCTTGTGTAAATAAAGGTATATTCTCCACTGGCAAACTCAAACCAGCAGCATAAGGATGTCCACCAAAGCGATGTAATAAATGTGCTTGTTCTTTGACTAATTGATATAAATCAACAGAATTGATAGAACGGGCAGAACCACGGGCTAAGGGAGTAGGGAGTAGGGAATGGGGAGTCGGGGTAGAATTTTCCTTGTTTGTTTCCAATTCCTCATTCCCTTCTGTGCTTAATAAAATTGTTGGGCGGCCTGTTTCTTGGGCTACTTGGGCTGCGACTAAGCCTAAAACACCTGCGGGCCATTGTGAATCTTCGAGGACGATGACGCTGGTAGTTGATAAATCTAACTGTGTAAGTTTTTGTGCTACTTGGGCTTGCACATCTTTTTGTAATGATTTGCGGCGGGTGTTGGCAAGTTCTGTAACTTCAGCCAATTGATTGCAGTGTTTGGCATCTCGACTGGTCAATAATTCTACACAAAAACTAGCATCACCTTGAATACGACTGACTGCGTTGATGCGTGGCCCCAAACCAAAGGAAATATCTGTGGGGCGATCGCCACTTTTTTGGCACAATTCTAATAATCGCCCTATTCCTGGTCGTCGTCGCGCTGTTGGTGGTTGTTTAAAGTCTGCTTGTAAGCGTTGAATGCCCAACTGTGCTAAGTAGCGACAATCTCTCTTGAGTTGTACTAAGTCGGCAATTAATCCCACAGCTACCAAATCTAATAAATTTTCTAGCGCATCTTGAGGGACATTTGACAGAGTTTGATAAAGGGCTTCTACTAACTTATAAGCTACTGCTACCCCAGAAAGATTAAATAACTGATGTTCGCTAAATAAATAACGAGGATTAATAATTGCTATAACTGGTGGACGTTCTGTGGGTAAGGTGTGATGGTCTGTAACGATTATATCTATGCCTAACTGTTTAGCATAAATAATTTCATCAATATTTGTGCTGCCCGTATCACAAGTAACTATTAATTTAAAACCTTGTTTAGCTAAATTCTCAATTCCTGAATTATTCAATCCGTGGGATTCTCGCAGGCGATTGGGAATGTAGTAAGTTAACTGAGTATGTTGCTGAAAAAATTGACCTAAGCCATCCCATAATACAGCAGTAGAAGTGATCCCATCAGCATCAAAATCCCCCCAAATAGCGACTTTTTCACCAGTATTACGTGCTTGTTGTAATCTTTCTACTGCTATGTGCATTTCTTCCCCAAATTCAAAGGGACTGGCAGGTTGATAAGTTTGATACCTAACAAAAGCTGTTAGTTGTTGAGAATTTTTGATCCCTCTTTGCCACAATAATTGTGCTGCATATAATCCATTGGATGCAGGTGTATACTGCTTTACTGCTTGGATAAACCAATCTGGTGGTTGTTCAGTTGTTGTGATAACCCACTGCATTTGGTCATTGTTCATTTGTTATTTTCTATTTCTGTTCTTCAGTTATTGGATGTTCTTTTACTAAAGGATTGAGAACTAATTCATTAGCAACTCCATCAGATTTACGAGGACGAATAGCAGGACGCGATCGCCTGTAACCGGCTCTTTCCGCTTTTTGGTGTTCGTAATCAATTAGTCTGCCATAATGTGGATGTTTACTTAAATTCATCGACAAGAAAATATGCTGACGGATATTACCAAATCCTTTGCGATTGAAAAATTTCACTGCTGCTGTATTGGTGGGATCTGTATCTACTAACATGAATCTTGCACCATCTTCAATCATTCGAGATACAACTTTATCAACTAGTTTATCGGCTACTCCTTGACGCTGAAATCTAGGGTTAACTCCTAGCCACAAAATATAACCATAAGTCCAAGATGCTTTAGTAATGATGGTTCCCAAAATAAATCCTGCTAATTCTCCATTAGTTTCTGCAACTAAACAATATTCTGGATCTGTGTTGTAAAGTCCAATTACTTCCCACTCATCCCAAGTACGGTATAGGTATGGATATAAATCACTGGTAAATAGTTCTTCTCCCAAATGGTACACGGGGGCGATATCATCAATTCCTAATTCGCGTACATAGATTAAATCACTTTCATCAAAATTAGTCATAAGTCAAGAGTATTGAACAGTAAATTAGTGATGATTTAGTTAAAAATTTTATATTGTAATTCTGTGGTGTGCAGATCCCAGACTTCTTTAAGAAATTTGGGATCTAATTTTTCATGAATAATTTAAAACTGTCATAGGAATTATTAGTTAAAGCGAGATTTCTTGAATGCTATCAATATTAGGTAGTGGGTTTGTCATAGCTTTATTATTAGACTGTACACGTTGGCATCTAATAGCAAATTGACAATAATTACAGGCTTTACTACTTTTATATATTTGGGGTAATTGCTGTCCTATTTGGTATTTTTGTAACCAATTAGTCAGGTCGCTTAACAGTTGATTTAGTTCTTTTTCTGTTTGCTGATGTTGCGTATTATTATAAGTAAATTTTATATTTTGTGGTCTACCTTCGGACTGAATAAACCAATAAGTCATCGATATATCTTCTGGCAAGTATTCACTAGTCTCAGCTAACACGTACATATAAAGTCGTGTTTGCCAGTTTTGTGCTAATTTGCGTTTATCTTGTGGTTTTGGATAAGTTTTCCAATCTAGAATTTGCGCTTGCTGGTTATCTGCAATTAATAAATCATAGATAACTGTTAGTAAATAATCTTGAATTTGGAGAGTACGGTAGTGTTCGCTATCGCGGAAGGTTTGAGTATCTGTTGTATGTGTTAAAACTTCTGGGGCAGCATCAACAAAAGCAGAAATCCAGCTTTGCAGTTGAGCATCTGCTTCTAAGAAACTATCAATTGGTAGACCCATTTCTCGCTGCTGCATCAGTAGGTGAAAACGACTACCTAAAGTTTGCTTCTCCTCGTGTTCAGGATCTGAAAGAGAATTGATTTGCTCTAAATATGTGTGCTGAAACTGACGGGGACAACGTTCTAGTAAATTGAGTTGTCCTTGAGATATTCGGAATAAGTGAGTAGGAGTTGATAGCATTATTATATTTTAGCGATCGCTCAGAGCATGTTTTCAAATTCGTAATATCCCAAATCAAAGTTAAGCGATCGCTCTAGTGGTAAATTATCTATAAATTATGCAAGTGCGTCACTCAACAATTCGCGGTGCATTAAGGCTCGATCTACTAAAGATTGAATTTGTTCTGGCAAAAGTGGCTCACCATTGGCGTAATGTTCCAGCCAGGTTTTACTAATTACATTTGTGTCATCTGGTAAACTCACTAAATCCCAACCAGGCATCGCTAAATCTTCCATTAAACGATTGACTTTGGGATCATAACTCAGGGCAAAACAGCGACAACCTTCAGCAGCAGCCATAATTAAGCTGTGTAACCGCATTCCAATTGCCATCTCAACACCACGATATACACCTTTTAAAAGTTGCGGATCTTCCAGACACAATATTTTACTAACATCTGCAAGATGAGGCTGGATTGCTTGGGCAATGCCTAAATCTTCACTTTTTTGAAATGGTAGTAGTAAAATAAATGCCTGGGTAGCTTTTTGAAAATCAACTAATGCTTTAGTTAGGTTAGCTAGGCGTGTTTCTGTGAGTTGAGGATGCGATCGCAATGTTACAGCAACTCTCGGCGCAGGTAAATCCCAAAGTCCAGGCACTGGTTTACTTTCCAATGCCCAAACCGGATCTGGTGCAATGATATAAGGAATTTGCCAATCAGATAATAAAGCTGCACTGGCGCGATCGCGCACACTAACTTTGGTACATTTAGCAAAGTTCCGCCTTGCCAAAGCGCGAGTTTGTGGATGCAATAACGGGCCAATACCTTGCCCCCAAGCAATAGTTTTCAAATTCATTGTTTGCGCCAATGTCATCAATCCTCCATAATATAGAGGGCTAATGGTACTGGTAACATCTTGAATTAAACTACCACCGCCCCAAATCAAAGCATCGCAGGAACGTAAAGCTTGCAGCACGGGTAGCATAGCCATACGGTTGTAAGTTTCTACATTGTAACGATCGCGCGTCTCTTCTGGATTGCCAGAAAGCACCACAGGCGTTACATGAGATGGCAACATTTGTAAAAGCGTCGCTAGTAAAGCTTCATCACCACCGTTACCTTTGCCGTAATACCCAGACAATAACGCCCGCATAGTTACCATTTTTAGAGTTTGGATTTTAGAATATCAACTTTTTCTCAGTAGTTCATCCGATGTCAGCCATCTTACCGACAAAAGATGAATTTCCTTGTGGGAAGATGAAATAGTGCTGAGGAACCACAGTTCATAGCATTCGTTACCAGCCCCATCCCTTTACAGGTAGCCTAATTTCATACTTCATACTTCATACTTCAGCCTTTTCCTATGCACGCTCTATCAATTCCCACTTGGATTATTCATATTTCTAGCGTTATTGAGTGGATTGCCGCGATTTGGTTAATCTGGACTTACGGCGAACTCACTGGTAATCGCAGCTGGTGGGGATTATCCCTAGCAATGTTACCAGCTTTGGTTAGTGCTATGTGTGCTTGCACTTGGCATTATTTTGATAATGCAGAATCTTTGGAATGGATGGTAACACTGCAAGCTGCCATGACCTTAGTTGGTAATTTTACACTTTGGGCAGCCGCAGTGTTGATTTGGCGTTCTACCAAGTCTACCAAAAATGACACTAATACTATTGCAGCGCAATCTATTAAATCAGAGCCATGATATCAAAAGAAACCCTGTTCGCCCTTTCCCTGTTTCCCTATTTGGGTTTCTTGTGGTTTATTAGCCGCAGTCAGGAAATGCCGCGTTTAGCACTATATGGATTTTACGGCACACTGGTGTTTGTTGGCGTGACTATCCCGGCAGGTATTTACGCCCAAGTACATTATGGAGCGTCTTTGGCAAATATAGACTGGCTACATGGTGGTGCTGAAGTATTTTTAACTCTGTCTAATATTTTGATTGTGATTGGTTTTCGCCAAGCTGTGCAGCAATTAAAAACGAAAAATTAACCAAGGAAAGGTAAATGTCAATGGACGTAATTCCAGCAATTGATTTACTCGAAGGTCGTTGTGTGCGATTGTATCAAGGAGACTATGAGCGATCGCAAGTTTTTAGCGAAAATCCTGTTGATGTTGCTAAACAATGGGTAGAACAAGGTGCAACTCGATTGCACTTAGTTGATTTAGATGGAGCAAAAGCAGGTAAAGTAGTAAACTTAAAAGCTATTGAAGCGATCGCTCAAGCAATATCAGTACCGATTGAAATTGGTGGCGGATTGCGCGATCGCTCTAGTGTAGAACAAGTGTTTAATTTGGGTGTGCAATGGGCAATTCTGGGAACCGTCGCTGTTGAACAACCCCAGCTAGTCCAAGAACTCTGTCAAGAATTTCCCGAACAGATTATTATCGGTATCGATGCACGTAATGGCAAAGTCGCAACTCGTGGCTGGTTAGAAACTTCGGAAGTTTTAGCAACCCAACTCGCTGTACGAATGCAGGAACTAGGTGCAGCCGCCATTATCTACACTGATATTCACCGTGATGGGACTCTCAGTGGCCCAAATATCGAAGCCTTGCGGGAACTTGCTAATGCAATTTCCATCCCTATCATTGCTTCTGGTGGTGTCAGTTCTGTAACTGATTTATTGAGTTTGTTAGCTTTAGAACCTCAAGGCGTTACAGGTGCAATTATCGGACGTGCTTTGTATACTGGCGATATTTTACTTCAAGAAGCATTGCGAGCGATTGGGCCAGGACGCATTCAAGACATACCACCAAACTTAGGCTTTTCCTCTTTCGCCTAAAACTAGCTTTATTTAAAATCGCGGCTAGACATACGTTTATCTATACTGCAAACGGCTAATATTTGGACTTTACAGATTGCATAAAATCAGAGGGAAAACTTGAAGAAAAACTCTGCTTAACTTTGTCTTGAAAAGTTTCCTACGTAGGGAAACCCTCCTTAGAACTTTTCGCTGCATTTACCGAGCGCCAGCCTCTGCGTTTAAAAGTAAAATTCCCAGCCGTTTTTAGTATATAGCAGTAGCCAAGGCAGTTAGGACATCGGCCAATGATAAAACTCATGCACTAAAAGACTTTTAACCCTGTCACCGTTCGGCTGACGCTCACGGCGGAAGCCTGCGGTCACTGAGCGGCTGGTGAGCGCAGTCGAACCATGCCGAAGTGTCACCTGTTCCCTATCACCTGCTATACATGGTGAACATCCAAAGTAGCTTATGTCTGTTTAGTCGCGGTTAATTTCCGGAATAGCCATTTACACGGTTGTAGTTCAAGTAGTAAAGATTTTACAAATAGTGCGTGTATTTTTATGTCTCGTCAAAAACCACGTAACAACGGTAAGCCTATTAAAACAGAACCTGGTGCTATCCGATCTATCAGCCAAAATGATAAAATTGCCAACTCACAGCTAAAAAAACTCAATGAACTAGAATAGCTGTGTATACAATTTAGCTTGAAATATACAGTAACAATATTTGCAAAAACTTTTAATTCTTCATAATATTGGGTTTCTTCTTTAATAGAGGCGCTATTATACTTGCGCCTCTTTTTTATTTTTATCTGTAAATTTTTTAACTAATTTCTGGATTCAGTAATATCCTGATTGTATATAAACTGATAGTTAATTTCCTCAGTCTTATGTCTAATCAAAAATCAAACCCTAACCAGCAATCCAGCCAAAAATCGAATGAAAGCAGTACTCCTCGAAAGAAACCTCTGAACAATGGTAAACCAAATAAAACAGACCCATAATTATCAAGAAAAACAAAAAGTTTTTCTTGAATCCTTTGCTATTTAATGATTTAAGCTAATATTAAGTATTAATTTTTCATGGATAGTTTGGGAGATCCTGAAATCCTTCTGTTTTTGTGTTGGCAAATTTTATGGCTTTATCCATCGGACGCAGATAAACATCCAATATGGCTTTACTGACATCAATACCTACCCATTGAGCCGTATTTTCCATGTTTCACTCTCGCACATTGAGTTGATATTGGTAGATTTTCAATCGTTGAAAATAAGTTGTTTTATTGCAATTAAAGTCAGGTGGGCAATGCTAAAAATTTGCTCAAATTCTTTTAAAGAACCGCATTCTCTACGAGAAGCTTTCCCCAACGCGCAGCGTCTCCCCTTGGGAGAAGAACACAAAGAAAAAGAAGAAATGTTGAACTGAACCATATTGCAGTTTGACTGGCTATTTATTCACAGCATCCCAGATGGCGGGGTTTGCCATACCCCAGAAAAAATGCTTTCTGTAGCCAGAGAAATTCTCAGCAAATCTTCTTTTAGCAGTGGAGGCCAATCTATTCCTGCTTTTCGCCCAGCTATATATAGCTGTTGCGTCTTCATGCTTAACTGATAAAGGGCAAAGACTAATTCCCGTTCGAGACTGGGTGCATCTTTGAGCGACTCAAATACGACTTTTAACGCTAACAAAATCGAGGTAATCTGACCGGGAACTGGTGGTTTTCCCTGCTTCATCCGCATCAACAGGCCATCTGGGTTTTCTTCGATGGCCATTGTTTGGGAGATGAGGATTTTGCGTGCTGTGTCGTAATTCATTGTTTTTGAGATAAAACCACAGATGATACCAATCTAAAAAATCTATTTTATCTGTGTTTAAATTCTGCCTGAATTTGTCTAACAACTGTCAGTGCAGAGTAACTCACGCCAGCCGTACCTTCGCCGGGATGGGTGGAGTCGCCAACTAACCACAGAGAGTTAATTGGTGTACGATTGGCAAAACCAAAAGGGCCAAAGGTGGGTATTCTTTGACCAATGCCACCAACTATACCGCGATCGCGGGCGGTGTAATGAGCAAAGGTGCGGGGTGTGGCTGCTTCCTGATAAATAATAGTTTCTGGTTTCAGGTAAAAGTATTTGTTGAGGTGGGCGATCGCTTCTTCTGTATACTTTTGTTTCAGCGATGGATAATCTGGGGTTTGCCACCACTGTTCATAATCGACAAAAGATGAAGCAATAATTGTGGCTTTACCTTCAGGTGCGCGCCCATCACCAGGATGACTGACGGAAACAAACAAAGAATTATTCTCGCCAATAATGCCGTTAGCATCGTACATAAATTGCAGATGGGGCGGGCAATTTAAAGGAATAGCACTCGCATCTACACCCAAATACACGACAAACGCCCCTGATGCTGGCGGTAGTTTTTCGACTCGCTGTTGATAACCTGATGGAGCCTGATTTCCTAATAGTTGCACTAAGTTTTGTACAGTGACGTTAGCCACTACATGATCAGCTGATTCTGTCCAGATTTCCCCTGTTTTCTGGTTTCTGATAACAACGGCAGTGGCTTTGCCGTTTTCAATTTTAATGCTTTCAACAGTATGACGCATTAACAAACGTCCGCCGTCTCTTTCTAAAGCTTGCACAAGGCGATCGCTCAATACCTGCATACTACCTTGGAGATGATACAATCCCTGGGGTAGTTGCGAGACACTTAAGGCTGTTGCTGCATATAGTAATGCTGTTTCGTCGGCGCTTACCTGAGAATACAACTTTAGTTGTAAATCTAAAAATGTTCTCAGACGCTGGTCATTACCCAGTCCGCATAATCTTAAGGCATCTCCTACCGTCAACAAAGTGAAGGGTGCAGTGATAAAAGTACTGGGACGCACTGCCTGTATTAACTGCCACAAGTCCCACAAATTCCGCGGCGGTAACACGGGGTCACGTCCTTGGAATTCCCAACTAGCATCAAATAAAGTTGCCATTAACTGCCAGAATGGTTCGCTACCAGGAAACTGCCTTTGTCGTTCCTCGCGCCATTTCTCACAGTCGCGCCAAACGTTTATGGGGGTGCTTTCCCCAGGTAAATACACCGCACAAGCCGGATCACAAGGAGTAGCGGCTGGTAAATCAATTTCTAGTTCAGAAAAAATGCGGTGGTGTATGCCGCCTGGTTCCAACCCTGCTACTTGAGTTGCACCAACATCAAAAGTAAATCCTTGACGTTTAAATGTAGAAGCACAGCCTCCCGGTACAATCGCTTGGTCGAGGACTAAAACGCTGTAACCTCGATGGGCTAATAAAGCCGCAGCCGTTAGTCCGCCAATACCTGCACCAATAACTATGACATGAGGCTTATTTTTGTCAACAACAGAACTGGACATTGATATTTACTTTATATTTCTTAACATTTCTATTCATAATTTTAGATTACTAGGCAATGTCATAAGCTGTTGTGCATACAAGTTGCACCATGTAAATTATGGGTAAAAGCTTTAAACCCTTTGCCTTTATTACAACTTCCTGCCGCCACCAACTTTAGATAATCCCAAGGGGCCACGAGTCACACCTAATTGGTTTTGTAACTTCAACTCTCGCCAAAGTTGAGAACCGGAAATCTCGCCTTGGAGTAGCTGATGGTAGCGCTGTATTGTTTTAGTCACTTGTTCTGGTGTTTCGTTGACAAACTCAATGCGGAAATGGCGTAATCCAAATTCTATGAGGCGCTGTACGTACTCGGCTCCCGTTTGGGCAGTACCATTAAATACAGAGTTGCGACAACCTGCATCTGCTTGTAAGACGTGTTCACTACCAATGCGGTCGTGTAATTTTACTTCATGTTTTTCACATGGTCTTCCACAGTTGCTATAATCTGTTCCATCAGAAATAAATGCACAAAAAACACAATGTTCCATGTGAAACATTGGCATATGTTGATGGATTGTCACCTCAAACCATTGTGGTGGACAGCTGCTGAGTAAATCTTCTAATTGAGTAATATTTAAATCGTAGGATGCAGTTAGCCGTTCCAAACCAAAGTGCTGTTTATAATAATCTGCGGTTAAAGGATTAGCAACATTAAGAGAGAAATCACCAACGCATCTATCTGCACCAAAGAATTGTAACTGATCATAATTCCGTACTAGATAACCATCTGCATTTGCAGCACGTACTTGCTGTAAAATCCAGTTTTCCCCAGGTTTAGTAATTCGAGGAGGTGCAACCCAAATGCTGGGGTGTGGGGAGAATTCTGCTGGACGGACTTGGTGTACTAGTTGTACGGCTTGGCAATAGGTGCGCGGGTCTTCAAATTCACAGTATAAAGTTTCCACACCAGTTTGCAGGGCGGCTTGGAGTTGCTTGAGGTTGCGTACTAGAACTACCAGTGCGGGAGATGCAGGAGATAAGGGAGATGCAGGAGGGAGTAAGTCTTGAAAGGAAACAGCAGAACGGAGTTCCCAGGGTTTGGGTTGAGTGCGTAACTCTTCTAACTGCGCTACAATTTCTCGACGCATTCTGTTCAATTCACTCACTGGAAGCATCACAGCACCATTGAGATGATTGGTGAGGTTTCCTAAACAGAAGGGAGTGTTACCCAGGCGACCGAATTGTTCTTGTAAGCGACTTGTATCTAAAGGTTTAGTGTGCGCCTCGGCTAGGGCGATCGCAGATTCTACTTGTACAATGTTACCAAGTTGATCACGAGCGATCGCCAACAATAACTCTCCAACTTCCCCATAAATTTCCACAGATATCGGACGCTGAAATTGCGGGCTGTCGCCAGCAAAACTTTGACGCAATTGTTTATCCAGTTCTGGGTCATTTGTTTTCCACACCTTATCACCCACATGTACCCGGCGAAAATTGAGGTTATCTTTCCCAAAAGTTAGTACAGTTTCCTTTCCCTTCGGTGTCACCGTATAAACTCGACCGCCTTCTTCCTTCGCCTCAGGATGACCACAATCAAACACAATTCCGTCTCCTGGTTTTACAGGTGCTTCTAAATTAATTGTCACCTGTTCATTGCGAATTCGAGTGACTTCGCCCAAATAAACCCCGCGCTTCTTCCCAAAACGCGCATGAACCAATTCTTGATTATTAATTCCGTTAAACCAGCCTGTATATAATCCGCGAGAAAACGCCATCTCCAAATTGTAGTGTTCCGAACTTACAGATAAATCCTCTGAAACTCTCATTTCTCTGTGTTCTCTGCGTTCTCTGTGGTTCGTTTTTTCATTATCCTCTTGAGAATATACAACACTTTTGTTGATTCCCTTCTTCTCATACAACTCCACCATCACCTTATCCAAAGCTTCTCGATAAACACGAGTCACATTAGCAACATATTCCGGCGCTTTCAACCGACCTTCAATCTTCAGACTATTTACCCCAGACTTCACCAACTCTGGTAATACTTCCAACCCAGCCAAATCTTGAGGACTCAATAAATATCTGCGTTCCTGCAAATCTACAACTTCACCATCAACAATTAAATTGTATGGCATCCGGCAAGCTTGAGCGCATTCACCCCGATTAGCTGAACGTCCACCCAAAGCTTCACTAGTTAAACACTGACCAGAATACGCCACACACAAAGCGCCGTGAACAAAAACTTCCAGTGGTAAAGCAGTTGCTTGCTGAATTTTATTAATTTCCTTGATAGAACATTCCCGCGCCAGCACCACCAATTGACAGCCGAGAGATTTAGCAAATTCCACCCCAGCCGCACTCGTGATGGTCATTTGGGTTGAAGCGTGAATCGGAAAATCTGGTGAGAGGTGACGGATAAGACGACAAATACCCACATCTTGCACAATCACCGCATCCACACCAGCCGCGATAATTGTGCGGAGATATTGCTGTGCTTCGGCTAATTCTTGCGGAAAAATTAGAGTATTAACGGTAACATAGCCTTTCACACCCCGGAGGTGCAAAAACTTCATCAATTGCGGTAAATCTACTTCGGTAAAATTTTGCGCCCGCATTCTGGCGTTAAACTTATCCAAGCCAAAATAAATCGCATCAGCCCCATTTTCGACAGCAGCTTTAGCACATTCCCAATTACCTGCTGGCGCAAGCAGTTCAGGGCGTTGAAAAGAAGTTTGTGTGTTTTGGGAGCGATCGCTTTTCATCAGACTGAGATAGGTTTAAATATCACCATAGTGATTCTATCAATAAACCTCAGCTATCAAGGGAGTGCCAAATTTTATCTTCATTTTGAATAAATTCATTCTTTTTTAATCTCAAACAAAACTGTACTTCTTGATCAGAGAGCCAGTTAGCCAACTTTACAGAGCAAAATTCTCTATCACCTAATACAACAGTCTGATATTTATTGAATAATCCTAGTAATCGAGAGAATATTTTTGATTGCTCCTCAAAATTACTATTTCCCAATCTAGGTAAAAATGCTTTATTTGTATCAGGCTTTTCGTGAATTGGTATTATGTGTTCAAAAATATGGAAAGAATAAACACAGCTTTTACCAAAAGTCTAGTAGCTATGAAAAAAAGGGACAGTAGCAGCGTCCCCTTTTTATTCATCAGTAATCAGTTAATGACTACACCGAACTCAGGTGTTTTTCTACCACCGCTTGAGGATTCGCTTCTGGACTATCAGCTTCCGAAGGTGGTACTAATTGCCAGAATTTAGAAACGAATTCTGTCCAGTTGTGCAAGATTGCTTTCGCTTTTGGTGAACCAGTAAGTTCTGCATGAGTTCTAATTAATTCTTGCAGTTGCTTTTGTCCTACTTCCGTAAGTACTCGCTGAATTTGGACATTTTCCCGATTGACTAACTCAGGGAATGAGCCGTCTTCATCCAGGAAATATGCCAATCCGCCAGTCATCCCCGCAGCTACGTTACGTCCCACTTTGCCAAGGACAACTATTACACCACCAGTCATGTATTCACAACAGTGATCGCCTGCGCCTTCAATAACGGCTGTGCCTTTGGAGTTGCGGACTGCGAAACGCTCACCGGCTAAACCGTTGGCAAATAAGAACCCACCAGTAGCGCCGTAGAGGCAGGTATTGCCAACTATCACGTTTTGTGCTGGATCATAGGTGGCTTCTGTTGGCGGTTTGATGATGATTTCCCCACCGTGCATTCCTTTGCCTACGTAGTCGTTGGCTTCTCCTAAGAGAGTCAGAGTCATGCCAGGGAGGTTGAAGGCTCCAAAGCTTTGCCCTACACTGCCTTGGAAGTTGAGATTAATTTGTCCTTCAAAACCACCGTCGCCGTACCGGGAAGCGATCGCACCTGCTAATCTTGTACCAACTGTTCTATCGGTGTTGACTATCTTTAAAGTCTTATCCACAGTAGATTGGTTGCGAATAGCTACTTGAATTTCTCCATCAGCCAGCAATTGGTCATCTATTACCGCACCATTGCTATGAACTTCTTCATGCACTAACCAATTACGATTTGTTTTAGTATCTGGTAGTTGCAGTAAGCAGTTGAGATTTAGTGCTTGGGTTTTGGCGAGTGTCACTTCTGGACGCACTGTTAATAAGTCTGCACGACCGATAATTTCTGACAAGGAATGATATCCCAGTTTTGCTAACAGACTCCGCACTTCTTCGGCAACGAAGTAGAAGAAGTTAACGACGTGTTCGGGTATACCCTTGAATCGCAGCCGCAGTTTTTCATCTTGAGTCGCTACACCTACAGGACAGGTATTTTTGTGGCAAACTCTCGCCATTTGGCAACCTTCGGCAATCATGGCAATGGAACCGAAGCCGAATTCTTCCCCACCCATCAACGCAGCCATCAAGACATCCCAGCCGGTTTTGAGTCCGCCGTCTACCCGCAAAATGACGCGATCGCGCAGACTATTCTGCATCAGGACGCGATGTACTTCACTTAATCCGAGTTCCCACGGTGAGCCAGCGTGTTTAATTGAACTGAGTGGTGATGCACCTGTACCGCCATCATGCCCAGAAATTTGGATGATGTCAGCGTTGGCTTTCGCAACACCAGCCGCAATTGTCCCAATTCCGATTTCTGCAACTAGCTTCACGGATACCTGCGCTTTCGGGTTGATTTGGTGCAGGTCAAAAATCAGTTGTGCTAAGTCTTCAATGGAGTAGATATCATGGTGCGGCGGTGGCGAAATCAATGTCACACCTGGCTTGGAGCGCCTGAGCATGGCTATGTAAGAACTAACCTTTGCTCCCGGTAGTTGTCCGCCTTCTCCTGGTTTTGCACCTTGAGCAATTTTAATTTCTATTTGTTTGGCACTGGCTAAATATCCTGGGGTGACACCAAAGCGCCCCGATGCGACTTGTTTGATGGCACTAGAAGCAGTATCACCATTCCGCAAGCCCTTCAGGTGCGGTAGGGTAGGCGAGTAACCAGATTCTTCTACATCATCTAAGACGTTGTAACGCACAGGATCTTCGCCACCTTCCCCAGAGTTAGATTTACCACCAATGCGGTTCATGGCGATCGCTAAAACTTCATGGGCTTCCCGTGACAATGCGCCCAAGGACATCCCACCAGTACAGAAGCGTTTGAGGATTGCTTCCACCGATTCTACTTTTGCTAAAGGAATAGAGGAGCGATCGCTTGTAAAGTCTAACAAGTCTCTCAAAGCTGTGATTGGTCTGCCTTGGAGATATTGTTTGTAAACTTCGTAATGGTCGTATTGCTTGGTTTTAACAGCCTCATGCAATGCTTTAGACATTTCTGGGCTGTTCATGTGGTATTCGCCACCAGGACGGTAGTTAACAAAACCCAAGTTATCCAACTTCTTAGCTGTCAGTTCTGGGAATGCTTTGCTGTGGATGGAAAGCACTTCTTGTGCTAGTTCGCTGACACTCAAACCACCGATGCGGGAAGCTGTACCCTTGAATCCCAGTTCTAATAAATCTCCACCAATCCCGATGGCTTCAAAGATTTGGGCTGCTTGATAGCTCGAAAGCAAGGATATACCCATTTTGGAGAGGATTTTCAACAATCCCGACTCTACAGCTTTGCGATAATTACCAATAACTTGTTCTAAGCTGAGGCTAGGCAATTTACCTCGTTCCATGAACTGCTGGGTTTTCGGGTCAAACCACCAATCCCTGACTGTATCTAAAGCCATGTATGGGCAAACAGCACCCGCACCATAGCCTATCAAACAAGCAAAGTGATGGGTACTCCAGCACTGAGCCGTATCAACTATTAGGGATGTTTTCATCCGCAAGCCTTCCCGGATCAGGTGGTGGTGGACTGCACCCACGGCTAATAAAGGTGGAATATAGCTGGATTCTGAGCTAATGCTCTCACCTACTCTGTCACTCAAGATTAATATCTTTGCACCTGCCCGGACTGACTCAGCTGCTTGGGCTTGTAAAGATTGGACTGCGGCTTTTAGTCCTGCTGGGCCGTTGGCGATCGCAAATAGAGTTGACAATTGCGCTGTCGCAAAACCAGACACTTTAATTGCATCTAATTCTGCTTCTGTCAATACGGGCGATTCCAGCTTGACTCGCTTGGCGTATTCTGGTTTTGGTTCTAATAAATTACCCCGTTCACCCAATTCCACTTTTAAGGACATCACCAGCTTTTCCCGCAGTGGGTCAATTGGTGGGTTGGTTACTTGAGCAAAACGCTGTTTGAAATAGTCATACAACAAGTGGGGTTTTCCTGACAACACTGCGAGAGGGATATCATCACCCATGCAGAAAGTCGGCTCTTTACCTTCAGCCGCCATTGGTTGAATCACCATTTCCACATCTTCGCTGGTGTAACCAAAGGCTGTTTGCTGCTGGAGTAATGTTTGTCTGTCTATTGTGAATTGTCCCTTACCGTTGCCATTCCCATTGCCATTTGTCCCATGATTGTTGACTAAGGACTGTAAATCTTGGCGATGGTTTTGCAACCATTCCCCGTAAGGATGCTGTTTGGCAATGCGTTGTTTAATTTCCCAGTTTTTCAGAATTTCCTGAGTTTCTAAATCCACGGCAATCATTTGTCCTGGGCCAAGTCTGCCTTTCTCAACAATATTGGCTTCTGGAAAATCAACTACACCTGCTTCCGATGCCACAACAATGTAATCATCTTTAGTAATGACATAGCGTGCTGGTCTTAAACCGTTGCGATCGAGAGTTGCACCAACTTTTTTACCATCGCCGAATACTAACAGTGCTGGGCCATCCCAGGCTTCTTGCAAGCCGCTGTAATATTCGTAAAAATCAGTAATTTCGGGATATTTCTGCAAAGATGGCTGATTTTGGTAAGCCTCTGGAACCATAATCATCAAGGCTTCCAAGGGGCTGCGACCTGAACGCACTAGTAACTCCAGTACGTTATCAAGGGTGGCCGAGTCGCTGTTGTCCAACAGTACTAAGGGCTTGAGTTCATTGTTGCGATCGCCCCACACTGAATGACTAATGCTGGCTTCTCTAGCCATCATCCAATTAATGTTACCCAACAGAGTATTAATTTCTCCGTTGTGACCCAATAGCCGCATTGGTTGTGCTAAAGGCCATTTGGGCATGGTGTTGGTACTAAAACGGCGATGATAAACTGCAAAGCCACTCTGATAAGCGGGATTTTTTAAATCCGCATAAAAGTCTCCCAATACAGCCGAACGCACCATGCCTTTGTACACAATTGTGCGGCTAGATAAGGAACAGATGTAAAAGTCCTCTGAGATACTTTTTGCTGCTTTGAAAATTCGCTTCCGGCTGATGTAGAGATGTCTTTCTAATTCATCGCCAGTTTGGTCAGCAGCTAGAAAAACTTGTTCTATTTTGGGTTGATTTTCTTTGGCTTGTATTCCCAATAAATGGGGATGTACTGGTACTTCTCGCCAGCCCAGTACAGTAAATTTTTCTTCTGTTGCAACTTGCTCAACTTGGGCTTTCGCTTTTTGTGCTACTTCTGGGTCTTGCGGTAAAAATATCATCCCCACAGCAATATTGCTGGTAGAGCCAATTTCCATCCTTCCTGAAAAATATTCTTTTTGCAACAACTCCCAAGGAATCGCTGTCAATATCCCTGCACCATCACCAGAGTCTTGGTCAGCGCTGCAACCACCCCGGTGTTCTAAGCAGGTCAATGCAGCTAAGGCTTTGGTGACGATTTCATGGCTGGCAATATTCTGGCGATGAGCAATAAAACCTACGCCACAGGCATCTCGTTCCTCTACTAACCACCTTTGTCCTTGGTAGGTATCTCTAGAGTCTTTGTTTGAAAATGTCATTTCTTGCAATTGATTCACCCGTTGATCGTTCATAGCCTATTCCTGAGAAGTTGAGTCACAAATTTTGCCACTGCTTGTGAGGAAAAATTTCTCAATTTTGCGCCGCAGCAATACATAAATCACTGGAATTTAGGGAAAAAAAATTTTAACTGCGGTTAATTATTAGTTTAGCCGTGTTAAAATTGTTGCGTTAATTCTTATGTGTTTATGCTAGGTTAGACAAATTACATTTTGTCCTAAAGTTATCTGTTTGTATTCAAAGATTAAGTATTTTCGCAATTTCTTCAGATGATATATGTCTATCAGGTAGGCAGCTTCTACTTACCTGACACAAAATTCAAACTGAAAAATCCACTGTTTAAAAGCTATAAGGTTCCTGATTCAGCAACAAAATCAGCGTATTACACTATATACCCATTTGACAATTCCTAAATATTTTTATTGTTGTCTATATTTCCTGATGAGCCGTTGCAACTTTTGCTACTGACAGTTACGCCTCACTTCTAAGTAACAGAATAGCAACTATCGAGTGAGGTAAGAGTACTTTAAATCTAAATTTGATTACCAAAGCTATATATGTATAGTTTGGCGGGAACTAGTGCTAGTTAAAACGGTCAGTTACAGTGGTTTTAGCGGGAAGAGAACTTGTTAATCTTTATAAGAGACAGCAAGCCACTATATAGACTATCACGTTTCTTCAAAAGTTAAATCACCTTTTTTAAAGGTTTTCCGACAACTAGTCGGTTTACCCCTTGGGTGATAGCTTGCTAAAGTACTGCATAAATTATGGTAAAAATGCCAAATCCTTGCCAAAAAATTGTAGCTCAGTCTGGCGATCGCCGTGCTTTCCCAGTAAATATCTCATTAATAGCGACGATACTTTGCTTATCCACTACTTGGGCTGCGGTAGCTCAACCTGCGCCAGAAGTAACTCCGCGATCGCCAGCACCATCTGTATTAAAAGTACCATCTTCTGGTAATCAAATTTCCCTCAATGGTCGTACTATAACTGGTGCTTGGTTATTACGACAAGACAAAGCTGGTCAAGGGAAAATACATCTCAGCGATGGAGTTTTTAAGCAAATAATTGGTGCTGATTTTTTAAACAGCAACAACCCAAACAGACAACCAATACAGTGGTTTTCGTCAGTTACCAACCCATCCATTTTGGTAACTCAGCTACAGGGAGGATATCGCTATTTAGATATCACTAAATTTGCTCAACAAGCAGATTGGCAGGTACAGGCCAATGGTAACACCTTGGTGATTGTCACTCCTCAAGCCCAAATCAAAAATATTGTTTCCAGTCAGCAACCGATAGATCCCAGTGTTACTACCATCAGGAAAAACCACATTGTTGTCGATTTAGACAATTCAACACCTTGGCAAATTAGGCAAGGATTACCAATCAAACAACCCCAAACTCCACCGTCGGTAGATCCAGATGCGATCGCACCTAAAGCTACTACGCCACCCAATCGAGAATGGACAATTACTCTGGATGCTGTCGCTGATCCCGCCTTAATTCAACGCTACACGCCTACACCACCACCATTACTGCCAAATCTGCTTAAACAATTATTACCAGAAGCAGCACCACCACAATCAACTCCTGATACCTTGATTCAAAAAGTAGAGGTGGTCAAAAACCAAACTATTCTTCGCCTCAGCGTTCCTTTTGGTTTTGCTCCCCGCGTCACTACAGTAGCTAACCCCAATCGCCTAATTGTCGAGATTCGACCTGATGCAATGGTAGAGCGAAATATTGCTTGGGCAATAGGATTGCGTTGGCGACAGCAATTTGTCAGTTTAAACTCAGCGCGTTTTCCAGTTGTTTGGTTAGAAGCAAACCCCCGCACAGTTGGGTTAGTCTTAAAACCAATTTGGGCAAGTCCTGATACTCTAATTGGCACAGATCCCTTAATTCAAACAGCGCAAAAATACTTAGCTGTAGCTGCAATTAATGGTGGTTATTTTAACCGCAACAATCGATTACCTTTAGGCGCAATTCGTCGAGATAATCAGTGGATATCCGGGCCAATTCTCAATCGAGGCGCGATCGCTTGGAATAATTCTGGGCAATTTTATGTAGGTAGACTGACATTACAAGAAACTTTGATTGCTCCTAACAATCTCCGCTTACCAATTCTGTTTCTCAATAGTGGTTATGTGCAGAGTGGGATTGCTCGTTATACTCCTAGCTGGGGATTAAACTATACACCCCTTATAGACAATGAAACTATCCTCATAGTTGAAAAAGACGAAGTTAGTAGTCAGTTAGCTGGTGGTAAAGCTGGTGAGACTACTATTCCTATTCCCCAAAATGGTTACTTGCTAACCTTCCGCGGGATGGCTGCGAATGCTGCTACTCAACTTCCCATAGGAACAAAAGTTAGTCTTACTGCTGCGACTACTCCGGCTGACTTTAGCCGTTACCCCAATATTATGGGAGCCGGGCCACTTTTAATCCAAGACGGTCAAATTGTCCTCGATGCTAAAGAAGAAAAATTTAGCAATGCTTTTATTGCAGAAAAAGCTGTTCGCAGTGGTATATGCACCACCGCCACAGGTACGCTGATGATTGCTGCTGTGCATAACCGTGCTGGTGGAGCAGGGCCTACACTAGCAGAACATGCCCAATTGATGAAACAGCTTGGCTGTGTTAACGCCCTTAATTTAGACGGTGGTAGTTCAACCAGTCTTTATCTGGGAGGACAACTACTCGACCGTTCTCCGAATACTGCTGCTCGTGTTCATAACGGTATTGGGATTTTCTTGCAACAAAAATGAATGAAGTATGTAGACGCGCAGCGGCTTGCCGCAGGCTAGTCTGAAACATTCATTTCAGCCTTTATCCTTCACGGTTCGCAACAATTTTTAAAGATTAGATAAGCTCGAATGCCGCTATATAAAGAGTTTGTGTATTCACCAGAGTTTTAGCCGTGACTCTTTACACCTTAAAGTTTGATTTTGCTATGGTTAGCAAGGTGTAATTGAATTGCTGATTTTCACGGTTGCAAGATTGCGCCAGATTTTTCCATCAATGGTTAAAAGTAAGGACAGCTTGTTATGTCTCCAAATGAGGTAACTATGGCTCAATATCAAGAAACCGCACCAACTAAGACCCTACCCCTAACTGCTGCGCTCGCTAATCGAGGCGTTGCTGCAACCGAGTTGCGCCCTTGGGGTTCTTTTACAGTTTTAGAAGAAGGGCGTGGATATAAAATCAAGCGTATCGAAGTTAAGCCCGGACACCGTCTCAGCTTGCAAATGCACCACCATCGCAGCGAACACTGGATTGTTGTCTCTGGTACAGCTAGAGTAACTTGTGGCGATCGCGAAGTGTTACTGGGTAATAACCAATCAACCTATGTACCTCAGTGTACATCCCATCGTCTAGAGAATCCCGGAGTGATTCCTTTAGTGCTAATTGAGGTACAAAATGGCGAATACTTGGGCGAAGATGATATTATTCGCTACCAAGATGATTATGCTCGTACAGAAAAATAGTCCCAAAATTTAGATGAATCTGGATAAATAACAATCTGTCCTGATTTGTGACCAAAACTAGGGTGTAAGATGTGGGGTGTGAAGGGAGAAAAAAAACTTTCTTTTTGTACACCTCACCACTAATTTCCCCGACACCCACCTACAACACCCTTCTTTTTGACAATTTAAAGCTGAGATCCCCGATTGCTTTGATAAATCGGGGATCTCGTTGTTCATAACTAAATTTAAATTCTCAGAGCAAAAACAGTTTTTTAAGTTTTAGTGTCACGCCATCTGTCATATTTAAAGAAGGGCTTTCAACTGCAAAAATAAATTCCATGATTCAACTGAGTCAAGCAGCAAAGATTGAAATCGCACGATTAAAGTCAAAGCAGCAGCCCAATGCCTTGGTCAGGTTAGCTGTAAAATTAGGGGGATGCGCTGATTTATTTTACGATATGTCTTTTGATGAGATTATCAAGGAAGGCGATCGCACTTTTGAAGTGAACGGACTGCAAATTATTATAGATAACCAAAGTTTAAAATATGTCAATGGGTTAGTATTAGATTATTCTGAAGATTTGATGGGCGGAGGCTTTCGTTTCCACAATCCTCAAGCTGTTGCTACCTGTAGCTGTGGTAACTCATTCTCTTTTATTCAAGAGTCCACAAGTCACCATTCTGGACTTTAAAGCATCTAGTTTGACAAAGAAGCAAGAAAAAAGATATAATCAGGATTTGTTAAAACTTAGACCCATAAACAGCTTCACGCGCTGTAACTCATGCCAACCATACAGCAACTAATACGTAGCGAACGCGAAAAAGCGCGTCAGAAAACCAAATCCCCAGCTCTCAAGCAATGCCCACAACGCCGGGGTGTTTGTACAAGAGTCTACACAACCACACCTAAAAAGCCTAACTCAGCCCTACGCAAGGTAGCAAGGGTAAGACTTACATCTGGATTTGAGGTTACAGCTTATATTCCAGGGATTGGTCATAACTTACAAGAACACTCAGTTGTAATGATTCGCGGCGGTCGTGTCAAGGACTTGCCAGGCGTAAGATACCATATCATCCGTGGCACCTTGGATACAGCTGGCGTTAAAGACCGCAAACAAGGCCGTTCCAAATACGGAACCAAGCGCCCGAAAGAAGCCAAAAAATAAGGCAGAGGCGATTAGTCGTATCAAATTGCGATTAGTCGCTTTGTCTGGAAGCGGCAAAAAATATAAAAAGTTAGCGATCGCTCTCAAACGGTTGTGAAAATAGATAAAATTGTCTGTTTTCAAAAGTTAAATTAGTCAAGTTAACACTGACAGCCTACACTCAGCGAGCAAGTGTAAGTTTTATTGAGATTGCTGTAAGCGACAACAGCACTTTCATCAAATTAATACCCGTGATGTTGTCGCTTTGTGTGTCCCATTTGAGGATAGCAAATCAGCAATTCAGGGTCGCTGCAACTGTACTGTAAAAAAAATTGCGAAAGTCTAGGTGGCGGACTCCACCTCTTAGATACTTCGTCGTCTGATAGCATATAATTTCGTTGCCAAATTCCGAATTAAGGGTAAAGTATGTCTCGTCGTGGTGTAGTTCAAAGGCGGCCAGTTCCGCCTGATTCCGTGTATAACAGTCGTCTGGTGAGCATGATTATTCGCCGGATCATGCGTCACGGAAAAAAATCATTAGCTGCACGCATTGTTTATGATGCGATGAAAACTATTGAGGAGCGCACTGGAAATCCTGCAATAGAAACCTTTGAAAGAGCAGTGCGTAATGCAACACCTTTGGTAGAAGTGAAAGCTCGCCGTGTTGGTGGTGCAACTTACCAAGTCCCAATGGAAGTACGCTCAGAACGGGGTACTACCCTAGCACTGCGTTGGCTAGTACAATTTTCTCGGTCTAGACCAGGGCGCACAATGGCTGGCAAATTGGCAAATGAACTAATGGATGCAGCCAACGAAAGCGGTAATGCAATTCGTAAGCGCGAAGAAACGCACCGGATGGCAGAAGCTAACAAAGCATTTGCCCACTATCGTTACTAAACAGAGCCGCGATATATCTAGCATCAAGCAGTGGTATATCGCCGACTAACAAAAACCCAGACGGTTATCCGTAAAAGTATAGAATCTTAACAAAGAGTAATATACAAGATATCATGAGCCAAAAATTATAGGAGGCTACTGTGGCACGTACAAACCCGCTAGAGAGAGTACGCAATATCGGTATTGCGGCGCATATAGATGCGGGCAAAACAACAACAACAGAGAGAATATTATTTTACTCTGGGATAATTCATAAAATTGGTGAAGTTCATGAAGGAACTGCTGTAACCGACTGGATGGAGCAGGAGCGGGAGCGGGGAATCACAATCACTGCTGCGGCTATCAGTACCAGTTGGAAAGATTATCAAATTAACATTATCGATACTCCTGGTCACGTAGACTTCACAATTGAAGTAGAACGCTCCATGCGGGTGTTGGATGGTGTAATTGCTGTATTTTGTTCTGTAGGTGGAGTACAACCACAATCGGAGACAGTGTGGCGGCAAGCAGACCGCTACAAAGTGCCTCGAGTCGCCTTTATTAACAAAATGGATCGCACAGGTGCGAACTTCTATAAAGTTCACGAACAAATGCGCGATCGCCTACGGGCAAATGCCATTGCCATTCAACTGCCTATCGGTAGCGAAAACGACTTCAAAGGCATTGTAGACTTGGTTCGGAAACGGGCATATATTTATAACAACGACCAAGGCACAGATATCCAAGAAACGGATATCCCAGCAGATATGCACGAGCAAGTCGAAGAGTACTACACCAAGCTGGTAGAGGCAGTCGCCGAAACTGATGACGCTTTGATGACTAAGTATTTCGACGGCGAAGCATTGACAGAAGCGGAAATCCGGGCTGCCCTGCGGAAAGGGACAATTGCAGGCACAATTGTCCCTGTACTTTGTGGTTCAGCCTTTAAGAACAAAGGCGTGCAGCTGATGTTGGATGCTGTAGTAGATTATCTACCCGCACCAACAGAAGTACCCCCAATTCAAGGCACACTCGCCAATGGCGACACTGTAGAGCGTCGGGCTGATGACAATGAACCTCTATCAGCGCTGGCATTTAAAATTATGGCTGACCCCTACGGTCGCCTCACCTTTGTTCGCGTTTATTCCGGTGTTCTGAAAAAAGGTAGCTACGTCTTAAATGCTACTAAAAATAAGAAAGAACGGATTTCCCGCCTAGTTCTGATGAAGGCAGATGACCGCCAAGATGTCGATGAACTAAGAGCAGGTGATTTAGGTGCGGCGCTGGGGTTAAAAGACACCTTGACAGGTGATACCATTACTGATGAAGGCTCACCAGTAATTCTGGAATCCCTATTCATTCCAGAGCCTGTGATCTCGGTAGCGGTTGAACCCAAAACCAAAAACGATATGGATAAGCTATCCAAGGCTCTGCAATCTCTCTCAGAAGAAGATCCAACCTTCCGTGTCAACGTTGACCCAGAAACCAACCAAACTGTAATTGCAGGGATGGGAGAACTCCACCTAGAGATTCTGGTGGATAGAATGTTACGCGAATTCAAAGTGGAAGCGAACGTTGGTGCGCCACAAGTAGCTTACCGCGAAACAATTCGTAAAACTGTCACCAACGTGGAAGGTAAGTTCATCCGTCAGAGTGGTGGTAAAGGTCAATACGGTCACGTTGTGATCAATTTGGAACCAGGAGAACCCGGTACTGGCTTTGAATTCGTCTCTAAAATTGTCGGCGGTGTAGTACCGAAAGAGTACATTGGCCCTGCCGAGCAAGGTATGAAAGAAAGCTGTGAATCTGGTATTTTAGCTGGATATCCACTAATTGATGTGAAAGCGACGCTAGTGCATGGCTCTTACCACGATGTAGACTCTTCGGAAATGGCTTTTAAAATTGCTGGGTCAATGGCACTGAAAGAAGCTGTGCTGAAAGCTTCACCAGTGCTATTAGAGCCTATGATGAAAGTCGAGGTGGAAGTTCCTGAAGACTATATCGGGAACGTCATTGGCGACCTCATCTCCCGTCGGGGGCAGATTGAAAGCCAAAGCACTGAACAGGGACTCGCTAAAGTGGCATCTAAAGTTCCACTAGCGACCATGTTTGGCTACGCCACCGATATCCGGTCGAAAACCCAAGGTCGGGGTATCTTTACGATGGAATTCAGCCACTACGAAGAGGTGCCTCGCAGCGTAGCTGAAACTATCATCGCCAAAAGCAAAGGGAACGCTTAATTAAAAAAGGAAACGAGGATTCATGGCACGCGCAAAGTTTGAAAGAAATAAACCCCATATAAATATAGGTACTGTTGGTCACGTTGACCACGGTAAAACGACTTTAACAGCAGCCATCACCATGACCTTGGCGGCTATGGGTCAAGCAGTAGCTAAAGGCTATGACCAAATTGATAATGCACCAGAGGAAAAAGCTCGGGGTATTACTATCAATACTGCTCACGTTGAGTATGAAACGGAAAACCGTCACTATGCTCACGTAGACTGCCCCGGACACGCTGACTATGTAAAAAATATGATCACCGGTGCGGCGCAAATGGACGGTGGCATTCTTGTAGTTGCAGCTACTGATGGACCTATGCCCCAAACTCGCGAACACATCCTGTTAGCAAAACAAGTGGGTGTTCCCAGTCTGGTGGTCTTCTTGAACAAAGAAGACTTGATGGATGATCCAGAACTTTTAGAACTAGTAGAGCTAGAACTACGAGAACTGCTTTCCAGTTATGATTTCCCTGGTGATGATATTCCCATTATTAAAGGCTCTGGTCTACAAGCCCTAGAAGCAATGACTGCTAACCCCAAAACACAACGGGGTGACAATCCTTGGGTAGATAAAATCTACGAATTAATGGATGCAGTAGATTCCTACATCCCCACACCAGAGCGGGATATTGATAAACCCTTCCTAATGGCAGTAGAAGACGTATTCTCCATCACAGGCCGGGGTACAGTCGCCACTGGCCGGATTGAGCGGGGTAAAGTTAAAGTCGGCGATAACGTTGAACTGGTTGGGATCAGAGATACTCGTGCCACCACCGTCACCGGGATCGAGATGTTCAAGAAGAGTCTTGATGAAGGGATGGCTGGGGATAATGCAGGCGTACTACTTCGTGGTATCCAAAAAGCTGATATTGAACGTGGGATGGTAATTGCCAAGCCTGGTTCCATCACTCCTCACACCCAATTTGAAGGTGAAGTTTACGTACTCACTGAAAAAGAAGGTGGACGGAAGACACCCTTCTTCTCTGGCTATCGTCCTCAGTTCTACGTACGGACAACAGATGTAACCGGTACTATTAAAACCTTTACCTCCGATGATGGTAGTGAAGCGGAAATGGTGATGCCCGGCGATCGCATCAAGATGACTGTAGAATTGATCAACGCGATCGCAATCGAGCAGGGTATGCGCTTTGCTATTCGTGAAGGTGGTCGCACCATCGGTGCTGGTGTCGTCTCTAAAATCCTTAAGTAGTACCTTTCTTTTTACCCTAATAATCAAGAGCAGAGAGGCGTTTTACCATCTCTGCTCTTTTATCTGTCTCTCTCTCAATTAATCAGAACCTGGAAAACTAAAGATGGCAACTCTACAGCAGCAGAAGATTAGAATTCGTTTAAAAGCTTTTGACCGTCGATTATTGGATACATCTTGCGAGAAGATTGTAGACACAGCTAACCGGACTAACGCTACAGCCATAGGCCCAATACCCTTGCCTACAAAACGGAAAATATATTGTGTATTGCGATCGCCTCACGTAGACAAAGATTCGCGCGAACATTTTGAAACCCGCACTCATCGCCGAATTATTGACATCTACCAGCCTTCCTCTAAGACTATTGATGCCTTAATGAAGCTAGATTTGCCATCGGGCGTGGATATTGAAGTCAAACTGTAGTTGGTAAAGAGTCAATAGTTATAGCAGGTGACAGGTTACAGGTGACAGGTTACAGGGTTAAAAGTCTTTTGTCATCTATTTATGTCCTCATCACCTTGGCTGTTGCTATAAGGAAAATATTATTATTGACCATTGACTATGGTATGAATACTGAACTAGCCCTGAGGAAATTGACCTCAGGGCTTTTTATTTAGTGATAGAATGTAAGCAAAGTACGGGAAAAGTAGAGAACGATAAATTTTTAAAATTAAATTTATTCTAAGATAACAATGACATCTTCTTCTAGAATTGCTGTTCGTGAACTACCTCTGTTCCCGTTACCCGAAGTAGTTCTTTTTCCTACTAGACCATTACCCTTACACATCTTTGAATTTCGCTACCGAATCATGATGAACACGATTTTGGAGAGCGATCGCAGGTTCGGAGTGTTAATGGTCGATCCCGTGAAAGGCACAATAGCAAACGTCGGCTGTTGTGCAGAAATCATCCATTACCAGCGTCTACCAGACGACCGGATGAAGATGCTAACCTTGGGGCAACAAAGGTTTCGCGTCTTAGAATATGTACGTGAAAAACCCTATCGCGTCGGTTTAGTCCAGTGGATAGAAGATGAACCACCAACAAAAGATTTGCGTCCTTTGGGTGCAGAAGTTGAACAATTACTCAAAGATGTAGTGCGTCTCTCAGCTAAGTTAACAGAACAAAACATTGAATTACCAGAAGAATTACCAGACTTGCCTATAGAGCTATCTTATTGGGTAGCTAGTAACCTTTATGGTGTTGCTCCCGAACAACAGTCGTTGCTAGAAATGCAAGACACGTCAGCTCGCTTGGAACGAGAAGCAGAAATTTTAACCTCTACTCGTAATCACTTGGCAGCCCGTTCTGTGTTGAAAGATACCTTTAATCAGAAGTCATAAGCCTGGTTTCTGAGTGGATAATCTTACTCAAGACACCTAAATTCAAGAATCCTGATCATCAAGAAGGTGTAGAAATGCTGGAGACTTACTGGGATTAGCACGGAAAATGCCAGTAGTCTCATTTGCTAACTATTCAAACTTAATTCTCTCAAGTTCAAGCAAATAGGAGTGTTGATTTTTGAATTATGATTCAAGAATGCTAACTGGTAAGACACCATAGCTGCCAAAAATTTTAAAAATTTCTATGTAACTCCTTAAATCTGCTATGGCAGATTGCATTTTTGGTTCATTAACATTTGCCTCTAGATCAATAAAAAATAAATATTCTCCTAGCGATCGCTTGGTAGGGCGAGATTCAATTCTGCTCAGGTTAATTCCTAGTTCAGCAAATACTTGCAGGGGCTTGATTAAAGCACCGGGTATGTTTGCAGGTACGCTAAAAGCTAGTGATGTATGAGTAACATTTGATAAAGATATATGGTAATCAGGTGCTAAGTTGCTCTGACTGACCACCCAAAAGCGCGTACAGTTTTCTGGATAGTCATTGATGCCTTGAGCCAAGATTGGCAAATTATAGAGTTGAGCGGCTCTGGAAGATGCGATCGCTGCTGCTGTTAAATCTTGCTGGAGCAACTGTAGTGCTTCCGTTGTAGAATTGCTCGGAATTATTTGTACAGTTGGCAGGAATTGGCCTAACCAACCTTGACATTGTGCTAAAGCTTGCGGGTGTGAATAAACTTTCTTAATGCTATCTAAGTCAGTAGCGCAGGAAATTAAGTTATGGGAGATAGGCATAACTAGAGCCAACTGAATTTGCAAACTTTCCAATTGCCACAGCGCATCCATTGTCATAGTGACGCTACCTTCAATGGAATTTTCTACTGGTACAACTGCTAACTGGGCTTTTCCAGCAGCAACCGCTTGGAGTGACTGGGCTATGCTGGGATATGGGCATAAAATAGCTTTAATCCCTGTTGTTTTGGTTAGCCAGTTGACATATAAAACAGCTGCTTGTTCTGCATAAGTGCCTGGAGGCCCTAAATGAGCAATAGATAGAGACATAATGTTTGAAGCTGAATTATTGTGAGATTCATAGACTATACCGCAGACAAACTCAGTGTTAGACATCGACCAAATTTAAATATGTGTTATCCAGAAACCTTGTAGAGGCGTAGCATTGCTACGCCTCTGCATTTTTTTCGGAGATGTCTGTTGAAAAAACCGAACAACGATATAGTTTGTAATTGAGAAGTAGTTTCTAAATGTGCAATATCCACATCTTAAAAAACGTTGCTCAAAAATACTTGTATTTTAATTTACATCTCTCTGATCTGGGTTGTGAATAATTTGATTTTTTTATCTTACTGCTAAGGATGGGTCAGCACTGTGTGGGGGCAACTCTTGTTGAGGTGACTGGAGTTTAGAGGAAATCAAGCAGGAAAATAGAAGAGTTCATAATTTTTTTAGAATTATTGTATAATTTTAAAAATAGTAGCAAAATTCTTTCAAATATCCTTGCAAGACTAGTTTAATATCGAGAAAGATAGGTTAAAAGTTAGTGGTACTTATTCTAGATTTACTTTATTCAATAAAAAATAATAAATATAATAAATTCATTAAGATATAGAAGTATCAAATAATAGTTGTTTGCAAATCATGCCTACCAGATTTACTGCCTCTCAATCGGTAAAAATTGCTGTACCGCATCAGCCTATTCCCATACAGCATTACTTACGTCAGCCGCAACGTCTGGTGAATGCTTTAGTTGATAATAGCCGTATTCATCAACTTTCCGAGGAAGTATTCCGTTTAAAAATGCGTCCTCTATCTTTTATGTCTTTAAGTATTCAGCCTACCGTAGATATGAGAGTTTGGGCAGAATCAAATGGCATAATTTATTTGCGATCGCTTGCTTGTGAAATTCGGGGTGTTGAGTACATTAACCAGCGTTTTGCTCTCAATTTACAAGGACATTTATCTCCTTATCAGCACAGTAGCGGTACTTTCTTAGAAGGCAAAGCCGATTTAGAAGTGCAAGTAGACTTGCCACCACCACTTTCTTTTACTCCAAAACCGATTATAGAAACCACTGGCAATGCTTTACTTAAAAGTGTATTAGTAACCGTTAAGCAAAGATTGTTACATCACTTACTAGCAGATTATCGTCATTGGGTGACATCACAAATATCAGAAAAAGCCTTAGAAGATAATGGTGATTTACCAATTTTGAATTTAGACTAATATTTACTTAGTATTAAATGAGCAGTTTTTATAAAAATACATAGCTAGTATTAAGCGATTCATCACTCACTACCAGCTATGAGCTTTTATACTGATTGTTTGCACGCTCAGTTATAACTGCCGCACTTTACAAAATAACTATCATGTGTTTTCATGAAAGATTTTAGGCATTTCCTATATTTAAGAAAGTTAAAACCTATTGATAGTTCAAGTAATAATAGTACTTTCCTTTGCCTGAACATCTTATTTTTGAGCATTATTTCAATAAGCTTTCTTTTTAGTGGATGTAATCATGAAAACGAATATCAGGTAATGGTCAAAAAAATATCAAAACTTGAGAAAGACGCAGAAAACCGTCTTATATATAAAATTAAAGAACAGGAAAGATACTTCGCTAAACACAAAACTTTTTTTAAACCTCCTGATGAACCAGCAACTAGGCATGGTTCTTCTCCCCCAATTTTTGGAATACAAATATGTTACCGTTACTATACTGAAACAAATGCTGACTTGGCCTCTAAAACAAAGATTGACGCTGTTTATAGCTATGCCGTTCAAGATGACTGTGGTGGCATGTTGGGCATAGAACTTAGATGGTATGCTGGAGCAGTCTTTGCTGTTCCGCGTACTGAGGACAAGCAAGCGAAAACGGTCAGTATTGTCTGTAAACACATTGAAAGCTATGGCCGTGTACCCTCTCCGCCAGAATACATAAATGGTGTAGCGAAATGCCCCTCTGATACAACTATAGAATATTACCGATCTAACTAACTCGATTGACTTTCATCTCTATTACCAAGTTAGGCTTATTTATGATCAAAAGTCAGGATTTTAAGGTATCAGAGCATCTCTGTTAAGGAGGAAGCAGCACCCTAAACGCGATCGCACCCACCAACAAATACACCAAGATTATGCAAATCACTGCTGAATTTGGCAAGGGCTGAAAGATTTACGATGCAGGGATGAAGCGCCGTATTGTCGCAACGCCAGTAAATGTTTTGGGCTACCGTATCCTTTATTACGCTCTAGATCGTATTGCGGATACTTTGATGCTAGACGCAGTATTAACTCGTCACGCCAAACTTTAGCCACAATACTAGCAGCTGCGATGGAAAGCGATCGCTCATCTCCTTTCACTATTGTTTGTTGGGGTACAAGTAAGTCTTTAATTGGCTGATTGCCGTCAACTAAGCAGATTGCAGGCTGTACCTTCAGTTTTAGTACAGCCCGTTTCATAGCTAAAAGCGTTGCCTGCAAAATATTTATTTGATCTATCTCGGCAGTTGCCGCAAAACCGATTTTCCAGTCCGTTGCCAGCCGACAAATCTGTTTTGCTAGATGAGTTCTGCGAGAACTAGACAGTTTTTTACTATCTTTAATCCCAGCTGCAATCAATTCTGAAAAAGCATCGACTGGTAGGATAACTGCTGCTGCAACTACAGGCCCAAATAAAGCACCACGCCCAACTTCATCGATTCCTGCAACTAATCCAGAAATGCCCGATAAAGTAGAAGAAAACTCAAGCCACTTAAGTTCACCTAAATCTGTTGGTGAAGTAAAAGTAGCAGTTGGGTTGATATCTACCATAGAACATATTAACTTTCCTCGGAGTTGGAAGTATCTGACTCTACTGCCGAGGAACGACGGCGACGGCGACGGCTACCTGTGGCACTAAGATTTGCTTCAGCTTCTTCAGCACTTGTCGCAAATCCATCTGACTCATTTTCTTCTTCTGGTAAGGATTTTTCCTCTAACTCTACTGGCGATGTATTTACTTCTTTGCTGACTGTTTCGGTAATAGTTGTGCTTGAGGGTGGTTCTGGTGGTGCAGTTGCCACTTGTCCAGGCTGAACAATATTAATAATTACAGACTTGGGATTTTTTACTTCCCGATCCAATTTCACTAAGGGAGATATTCCCATTAAGGCAAAAACATCCTGTTCTTCTAGAGTCATTTCTACAGTTCTAATCTCCGGTGGTTCAACCACTGGTTTCACAGGTTCTGTTTTGATGATCTTATTCCGTTCAACTCTTTCAGTCCAACCTGATTTGCCTAAGCTGGGTGCGGGGATTTCTGGTGTTGGGCTTAAGTCAACTTCATTATCAAGGTCTAGATCGGTATCATTATCAAAGCCCAGAGAATTAGGAGCCAGCCGTGGTTCATCTTTACCATTTGCTCCATTGATGCTAATTCGTCTACGACGAGTGCGGCTACCACGCTTATTGTTATCACCCAGTTCGTGATAACTGGGATGATTCACTAAATTTAAGGCACTTAAGTCAGGATCGGCATCAAAATTTTCCCCAAAGCTATCAAAGCTTTCTCGTGGTTCTGTCAGACGAGCAGCGGGCAGACGGGGTTCTCTGTGAGGTAAGGAAACGAAACGATCAGGCAGTTCTGGTGGTGTGGGCAAGCGACTTTCGGGTTCTCCTGGTAGACGGACAACATGCCCTAAACCGCCACAAGTGGGGCATGTTTCCCCAAACAATTCGTAAATGTTTTGACCTTGACGCTTGCGGGTTAGTTCTACTAAACCAAGTTCTGTTAATTGAGCAATCTGGGGACGAGCTTTATCTGCTTTTAGTGCTTTATTAAAGTGTTCCAGAACGTGCAATTGGTCGCGCCGCGATTCCATATCAATGAAGTCAACAACGATTACCCCGGCAATATTCCGCAGTCGCAATTGTCGGGCAATTTCTGTGGCTGCTTCGCAGTTTGTCCACAATACTGTTTCTCTGGCAGTGGCCGATCGCGTGAATGAACCGGAGTTAACATCAATTACTGTGAGTGCTTCTGTTGGTTCAATAATAATGTAGCCACCAGAAGGTAAATCTACTCTTGGTTTCAGGGCTTCCCGAATTGCTGCACTGATGCGGAAGTATTCTAATATGGGTGAGCGATCGCGGTGATGATCAATGAGCAACCCTTGTGGTGTTTGACCTCCACTCCAGTTCTGCAAGTACTGCTTCACCCGTTTTAGTCCAGTGCTGGAATCTACAACAATCCGGTTAACATCCGCACCGTACATATCCCGCAATACACGCTGGATAAAGTCATCGTCTCGATTAAGTAGTGCTGGCGCACGGGTTGATTGCGCTTCTTGCTGAATCGCCTCCCACTGCTTTTGCAGTACTTCCAAATCTTCCATGATGGCTTCTTCTGGTTTGCCTTCTGCTTCTGTACGCACCAACAAACCCATACCCGCCGGCTTGATTAAAATCGCTAATGCTCGCAAGCGGTTGCGCTCAGTTTCACTCTTAATCCGTCGGGATAAATTCACACCTCTACCATAAGGCATCAGTACCACGTAGCGTCCAGGTAAGGTAATGTTACCAGTTAGCCTTGGCCCTTTAGTACCGGTTGGCTCCTTCATTACTTGCACCAGCACTTTCTGCTGCGGTGCTAAAAGTTCTGTAATTGCGGCGGCTGTCCGCTTTAGTTTCAATGGGCCTAAGTCTGTTACATGAATAAAGCCATTCCGTTCTGGATCACCGATATTAACAAAAGCCGCGTCAATTCCGGGCAGTACATTTTCTACTACACCTAAGTAGATATCGCCAATTTGGTGATGGCCTGTGGCTACAACGAGTTCTTGTATTTGATCTTCAGAAAAGACGGCAGCAATTTGATGCTGCTCTGCGATGATAATTTGTTTTGGCATTCAATTTCCTCAAAAATTGGCAGCACTAGTGTAGCTCTGGAGGTTTGTTATGCCCCTCGCCCCTACCAGCTTCCAAAGGCGCTGCTGATAATAAAAATTGTGAATCCAAGCTCATGGTTATAGAGCTATTGACTGGGTAATTGCGTTTACACGCCTGATTATTCCAGAACGGCTGCATATTGTTTAAGTAAATAAATCAACCGTCCGTGGTTGATTTTTGATGCGATACCCGCACCATTTAGGAATTAGGCATTCAGCAGTTGTTTAAAAAAATATAGAGTAAGAGTTGCCGACGGAGCCTGCTTTTAAGTTACTAGTTCACTCAAGTTGCTATAAAGAGAGGTTGTTTTTTAATCCGCTTCAGCTTGTCTGGGATAAAATCCTAGAAGTTGCTCTCTAATATCTTCGCTTTCGCTCCCTGAGTATAAGGGTAGTGAACTAGTTAATTCAATGCAGCGCCAGAAAATTTCTCTTCACCCCATTCTAACGCAACCTTGCTAAAAATCAATTCCCATGATGTGCTACATCAGGGCAACTACTAGCAAGTTACCCTTTAGGGATTATACTCCTAAAACTAATTGATTGCGGTGAATTTGCAGAAGTTGAAATTCTTTACCTGCAACTGCTTCTAGCATAGATAGGATTTGCTCAGGACGCAGGGAAACACCGTCATTGCGACAACTACCTAGATAACGCAGGATAGCGGTAGATTCTGCTGTACTGTGGTGAGTTTCTACTAATGCCAATTCAAACAAGCGATCGCGCAGATTTACCAAATGAGTTTTACCTGACTTAGTTGTTTGCTCTGACCAAATTTCTTCTTTTGTTTTGATGGCATTAATCCAATCTTGCCATTGTGCAGGTGTGGTTTCACTCCATAGGACAACAGTAATTAAGTACTCGGCTGCTGCTAATATTTGGGTAGCTGCTGGCGCTTTTAACTCTATCTCTGCCAAGTGATATATGGGTATATCTGTGGGCAATTCCCGCGCTAACTTTTCTTGGAAAGTATCGATGTCCACTGGTACAGTTAACTCGAAATCAACGATTTCGCCATTGCTGGTAGCCCCTAGAGGTAAAGCACTGGCGATCGCAATTCGTGGGTTGGGATGAAATCCACCAGTGAACGCGACTGGTAAACTGGCTCTGCGGATAACGCGGTCAAACAGACGCATCAAATCTAGATGACCAAGCAAAGCCATATCACCTTGCTTACCAAACCAGACACGCAATCTTTGTGCTTTGGTAGTATTGGGAACAAATTCACCTGTAAATTCCGGGATAGTAGGCGGTTCAATCACAATATTGTGGCCGAAATCGGTGCCGCAGACACCACAGTGCGAACAACCTTCAAAGGAGCAATCTGGGACAATTGCTGCGTCTAAAGCTCGTTGTAAGTCTTCTTTCAGCCACTTTTTATCAATTCCGGTATCAATGTGATCCCAAGGTAGGGGTACATCTAGGAAAGGATGAATGTCATAGAATGAATTTTCATTCATACTTCTGACTTCAGCCTTCATACTTTCTGTAAAGTTCCACTCACCTTTTTCTACTTGACGGTATTTCCAATCTAGACCTGCTTCTGTGATTGCATTTCCCCAAGCGGTGAAAGCTTTATCTAGACTGTCATACCAAGAATCCATACCTGCACCTAATTCCCAAGCGCGGCGCACTACTACACCCAAACTGCGATCGCCTCTACCGATAAAGTCTTCCATTGCCGAAATGCGGACATCGGTGAAATTTATTTTTACTCCTCTGATCCGGCGGAATTCTTGCCTCAGTAGGTTTTGCTTGCGTTTAAATTCAGATGTAGCTACTGAATGCCATTGAAATGGTGTATGTGGTTTGGGCGTAAAGTTAGAAATTGTTAAGTTAAAGTTCAGCGGTCTTCTGCCTTTACCTCGACATTCTTGCTGTAACCAGGAGACTGTTTCTACAATGCCTAAAACATCACTATCTGTCTCACCTGGCAAGCCAATCATGAAATAGAGTTTGATTTTATCCCATCCTTTTTCCCAAGCAGTTTTTACGCCTCGGAGCAGTTCTTCATTCGTCAAACCTTTGTTCACTATATCCCGCATCCGTTGGGTTCCGGCTTCTGGTGCAAAAGTCAAGCTACCTTGTCTTGTACCACCGAGGATATTGGCAATGTTTTCATCAAATCTATCTACCCGTTGACTAGGTAAAGTCAGGGAAATATTTTCATTTTTTAACCGATTTTTTATTTCCATCCCCACCGCTGGTAGGGCTAAATAGTCTGAACAACTTAGAGACAGTAGGGAAAATTCATTGTAACCAGTGGCCCGCATTCCCTGCTCAATTGCTTCTACAACTTTCTCTGGTTCGACATCCCGTGCAGGTCGAGTCAGCATTCCTGGTTGACAGAAGCGACAGCCACGGGTACAACCACGACGAATCTCAATTGTCAGGCGATCGTGTACTGTTTCTATGTAGGGTACTAGCCCAATGGAATAGGCGGGTATGGGAGTAGCCACTCGCCTCAGAATACGTTTTGGTACGTCTGGGTGGTGAGGATGAACTGAACCATCTGCTGCCATTTCGTATAACTGGGGAACGTATACCCCCGGTATTTGTGCCAAGTCGAGGAGTAAGTCTCGGCGACTCAATCTGGCTTGTTTGCCTTCTTCCAATACCAAACCGATTTCTGGTAAGAGTTCCTCGCCATCACCCAAAGCGAAGAAGTCGAAAAAGTCGGCGTATGGTTCAGGGTTTGAGGTTGCCGTTTGTCCACCTGCGAAAATTAGCGGGTAATTTCCTCCTGCTCGTTCTTGCCATGTGAGGGGGATTCCCGCCAAATCCAACATTTCTAGGATGTTGGTAGCACCTAATTCGTAACTGAGACTAAAACCTAAAATGTCAAATTCTTTGAGCGATCGCTTTGACTCGACAGCAAACAAGGGTGTGTTTGTTTCCCGGAGTTTGGCTGCCAAGTCTGTACCTGGGAGGTAAGCGCGATCGCACAATTGGCGCGGTTGGGCATTCAAAATGTTATAGAGAATGATATGCCCTAAGTTGGATGCTCCAACTTCATATACTTCTGGGTAGGTTAATACCCAACGTATGACTGCCGTATCCCAATGCTTATGTACTGCTAGGCGTTCGTTACCGAGGTAACGTGCCGGTTTTAAAATATCCGATGTGATTAATTGTTCAACTGCAACAGCCACTGTGCTATCTTCTAGCTACTTTAAAATAAATGACAGATAATCACCTCCCACCTTAGCATTGATTAAGTCTATCCATCGGGTTACCTTGGCAAATGACAACTTCCTTTACATAAACTTGTCACCAAGTCACCCATGTCATGTTGCTGATTCCTCTAATCAAGTGCTGACTACTGCCAATTCGGCTTTGCCTTCAAACTCAAATACACTATCTAGTTGAGTTAATTCAAAAATAATCTTAATAGCTGGAGACGCAGAACACAGTCTTAAACTGCATCCTAAGTTTTGAGCCAGCTTCAGTGCAGACACCAATGCCATTAACCCTGCGCTGTCCAATGATTCTACCCCTGCCAAATCCACTAGCAAGATTGATACAGCCTCTTGTGTTAACGCTGTGGTCAAATCTCTTTCAAATTCCAATGCGTTGGCGGCATTAAGATTGCCATGTGGACGAATAATTGCAATTTTTGGGCATTTCAGCACTGCTTGCATATTGACATCCTAAATTAGAGTTATTAAATCTTTAACCTGAGATTTATTTGAACATAATCTCTTTTTTTAAGCATCGACCATATGTATTACTTCTCTTTGCGGAATCTTTATGGCTGGAGGGTACATCCTTAAAGATTGTCATAAATACAGGGTGAAATGTATTTATCTATACTTTTTTTTAATCTCGGTTCAAAAACAATCAACATAGACAGCCACGGAAGAAATCACTCATCAGTAATTTTGCTGCAAAAGCTTAGTTTGTAAGCACTTAAGCTCAATTAGCTAAAGCTCAGTATGAGATTCAATAAGCTCATTTGCCTAGGTTAAGATAGAGTTAAAGATAAATTATTTATCGAATTAATTGTGATCTATATCACTAAAGTGTAGGCATTTAGATCACAATTTATACTTAACTCTATCTCTGATAATTTAGTATTACCTAAAATGGGTACATAAATATGAGAACAAGTAAGTACGCTATTCGCCAACTGGTAGAAAAGGCGCTTGACATTAAAAAATTAACTCCAGAGATAGAAAATGAAATTAATTGTGAATTGACACAGATGGGTTATATCTCGGATGTGGACTATGAAGCTCTGGAATTATTGATGGCAGAAATGGATGCTGGTCGGGTGCAACTAGTTCCAAGCCTGGGATATTAATCTTCGTATCGTCTGCTTCTGAAGCGGTTTTCATGATTTAGCCTTGAACCGTAGACGATATTTTGTGTTCACACAATCACAGTCACGGCCAAATTGATGATGACTAGTATTTTTCTGTGATCTTTACTGTTTAATGACTTGGTGTGGCGTAAACTGTGCTAATCAGCATTAATGTTTGCACTAGTAGTTAAGTCGCCATGCATCTTGCTCAACGCCTAGAAAAAATTCCTCCCTACCTCTTTGCTGAAATTAACCGTAAACGAGACAAGCTCGTGGCTCAGGGAGTAGACATCATTAATATGGCAGTAGGCGACCCAGATAAACCGACTCCTGCACATATTCTTCAGGTAATGCATGAGGCGATTGATGACGCTACCAACCACAACTATCCTCCCTACGAAGGGATGCAAGAATTTCGAGCAGCCGCGGCTAAGTGGATGGAATTTCGGTTTGGGGTGACGGGGTTAAACCCAGATACAGAGGTTGTTGCATCTATCGGTTCTAAGGAAGCAATACATAATACCTTTTTAGCCTTTGTGGAGGCGGGAGACTATACACTCATCCCAGACCCTGGTTATCCTGTGTATCGCACTTCTACAATTTTTGCTAATGGTGAGCCTTTCACAATGCCACTAAAGCTAGAAAACCAATTTTTACCCGATTTGAGTGCGATTCCTGAAGAAATTGCCCGAAAAGCAAAGCTCTTGTGGATTAACTACCCAAATAATCCGACTGGAGGGGTAGCAACAATGGAGTTTTTTACAGAATTAGTGGATTTTTGCAAACAGTACAACGTCTTGCTGTGTCATGACCATGCTTACTCAGAAATGGCGTACGATGGCTACAAACCACCGAGTGTGTTGCAAGTTCCAGGAGCAAAAGATATAGCCATTGAGTTCCACAGTTTGTCCAAGTCTTACAATATGACAGGCTGGCGGATTGGTTTTGTAGCTGGTAATGCCTTGGGAATTCAAGGTTTAAGACAAGTAAAAACTAACGTTGATTCGGGAGTTTTTAAAGCAATTCAAAAAGCCGCGATCGCAGCTTACTCTACCACAGAAGCCGAACTGCAAGCGGTGATGTCTGTTTATCAAAATCGCCGCGACATTATTGTGAAAGGATTGCAATCTTTAGGTTGGCCGATTCAGCCGCCAAAAGCTACTCTTTACGTTTGGGTTCCTGTTCCTCCTGGCTATTCTTCTGCGGAATTTGTAAATTTGCTGCTTGACAAATGCGGCATTATGGTGGCTCCAGGCAACGGTTACGGTGCAGCCGGAGAAGGCTTTTTCCGCATTGCTTTAACTATTCCTGAGGAACGAATGCAGGAAGCAATTGGGCGAATGAAAGATGCTGGTATTTGCTATGCCTAATACAACGAAATGGGCGGTTAGAAACCGCGTCTACACAGACAAAACCCGCCTGCGCGGGTTTAATCCTTAATTTTCCCTAAGTCCGAGAAGGCGGACTTCGCTTGTATAGCCGCGAATTTTATTCGCCCAAGCTTAAGTTTACTGGGTATGATTCTCTTGCCACATCTGCTGAATAAATTGATGGAGTTGCTGTTTAGCAGCCAAGTCTGGTTCGCCTTGTGGTTCTTTAACGAAAACCTGACTCAGCAGGGTAATTACTTCTGTGTCTAAAGCAGGGCGAAATAATTGGATAGGCCAAAGCAAGTCAGATGCGTCTCGTAAGTCAGTAATTAGTGGTGGTTCTTGAGTATGGTTAGCCAGCAGTAAAGGACGCACCCAACACAACTGACGAGACACTACAACTTCAATTACTTCTGCGTACAAATTCTTGTCACCATGCTCTAAAGACACAATTTGTCCTGGTTGAAATTCTAGATGTGTATCCATAATCATTTAGCTAGGGCAGTGGCAATGATGATTTTGCAGCTTTTTTCATTTTAATTGGGAGAATGCGCTAGTCTTGAGAACAAACTTTTGGGTAAGAGAGAGTTTGGAACTAAATGTTATAAAATAAGTAAATAACTGTTAAGCTGTTAAGCGATCGCCAAAAAGGCATTCCGTTGTAGTAAATCATCGATAAAAGAGCAAAGAACTGTGTCAGTCGAAACCATTGAGAAGCGTTCCACATCCCGCAAGCTCGCCCCTCGGTATCGCGTTTTGCTCCATAACGACGACTACAACTCTATGGAGTACGTAGTACAGGTGCTATTAACCACTGTACCCAGCCTCACTCAACCCCAGGCTGTGAGTATTATGATGGAAGCCCACTCTAACGGGTTAGCTTTAGTGATTACCTGCGCCCAAGAACACGCTGAATTCTACTGTGAAACACTGAAAAGTCATGGTTTATCCAGCACAATTGAACCCGATGAATAGTCACTAATTCGTAATTCGTAATGACGCTCGCGGACTCGCTACCGCTACGCTAACGTAATTCGTAATTCATGAAGAAACACCCAATAATTGGAACTACGAATTTTTTCCCTTACTCAGTATGAAAAACAACCTTGTCCGTTTAGCTAAACTCCCTGTTCCTGTTCGGCTGGGTTGTCTTATTTTCGTGCTGTTGGCGCTATGGTTACCTTTAGCTACGCCTATTTACTTACTAGTGGGTGATGCTAACTTAGTAAGTATTTTGACAATGGTTCTGCTATATGTAGAGTTTATTTTTCTCCTGAAGTTATGGGGTAAACATGTCTATCAGCAACCTCAAATTTTGCAGCATTACGGCTTAGACATTACGCGACATAATAGGGTAGATTTGTTGCGTGGCTTGGCTATAGGGTTAACTAATATTTGGATACTTTTTGGGATAGAAGGACTTTTAGGCTGGCTGGTATGGCAACAGCCCAAAGTTTTTTTACTAAAAATAATTTTAGAAGGTTTAGTTGTTGGTTTAGGCGTTGGGTTTGCTGAGGAGTTATTATTTCGCGGCTGGCTGCTTGATGAATTACAACGTGATTACAGTCAGCGTGTGGCACTATGGACGGATGCTATTGTATTTGCTGCGTTGCATTTTATTAAGCCATTAGAAGCAATTATTCAAACTCTGCCGCAGTTCCCTGCTTTAGTAGTTTTGGGGTTAACGCAGGTATGGGCAAAGCGTTGGCGCAGAGGACGTTTAGGCTTACCAATTGGTTTGCATGGTGGTTTGGTTGGTGGCTTCTATATTATCAATGTTGGCGGATTAGTTCAATATACAAGTGTAGTGCCTGATTGGGTAACTGGAGTATATCAAAATCCTTTAATGGGCGTGATGGGGTTATGTTTAATGAGTATTTCGGCGTTGTGGATGAGAGGCCAATTGCAGCGATCGCACCTCTGATAACTAAATTGTTTCTATAGATATAATTAACTTTATGCGATCGCACCTACACCACATTATTGACTGAAATGATTCCTTCACCACACCACTGAATAAGTAACCATCTGTCAGAATCTTTATCCAGTGCTGGCTTGAGACGGAAGTTAAAAATTTCTTGCCATATCTCTACTCCATACTGAGATACAAAATCTGCCTCTAGTTCTTTGAACTGTTCCCATTGTCGATTTCCGATAGCAGTCAACATGGGAATGATTGCGGTAATTGAGACTTGTGCGGCGACGTGTGTCATTCTTGGTAGTCCTCAAAAATACAAATAATCGGCATAGGTGGTTTTTTGGTCTTGATGATTTTAACCAACCGTTTACCCTTGCTTCTAGCAAGCGCAAAACAGGCTAACTCTGTTTCTGCTGCTGACCAATCCCTTGAGTCTGTTACCGGGTCAAACTCCTCTTCATCTGAGTTGTTTGATGAGCTTTCGTCGGTCATACTTTGATTTTTTGATAGGGATTGCTACTGGGTAAAGTTAGGCTGATAAATTTTTACCTGCTTCACCTGCAAAAATTTTAACAATAGCCAAGGGTAGTGCTTTTTTTGTGCAATATTTACGCCCGTGTCTCAATTACTGTACCCACTAAACATGCTTTATATAACTTCACACCATTTAAATTTGCTCCTTCTAATTCTGCACACAGCAAGTTAGCACCTGTCAAATTTGCCCCTGCAAGATTCGCACCACGCAAGTCAACTTCTTCTAAATTCGCCTCACTTAACAATGTTCCTTGCAAGTCAGCACGGCTTAAGTCTGCGCCTTTGAGATTTGCTCCACTCAAGTTCGCACCGCGCAAGTCAGCACTCCGCAAGTCAACGCCTTGCAAGTTAACATTCATCAAATTCGCACCACTCAAAAAAGCACCCGCTAAAGATACATCACTTAGAGTTGCGCCCATTAAGTTAGCGCCGCGTAAATTGCTACCACGCAAGTCAGCACTGGTTAAATCGGCTTGCATCAAATTGGCTCCCATGAGGTTCGCCCGCAAGTCAGTTTCTTGTAGGTTTGCTCCCATCAAATTGGCTCCTTCTAAATGCCCACCTTCGAGTTTGGAACCCCTAAAATTAGTGCCAACTAGGGTAGCGCCAGCAAGATTAATGCGGCTTAAATCAAGTTTACAGAGTTCCTCATCCTCTAAATTTACCCCTGGGAGTTGTTTGAGGGTTCCGGCTTTAATTGCTTCAATGTTCATTTGAGGTAACTACCAATCTCCTCACTACTCTTGCTGTGACTATCCCACCGAGAATCAAGCAACCACATACCGTTGCTGGCTTTGGTTGTCATCACGGGTAAATCGAGTCCTTGTTGCAAACCCATGACTAACAAAGTTAGGGCATCTATTAGTTTAGGGTCAAAGCGGGTTGATTGTTGGTGTCGGCATTCTTCTAAAGCTTGAGCAAATATTTCTTCCCGACTTTGATTAGCTGATTTAATTTGATTGACTCGCCATTGAAATTCCGCGACTAATGCCAAAATTCTCGATTCTAAGGGAATTTCATCTCCAGCTAATCCTGCGGGTTCTCCTGTACCGTCCCACCACTCGGTTTGGTGCGTGATGATTTGGGCTACCGCCCGTAGTCTGGGCATGGTTCGTAACACCTGCGCCCCTGGTACTAAGGGACAAGTTAATGGACAACTGGGGGCTTGTTCTTGATAACGGATGGATGTTCCGGGAGTCAGAACGCTTTCAGCTTGTTGTAGCGGATCGATGCGGTGTAGTAAACCTGCCAGCCGCAATCTTTTGATTTGCCAAGCTGGTAGTTCTAACAACTGTCCCATCACTTCAGAAAGGGCTACAACTTCTCCAGCGGCCATTGGGTTGTTGATGTCTGCTAAATCTATCAACTGCGCCATCCGCAAAAATGCTTGGATTTCGTTAGAAACTAAGTTACGGTCAAGGGCTTGTTGACGCGGTGCTATGGGGATAGATAAGTTTTCTTGCCCAGTTTGGAGGTAATCGACTACGCGTGAGACGACTGTACTTAAGTCTTCTGGTGTAAAGAGACGAGATTGGATTGCTTGTTGATGAGTAGTGAGTTTTTTTGCTAGTTCTGGGTTGTATTGTTGAATATGAGCGATCGCTAATCCTACTGTTTCTCTGACTAACTCTGGTTCAAATGTCCATAAACCATAGAATTTTCGCTCTAAATCTGAGGCTGGTAATCCACCTGCACCATAATAATCAGCTTCTGATAGTTCTTGACAAAGCACCATCGCAGTGTATTCTGGTGACAGAATAATCAAATGCCATTCCTGCGCTACTGGGTCGGTTGGCTCTAATGACACTAAGTCTACATTAGGTAATTGACTGGTGGGATGTTCAACAAAGCCTGTGTCTGATGATGCCATGATGACAATTTCACGGCTACATCTGGCAATGTCTGCGTATCTTTCTGCTTCTAGCAGATACCATTTACCCCTTTGGAAAGCTGTAATTACCAGGGGCTTACCTTCATCAGAAAGAATGTGGTCTTCTAGAGCATGACACAAAGAAACTAGGGTATTTTTGTAATACACCCCAAATCGAATTGGTCTGCTGCTACGGCGATGGGCTGTTTCCAGTTGTTGTAAGATCGAACCTTCTAACATGGGGTTTGGTTAAGTGAACCGCAGAGGGGAGAGAAATGAGGAAAGAGGTTAGATATAAGGAAGAAATTTTTTAGTTTCTAACTTCTCTCTGTATTTTATGATATACTTGATAGTTGCTTTTCTTTCGTCTCGATAGGTGCAGATAGTGCTGCTTCTAAGTCAGCACAACCTAGCTTTTCTTCTAGGATTTTCATTACTTCTCGTCCGAAATCGTTGGGATTTTGTCGCCAAGCTTGCAAGCAGACTTCACCAAAGAAAGAACCAAGAGGTTCAGGATTCCAAAGTAGTTTTTTAGCTGTCCACGGCATCAAGCTCATAGGATCGTACCCCGGTTTGAGGATACCTTCTTGGAAAGCATACTCTTCTAAATGAGTATGGGGTTGGAGTCCAATAAAGAAGATGGCAGGTTCGACTTTATCTGCGCCAAAAATTCGTTCTAATTCGCGGTGGTAGGCGATGGTTTGGCGAATAGTTTCGGGACGTTCATCGATGACGTTAAAGGAGTAATTGACGGAAACTAAATCGTTAAACCCGGCTGCTTTTAAGTCACGGCAGTTTTGCAAGACAGTCCGCAGATTGTAACCCATCCGCATTTTGCGTACAAGTTCTTGAGAACCGCTGGTAATGCCGATTTCAAAATAGTTCATCCCGGTTTTTGCCATCAAATCGCATAATTCGGGTGTTAAGTTGTCGGCTCTGATGTATGCTGCCCAATGGATGTCTGTCATTCCAGAATCAACGATCGCCTGCAATAGTTCTATGGCATCATTGATAAATCTCCGCGCGGGGATGAATTGAGCATCGGTAAACCAAAAGTTACGCACACCGCGATTATATAGTTGTCGCATTTCAGCCACAACTTCTGCTGCTGGATTTATCCGTACTTGTTTACCTTCAACGACAGTGTAAACACAGTAGCAACAGTTATGCGGACAACCCCGCTTGGTTTGAACACCTATATAAAAATCTTTGTCTTGCAGATAATAGTTAAACTCTGGCCAGACATTTTCGATATAGTCGTAGTTACAAGCACTTTTTTCTAACGGAGTTGGTTGTTCATGAATCAAGCGTTGGCGTGGTTTGCCTTCTCCGACTACATAACAGCGTTCATCACGAAATTCTTTACCACTTAAGAATTTTTCTAGTAAGGTTTCGCCTTCTCCCACAGAAATAATTGTTCCTGAAGGTAAGCTTTTACCTAACTGTTCGTAAAATACGCTGACTGCACCACCACCCACAACTGCACGCGCATCAGTGTTGTATTTTTGGGCGCGGTTTAACCCGCGTTTGATTAATCCCAGATTCCGCCACAACTCTACATAGTAGGCAATAAAGATTCGTAATCCACCCAATGCCCCGCGTAATTTTATGAAGGGATTTTTGGCGTAGTAAAATTCAAAAGCATTTTGCAGTGGGTTCCCCCCACGTCCACCCACTGGAGCATAAATCTGAATATCCCGCCAAGAAAATACTAGTAATGTGGGTTTAAATTCATCAATACAGCGATCTAAAGCCGTAGCATAGTCTAAAGGTGGCACTGTTCCCAAATCGAAAATGCGCTGTTCGATTTTAGGGAATAGCTTGTAGACATGATCGCACAGGTAAACAACCCCAATGGGAAAGATGGGGTTACATGGAAGGCGAACATAGAGAATTCGATTTTCGATCATTTAGTGTTTTAACCTCTTTCTTGCCATTCTGGAAGGAAAAGCCAGAGATACAGTCAGTTTTGTAATCTAAGTTTTGGTTAGTCTTATAATCTATGGCAATCTAATTTGACGGTTGAGCAATTTTATGCTTTTACGATTTTCCGGCGAAAATTGCAGAAATGGCTAAATTTGCTTGGCATCACACAGGATAGATTGCTTTATGAATAAATTGTTCATATATCTTTACCATAACATTGAGTTCATCCATTAAGCGATGATCTCTTTTTATTACTTTGGGAATAGAACAAAACAATAACTCATCCCAAAGTGGATACAAGCTAACTGATTTATGGTTAATTAATAGCCATAACAAATTTGTAACCAAAGAAAATAATTAAAAATTTTCCTTAACAATGTATAATTTACTAAAAATTAATTTCTTTTATAAAATTTTCATCATTTGAACATAACTTTAGATAGAAATAACGTAGAAATTTTCAGTTGGTAGTCGGAGTTACAGCAACTGGGGATCAGCCGATGTTAGTCTTGGCTGATGTAATATACAATGTTTGGCGTAAAGCTCCTCGGCAGTTATGGCTCAAATACTAGATTCTCTACCACCTGAGGAATCGGGGAAAATTCTCTGCTGCTACGTTAATGCCACGAGCAAAATCCAGGTAGCTCGCATCTCTAACATTTCTAACTGGTACTTTGAAAGGGTTGTGTTTCCTGGGCAACGCCTCGTGTTTGAAGCCCCACTAGAAGCTCACATGGAGATTCATACGGGGATGATGGCAAGTGCAATTTTATCAGATACGATTCCGTGCGATCGCCTGGCAATTCACGAGCCAAGCAGTGTCGAGTTTAATACCGACTCAGTTACTCTCGACCCTATCAGTAAAAAACCAATAGTCCATTCAATTAATACCAAAACCGGAGATACAACAAAACCTTTAACCCTGATGCTCTAGCATCCTTTGATTAAAATAAAAAATTTCTTCAATAAAATTTAAGGTTGCTGATTTCAGCGGCCTTTTTTATTGTGTTAAAAGTCAAGAGTCAATGGTCAAGAAGCTAAAATTTGATACTACTCTTCTCCTAACGGAGACGCTACGCGTAGCTTGCTTCCCCGTAGGGGTACGGGAAGCCGCGCAAAGCACGTCTACAGACTTCACACTTCATACTTTATTTATGCACCTACCTTCTTTTCTCTGGTTGTGGAAAATAGCTGCTTGGTCGATGGGGTTATCCCTACTGGCGTATTTGATGTTAGCAATTACTGGTGTTTGGATGTGGCGAGCGAGAACTTCTCAATCTTTGCCTAATTTTTTAGAGTTTCCTGGGGGAGTGCGATCGCTCCATCTTACAATGGGCATTAGTATGGTGAGTTTAGTTTTACTATTACTGGCGATCGGGATTATCGGCACTTTAGGCCACTTTGGTTCTTTGGGGCAATCTTCACATTTAGTTTCTGGGCTAGTAGTAGTATTTTTAGTATTACTATCTGCTATTAGTGCAACTCAAATTAGCCCCAGAAGACATTGGGTTAAAACTTTACACATTACTGTCAATATGATTCTCTTCGCCGGGTTTGCTTGGGTATCCCTAACTGGTTGGACTGTGGTACAGAAGTATTTGCCATAGAGTCGCCTGAAGATTGTCCTTCCAGTTAGGATAAAACTGAAAGCAACTATCGTGATGGAACCGTGACAGCAAACTCAGCTAATACCTCTACTGTCGTTTTTCGTCTATCTCCGTTGATTCGGATTACCCTGTTGAGTTTATATCTAGCACTCACAGTACCATTGCCATTTTTAGCCCAAGCAACAGCCGCACAAACACCACCATCATTACTCTGGCTAGGAATTAGTATTGGCTTTGTCGGACTTTATGCAGTGTTGACAGAAAGAGTAATTACCAATGAGCAAGAAATTCAAGTAACTTACCCTGTTTGGGTTCCGCGTTTCTTTCGTCAAGGTTGGACTTTACCTTGGTCGGATGTTAAAGAAATCAAACCCCGTTCTACTGGACAAGGGGGACTAGTTTATTATTTCCTCAGCAAAGATGGCAAAGCTTATCTATTACCGATGAGAGTGGCTGGATTTGCCCGTTTAGTCAATATTGTGCAAGCCAAAACAGGCATAGACACCAAAGATGTTCGCCCCTTAGCCCAACCTTGGATGTATGCAATTTTGCTAGGATTTACATTACTACTGCTGTTAGTCGATGCTTGGACTATCACTACAGCCTTGACTAATAATTACTAGTTCGTAATTCGTAATTAAAGAAGGGCTACAATCCCTCATTAAACTATAAATTTAATTACGAATTATTGTGATAGAGACATCTTAAACAAAAGCCTCACGCAGAAACGCAAAAAAACTCTCCGCGCCTCTGCGTGAGAATAAAGGAAAATTGTAATTGTGGATAATTTCACGTCACAAGCCCAACTCAGGGTTGAGCAAGTTAATCTATTTACAAAATTGAAAAGTAATCACCAAGGCTACCCCATTTTACAGGATATTTCTTTCCAAGTATTCCCTGGTGAAAGAATTGCGATCGCCGGAGTAACTGGTGCTGGAAAAACCTCATTACTACGCCTAATAAACCGCTTGAGCGAACCCACTAGCGGCAAAATCTATCTCGAAAATCAAGAATATTCCCAAATTCCTACTATCCAACTACGCCAAAGGGTGACACTGGTATTGCAAGAGTCAAAACTACTGGGGATGACAGTCCAGCAAGCCTTAGAATATCCTTTAGTTTTGCGAATGTTGCCCAAACAGACGATTCAGCAACGAGTCAGTCACTGGATGGAACAACTGCGAATTCCTGATGATTGGTTAGGCAAAACAGAGTTACAGCTTTCATCGGGACAAAGACAACTAGTAGCGATCGCTCGTGCTTTAATCATCCAACCTAAAATCCTACTATTAGATGAGCCAACATCTGCCTTGGATAGGGGTACAGCCTCTCATCTGATACAAATCTTAATTCAACTAGCTCAAACCCAACAAACTACAATTTTGATGGTCAATCACCAGTTAGATTTGTCTCAAATGTTTTGTACACGAATATTGCACCTGCACCAAGGTCAGTTGTTAGCAGATAAATCAAACTCTGAGGTAGACTTAGCTAGTTTACAAGCCAGTTTGATTCAAGCAGAAGTGCAAGCAGCAGAAGAATGGATTTAACACCCCTACACACTTTTCGTTTAATAAAATCACCGTTGAGTAGTTAGCGTTGGGCGCTGATTACTAAACCGTTCTTTTGCTAATTTTGTTTGTGATTGTGGAAGATTAGCATTCAAAATTTCCATGTTAAATCGGTATCCCACATTCCTAATAGTTTGAATCAAACTAGGTTGGCGGGGATCAAGTTCTACTTTTTTTCGTAGCGATAACACATGAGTATCAATCGTGCGCGGATTGTCTATCGCATCTGGCCAAGCACGACGCAGTAATTCTGAGCGAGAGAGAGGTACTCCCCCAGCTTGCGCCAAAACATACAACAAACTGAATTCCTGGGGGGTTAAATCGATAAATTCCCCTTGGAAGCGGACACGGCGTTGCACTAAATCAATTTGCAAACTGCCATAGTCTAAATATGCTGGTGCTGTGGGCGTGCGTGTACGGCGAATTAACGCCTCTATCCTAGCCAGAAACTCTTGCATTCCAAACGGTTTGCTCAGGTAATCATCCGCCCCAGCCTTCAAGCCTGCGACAACATCTGCTTCATTGCTACGGGCAGACAGCATCAAAATTAAAGGCTGCTGCTGACGATGCAACCAACGGCAAAACTCGATACCATCTCCATCAGGCAAATCCGCATCTAGAATCACTAGAGTAGGTTGATGGGTTAAAAACACTTCCCTTGCTTGATAAATGCTGGCAGCTTGATTTACCCTGTATTCCAATTGTTGCAAGTGCCAACCTAGCAACGACCTCAAATGGGGATTCCCCTCAACGATTTCAATACAAACCGAACCCACGGCGGTAAGACCCCTTAGCGTTGATGACTTTCAAAGTAACAAGCTCAAGCTCAAGGTTTTGTAGTCTTTGTTACTTCTAATCGTAAATAGCTTTACATTTCTGCAAACAAATAGCCGTAGTATCTTTGACTGATGCCTTTTCCAAAGCTTAGTTAGTAATATTCTTAAATTTTTGTTAGACTTATCAAAAGTTCTTTTTAATAAAGACCTTTTTCTTGGCAAGATATAGCTTGTTGAGAAATTCATGTTAAACCAATTGTCCATTAGTTTAACTATTGTTCAGCCTTGTTGCGCCAGCGGATTCAGCTTTGTAAAGCGTCCACCTTAGCCAATAAATGGGCTGTTGACCAAAAAAAAATCTAAGAATAAATTATCAAAGAATCATTTACCCAGTTTTTTGGAATAGGATCTAACTACGCTGTAGCTGCTGGAGGGGCTGACCTCGATAAACATATTGGCATAGGTTATATGCTAAAAACGCCAACAAGGCGAAAGTGGCACTTCACATTTCAGCGCGAATCATTTAAAATTCTCATTCCAAAGAGATTAAAACAGCAGTTATGCTCCAAGACACACAAACTATCCGCTATTACCAAAGAATTACCGACGCCTTCGTCGAGCTATGGAATCGCGGTTATCGCATGGATGATATGCGGATGTATTTGGATGGATATCTAGCCGCACTTCGTCAGAGCAACGCCATTGAGCCATATCTGATTCATCGTTTAGAGGAGGAAGCCAGCCGTTACTTGTACGATGGATCAAATTTTGCAATGACACAGCCAGAACCTGAACCACAACACGATTACTACTAATGACTGTAGTTTAGTCATGTGTTAGTAACAGCAGCTTGACGCAGATGATTATAACACATTATCTGTATTGATCAAGCGTGTGTTCGTAGGAAACTTTGGAGAGATTGTATTGATCAAAACATCCCCTCAGCCCTGTTGTATTTTTGCCAATTTTTCTGAGGGGTGTTTAATTATACATTTTTATTTCTTAAATAAAAATCAGAAAGTTTTCTATTCGCCCACTAGCTGCTGATTAGTGAATTTTTTGGCTTTGAGACGTGTATTTTTATGAAAAAGCCCCTAAAATCGGGGCTGTAAGTTTGTATTCAGCAGCATCTAAGATGACTGCTTAGTTAATTTATGAAGCTAGTGCGACTTCTACCATTTGCTGTAATTCGCCTTTTTGGTAGAGTTCAATCAGGATATCGGAACCACCAACGAATTGGCCATCAATGTAAACTTGAGGAATTGTTGGCCAGTTAGAATATTCCTTAATTCCCTGGCGAATTTCTTGGTCGTCGAGGATATTAATAGTCTCAAAGGGAACACCCAAAGTGTTGAGAATTTGTACAACGTTGTTAGAAAAACCACATTGAGGCATTAGTTTGGTTCCCTTCATGAAAACCAAAATTTTGTTTTCCTTTAGTAAGTTATCAATTTTTGTTTCGAGTTCTGGTGTCATGGTATTTCCTTTGGTGAAGAGTTAATAGTCCACAGTCTGGAGTCAATCGCACTTCTACTAATAAATAAATTTATGAAGTGGCTGTTGTCTGTCAAGATTCAGGAGTCTGTGTTTTTACTGCCAAGGCATGAATTGCTTCGGTTGACATAGCTTGCTGCAACGCAGCATAGACTAACTGGTGTTGTTGTACCAGTCCTTTACCTGCAAACTGCGATGAAACTACTGTTACTTGATAATGGTCACCGCCACCAGTCAAGTCTTGTACTTGAATCTGAGCATCTGGCAGTTCCGCCTTGATCATTGCTTCAATCTGCTGCGGACTAATCATCGCAATTCCTGAAAAAACCTACTTCTCTATTATTAACAGATAGGAGAAGTACGAAGTATGAAGTATGAATTATGAAATTTTGACAAATGACCATTGACAAATGACCAAAATTTATTTTTGAGAAGTTGAGCCGCCTTGTCTGGGGTAGGGAGTATCGACAAAACCCAATTCAAATAGCTGTTGATAGGCTTTCTTGCCTAAATCTCTTGTGGGGTTTTGACTTTTAACAATTTGAATTAGTAATGGTACGGCTAATTCTGGCTGATTTTGGGCGCGATGTACCAGTGCTAACTGATAGGTGGCTTCATCCCGCTTTTGGGCTGTCAATAAAGCTTTTTGGCGTTGGGAATCAGAAACTCTAATGTCAATTCCAGAAAAGCTGGCGTTTAGTTCTTGATAAAAATTAGATAGCTGATTATAAACTTGGCGTGCTTCTTGGAGTTTTTTTGCAGCTATGGTGTAGTTTTGGGAGGAAACAGCTGCCTCTGCTTCTTTCATCAGTCGCTCTCCTCCCTCAATGCTTAAAACGCTATCATTTTGGGTTGCAGGGCGGAGATTATTGGGATTGTTTGGGTCTATAGGCTGTGCTTGGCTATAAATACTAGGTAACTTGTTCACTTGAGCGTTGACAGGTGATAGCAAACCAAGGATTGCAATGACTGATAAGGAACTGAGGCCAATTAAAGGCGCAGTTGCAGCTATTTTCATGGGTTAAACGGGTGCGACAAATATATACAAATACTAAAGGAAACTTTGGATATCTTAACTTTGTTTTCGTTTTGAACAAAACTCAGCTATATACTTGGTTTCTTTGTTTTAGACTGAAAATCGGTTTAATAGAGTTCCCATTGCCCGTGCATACTAATTAATATCATCTCCTATGAGCGATCGCATCAATTCCTCTGATTTTTCAACCACAGGTGTACCAGCAAGCAATTTGGGAGTTGTTTTGCAACGCGGTGGTGAAGAATTAGTGTTAGAAAAAGCTTCCGACTGTTTCACCATCCGTCCAGCTACCGATTTTGCTCCCCAACAATTATCTCAGGTTAGTTGGGGCATTTGGCAGCGAAGTATTCCCCAAGCACAACTAGAGTTATTCAAAGTTGCACCAAACCAACTAGAAGCGGCGATGGCTCAAGCACGCGCTGCGAAAAATGTGGTTTTTGCTAGTCATGTTTACACTATCAAAGGTAATCCTGAGACTTTCGTTTACCTTGGTGATCAACTGACCATTCAATTTGCTGCTGAGGTAGAAACTGCCAGAATCAACACTATAGCTAGTACATACAGTCTAATTCAAGATAAACCTGTTCTTGGCCTACCCAACACTTTTGTATTTTTAGTTAGCAAACAGGCAATAGACAACCCCATCAAAATTACTAACCAGCTGCAAGCACTCAAAGAAGTTGTAGCAGCTGAACCCAACATCATCATACACAGTGAGGCACATTACAAACCCCGTGACACACTTTATCTACAACAGTGGTATCTGAATCATAATGGCGGTAACGAATTAGCAATAGGTTCCCATATCTCTGTTGAAAAAGCTTGGGATATCACTCGCGGTACGCGTTCTGTAGTTGTGGCAGTGGTGGATGATTCTTTTGATTTGAATCACCCAGATTTTCAAGGTACAGGTAAAGTTGTTGCTCCCAAAGATTTAAAACAAAACGATTTTTTACCTTTACCTGATGCGAAAGAAACTAGCCACGGCACAGCTTGTGCAGGGGTTGCCGTTGCGGAAGAGAATGGCACGGGAATTGTGGGGGTTGCTCCTGGTTGCGCGTTCATGCCCATCCGTACAACTGGTTATTTGGATGATGAATCTGTTGAGCAAATTTTTAACTGGTCAATCGAAAAAGGTGCTAGTGTAATTTCTTGCAGTTGGGGAGCTTCAGCTGTTTATTTCCCTCTGTCGTTGCGTCAACGGGCTGTTATTACCCGTGCTGCAACGAAAGGACGCAATGGCAAGGGCTGTGTGGTTTTATTTGCTGCCGGAAATGCTAACCGCCCAATTAACGGTACTGTCTTTGAGCAGAATTGGTCAGATAGAATTCTACAAGGAAAAACAGAATGGCTCAGTGGTTTTGCGGTACATCCTGATGTGATTGCTGTTGCTGCCTCTACTAGCTTGAATAAGAAAGCTGCTTACAGTAATTGGGGAGATAGTATTGCCTTGTGTGCGCCTAGCAACAATGCGCCACCTGGAATGTCTTTTCCAGGTAAAGGTTATGTGTTTACACAACCTGCGATCGCTTCTTATCTTAATGGTTTAGGCGTGTTAACTACTGACCAATTAGGAGCCGCAGGCTACGACAAAGGTGATTTTACTAGCAATTTTGGCGGGACTTCCAGCGCTACTCCCGTGGTTGCCGGGGTAGCTGCTTTAGTTTTGTCAGCAAATCCAGACTTGACGGCTCAACAAGTTAAACGCATCTTACAAGAAACGGCGGATAAGATTGTTGATTCTAATGCCGACCCCCAATTAGGTTTAAAAGGAGGGACTTACAACGGTGATGGTCATTCTCAGTGGTTTGGTTATGGCAAAGTCAACGCAGCCAAAGCAGTACAAGCAGCCAAGCAACTGCGAGAAGCTGCATCACCTGTAAGCCAACAGTTGCGGGTGGGAAATACCAACCAAGTAGCGATTCCCGATGATCATCGCCAGGGAGTCAAAAGTGCGATCGCAATTACGCAGTCTATTGTAGTTAAAGATATTCAAGTCAGTGTGAATATCACCCACGATTTTTTAGGCGATTTAGAAATTTATTTAATAGCACCGAATAATCAGCAAGTTTTATTACAAAACCGCACCTTAGGACGACGGACTAACTTACAGATAACTTATAACGTGCGATCGCATCCAGCCCTGAAGCAGCTACTTTCTCTTTCAGGTCAAGGGCGTTGGCAATTGTGGCTGATAGATTCTGCACCGCAAGATACAGGCAAATTAAACACTTGGGAATTAGTCATTGGTCATTAAATAAAGTATGAAGTCTGAAGTATGAAGTATGAAGTCTGAAGTCTGAAATTTCATCCTATTGTCTTTTAACTCCATACTTACTATTGACTATTGACCATTGACCACTGACCATCAGTAACTTCGGATTCTTGCTGATTTAACTGTTGCAGCGCCTTCGCTAAATCATCTGTCAGGCGTTTAGCGTTTTGTTTGATCGTGCCATTGGTGTATTCTGCAACATTAATTGCATCGCCAATGTTAATACTCACATCCGTACCCCAGTTAGGATAAGGTTGGCTGTAATTGATACTCATTGGTACGATTTTTACTCCTAGTCCTGGGTGATTTACTTCCGCACTCAAAGACAAACGAGCAATTCCTGACTTCAAAGCATGAACCTGGCGATCGCGGAAAATGCCACCTTCAGGAAAAATTACTAAAGTTTTTCCTTCCCGCAGTAACGAAACTCCGTGGCGTAAGGTAGAAATTGTCGGGTGTAAAGGATCTACAGGAAACCCGCCTAAACGACGCACAAACCAACCTTGTAGCCCTTGGCATTCGCTGATAGTCACCATGAAGCGTAAATCTGCACCTGTAATGTAGGAAGTAGCATAAGGTACAAGCAACGCATCCCAACGCGCTCGATGGGTAGGAGCCAGGATAATCGGGCCTGTTGTGGGAATATTATGTTGCCCAGTAATGGTAATTCTGCCAAAGAATAAAGGTAAAACTAGATGCCGTCCCAAGAGATACGCCATCGGCCCTAACAAAGGAGAAACTTGTGAGGGTGAATCAGCCACCTGATGATTTGCTGAATTAGTTCTTGGTGTTGGTTCGTGGGTATCTTTGGAAAAGTCAAATTTCATCATGTCGGTAGCTGCGAATTGCCCAGTTAAAAGGTAACAAAATAGTAATTAGTTAACCGTAAATTCTCTTCTATAAATTGTGTAGCTGTTATTGGACAGTTTTACCTCTGTCCGTAGTTTTTTGTTGAAGTCGTCGAGTCGCAAACCAAGCTTGCAAATGTTGACGACAAGCTGATTCTAGAATACCTCCCAGGACTTGCAGACGATGATTAGAAGCTGCACTATCGGGGATGTTCAGAACAGTCCGAATTGCGCCAGTTTTTGGATCGTCCACTCCGTATACAACCATTCCTAAACGCGATTGCACGATCGCACCTGCACACATAGGGCAAGGTTCTAAAGTTACATACAGGGTACATTCATGCAGCCGCCAGCTTTGTAAGGTTTGAGACGCTGCTCTAATGGCAATAATTTCTGCATGGGCTGTGGGATCTTGGTCACGTTCTTTTCTATTTTCACCTTCAGCAATCAAATGTCCACTGCCATCGATTATCACTGCACCCACCGGAACTTCACCTGCATCTCCTGCGGCTTGTGCTATTTCTAAAGCACGACTCATCCATTGTCGGTGCGTCCAATATTCTGGATATTCGATTGACATATCAAATCTAGTTTGATGGTTTGACGGATGCGATCGCTTTTTGTCTGTGTTTTTGAGTCTTGATAATTTTAGACTATTCTTCAAAAAACAAGATCCCCGACTTCTTCAAGAAGTCGAGGATCTCAACCTCCTACTTATCATTCAACGGTGTCCAATTACCAGAAGGAACAAACGCCGCCCAAAACTGCGGATGTTGATACTCTTGACTATTGAGCAAATCTAGCTGTGCAGAACGTAAAGCTTCATGTCTCCCCTTACCCGTCTGCAAGTTCTGGTAATACTTCACCATTAAATCCTTCGTCGCCACATCATCCACCAACCACAAACTTAAAACCTGAGATTGCGAACCAGCAATAACCAAAGCACGGCGCAATCCATACACACCATCACCAACTTTCACATCACCCTTACCAGTGTCACAGGCTGACAACACCACTAATTGATTAGAACGCAAATCTAAACCAGCCACTTCCAACGCCGTCAACACGCCATCATCATTATTGTTTGTCGGTTGCTTGCGTTTGTTAAATCCAGCCAACGCCAAACCAGAACGTAACAAAGGATTTTCAACTTGTAGAATATTTTTTGGGCGTGGTTTTAATTCCAGTTCTAATGAAGCATTGAGATTTTGTTCGATATCGGTAATGAAGAAACCGTGAGTAGCCAAGTGTAAAATACTCGGACTTTGTAATTGTTTAACTGCGGTTTCTGTCGCATCTTTACCTAATAGTAATTTGGCATTGGGTAAAACCTTTTTAATTGCTTCAGCTTCCTCTTTAGTATTGGCTAACGCTTCAAATTCCAAGTTTGCCAAATCACCAGAACGACGATTTTGCACACCGCGTACACCAGATGTTTTTGCAGCAGCTACAATTTGTGTTTGGTTGTTGTAATCAACATCCGCCAACACCACAGGCGCAGAGGCATTGTTAACATTTGAGTTTAAACGTAACAAATCTCGCCCACTGGTAAGGTAAGAAAAAGCATAACGCTCAATTAAAAATTTATCTTGCTCATCCTTCAACGCTTCAAAGGGAATTAATGTTAATTGCCCATCGGGAGAAATTAAAATATGACTCGCATCACCTAATAAAGGGCGGATGGGTGCAATTAATTTTTCATCCAAAGGGCGGGCGAATTTTTTGAATGTGTTTCCAGTGGCTAACGCTGCATGGAAATCAATAGCTAATTTATAGGAATCATATTTGATTTCTGAAAAAGTGTACGAGATAATACGGAGGAATATATCTGTCTAAGAACAAACAATGATAGATCAGCATCTACAACCTGCGATGCCTGCGGCGGGCGTAGCCATCGCAGAACTACAAGAATTTATAGATAGTCGCCCAGATGCCCGTGAGGTGAGAAAAGCTCTCTTCTGTAA
>NZ_JADEXZ010000031.1 GCF_015206815.1 Fortiea sp. LEGE XX443
CTAATTCACATTTGTTACTGGGATTCAATCATTTAATTGCAGCCATGAATCAATTTAAACCCTTTTATGCTTCTGGATGATTTAGCTCCTGAACTACTTGCTTATTCCGGAAAGTGACAGAAGAGGGCTAAGAGGTTGTGATATTACCTAATTGGTACTTAAAGTCCGTGGACTTAAAAGCCTCTTATCATTTTTACTTATTTATATGGCAGCATCTAACGAAAAAGATATTAGAAAAAAATTTGGCGAACGTTTACGTTACCTCCGAAATACTCGTGAACTTTCTCAGGAAGATTTAGCGCATTTATGCGATTTGGATAGAAGCTACATAGGAGGTGTCGAACGTGGAGAGAGAAATGTGAGTCTTCTAAATATCAAGAAAATTGCAGATGCTTTGTGCATTTCACCTAGAGAGTTTTTTGATGAGTAGTATTCCAGAGAACATACGCCTCAAGGAATTAGTAATAGTTACTAACTTAAATAAACCTTTTTTTGATGATTTTACCAGCTTCTTGCAAATAGAAGGGTATGCTGAACTTTATGAATTTGTTATTGAGCAAAACGCATCCAAGGCAAAAAAAACTATCCAGAAATATTTAGAGCGCAAGGTTCCTAATAACCTGAAGTTATATGATGGGATAGCTCGTCCATACCCTGAAGACAAAGCTAAATGGCTTTTATTAGGATGGATTTTTAGAGATGCTCCTGAACAGAGATTAAAAGGATTTTTAAATAATTTCAGTGGAAAACAAAATGAACGTAAAGCTGATTTACTCAATCAAGTTAGACAATATGTTGCCACAATTTTGCATGAGCGTGAAAGATGGGATTGGCTACCAATTTCTGAAGTGATGATTGATCGTTTAGAAGGAAGTCGCCGTTCAATAAAAGGAAACCTGTTTGAGGAAATTGTTCGGCGCAACCTCAAGGAAATATTTGAAATAAATAACATTCAACTTTCGATTGAAAAAACCCAAATTAAAGTTGATGGTGAAACTTATGACATTAAAGTCAGTGGCTGTAAAGGTAATATTCTTATCCCAGTTAAAACTCGTGAAACGATAGGCGGTGGTCATGCTCTTTTATTCACAAGAGATATCCACAAAGCCATAACAGTAGCGAATAAGTCTGGCTATAAATGTATACCAGTTATTATTGCTGAATCTTGGACAGCTGATTTAACTGCATTAGACTGTCAAGAATTTATCTATATTAATAAAAATCCAAATCAAATTAATGAGGTTGAACCTTTACTAGTTCAAGAATTAAAAAATTTGATAGAAGTTTTTCGCTCTCTCATCTAAACCTACTAAGTCGGAAAAATTCTTTTCATAGCCATTTCACAGTAATCCTTATTCAACTCAATACCAATAAACTTGCGTCCTTTGGCAAGAGATACTACTCCTGTAGTTCCAGAACCAAAGAAAGGGTCGAGAACTAGTGAACCTTCGGGACAACCAGCTAAAATACACGGTTCTATCAACTTTTCTGGAAAGACCGCGAAATGTGATTCTCTAAATTTAGAAAGAGGTATTTCCCAAACAGTTCTCTTATTTCTTCCTTTAGGATGAAATGCTTGATCCCAGCGACCACTATGTAAGTTTCCATTACCAGAATTTTTCCCCTGTTCTGGTGTTCCTCCCTGCTTTCCCAGATGGTTCCTTCCCCCTTTCATTTTACTTTTTTCGGAAAAAGTTACATGTGGCTCACGGATAGAATCTGCGTCGTAATAGTACTTTGAGCTTTTAGCAAATAGAAATATATATTCATGATCGGTAGTTGGACGATTTTTTACAGAAGATGGCATAGCATTTGGCTTGTACCAAATAATATCAGACCGTAACATCCATCCTCTTTCTTTCAGGGAAAGTGCTAATCTCCAAGGCAGCCCAGCAAGATTTCCCTCTATATACTTATCACCTATATTCAGCCAAAGCGTACCATCATCTTTTAAAACTCTCTTGACTTCATCAAAAATATCAATAAGACGGTTTAAGTACTCTTCTATTGTTGGCTCTGTTCCAACTTGATTATCTGCAAAATAATCGCGTTGTCCATAATATGGAGGACTGGTAACTACTGCTTGAATGATTGAGTCTGGTAATTTTTTGAGAACTTCTAAAGCTTCTCCATTTAAGATAAAATTAGCTTGGTTAAAATCAACTTCATCAATATCCTTCATATCTATTATTAGCTTTTTATCTAACCCCACAAATAAAGGAAGATTGCTGGTAATAGAATCTAAAGAGATAGTCATACTTTTAAAAATTCTGTACTTATAGTCATCATATATTGTTATTGCAGTATATGCAACCTTAGAGTTTTCAGTTGATAATCAAATATAAAAATATCTGTTTCTTTACTCATTTTGCCAAATTGCTTTCTCATTTTGGTAGATTTAGTCAGCAAAAAGGCATATTGCTTACTCAAAATGCCTGATCGCTTTCTCATTTCAGTAGATCACGCAGGTAAAAAGGCATATTGCTTACTCAAAATGCCTGATCGCTTTCTCATTTCAGTAGATCACGCAAGCAAAAAGGCATATTGCTTACTCATTTTGCCAAATTGCTTTCTCATTTCAGTAGATCACGCAAGCAAAAAGGCATATTGCTTACTCATTAGGTTTAAATGCGTTCTTCTTACCGTAATTCACACACTCGTGATCAGTATTCTTGTATAGCAAAAGCCATTGCAGATGTACCAAAATTCTTTTAGATTGCTCAATACGGAAGTTTTTTTTCACAGAATTGACGATCGCCGCAGTCTAGAGATAGATTACCAAATATAAAAATTTATACGAAAGTTTGGTAGCGATCGCGATCGTGTTGCTACAATCCAGCCAAGCAAACTAGTGGCAATCCACAATGGTCTCTACTACTGCACGCTTCTCAGATACTCAAAACCATTGGGCGCGTCCATTTATTGAAGCCTTAGCAGGGCGGCGTATTTTAAATGGCTATCCCAACGGGACTTTTCGCCCAGATAACTCAGTTACGCGTGCTGAGTTTGCAGCTATAGTTGCAGCTGTTTTTACCATACCAGGGAAGCGCCAATACACCCCTTTTGTTGATGTTCCGGTAAATCATTGGGCAGCAAATGGCATTCAAAAGGCTTACGAAACAGGATTTTTAATTGGCTACCCTGATAAATACTTCCGCCCGAATAATCGCATTGCTAGGGGTGATGTTTTAGTTTCTTTAGTCAATGGTTTGGATATTGCAGCGAAAAACCAACCTGACTTATTAAATCAACTACCACAAATCTATCAAGACGCGGCCAACATTCCTGGTTATGCCAGAAATCAATTGGCGCTGGCGACTAGTGCCGGATTTGTAACTAGTTTCCCTAATATTAAGTTACTTAACTACACTACGGCGGCTACTCGCGCGGATGTAGCAGTTATGGTTTATCAAGCGTTGGTGTATCTGGGTAACGCCCAAAAGATTGCTTCTGTTTACCTTGTAACACCACCAACAACAACACCCATACCCACAACCCCAGTACCTAGTACTGTGAAAGTTAGCCATACACGAGAGTTTCGGGGGGCTTGGGTAGTTTCAGTATGGAATAGTGATTGGCCTTCCAAAGCAGGGCTACCAGTTGCTCAACAACAATCAGAATTGGTAGAAATTGTCAACCAATTGCAAGCATTGAATTTTAACGCCTTAATTTTGCAAGTACGTCCAGAAGGCGATGCTTTATATGCTTCGGAATTAGAACCTTGGAGTGCTTGGATTACAGGAACTCAAGGGAGAGCGCCAGAACCATTTTATGACCCTTTAGAGTTTGCGATCGCTGAATGTCACAAGCGTAATATAGAAATTCATGCTTGGTTTAACCCCTATCGCGCCAAAACTAGCACCAAGGGTTCACCAAATGTTCGCCCCCACATAGCAATCACTCATCCAGAAGTCGTTTATCAATGGGGTAATCAGCTATGGATGGACCCAGGATCAAAAATTGTTCAAGATAGAGCATACAACGTTATTCTTGATGTTGTGCGGCGCTATGACTTAGACGGTATTCACTTAGATGATTATTTTTATCCCTATCCCATCCAAGGTCAAGTTTTCCCCGATAGCAAAACCTACGCAGCTTACAGAGCCACAGGTGGTTTGTTGACTTTAGATGATTGGCGACGCGAAAATGTCAATCAAATGGTGTTGCGCCTCTGGAACGGCATTAAGGCTGCAAAACCTCATGTAAAATTTGGTATTAGTCCCTTTGGTATTTACCGCCCCGGACAACCAGCCGGAATTACTGGTTTAGATGCCTACAGTGTGTTGTATGCTGACTCTCGGAAATGGTTAGAGCAAGGCTGGATTGATTATTTAGCCCCACAACTCTATTGGCGCATCGAGCAAACCAAACAAAGTTATCCTGCACTGCTGAAATGGTGGACAGACGTTAATTCTCAGCAGCGGCACATCTACACCGGTAATAATCTGGGACAACTGGATGGTAAGGCTTGGAAAGACGATGAGATTGATAAACAAGTGAAAATTTCCCGCAACCTAGCCGGAAACTTATCACTAGGGAATATTTTCTTTAGTATGAGTGCTATCAATCAAAATCGGCGAGGTATTGCTGACCAGTTTAAAAATTCCCTTTATTCCAGACCTGCATTAGTACCTACTATACCGTGGCAGAATGCAGCCTCAGCATCCCCACCCAAAGCCCTACAATTCAAAGATGGTAAACTCAACTGGCAACCAGGAGATAATCAGCCTGTACGGTCTTGGACACTTTATCGGCAAACTGGCGATAATTGGACACTTCAGCGTGTCTTGTCGGCTGGTACAACCTTCACCACTGTTCAAGCTGGAACCTATGCTGTATGTGCAGTTGATAGGTTAGCGAATGAGAGTTTGGGTGTAGTTATCTCAGTAAATTGACTGAAACTCCATACAAAGCAGTAGAGACGCAACACGTTGCGTCTCTACCAATACAAATGATTTTTAAGCAATTAAAGTGAATTCTGTCAGCAAACACCATATTTGCATAGTCTTTGGCGATCGCTTACCAGAAAAACAAATCTGCTTACAGAACTGAGGTCTACTCGTACTCAGTTAGATGATAGTGAAATCAGCGACAGTCAACGTCGTGGTATTAACCCCCGTCAGCGTTGCCAAGATTTCACTAGTAGAAGTTACCAGAATGTTGTCACCAGAAAAACTCAGTTGACCAAAACTCAGACCATCAGACAGTCCGATTAAGTCAGTACCCTTGCGGAAATCGGTAATAATATCAGTGCCTTGTTGGGAAGCAAAGACAAATGTATCTTTACCAAGACCACCAGTGAGGGTATCGTTAGCATCACCACCAAACAACAGGTCATCACCCGTACCACCTATAAGGATGTCGTCACCATCACCACCGAACAGGGTATCGTTACCATTACCACCGGAGATAGTGTCGTTACCCGCACCGCCCGTGATGGTGTCGTTGTTATTACCACCGGAAATGGTATCGTCACCTTCATCGCCAAAAATAGTATCGTTACCATTGCCACCGGAGATAGTGTCGTTACCCGCACCGCCTGTGATAGTGTCTTTGCCATTACCGCCTGAGATAGTGTCATCCCCTGCGGTGCCAGAGAGGGTATTGTTTTGGTTAGTGCCAGTGATGTTAGCACCAACTGCGATCGCCACAGTAGTAGTACTAGTTAGACTGCGATCGCTGATAGTGTAGTTAAAGTTAGCATTGCCAGTGAAGTCGGTAGTTGGGGTAAAGACAATAAAATCATCCGCCGAGTTATCCTGAGTGCCATTATCATTCAGCACCACAGTACCATTGGTTGCATCACTCACCCCAGTAATGCTGAAACTGCTGCTGTCGATGTCGCTATCATTAGCCAGCAACGTACTGACTGGGATAGTTACAGCAGTATTAAAGGCAGTAGTCAGATTATCATTAACTGCAACGGGTGCATCATTAACTGGCTGAACATTCAGGTTAAAAGTAACCGTAACGCTGCCGCCATTGCGATCGCTAACAATAAAGGCGAAGTCGTCAGCGCCATTAAAATCAGGATTGGGGGTGTAGATGAAATAATCGTCGCTGGGGTTGTCTGGAGTCCCGTTATCGTTGAAAGTCAGTGTGCCGTTAGTTGGGTTAGTGAAGCTACTAATGCTTAAAGTATCGCCATCAATGTCTTGATATCTACGCAAGATATTGCTGGCAAGGATATTAACGGCACTATCTTCGTTAGTGGTAGTGGTAACCGCATTTGCAAAACCAAATACCACGTAGCTTTCCCCTGCAAAAGACTGACCGTTGGGGTCAGATCTATCTGCCCCAATAATCAGGTCATCAATGCCGTCGCCGTTGATGTCCCCTGCACTGCTGACGGAGATGCCTGAACTGTCATATTGATCAACGCCGTTAATCACAAAGCCGTTACTGCCATTCAGGAACGACAAGTTGAGACTAGCTCCAAATCCACTGCTACTGCCAAACACCACATAGCTCTCCCCTGCAAAAGACTGACCGTTGGGGTCGGCACCTTTTGCCCCGATAATCAAGTCGTCAATGCCGTCGCCGTTGATGTCCCCTGCACTGCTGACGGAGATGCCTGAGTAGTCATCCGCATTAATGCCGTTAATTACAAAGCCGTTACTGCCATCCAGGGACGACAAGTTGAGACTGGCTTCAAACCCACTGCTACTGCCAAATACCACGTAGCTCTCCCCTGCACTACTTCGACCATTAGGGTCGGCATATCTTGCCCCAATAATCAGGTCATCAATGCCGTCGCCGTTGATGTCCCCTGCACTGCTGACGGAGATGCCTGAACTGTCATATTGATCAACGCCGTTAATCACAAAGCCGTTACTGCCATCTAAGGATGAGAGGTTGAGACTAGTTCCAAACCCACTGCTACTGCCAAACACTACGTAGCTCTCCCCTGCATCATACTGACCGTTGGGGTCGGCAAAAAATGCTCCGATAATCAGGTCATCAATGCCGTCGCCGTTGATGTCCCCCGCACTGCTGACAGAAGTACCTGATCTGTCACCCGCATTAATGCCGTTAATTACAAAGCCGTTACTGCCATCCAGGGACGACAAGTTGAGACTGGCTTCAAACCCACTGCTACTGCCAAATACCACGTAGCTCTCCCCTGCACTACTTCGACCATTGGGGTCGGCACCTTTTGCCCCGATAATCAAGTCGTCAATGCCGTCGCCGTTAATGTCCCCTGCACTGCTGACGGAGATGCCTGATCTGTCACCCGCATCAACGCCGTTAATCACAAAGCCGTTGCTGCCATCCAAGTCAGAGAGGTTGAGACTAGTTCCAAACCCACTGCTACTGCCAAACACTACGTAGCTCTCCCCTGCATCATACTGACCGTTGGGGTCGGCAAGAAATGCTCCGATAATCAGGTCATCAATGCCATCACCGTTGATGTCCCCCGCACTGCTGACAGAGTAGCCAGAGGAGTCAAACTCATCAATGCCGTTAATCACAAAGCCGTTGCTGCCATTCAGGGAAGACAGGTTAAAACTGACTTCAAACCCACTGCTACTACCAAATACCACGTAGCTCTCCCCTGCATCATACTGACCGTTGGGGTCGGCACCTCTTGCGCCGATAATCAGGTCATCGATGCCGTCACCGTTGATGTCCCCCGCACTGCTGACGGAGTAGCCAGAGGAGTCAAACTCATCAATGCCGTTAATCACAAAGCCGTTGCTGCCGTTGAGTTCAGATAGGTTAAAAACTGAAGCAGGCTTGGGTGCATCATTCACACCATTAATAGTCACTGTAACGGTGGCTATGCTATTCAGCCTACCATCACTGACATTGTAGGTAAAGCTGTCAGTGGCTGTTTCACCGACAGCCAAATTTTCAAATTGAGCATTGGGATCGTAGGTGAAAGTGCCATCAGCATTGAGGGTGAGTAAGGCACCGGAACTCAGAATAATGGGAGTGCCAACAGTGATTCCTGTACCGTTGACAAGGGTCACCCTTAAGGGGTCACTCTCAGGGTCGCTGTCGTTAGCTAAAACCGAAATATTAACAGCAGTATCTTCATTCGTAGTAGCCGCATCATTAACTGCAACTGGAGGTTGACTGAGTGTAGCAAAGCCAAACACCACATAGCTCTGCCCTGCAAAAATCTGACCGTTAGGGGAGGCACTGTATGCCCCGATAATCAGGTCGTCAATGCCGTCACCGTTGATGTCCCCTGCACTGCTGACGGAGTAGCCAGAGAAGTCTTCTAAATTAATGCCGTTAATCACAAAGCCGTTACTGCCATCCAAGTCAGAGAGGTTGAGACTAGTTCCAAACCCACTGCTACTGCCAAACACCACGTAGCTTGCCCCTGCATCTGCCCCTACATCATACTGACCGTTGGGGTCGGCGGCAAATGCTCCGATAATCAGGTCGTCAATGCCGTCGCCGTTGATGTCCCCTGCACTGCTGACGGAGATGCCTGATCTGTCACCCGCATCAACGCCGTTAATCACAAATCCGTTGCTGCCATCCAAGTCAGAGAGGTTGAGACTAGTTCCAAACCCACTGCTACTGCCAAACACTACGTAGCTCTCCCCTGCATCATACTGACCGTTGGGGTCGGCAAGAAATGCTCCGATAATCAGGTCATCAATGCCATCACCGTTAATATCCCCCGCACTGCTGACAGATCTGCCTGAGTAGTCATCTGGATTAATGCCGTTAATCACAAAGCCGTTGCTGCCATCCAAGTCAGAGAGGTTGAGACTAGTTCCAAACCCACTGCTACTGCCAAACACTACGTAGCTTGCCCCTGCAAAAGACTGACTGTTGAGGTCGGCACCAAATGCTCCGATAATCAGGTCGTCAATGCCGTCGCCGTTGATGTCCCCTGCACTGCTGACGGAGCCGCCTGATCTGTCACCCGCATCAATGCCGTTAATCACAAATCCGTTGCTGCCATCCAAGTCAGAGAGGTTGAGACTAGAACTGAAGCCACTGGTACTGCCAAACACTACGTAGCTCTCCCCTGCACGATCCTGACCGTTGGGATCGGCACCAAATGCCCCGATAATCAGGTCATCAATGCCATCACCGTTAATATCCCCTGCATTGCTGACGGAGATGCCTGAGGAGTCACCCTCATCAATGCCGTTAATCACAAAGCCGTTGCTGCCATTTAAGGATGAGACGTTGAGACTAGAACTGAAGCCACTGGTACTGCCAAACACTACGTAGCTTGCCCCTGCAAAAGACTGACTGTTGGGGTCGGCACCAAATGCTCCGATAATCAGGTCGTCAATGCCATCGCCGTTGATGTCGCCTGCACTGCTGACAGAGGAGTTCCCAGAGCCATAAGCATCATAACCGTTAATCACAAAGCCGTTACTACCATCCAGAGATGAGAGGTTGAGACTGGCTCCAAACGCACTACCACTGCCAAACACCACATAGCTTGGCCCTGCATAAAATTGATCAGTATTCCTTGCCCTTATAATCAGGTCGTCAAAGCCGTCGCCATTGATGTCCCCCGCGCTGCTGACGGATCTGCCTAAGCGGTCAAACTCATCAATGCCGTTAATTACAAAGCCGTTGATACCATCCAGGGACGACAAGTTAAAAACTGAATTTACCATTGTTGTCGATTCTCCAAGTTGTTTTTGCTTGTGTTTTTGTCTAGTCAAAAGATGTAAAATTTCACATTTGTACTCATCCGACAGTTACCATCCGCCGAATTTCATCACTCTTAAAGCCGATCGCCATTGGACGACGCACCCCCGCTAGTGCCACCACGTCGTATAATTCCAGTACCACCCCCTCCATTCGCAGCGAATGCACAATATCTCCACTCCGCAGGTCAATCACCAGCAACCCACACCGCGGTTCGACGTTTTTTTGTTGCAATTTTTCGTCTAAAGGCAACCCACTAAAAGTCTTGTTGTGTCTGGGTTGGGAAATTCCTACGATCGCAAAGTCACCATGAAATGTACAACCGCGCAGATATCCCGGACAAAATGCCACTGCTTCAAACACACCTCGTTCTAAATCAGCAAAGCCAAATTCTCCTGTGCCAGAGTTAAGTAACCACAGTTTGTCTTTATACCACCGAGGCGAATGAGGCATTGACAGCCCCTTCAGGATGATTTCATTACTCTCGACATCAATGACGCAACCACCATCAGCCCGTTTGTCCCGCCATCCCTCCGCTGCATCCGACTGACTAACAGCAGTGACATATCTAGGTTGACCATCGCGCAGTGCCAACCCGTTCATGTGACACCTGTCTTCTGCTGCCAGTTTACTAATAAACGGTGGTTGCCACAGGGGAATGAAACTGTGAGTTTGACTGACAGTAGCTAAACAGCTAAATAGGGTATTGACAAATATCAAATTCTCTGAAATACCACGACTGTGAATTTTGTCGCCCTGGAATGGGGAATGACTCAGGACGATATCATGGATGTCTAAATCTCCTGTCACATAACCTACTTGGGGTAAATAGACAGCATCATAGTTGTCGTGAACTTGTCCCGGTTCGAGGGTGTTTTCAAAGCGCCACAGTTGATATAGGGAACTCATATACAAGCTCCTACCTTGGGCATACAAACCCATGCAGCGTTCAAATGTGCGCTCAAATACTGATAATCGCCCGTTTGCTTGCAAGCCGATGAAAAATAGTTTACCTGCTTGATAAGTTGTGAATGCCAGACTGAGATTCTGCTCGAATAGCCAGGGGGTAAACTGCCGTGAGGCATTCATCTCTAAGCTATTAGAAGCAGCTACCGGATTTTGATTCATTTTTTATATCAGGGAGGGAACTGAAAGATGATACTAGTGTTGGCTCTTCCTTTTTCCCTCTTTGAGTATCACTTAAACAAAGTCAGGCAAACTTCTTTACCTAATCTTGAAAATATAACCTCATATAAAATCTCATACATTGAAAGATATTTATAACCTTGAGTTTAATCTTTGCGGAGATGTATTTTGTTTGCTTATAAAAAACACAACATTTTATTACATTTCGTTTTTTATTAACCAAGAAGAAATTTTTGCTTGTAACGTAAATAATTTTGTGATACTAATTTGTGCTGATAATCAATAAGTTAATTTTATATTTAAGCTGAGTCTATTTTTGCTCAAGCAATAATCAAGTTCATAAAAGCTTAATGTAAATCTATTAACTGTGTTAAATCTGCGCGAGTTTGACGGATTGAAAAAGGTGCAAAAAAAGCTGAGACTGGAATTAAAAGAAAAAATCAATGGTGTCTCAGCTATATGGATTTTTTACGGCTTCGGCTCTGACTCTCGTTGCAGATTATGCTCTCGTAACTGCTGCAATAACTTTTCTTGGGACGAATTAAGAGTCAATGAATTAGTAGGTTGAGTCTCTTTTTCTATACCTTTGACAACAGTATTTGAGGGATTAATAGTAGTTGTCTGTTCGATTGAAGCTGGTGCTGGAAATAGCACACCTGGTTTATTAGCTGCTAGTTTCATGGCATCTAAAGTAGTGGCAAACTGCACTTGCTGCTGCATTTGTTGTGTAGAAGAGACTAAGCCACTCAAACCGTTGACCAATTGCAGAAGATTTTTTCTAAAAGTTGGATCACCTGTCAACTCATCTAAATCAGATGTAATTTTTTGGGTATTTTCAAAAGTGACTCTGGCTGAGTCTAAGGTTTGTTGTAGCAGTAAGACATTTTTGGGGTCATTTAAAGTTTGCGTTGCATCGCGTAAATTAGCAGAAGCTTGGGCTGCATTAGCTGAAAGTGTTTCTAAATTTTTGATTGCTTCTCCTTGGGTTAGGCGATTAAGCGACGGCGATAGACTGCTGACTGTCACACGTAATTGATTGCTGGTTTCGGTAATATTATTCAGAGCGCCAACTAACGACGAACGATTAGTAGTTACCAAATCATCTAAGTTTGTCAGCAAACGATTTGCTTTATTAGCTGTTAATCCAAATTCCTTAGCTGTCTCACCAAATTGACTAGCAGTTACGCCTAACTGATTGGCTGTTTTACTAGTAGATGCAGTCAGTTCAGTAGTGGCTCGTTGTACAGAATTGGCTGTTGCAGCAAACGTGCCTATTTGTCCTTGGAAGCCTTTAGTTAAACCCCTGGCATCTTGACTGAGTGCTGCAACGCTAGTAGCTGCGGCGGCGGAACTTTCCAGCAGTCTGTTAACTCTTTGATAGAATTTTGGGTCGTTATATAAAGTAGCCAATTCAGTGCTACTACGAATCAGATCATCAACACTAATACCAATTTGACCTTTCAAGCGAGAACCGTTACAAACAATCAGGCTGGGATTGCAGCCTTTATCTAAAGGTTTAGCCTTTACTCCAGTGACAAGTGATGTTTGTGGTGTAATGTCTATAATACTTTCGCTAATTAATCCACTTTGGTTAGCGTCAACTCTGACATCATGAGGAATTATTAGGTCGGCTGGAGTGATTTCAATTTCTACATCTATAGCATTTGACTTTGGCTGAATATTAGAGATTTTGCCTACTTTTACGCCACGATAACGGACTGATGCACCTTTTTGCATCCCACCGGCGTTAGCAAATTCGACAATAAACTTATAGGATCTACTTCCAGCACTAACCCCATTCAACCACAGAACGATCGCCGCAAATGAAAATATTCCTAGCAAGATTAACAACCCCACTGAACCTTCTCTGAGGGTTCGTCTAGATGTGAAGCGGTTTGTGATCAATTCTCGCATTTGTTTTCTCCACCCACCTAACCAACAACCTGAATTGGCCCTTGCACATTCCCACTCATAAATTGTCTAATTAATGGGTGGTCTGTGCTATCCATGTCACTAACTGTACCTTGCCACTGCACTCTACCTTGATAGAGGAACACTAGTCTATCAGCTGTCCGACGAATCGTACTATCTTGATGGGTAACAATGGCATAAGTGCTACAAACTCCGTGCATATTTTGTAAATCGCGAATCAAGTCTTCAATTACTGTCGAAGCAATTGGGTCTAGTCCGGCTGTTGGTTCATCGTATAGTAGAACTTCTGGCCCTTCTTTAGGATTTTCTGGGTTAGACATAATCGCACGGGCAAAACTCACCCGTTTACGCATCCCTCCAGAAAGTTCGGAGGGGTAAAGTTGACTAATTCCAGCCAAACCAACCATTTCTAATTTTTCTTTGACTAGTTCTCGAATGTGCGATCGCGGTAACTTGGAATTTTGGTACAGTAAAAATCCTACGTTCTCTTCTACACTCAAAGAATCAAACAACGCCGCTTGCTGAAATACCATACCAATACCAACTGGGTCAGCACCATCTTCTATCAACCCATGTCGTCGTACTCCTTGGACATATATTTCTCCTTCGTCAGGGTTCGTTAACCCTGCCATCACTCTTAAAATTGTCGATTTACCAGTACCGGAAGGGCCGATAATTCCTAGTGCTTCTCCTCGGTAAATTGTCAAATCTACATTATCTAAAACCTTATTGCTACCAAAGGACTTAGAAACGCCTTTCAGTTCAATTAGTGGTTCAGTCATTAGTGAATAGTCAATAGAATTATGAACTCAGCACTCAGCAACGCCAGTCCTCTCGAACCGGGAAACCCGCCCACGCGGCTGGCTCCTCAGCACTCTCAAAATGATGTCATAGTTATCGGTAGCGGTATTGGCGGGTTATGCGCTGCGGCGTTACTTGCTCGTTATGGCAAGCGGGTAATTGTGTGTGAAAGCCATACAATTGCCGGAGGCGCAGCTCATAGCTTTAAACGACGAGGATTTGAATTTGATTCTGGCCCCTCTTTTTATTGTGGACTGACGGGAACCCATAGTCTGAATCCTGTAAAACAAGTTCTAGATGTTCTAGGGGAATCCCTTAAAGTTATACCTTATGATCCCTTAGGACACTACCATTTTCCTGAAGCCAGTTTTGCAATCTACAGCAATTTTCAAAGATACCATCATGAAATACAAAAAATTACACCCCAAGGAGCCAAAGAACTCCAGGATTTTGCAGAACGTTTGTTAGGGTTGTATGCGGTAATGAAAGGCATACCCACATTAGCTTTACGGGCTGATTGGCAGGTAATTTTAGTGTTACTGAATTATTTGCGATCGCCTACGGCGGGGCGCAGCCCATCGCTCGGTAAAATGTTACTATACTTGCCTTTGCTTCAGTCTTCTGTAGGGAATGTCATGGATGCTACAGTAAAAGACCCTTGGGTACGACGAATTATAGATTTAGAATGTTTTCTGCTTTCTGGCTTAAAGGCACACGGCACAATTGCCCCAGAAGTAGCTTTTATGTTAGGTGAACGTGGGCGCGGGGTTGAGTATCCCATAGGGGGTAGCGCCGCAATTGTCAATGCTTTGGTGCGTGGTTTAGAACGTTGGGGTGGCGAGTTACGCTTAGGCTGTCACGTTGAACAAATTCTTGTGGAATCTGGTAAGGCTGTGGGTGTAAGGTTAAAAAATGGGGAAATCCTGAAAGCACCGATTGTGATTTCTAACGCCACCATTTGGGATACTTACAATCAACTACTGCGTCCTGAAGATTTACCTGCAACTTACCGTCAAACTGCGCTGCATACACCCGCCATTGATAGCTTTATCCATTTACATTTAGGCATTCGAGCAGAAGGCTTAGAAAACTTAACGGGACATCATGTAGTAGTTCACGACTCTCAGCAAGATATCACCACACCCGGTAATACTTGCATGATTTCGATTCCTAGTGTGTGGGATGCAACTCTTGCACCAGAAGGACATCATGCAGTTCATGCTTACACCCTTGAGCCTTTTGCTGGTTGGGAACGAAATGATAGTTATGAACAGAAGAAAAAAGAGAAAGCCCAAACTTTATATCGTGCCTTAGAGCGAATTATCCCCGATATTAGAGAACGTGTAGTCTTAGAACTTATCGGGACACCGCTAACTCATGCTCATTATTTACGCCGTTATCAGGGAACCTATGGCGCTGCTATTGCTGCGGGGAAGGGGATGTTTCCGAGTACACACACGCCAATTGCAGGTTTGTATCGTGTAGGTGATAGCACTATGCCAGGAATTGGTGTGCCAGCTGTCGCCGCTTCTGGTATTTTATGTGCAAATAGTTTAGTAGAGCGATCGCAAACAGCAGAGTTATTAAAAAATTTGCAGATTTAATTTTATATTTGACAAATTCCTTTGAGAACCTGTAGCAATTCCATTGTCCACATAGATTCCATAAAATTTAACAATGGCAGAAGTTGATAAACTGGCGGATTGCCTGGTTAATAATTCGTTGTATGTATTTTTACTGTTTTTTCATAACATATTTTTGTTTTAGTTTCAAAGGAATTATTGCAGTTAGCCGTTAACGAGTACCTGCTAAACTAATGATATCCACAAGATATGCTTTGGATAACTAGTAAAAACTCGCTCTGTCTAGTTGTTAATGTCAACAGTAGCATCCAGACAAGACATTAATTCTCAAAATAAATTTAAATGTTTACGCCGCTGGGATATTTTAATAAAATAATGTAATTAAAAGATTCGCAGATATATCAATGGACTGGATTACACTACTGCGATCGCTACAGTCTGATTTCGTTAAAAGGCTAACATCCGGTTCTCTGCTTCATTGCGAAACAGAAGGTCAATATAGTGAATTAACCATAATCTCTGGAGAGAGATTAAAGACACTCCGAGAATTTTGTTGGCAAATGGCTGAAAAATACAAGCGCGTTTCGCCAGTTCGTGACGTGTTTATCAGCTATCTCAAAGGTAAATTGGGCGAGGAAGTTGTTAAAGAACGCTTGGCTGATTTTATTACAGAAGTTGATTATGAAAAACGCTTTGGTGGGGATGGCAAGATTGATTTTACCCTCACCGCCGACCCATCAGTTGGTATTGAGGTAAAATCTCGGCATGGCAATCTTGATAGAGTTAAATGGTCTGTAAGTTCGGAAGAAGTCGAAAAAAATGCAATTATAGCCTGTATTTTAATTCAAGAAGAAGTGCATGAAGCTCAATCTGAATATCACCTTTTCTTCGCAGGGTTTCTTCCAACCCGGATGATTAAACTAAAAACTGGCAGAATTGCCTTTGGGATAGATCAACTATTATATGGTGGTGGTTTGCGTTGCTATTTAGAACAGTATCAATCCTCTATTTGTAATAACTTATCTCAACAAGAAGACAACAACAAATCACAAATTTTATTATCGCCTCATAATCATCAGTTATTCAAACCAAATTCATCAGTTGATGAAGAATCTAAAACATTTATCTATAAACCAGATATTGATTATATAAAACTCGGAAATGAGAGCTTAAAAAATGGGAGATATATAGATGCGATCAAAAATTATAGCCAAGCTTTAAAAATACATCCTAATGATGTTGATATTCATTATAAGCGAGGTTTAAGTTATTATCAATTAGGAGATTATGAAGAAGCGATCGCAGATTATTCTCAAGCCATTCAAATTAATCTCAATGATGCCAAAGTATATATCAAACGGGGTTTAGCCTGTTATCAATTAGGAAATTATGCAGCAGCAATTGATGATTATACTCAGGCTATCAGACTAAATCCTAACGTCGCAGTTGCCTATAAAAACCGCGCTGATGCTCGTTCCCATTTAGGAGATAATCAAGGCGCAATTGAAGATTATACTCAAGCACTCAAAATTAATCCCAACTATGCCATGACTTATAAAAACCGTGGTATGGCACGTTATTTTTTAGGATATCAACAAAGCTTCACTAAAGCGATTAAAATGAATTCTCATGATGCGATCGCATATAAAAACCGTGGCAATGCTCGTGCTGATATAGGCGATTATGAAGGTGCAATCGAAGACTATACACAAGTAATCGCAATTAATCCTCATTATGCTGACGCTTATTATAATCGCGGCAATGCTCGTTATGATTTAGGGGATAATGCCGGAGCTTTTGAAGATTATACTCAGGCTATACAAATTAACCCTAATTACGCCGATGCTTATTATAACCGGGGAAATGTTCAATCGGAAATAGGAGATCAGCAAGAGGCGATCGCAGATTTTCAGAAAGCTGTAGAGATTTATCGTAAAGAAGGTAAATTAGAGGCGCTCAAAGATGCGCGAGAACGAGTTTTAGATTTACAAATAGAGGAGTCGCTGGATATTTTAAATTTTTAGTCTCTACTAAGTAGAAAGGTGCAAATAAACCGAACTATGTAACGGAAAGTAAAGTAGCTTGAAAACCTCTTCCCTTCTGCCTTCTGCCCTCTGCCTCCTGCCTTGTCATAACGACAATTTTTAACACCGACCTACTTACCATTTTTTAGGTAAGAGGAACTCTGGCAGGTCATTGAAGCTATAGAGAGTTGAAATTTCACTTAATCCCTATTCAATACATTTCGGTTAATATCTCCATCTTCTTCAGATCCCCCCAACTCCCCTTAAAAAACAGTGTACACACAAATTATCTAATACTAATTTGAAGAATGATCGCTACAGATGTAGGTTGGGTTGAGGGACGAAACCCAACGCCTTAAAACCTTGTAGATGTTGGGTTTCACTTCGTACCCTTCTCCTGACGGAGACGCTACGCGAACGGGAAGCAAGCTACTACCCAACCTACGCATCTGTCGCATTCTTTTTTTAAATTGGTATAATTACCCCAAAATCGTTTTTTGTAGGGTGTGTTATGCCTTTTCTCTAAAATTAGGCAACACATTCAAACCCCACAACCCAGACCAAATCAAAGTTTCTTAATTACGAATTACGAACTTGTACTGAGCGCAGCCGTTCGCGGAGCGTCTCGTAGAGAAGTATTACGAATTACGAATTGGTATAACGCACCCTACCAGATGAAAACTGAACTGTATTGGGAGAGGAGTTGGGGAGAGGTTCATCGAATTCACGTTAATGAAGCTCGGAACTTCAGCGCTGAACTTTTGAGCTTTGCGAGTGAATATCAGAACTTTAGCGATGAACCTTTGAGCTTTGCGAGTGAATATCAGAACTTTAGCGATGAACCTTTGAGCTTTGCGAACGAATATCAGAACTTCAGCAATGAACCTTTGAGCTTTGTGAACGAATATCAGAACTTCAGCGATGAACCTCTGAGCTTTGCGAACGAATCTTTGATACTCACGCGAGAGTGTTGAATACTCGCTCACGAGTCTTTGAGCTTCATTAATAATCTCGCATTCCCGCGTTACCATCAATGGTGTCTCTCAACTCAGCCCCAACTGTTGCTTTAACGCTTCTGGCACATTCCTTGCTGTATCCAACCCTTGCACATTCTCCCAGTTTGTATTTTCATCCCAGCGGACATCTCTCCAAATCTCATCGCTGAGGTTTGCACCGCTGAGATTTGCGCCGCTGAGGTTTGCGCGGCTGAGGTCTGCGCGGCTGAGGTTTGCACCGCTGAGGTTTGCACCGCTGAGGTTTGCGCCGCTGAGGTTTGCGCGGCTGAGGTTTGCGCCGCTGAGGTTTGCGCCGCTAAGGTATGCGCGGCTGAGGTTTGCGCCGCTGAAGTTTGCACCGCTGAGGTTTGCGCCGCTGAGGTTTGCGCCGCTGAGGTTTGCACCGCTGAGGTTTGCGCGGCTGAGGTATGCACCGTTGAGGTTTGCGCCGCTGAGATTTGCGCCGCTGAGGTTTGCGCGGCTGAGGTATGCGCCGCTGAGGTATGCGCCGCTGAGGTTTGCGCCGCTGAGGTATGCGCCGTTGAGGTTTGCGCCGTTGAGGTTTGCGCCGCTGAGGTCTGCGTAGCTGAGGTCTGCGCCGTTGAGGTTTGCGTAGCTGAGGTCTGCGTAGCTGAGGAATTGTCCTACTATATTAGTAAAATTGCCAAGCTGAATGGCTTCACTGTAATTAATGATGCGAAGTAGCTGGGTTGTCCAAGTATTTTCTTTTGGTTTACCAGATGGATAGAAAATGATCTCCTCTTTTAGCTCATCCCGCCCCTGAGCATAGCGGTGTAACTCCAAAAGCAAAATCATCACATTCAACCCAGCATAAATATCTACCTGACGCTGACCTTGCTTAATTCCTTGCTCTTTCAGTAACCGCATCTTTCTCTGGGGAAAGTTTTCTGGTGGCGCGTCAATAAATTCGCCATCGCACCAACGCCCATAAAAATTTTCTAACCGCTTGAATAACTCTAACGGGCGAAATTCATCACTGGTAATCAACAAACCTATGAGATATTCGACAATTTCTGGTGTGAGTCCGCCATAACCGAGTAAATCATAAATTTCCCAGTCCATTGTCTGCTCATCAACATTAAAAGTTTTCCCACGTTTACCAGGTTCTGTCCATTCCTCCAAACTTTGCTTGATGCGTTCCGCACAGAGAAATTCACGAATACTCTTATGGAAAAACTCAACACCACCATGATCATTAGACTTGAGATAAAAAGCACCTAATGCAGTTTTTAATGCTTCTTCTCCTAGTTCTTTCTCAGCTTTAGCAATTAGTTCTTTAGCTTCATCATCCTGCTGCAAGCGGGTTTTGACCATCTGCATCGAAGCACTTTCTCCCCCTGACTGCACTACACACACTGCTGCTTCGGCTAAAATGCGGCGTAATGCTTCTGGGTGTTGTCGAGTCAGTTCATAATTTAAATCCGGGTGACGATCATCAGCACGTTGTCTATTTAATACCCAATTTAATGCTTGTTCGTAAACTAATATTTTTGCTTCTGTCTCTGTGGCTTGTTCAAATTTATTAATATCTAAAGTGTCATCTCGGTGCATTGCTGTCAGCATATACAACAACAATGGTTCTTTTGCTAACTCCTGAATTTGCTGAGGACAGGATTTTTTATTTTCTGGTTTCACCAGAAAATCCATAAAATCTAATGTTTTATTGTTAGGGAATTTTCTGTACCATTTATCAAACCATTGTTTTTGTAATTCAACATCCATTTCCGCAATTTCCACCCGTTCTAAGTTCGATGGTAGGCGGTCAATGCTATGCAAAGCCATCTGTCTACCTGTAATTATGACTCGATGACCCATTGCTTTACTTTCGTGACAGTCATTTTGAAATGTTCCAACTTGCCGCAAAAATCTTTCCACACTTTGGTTATTGCCGCGCTCAATTCGTAATTCATCAAAGCCATCTAAAATAAATATAAATCTAGTATTAGTATCTGTTAGCCACCCATCATCACTTTGAGCAAAATCTTCTTTAATTCTGGAGCGCAAAGTTTCTTCTAGACTTGCTTGAAATTCTTCAATATCGCGCAGACGAATTAAAATTGGTGTCCATACAGGGTGTAAATGCTGCCGCACCCAATCAGCAAACATCCGACAAAAAACACTCTTACCTCTACCCGGACCGCCTTGAATAAACATCAATTGGCGTTGTGTATTAGAGTTTGTATTCAAGAGAAGAGTTTTAGCCCAGGTTTCTAAATCAAAAAATTCTGTATTATCAGTATCTAATTTGCCATTTTTATCTACATTTCTGGCTTTGAGTGATACATAAATATCTTTAAAAGAAAAGTCTTCGTTAAAAACTTTCTCTTCTGGTTTAGTCGCAATCTGACCTTTTAAATACTCATCAATACTTTGAAATTTCTGCTGTGCTTTCTGCCAGTCACCCAAAGAAGGTTGAGGCAAATTTATAGTAATGTCACCTGATTCTATCAATGCTTTCATGAGATAGCGGTGAGCATTCCAAGCGACTCGTTTTGTCAAAATTGCCGCATGAGATATATTTGCATCTGCTAACCTTGCCAATAATACTTGATTAAATGCCCTTGCTAATTCTGATTGATGAAAACAGTTGATTGTTTTACTGGAGGTTTCATAATCTAATTCAATACCGTTGAGTTCTTGTAGTTGTTTTCGGACTGCTTCATTACTTTGAAGATTAGTATCCCAATTCACCTTGATATCTAAAGATAAAATTTCTTTAACGCTTTCTAAATAAGCAACTTGACTAACTATAAATACACAGTCTTCTAGCGTCGGTTGTTCCTTGCTGTTTTGGCGATACAATTTCAGCAAGGCAATTCCTATCGGTACAAATGGCAAACCTGCACTTATCACCTGCGCCAATGGTGAACACAACACATCTAATAAAGAAGATGAATTTTGCAGCAAAGGTTTTAAAGCTTCTAACTTTCCACCATCTTCTTGGAGAGTTTTTGCTGCATCTAAAAATGCTTTGCTAGTGTCAAGTGTTGTATTAAAACTTTCCTCAAAAGTGAAAGATTGACGCAACCTTCCCCAAACTTGTGACAAGCGCTTTTTCATTCCCAGAGACTCGCAAAATTACCGATATTTTAGAGCGTAGCCTAAAATTTCCGCTAAAAACACTCTGCGATTCTCTGCGTTAAACTTTGCGCCCCTCTGCATTGAAAAACTTTAAAATTTCAAATTCCAAGCAGCAATAGCCAAAGCACCCCAGCCAGCAATAAAGGCTACACCGCCTAATGGTGTGATTGCACCTAAATATTTCACACCAGTTAAGCTCAAGGCGTATAAACTACCTGAGAAAATAGCAATACCAATAATAAATAGCCAGCCACTAGCAATTAAAGTGGGTGGAGGTGATTCGAGGCGACTGATGAGGAGAGCAACTAAGAAAAGTGCAAGGGCGTGGTACATTTGGTAGCGAGCGCCAGTTTCAAAAATAGAAAGCGATCGCTCGCTAATCTGATCTCGCAAAGCATGAGAAGCAAAAGCCCCAGCCGCAACTGACAAACCACCTAAAACGGCAGCTATACTCAAAAAAATCTGCGCCATTAGAATTATTTGTCAATTTTAGACATCAAAATGGTATGATACAGCGCCTTCTTCATTCACCTTAAAATTGGCATTGAATTCTTTAGCTTTCACATCTAAATATTCACGAGCAATAGATGCTGGTAGCTGTGACTGCATCGCAAACCCTAAGACAGTGACTCTGCCATGATTTTCTTGTAACATTTGATAGAAAATCGATTGCAAGCGATCGCTCACTTGTTGCTGAAGGGCTTTTTGTTCACTCTTACCGCGACGATATAAAGATAAGCTTAACCATCCCCCCAACACCATTGTTGGTACACCAAAAATAAAACTTTGTCTTGCAGTAGTATCCAGCACATAAAGAGCTTCTTTATTCACAAAATCCCAGCCCGAATATTCACCATCCCCCGATGGGATTGGCTTGAGCATAGTATTTTTTTCAGTCACCGCAGAGACTGATAGTGTCAAAAACATGAATCCGAGTGTCACTAGCCAACCCGCCGCCAATTTTTCAGCAGTCTTCATAACTCAATTTGAAATTTAGACTTTGCTTGCGATTTTAACTTTACTTTGATCAACGTTCCAGTATTTCCGATAAAGCTTATTCTCTGTATCATACACGCACACATTGAAAGCAATTGATTGTAATACCAATTCACGAAAATCTTGATACAAATTAATGGTTTTTAATTCTTTCCCTCTGCTCCCTACCCCCTGCCCCCCTGCGACCTACTTGTATCAAACTTAAAGTGAAACGGTATAAGACCTTGACTGACCATAACTGGATAGAAACCATTACTGACCGTCACTCCGTAAACACCATCACTTGTGCCTTGCATATTGAATTCTGTGCTGTTTATATGTTTTCCTTGCTAATGCCACTCCGACCAACCCATGTCACCAGCGATCGTATGGGCAACCAATTTTGCTTGGAGGTCGGGAACTTGAGCAAAGATGCCAGTCCAGTTCTTTCGCACCTGTTCTGCGCCAGTGACGTTAAATCTCCATTCTTCAGAAGTGTTTTAAGTATCATTGTGCTTTCCTCAGCATTAACCTCGTTGTGTTGATCTGAAGTGTACTGAGTTCCAATGCTTGACTTCTTCCAAATTCTTACAACGATTTGTCAGATTCTTATGGTGTTAGCGAACCTGCTTTGGTGTCATTCCAGTAATGCGCTTGAACTGTTGGGTTAAATGGCTTTGGCTAGAGAAGCCAACTTGTAGAGCGATTTGTGCGATCGCTAAATCTGTTTTCGACAGCATCAATTTTGCTTGTTCCACTCGCTGTTGAATCACATACTGATGCGGTGAAACTCCCATTGCTTGTTTGAACAAACTCGCAAAGTAAGTCGGGCTGATGTTAACAACACTTGCCAGTTCAGCCAGTGACAGGTCTCGATTCAGATGAGCGTGAATATAATCGATCGCCTCCTGCAACTGAATATGAGTTAAGCTTCGATTCTGAGATGTAATGGTTTGCGTCAAAGTCGAATAGTGCCGCAACAAATGAATCACTAACACTTGGGTCAATGATTCAGCATACAATTGCCCCATCATGCCACCTGATCGCAACTCAGCAAACATCAGCATCCCAATCTGATGAAGTTGCAAATCTAGCTGACCGAAACAATGCACGAAGTCAAACCGTTTTAAATCAATCTCGGAGGCTTCAGCAACTTGTTGAATCAATTCCGGTTTTAAGTGAATGTGCAGTGGGGCGCAAATGAAATCACTCATATCTGGAGTTTGACACCAATAGCTCGGTTGTCCAGCCGGAACCAAGAAGCTGTCCCCTTTGTGCAGGATAGATTCATGCAAGCGATCATCCCGTTTTTGAATTAAAGGGGCAGGATCTCCTGTGTGGAAGTAGAGCCAGTGATCTGAGAGGGCAGGAAGTTCCCATTCAAAAGCTGAAGCAGGACTTTGACACTGCTCAACCAAAACGCCATTCCAGTTCTTCTGCCGACTGGAAAACATCAGCGTTTTATTCAACTGTTGGCTAAGTTCGAGCGAGTTTAGAAGGTTGCTTGTCATAAACCTGGTTCTTAAACCTCAACAGATTGATGGGTCTCAACTCCTTGCCTAGATTAGCGTTTTAGCGTGATTCAACAGGCAGATTACAGGATTTTTCACAATCTGTGAATGCGGTAGAGGTCGTCATTCTTTCAGATGACGCTTATGGCTACGAATCTCGGCAATCAATTAGTAACAAGGGCTGCTGTTGCCTCGATCTCAACTAATGTTTCTGGAGTGGCAAGTGAGGCAACACCGATGCCAGTCAGGGCTGGGCGCGACTCTCCCAGATATTGCGTCAGAATCGGTGCGATATCCTCAAGAAATTCTCCAAATTCACCCCGAATGTAGATGCGAAGGTTAAGCAAATTCTCTATTGAGCTTCCCGATGCTTCTAGGACAGTGGTTAGGTTCGTTAGCGCCTTCAAGAATTGCCCCGCAACGGTATGAGATGAAACTTGGTGGTTCATGTCCCAGTCAACCTGACCAGAAATGTAAACGGTAGCCGTTGCGGTATCGACAACAGCATGGGACAGTCCGTGTGGTCTTCCATCATAGCGTTGTGGCGGGTTGATCAGTTGCTTTCTCATTGTCTCTAAGTCCTTTTTCCCTAACTATCTGGAGTATAGCTAGTTCTAGTGTTCGGTTTCTTTCAGATTCTTAAGGCAGTTTGTCAGATTCTTATGGAGTTAGCGTACTTGCTTTGAGATTATTCCAGTAAAGGTGATTGTAGGTGGTGACTTCGTTTGCCATGTTCGTCCTCCTTTTGTCCCGGATAAGCAAGTTTTCAGCAACTCAGCAACTTCTTGCGCCATCGCGGAAAGAGCGTTAACTTCAGCCTACCTTCTTTATCAAAGAACACAACAGCACCATGCTCAAACTCGGTGCCGATAATGCCTTCGGTTTTTCACCCTAAGCCATCCCACCCAACCTAATTTTCTATCCGTTTCAATTTACTGGCGTGTCGCTTCTAGTAGGCGAGAGAAATAGAAGCGAGTTTTTGTCATTTCTTGACGCTGGACGGCGAAACCATTTTTTTCGATAATCTTCACCACGTCAGCTTCACGGTGTAGATAAGCACGAGTTGTCTTGCTGGCACCGGGAAAGAAACTGCCAATTTTTTTAAGTAGACTGAGGGCGCAGGTTTTGGGTGCAAAACTGATCATTATCCGTGACTGTGCTAAAGAACATAGGTGAGAAATCATCTCATCGGCTTTGTCTTGGGGGTAGTGAATGAGAACATCCAAGCAAATCACGGTATGGTAACTGCCAGTTAAAGATTCTAAATCCTGTACGGCAAAACTAGGGTTGGCGGAATTTCCCAAAGCTTGTAAAGCTCTTTGTTTGCCTTCTTCCACCATTTTTTCGGAAATATCGCTGGCATATACCTTAGCCCCTTCAGTTGCTAAGGGAATGCTGAGACTACCTACACCACAGCCAGCATCACAGATTGATAGCTCAGATAAATTGCCATCATTTTTCAGCCAGCCGATAACTTTATCCACGGTTTGCTGATGTCCATAGCGAATATCTAGCTGGACTTTATTGACTTCGCCATCACCGTAAATCCGCTTCCAGCGGTCAAACCCTGTGGAATTGAAATACTCACGAACAATCGTTTTATCGTCGGCTGCGTTCATAAATTTCGATTTTTAAGGGTTCCCAATCATTAAAATTATCATTGTTGGCAACCACAGCGATCGCTTTCACAACAAAACTCTTTCTCCCTCCTGTCAGAATACGTAAGTTCTAATATGTTCTTTCTCCTCGGCACGATTTTGCTTACTGTTGACTTTTGACTGAAAAATAATCCAAAATCCAAAGTCCGCGTATCTTAAAACGATTTCTGGAAATCTTCTTTAATCTCAGCCGATAAAGTCGCTTATAAGCCTATGCTAACGATTAGGTTAATCCACTGGATTTTATGCGCTCAACGGTAAGAACGCACTCGCAGAAAGGACAAAGCACAGATGAGTAACATTATTGTAGATACTGCCATAGAGGCGATCGTTGCACGAGAAATTCTCGATTCACGAGGTAGACCGACAGTTGAAGCCGAGGTGCATTTGCTAAATGGTGCTGTGGGACTAGCGCAGGTTCCCAGTGGAGCCTCTACAGGTACTTTTGAGGCGCACGAACTCCGAGATCAGGATAAAAGTCGCTACGGAGGTAAAGGGGTTCTGAAGGCGGTGCAGAACGTCAAAGAAGTTCTGACCCCAAAATTGTTAAACTTGGATGCCCTCAACCAAGAATTGCTTGACCGGACAATGATTGCTGCTGATGGTTCGGCGAACAAATCAAATTTAGGGGCAAATGCGATTTTGGCGGTTTCTCTAGCAGCGGCGAAAGCTGGTGCTGAATCTTTGGGGATTCCCCTTTATCGCTATTTGGGTAGTCCTTTGGCGAATTTGTTACCAGTCCCGTTGATGAACGTGATTAACGGTGGCGCACATGCAGCCAATAATGTAGATTTTCAAGAGTTTATGATTGTCCCCGTTGGTGCATCTTCCTTCCGGGAAGCATTGCGTTGGGGTGCGGAAGTATTCGCAACTCTCAGCCAAGTCTTGGATGAAAAGGGTTTGCTGACTGGTGTCGGCGATGAAGGCGGTTTTGCTCCTAATTTGGAATCAAATCAAGTGGCTTTAGAATTGCTGGTGGCGGCGATTAAAAAAGCAGGTTACAAGCCAGGGGAACAAGTAGCTTTGGCGTTGGATGTTGCAGCTAGTGAGTTTTACAAAAATGGACAGTATGTTTACGATGGTAAACCTCACTCTCCCGCCGAATTCATTGATTATTTAGGTCAATTGGTTGACCAGTACCCGATTGTGTCCATTGAAGATGGTTTACACGAAGAAGATTGGTCTAACTGGCAATTACTCACCCAGAAATTAGGCTCACGGGTGCAACTGGTAGGGGATGACTTATTTGTGACAAATGCTACCCGCTTACAAAAAGGCATCGAGGAAAAAGCTGGCAATGCCATTTTGATTAAACTCAACCAAATCGGTTCACTAACAGAAACCCTAGAAACAATCGACTTGGCAACTCGCAACAGTTTCCGCTCAGTAATTAGCCATCGTTCTGGTGAAACCGAAGATACTACAATTGCTGACTTAGCCGTAGCTACCCGCGCCGGTCAAATCAAGACAGGTTCTCTGTGTCGCAGCGAACGGGTTGCTAAATACAACCGCTTACTAAGGATTGAGGATGAATTAGGCGATCGCGCCGTTTATGCTGGTACTTTGAAATAAAGTCTGAAGTGTGAAGTATGAAGTCATAAATTTTATACTTCATACTTCTGACTTCATACTTCAAGGATAAAATCCCAATTTGGGCAACCCCAAGGTTTCATCCCAGCCCATCATCAAGTTCAGACACTGAATTGCTTGACCCGCTTGCCCTTTAATCAGGTTGTCAATTACTGACATGACAATTACACGACCTGTACGCGGGTCAACTTCTACACCGATAAAGCAAATATTGCTACCACTTGCCCACTTAGTTTGCGGGTAAACGCCACTCGCGCAAACTTTCACCCAAGGAGAGTTACGGTAGAAAGCATTGTAAATTGTAATTAAATCATCTCTAGCCAAACCGGGATCGCGCAGTGTGGCGTATACAGTCGCCAGAATTCCGCGCACCATCGGGATGAGGTGGGGTGTAAATTGCACAGTCACCTCATGGCCTGCTAAGTCGCTGCAAATTTGCTCAATTTCTGGGGTATGACGATGACGCACAACACCATAAGCAGCTAATGAGTTATCGGCCTCAGCCAGTAACAAGTTGACTTTAGCTTGCCGTCCACCACCAGATGTACCAGACTTGGCATCGATAATGGCTGTTTCTGGGACGATTAAGCCTTGCTTTAGAAGTGGCGACAACGCTAGTAGGCTGGCAGTCGGATAGCACCCAGGACAACCAACTAATTGCGCTTCGGCAATGCGATCGCGGTACAGTTCCGGTAAGCCATAAACTGCTGTGGCCGCCGCAGTGCGATCGCTTCTATCCTGTCCATACCAACTGGTATAAGTTGCCAGATCACTAAACCGATAATCTGCACTCAAATCTAGTACCTTGCACCCTTTTTCTAATAATTGTGGTGCAATTTGGCAAGCTAGACCATTTGGTAGAGACAAAAACACAACTTCACAGCGATGAGCAATTATTTCTGGCTCTACCGCTTCTATCGGCAAATTAACTAGATGAGCCAGATGCGGGTAAAGATCCCCAAAGGATTTCCCTGCACTGCTCTCACCGCCTAAATAAACTAGTTCGACCTCTGGATGCTCCATGAGTAATCGGACTAGCTGCACTCCGCCATAGCCTGACGCGCCAACAATCCCAACGGGTACGCGTCTAAAATTGCCCATGATTCTGAAATCCTTATCCGCTTTTGATTAATTTATCAGTCAATGGTCAAGGGTCAATATGATTTATTTCCCCCCTGCCTTTTGTCCTCACGCCTTCTGTAACTGTAATTGCAGCATTTTGTACTAAACCCCAATTTTAATGCTAGAGACTAGGCCATGTTATCGAATCATTGCTAGTGTATTTCTGTACTGCATAAAGGAGTTACAATCAAAATATAGAAATTGTTAAAAAAAATTTACTATACCTAACTGGAAGTCCTTTGTGTCAACGCCTAAACCTACACGGCAGTCTTCTGACACTCCTGTTGAGAGAGAAAACTCTCAAATGAGTGTAGCTCCTCAAGCAGGAGAAACTATTAATAATACTGCTGCTTCTAACAAAACTTTTAAATTTGATGCGATTAATGCTGCTTTGGCAGACCTGAAAGCAGGTCGCGTCATTGTCGTGGTAGATGACGAAAATCGGGAAAATGAAGGTGATTTGATTTGTGCTGCCCAATTTGCTACACCCGACATGATCAATTTTATGGCGGTGGAAGCAAGAGGGCTGATTTGTTTAGCGATGACAGGCGATCGCTTGGATGAACTAGACTTGCCTTTGATGGTGACGAACATTACCGATCCTAACCAAACGGCTTTCACTGTTAGTATCGACGCTGGCCCTCAATTAGGTGTCAGCACAGGCATTTCCGCAGAAGACCGCGCCCGGACTATTCAAGTTGCTCTCAACCCAGCAACAAAACCTTCAGATTTACGTCGTCCTGGGCATATTTTCCCAATTCGTGCCAAAGCTGGCGGTGTCCTCAAACGCGCCGGACACACAGAAGCAGCAGTGGATTTATCTCGATTGGCAGGACTTTACCCGGCTGGGGTGATTTGCGAAATTCAAAACTCCGATGGTTCAATGGCGCGGCTACCTCAGTTGATTGAGTATGCCAAACAGCATAATTTAAAAATTATCAGTATTGCGGACTTAATCAGTTATCGCCTCCAACACGATCGCCTCGTCGTCCGCGAAAGTATTGCCGATTTACCTACTCAGTTCGGTCATTTTAAAATATACGCTTATCGCCACACCCTCGATAATTCTGAACACGTCGCCATTGTTAAAGGCGATCCAGCAACTTTCCAAGATGAGCCAGTGATGGTAAGGATGCACTCAGAATGCTTAACTGGTGACGCTTTGGGGTCTTTGCGTTGTGACTGTCGGATGCAGTTGCAAGCTGCTTTGAAAATGATTGAAACGGCTGGTCAAGGTGTCGTTGTCTACCTGCGTCAAGAAGGTCGGGGAATCGGTCTGATTAATAAGCTCAAAGCCTACTCCTTACAGGACATGGGATTGGATACGGTAGAAGCAAACGAACGCTTAGGTTTTCCCGCTGACCTGCGCGACTACGGGATGGGAGCGCAAATGCTCATGGATTTAGGTGTAAAAAATATTCGCCTAATAACCAATAATCCCCGTAAAATTGCTGGTGTTAAAGGCTATGGCTTGGAAGTTGTCGATCGCGTGCCGTTATTAATTGAGGCAAACGACTACAATTCTTATTACCTAGCAACCAAGGCCAAAAAACTAGGCCACATGCTACTACAGACCTATCTAGTCACGATCGCAATTCATTGGCAAGATGACCCGCAATCAATCACAAAACGTTATGAAAGGTTGGAAAAATTGCGGCATTTAGCTAGAAGCAATGATTTATTGTTGCAGGAAGAAGCCCGTCCTTTAGCGATCGCTTTATTTGATGAGCCATCCTTGACAGTACACCTAGGTTTTGACCAAGCAAAAGTAGCAAGTTGTGATTGGTATCAGCAAACCAATCATCCTTACTTGCAAGCAGTCTGCCAAATTCTGGATAATCTAGCAACCTTGTCTTACATTCAGAAACTAGAATTTCTGATTTCTTCGGGATGCGATCCCCTTAGTAATTTACAAGTTCAACTGGATAGGCAGATTTTATCTTTAGATACCTTGTCTTCATCCATCAGAGATAATCTGGAAACGCAGAAAATTTATAGCTTGACAAAACCTATCCACGAGGTAGAAGAAAATACATAGAAAATTAAGTATCTTGATGTTAACGTCTCAAAGCATCAGGAAAAACGCCCGTGGTTCCCATTAGAGATAATAATCCCATAGAAATTACGCCTTATGTAACATATGGGCTAATAGCAGCCAACGTCCTCGCTTTTATTTATGAAGCCAGCCTTCCTCCCCAAGCATTAGATGGCTTTCTGCACCTAGCAGCTGTAGTTCCAAAAGAACTCAGCTTAAGTTTTGCTGGTGTCTCTGTCCACCAACCAGTACCAGAGTGGGCAACTTTAATTACCTCCCAATTTTTGCATGGCGGTTTGTTGCACCTAGCTGGCAATATGTTATTTCTGTGGATATTTGGTAACAACGTTGAAGATAAGTTGGGTCATGCCAAATATTTATTATTTTATTTAGCTTGCGGTGTTTTAGCGTCTTTGACCCAGTGGTATTTCTCCCCTAATTCTAACATTCCATCTTTGGGGGCCAGTGGTGCGATCGCTGGTGTGATGGGTGCATATATTCTCCGCTTTCCCAAAGCTGAAATTCTCGGTGTAGTACCTTTAGGATTTTTCTTCCCTACTTTCAGAGTTCCAGCCTATTTCTTTTTAGGATTTTGGTTTCTCCAGCAATCTTTCTACGGACTCGTTAGTTTAGAAACACCTACCAATATTGGTATGGAAAGCGGCGGTATTGCCTACTGGGCACACGCAGGAGGTTTCATCTTTGGAGCTATTCTTGGCCCACTGTTAGGTTTGTTTAGCGACAAATCTCCAGAAGAATCATGGTATGGATAAGAGCTTTCTAGCCTGATTGATTTCACAGGTGTAATTACCTAAATTTTTCAACTGCCAGCCAGACAAGCTATATTGCAATTAATAGATAATTAGGAAAAACACCTGTGTTTCCACTCTATGACGAAAATCCGACGCGAATCACACCATATTTCACTTACGGTTTGATTGGCATGAACGTTTTAGTTTTTCTTCATCAAGTGAGTCTATCTAATGTCCAATTGAATCAATTTTTTAATGAGTATGCTGTAGTACCTCAAGAATTAACCTACAACTTTAGTGGAGAATGGACAACGTTAATTACATCACAGTTTCTCCACGGTGGTTGGTGGCACTTAATATCCAATATGGTGTTTCTTTGGGTCTTTGGCAATAATGTCGAAGACCGTTTGGGTCATTTCAAATATCTAATTTTTTATTTGACATGCGGCGCTCTAGCAGCTTTGTGCCAGTGGTTTATAGGGATGAATTCTGCGATTCCTTCCTTGGGCGCTAGTGGGGCAATTTCTGGGGTTTTGGGTGCATATCTGATCCGTTTCCCTCAAGCTAGAATTACAACCTTAGTGTTCTTAGGTTTTTTTGTGACTACAATCAGCGTTCCTGCACTAGTAGTCATTGGCATTTTCTTTGTACAGAATGTGATATCTGGTGTTGCCAGCCTCCAAGCAGCTGCTAATATGAGTGTCCAAACAGGGGGAGTTGCTTACTGGGCGCACATCGGTGGTTTTGTTTTTGGAGTAATTCTTGCGCCTTTGTTTGGTTTATTTAAACGCGACGACTACTAATAGCGTAAATATAGGGCGTATCTATGCACAAAAATTATTTATTGGGACTCGCGTAAAAATAACTTACCTGATAAATTGATAAAGTGAATGTTGAGCAACATAGCTTACTAAAACACGTTCAATCTCAAAACCGAGTCTGTGGAGTGGGCAGAGAGAGAAAAAGTTCACAAGAAACTGACCCTACTTTATTGAGTGCTAATTGCATCCAGAAGAAAATTAATATCAGAAGTATTTGTCTGGGGTTATTCAATTCCCAAGAGTATCTTTTGAGCTAGTAGCTGTACAACCATAGAGGCAGTTATGCCAAGAACACAGAAAAACGATAACTTTATTGACAAATCTTTTACAGTCATGGCAGATATCATTCTGAAGATTCTGCCAACCAACAGAAAAGCTAAAGAAGCATTCGTTTATTACCGAGATGGAATGTCGGCACAAGCAGAAGGGGAGTATGCCGAAGCATTAGACTATTACCAAGAAGCCTTAACACTAGAAGAAGACACCAACGATCGCAGTTATATTTTCTATAACATGGGTCTAATTTACGCTAGTAACGGGGATCACAGCAAAGCTTTAGAACTGTATCACCAGGCAATTGAACTCAACCCACGTATACCCCAAGCCTTGAATAATATCGCCGTGATTTATCATTACCAAGGCGAAAAAGCTAAAGAAGCTGGAGATCATGACGGTGGCGAAGCACTGTTTGATCAAGCAGCAGATTATTGGATTAGAGCTATTCGCATGGCTCCCAATAACTACATCGAAGCCCAAAACTGGCTGAAAACCACTGGGCGGATGCAAATTGACGTATTCTTTTAGTTAATGATCAATAGTCAATGGTTATGAGTTAATTAACTGGTTTGATGACTATAACTATGGACTTTTGACTATGGACTTTTGACTTATAACTAAACCATGATTGATCGTGAACAAGTTCATAAAGTAGCCCTTCTCTCTCGGTTAGAATTGACACCAGAAGAAGAAGAGCAATTTACCACTCAGCTAGGAAATATTTTGGATTATGTTCAACAGCTGAGTGAATTAGATGTTAGCGATGTGCTACCAACCACACGGGCTATTGATGTAAGCAATGTAACGCGAGAGGATAAGCTACAACCTTATCCTAACCGAGATGCTATTCTCGATAGTGCGCCTGAACAAGAAGGTGAATTTTTCAAAGTACCAAAAATTCTCAACAGCGAAGAGTAGGAACTACAAAGTCAAAAGGTAAAAGGTAAAAGTAAAAAGAAAAAAATATTTTGCCTTTTTACTTTTTACTTTTCATTTCTAAGGTTGGTAATTACGGCATTCAGGCGCAGCGGGATTTTCCCGACAGTATTCTTCAAAGGAAATTTTAGCGGAAGGTATGGGTTCAGCTTTTTGATGAGCGGCTTCAGCTTGGAGTTCTTCTACTTCATCCCAAGCAGCAGCACAAGATTTAGAATAAGCTCCATGCTGAGTACAAGTGGCACGAGCTACTTCAATAGCTTTTTCAATTTTCTCCTCCAGCATTAGTGTTTTTGGAGTTTCGACAAAATTACTTTTAGTTAAAATGTCAGTAATCGAGATGATGCCTAGCAGCTTACCTTGAATTACTGGCGCTCTACGAATACCAGTATTGGCAAATAATCGCGCTACATACTCCACACTCAACTCAGGATTTACGACAATGCAGGGTTTGCTCATAATTTCGTAAACCCGTACTTGCTTGGGGTCTTTACCGTAGGCTATCACCTTATAGACAATATCTGTTTCGCTAACCATGCCATAGGCATCATTATCATAGCGACGATCCACAACCAAGGCACGCAATTTTTTTTCCTTCATCAGCCCCACTGCTTCAGCAACAGTGGCCGAACCGCGAATAGTAACAACATCCTTGGTCATGATATCTTCAGCTTTCATCATTGCTGTAGTCTCCTGGTAAATATTACCGTGCGGTGCGATGCGGCTGCTCAAGCTACACGGAGCGTCTCTTAGAGAAGAGGCTTGTCATCAGACATCGCTTGAAGTTCAACGCCCTCATACAGTTTTTCCAATCTTTATTTAAGCGAAGAAAAAAGGCGAATCTTAGCATTGCAGCTGCACAGTTGAGTAATTAGCCACAACACTAAATTAGTGCAGCTTTTAATTCATGATGTTATCGAAAGTGACCGAAGTCTAAAATCTCAGCATAATCATGCTGTTGAAGTATGAAATTTTATCGTTTAGCCTTCATTCTTTATCCTTTATCAGGCTAGGATGAACAAATAACCACCCAAATTTAGCTGACATATCTTTTTAGCAGTCAAGGCAAAGCACTAGACAATCTCTGCTGACTGTAAATTTCCACCCAGGTATACCATCTGCCAATAAATATTTATATTTACCTATGTCAAATCGTCATTATCCTCCCGCCTACTTACGTTATTTCAAAGCCAGGTTATGGAATTTAGGCAAACCTGCTTTTTGGGGAACAGCAATTTTTTTATCGGTATTAGGGCTGGTAATTCGAGAATATTGGTCTAATCCAAATGCTTTTACGCAAAAACAAAACAATGAAATTACTACTCAAAAAACTAATGACTCATCGCTAACACAAGAAGATAAAGCGATCGCCGCAGATATTGATAACTTGCCAGTTCTGTATAATGAAGTTGAACAAGCAACTAGCCCTATAATTGTCAGTTCCCCCACAAACAACTCCAAGCCCAACAAGGGTAAAGATTTTTTACAGGATTTAATTAACAAACAAAAATCTGCTAAAGACACCAAATTAAATCCTAGTTTCGGCATCAGTAGTGGCACATCTGTAGAGAAAAATCCTTTTGTCACCCAAACTGAAAATTTGTTACAGTTCGGCACACAAAATAGTAGCAGTCAGTTATTTACTTCGTCGTCTCAACCCAAAAATATAGTCGAAAACTCTTACGCAGTAGGCATCGGAGTCAACAAGACCCCAAATAATCCCTACAACTCAATTAGCTCTTCACCAACGATACTTCCACCATCAACTAACCAAACACCATCTAGCATCAATGGTGTAACTTCTGCTCCCAGCAATACTTTTGGGCAAACCTTATACAACGAAGTTCCCCAGAATTTATCTAACACCAATAATAATCTAGGGACAAATTTATATAATCAAATCCCACAAAGTTTACCTACTAATAACCAACCTTTTACACCTAGCACAAGTTTAAATGGTGGTACAGGCTATATTCAGCCAACTGTACCAAATTTACCAACAAATTCTTATAACCGTATAAATACTGTCCCGCTATTGCCTACCCAAATACCATCAACAACTACAACACAACCTATAACTTCAACTGCACCAACGAACACTACACCCAACGCTGGCCAGAATCCCTATTCAAATCTTGTCACACCTTCTACTCCAGCAAGTTACCAAAATAATCGGTATTTCAGAGGTCTACCCATTCAAATACCGCAGTCTAATTTCTCAACTACTCCCCAAATTCCTGGACAGTCTACAGGTGGTGTTCCCGCAAATGGTTATGGCTATTAATAGTCTTGGCAAATTGGAATAAGTAGAGACGCAGCAGTGGTGCGTTTCCAGATGTAATTACAAATTGGTATAAGATTCTGGAAATGTATAAGCTAAAATCTAAAATCCAAAATTGGTATGCGACCTTATCACCATATCCCCATTATTGAATGCGGTGAAGCTTTGGTAGAGATTCCTTTAGAACTGTTTGCAGTGGAATCTCCCCATCCTTATGCAAAATTGGGTGCTACTTATGGTGAATACTCTCCTTATTATCTGCGCCGGAGTGTTGTTGAAAATTTAATCCAAGCTCAAAATTACTTGCACTCTTTACATCCTCATTGGCGTATTCAAATTTTTGACGGCTATCGCCCGATCGCAGTGCAGCAGTTTATGGTAGATTACAGCTTTGCTACAGAAGTACAAGAGAGAGGATTAACTGAGACTGAGTTAACGCCAAATCAGCGCCAAGAAATTTGGGAGGCGGTTTACCAAATTTGGGCTGTACCGAGTATGGATGAAAAAACGCCTCCTCCCCACAGTACGGGTGCAGCGGTGGATGTAACGCTAGTGGATAACACAGGACAAGTGATAAATATGGGTTCGCCCATTGATGAATTGTCAGAGCGATCGCATCCCAATTACTATATCAATCATCCCCAAAAAGAAGCACAACAGTATCATAGCGATCGTCAGCTATTAAATGATGTCATGCTAAAAGCGGGATTTCAACGCAATCCCAGAGAATGGTGGCATTTTTGTTTCGGCGATCAAATGTGGGCGTGGCTGAATAATCAAGTTAATCCTGCTAATTCTTTGACAGCCCGTTATGGTCGAATTTTATAGATGTATAGTTAAGCATCTTCTGGATTCAGATGTTTTAATTCGTCAGTGGTGAAAGTGCCAATAGGACTCCAAAGCAAATACGGAATGAGTAATATTGTTGCTAATCCTGAAATTGGCAGAACACACAAAGCCAAAACTATGGCTGAAATCATCCCAATTAACCCAATAGTTTCGCCAGCTTTAAGACTCCGCAACCTCAGCATTAGCGGTATGTAGGCAACAGTAATGATTTCTACGAACAGGTACAAACCCATCAGCAACCAAGTAACCAAACTTCCAGGGCTGTGTTGCCAAATAATGTTAGCAGAAATTGCGCCACAAACAAAAATTACAGTCCAAATGAGAGGGATAAACGGCTCAAACACTAGCCATTGTGGACGGCTTAAATTTGCAAACCATTTTACGTCACGGGGCGTAATAAAAAAACTGCCAATTGCAATCAAGAAAGTTATCGCCCCAATGATTACACCAGATGACACCATACCAATACCTTTTGTCAAGTTATACATTGCCAGTTTGACAATATAAGGTATGGGTGAAATCAACCACAGGTTTGATACTCAAGCATCTTGAGGATTGAGTCTGATCATCTGCCAAGTGGTATAAGTACCAATGGGACTCCAAAGTAAAAATGGTACTAATAATAGTGCAGCCCAACCAGAAATCGGTAAGACAGCAAGGGTTAATATAAGTCCGATAATAAAACCTGTACCACCAATGATTGTTCCTGCCTGAAGACTCCGCAACCGACACATGACGGGTGTATAGGCGATGATTACAATTTCTAAGATTAAGTATAAACTCATCAATAACCAAGTGGATATGGTTCCTGGGTTACGTTCCCAGACAATATAAGCCGACCAAGCACCACAAATAAAGATAACAGTCCAGATGATGGGAATTGCCGCCTCAAAAGTTAACCATCTCGGTCTTTGTAAACGCCTGAACCATTGGCGATCGCTAGACTGAATTAAACTAGCTGCTAAAGCAACTAATATTGCTACCCCCCCAATTACCATCCAAGATTTGATCATGCCTTTTATCCCTTATAATTGCTGTCTATTGCTGAAATATCACCCTTGATAGTGTGATTTTGTCAATCTACTTACTAAATACTCATCATCCCTGAGTTTGATAACTTGTTGTTAGTCAGAGATATTTCATCTCATGGGTATGAGTTAAGCATGTTTAGACAGGCTATAGGGATAAAAGCGAAATCTCATCAGTTTTATTCAAACAGAATTGGCATTAGTAGCCAAAGCATTCTTTTTGCGTAAAAATGTCTTTTGTTTGAACTTAAATAAACATAAATATAATAAACCACCTAATATCAGCGGTATTGAAGATGTAGGTTCTGGAACAGGCTCCAAACCTTGTCTAGGCGGGTAAGGCAATTGATTTTTAGGAATTTCGCCAAATAAACTTAAAAATTGATCAATTTGAGGAGATATATCACCGTTATTAATACCATTACCTCTAGAAAGAATCAGCTTGTTAAATATCTGGCTCTCAGACATTTCAAGATTACCTGTTAAACCAATAAAATCTTGACCTATACTTCCGACTAGCGAGTTAATCAGGGTCTCAACACCACTACTATTTTCTTGCAAAAAAGAATCTAGGTTTCTAACATCGTTACTAAGTCCAATTGTCTCATTGCTGTTATCTACTAGCCAGTTACCATTACCAATAACTGTATTCCCACTGGTAAAAACCCAGTTGCCATTACCAATAATAGTGTTGTTACTGCCAAAATCCCAGTTACCATTGCCAATGGTTTGATTGTCACTGCCAAAGTACCAATTACCATTACCTAATGTAGAGTTATTGGTTCCTTCATCCCAATGCCAATTACCATTACCAATTGTTGTATTATTACCACCAAAACTCCAGTTACCATTACCAATTGTGGCGTTATTATTACTAAAGTTCCAGTTACCATTACCAATTGTCGCACTGTCACTACCATAATTTGAATTGAAATTACCAACAATTGCGTTGTTAGTGCCAAAGTTATTATTACTATTACTGACAGGTGCGTTGTTTTGATTTAAAGGTAAGCTACCAAAGTTGTTAGGATTACTGCTACCTGTAAATGGGTTATTACTACCATCGAAAAAGTTCTCACCCAAAACTAACTTTAAGCGATTAAAAATTAATTGCTGAAGCTGACTGTCACCACCTCCTGCAAAAGGATTGCTATCACCGCCAGGAAGATTACGATTATTTGTAAAAGGGTTACTGCTTTCTACAGATGTATTTTCGCCTAGAGATGAATATAGTCCTTCAAAAGGCGATCGCTGAGACAGACTGCCACTACTATCATCAAAAGAATTATCAGCAACAGAGGTATTGACAGCAGATACTTCCATCAGCACTAATCTCCTATTTTTGCGTTAATAATTTGCTAAAACAGAGAAAAATACAAAAACCGCAGATAGATAAATATAGCTATTTTAGGATTGATGATTTCTGTTTCACTGCGGTTTTTTGCAAAAATTCTAAGAACTAATAACTGTTGCTATTAAGCAAAAGGATTGCTACCGCCGGCAAAAGGATTGCTGCCACCTGCCATTGGATTGTCACCACCGGCAAAAGGATTGCTGCCACCTGCCATTGGATTGTCACCACCGGCAAAAGGATTGCTGCCACCTGCCATTGGGTTGCTACCACCGGCAAAAGGATTACTACCGCCACCAGTAGAAGAAGCGCTACCACCGGCAAAAGGATTGCTGCCACCTGCCATTGGGTTGCTACCACCGGCAAAAGGATTACTGCCGCCACCAGTAGAAGGAGCGCCACCGCCTGCGAAAGGATTACTACCGCCACCAGTAGAAGGAGCGCCACCGCCTGCGAAAGGATTACTACCGCCACCAGTAGAAGGAGCGCCACCGCCTGCGAAAGGATTACTGCCGCCACCAGTAGAAGGAGCGCCACCGCCTGCGAAAGGATTACTACCGCCACCAGTTAAAGGATCGCTACCGCCACCGCTAGAAGGAGCGCCACCGCCTGCGAAAGGATTGCTACCACTACCAGTAGAAGGAGCGCCGCCACCAGCAAAAGGATTGCTACCACCACCAGTAGAAGGAGCGCTACCACCCTGATTGTCAGTTGCCCAGGGATTGACACCACCAGTTAAAGCGCTACCAGGAGCAGTTGGATTGCCAAAGTTAGCAAAGGGATTACCACTATAAGGCGCATCACCGTTATTTGAGTTGCCACCATTACCTAACGAACTACCAGCACCACTAGCTGATCTACTAAAACCCTGGATTATGTCGTTTGAGTCGGCACCGGGAATGTCTAGCAATACACCGAATGGTGATTGCCGAAGTAGCTCAGTCAAATCACCACCAGAAGAGTTATTGTTACCGCTATTATCTACGTCTGCCATGAGAAAATATCCTCCTAGATTTTGGATATCAATTTTGTTAGTTTTGAAAAAATCAAGAAACAATAAAACACTTAAAAAAGATGATGTTTTGCCTCTTGTTTTTTGCTAAATATAGTTAGCATTCATTAAGTTGGGAAGAGAATATTTATTGGTATGTTTCGTGGCTTTGTAATCAACAAATATTCCCGTTATTTATCAAACTGTAATGAAGTCTGATTCCACATATATGTTATGTATTCATTACAATTAGCACAATGATAAATATTTATGATTTTTGGAAAAAATATAATATTCTTGGCAAGATAATAATTTAATTACAAAATATAAAAAATATAGGACTTACGCAAAATATCTCTGAAACTCTCATTTCTCCGTTACCTCTGCGCCTCTGTGGTAGCCTGCGGCAAGCCGCTGCCGCGTCTACGTTATTCCGTGACTCGTGCGTAAGTCCTAAAATAAATTGGCACATGATTATGGCTTTGATATCATGCACCAATTCTTGATTAAAATGAAATTGATCCAAATAATAAAATAGAGCAGATAATAGCAAAATTTAGAAAAAATAGCTATTTAACTGTTACTGTTTTACGCAATCAAAAATCTTAAACAGTAGTCAGTAAAGATGGTAGAGTCCAACGCCCAACAACTGTACCAATCACTGACATTTCTTGTGCTAAACAGTCAAATCTTTCTGGGGTTAAAGATTGCGGCCCGTCAGATAAAGCTCTAGCTGGATTAGGATGAACTTCAATCATTAAAGCATCAGTACCTGCTGCGATCGCGCCTAAAGCCATAGGTGGTACATATTCAGATTTACCTGTACCATGACTTGGATCAATCATGATTGGTAAATGAGTGAGCGATCGCAATACTGGAATTACAGATAAATCTAAGGTATTGCGAGCATATTTACTATCAAAAGTTCTAATACCACGCTCACAAAGAATCACGTTCGGATTTCCACCTGCAAGAATATATTCTGCTGCCATCAGCCACTCGTCAATTGTGGCCGACATCCCGCGTTTGAGTAATACAGGCTTATCTTGTGCGCCTACTTTCTTCAATAACGAAAAGTTGTGCATATTCCTAGCACCAACTTGGATGATGTCGGCAACTCTTGTTACTGCTGTTAAGTCGGCAGTATCCATAACTTCGGTGATGATACCCAAACCTGTAGCGTTACGCGCTGCTGCCAACAATTCTAAGGCGCTTTCTCCATATCCTTGAAAAGCATAAGGCGAGGTACGAGGTTTATAAGCTCCCCCACGCAAAAACTTTGCTCCAGCAGCCTTGACACGTTTTGCTGTCTCAACAATCATTTCCTCATTCTCAACAGAACAAGGCCCAGCTACCACCACTACAGGATGATGCTCTCCAAAATATACACGGCCATTGGGTGTGGGTACAACAACCTCACTGGCTTCTCCGTAGCGGAATTCTCGACTTACGCGCTTGAAAGGTTTTTGGACTCGCATAACTTGTTGAATCCAAGGACTGAATTCTTGTATCTGCAATGGATCGATAGTAGCAGTGTCGCCAATTACGCCCAAAATAACTTTATGTTTGCCGACGCTTTTTTCGATTTTGACTCCCCAAACTTCACTTAATCCTTCGCTGATGCGAGTGATTTCATCAATGGGTGTGCCGTTTTTCAGGACTACTATCATTTTTGTTTTCCTTTTTTGTGTTGCAAGTATTTTTTTGTTTACGAACCGCAAAGGACGCAGAGGACGCAAAGTAAGAGAGTTAGGACTTACGCATTTAAAGAGAAAATCAAGGGTTTGAACAAGGGTGGGTGTATGTGTTTCAAAGTCTTACACCCTACACCCTTGCCCCCTTACACCCAGTCTGAACAAGCAACCTTAGTGCGTAAGTTCTGAGAGTTAGTGGAGAAATTCGGCAAGTTGTTCTAGTTTTGTCCAAGCTGCGCCACTTTGGAGAATTTCTTTGGCTAAAGTGATGCCTTTGGTGCAACCTTGTAAGATGTCTGTTGTGTCTGGGATGGCTTCTCCGACTTGCAGTGCTAGGGCTGTGTTTAGGGCGACTACATCTTGTTGGGCTTGAGTGCCTTTTCCTTGGAGTACGGCTTTTAAGATTTCGGCGTTTTCTTGAACATCGCCGCCGCGTAATGCGCCTGTTGGTGCAGAACTCAAACCGAGTTCTTGGGGGTTGATGGTGAGACAGCGCACTTTTCCTGCTTGCAGTACAGCTAAGTCTGTGACATCTGCTAAACCGGCTTCATCTAATCTTTCTCTGCCGTGGAGGGCGATCGCTTGTTTACATCCTAGTTGGGATAAGGCTTGGGCGATTTCTTCAATGAGTAACGGGTCGTTAACACCAATAATTTGTCCTGTTGGTCGCATGGGATTTACCAAAGGGCCAAGCAGGTTAAAAATAGTCCGCACTTTCAGAGTTTTGCGTAAATCTGCGACTGCTTTGAGTGCTGGATGCCAGCCAGGGGCAAATAAAAAGGTAATGCCAATTTCGTTAACTGCGGCTTGTACTTTGTCTGGGCTGGCATTGAGATTTATCCCTAAAGCTTCCAATACATCAGCAGAACCAGCTTTACTAGAGGCTGAACGATTGCCGTGCTTGGCCACTTTTACCCCAGCGGCGGCGGAGACAAAGGCGACAGCCGTGGAAATGTTAAAGGTGGAAGCACCATCGCCACCAGTACCGCAAGTATCGATGAGAGGATTTGTAGAGACGTGATATGTCGCGTCTCCATAAGATGATTGGGATTGCAGGACAGTGGCCATACCTACTAGTTCTTCGGCGGAAACACCTTTGGCTTGAATTGCGACTAAGATGGCTCCTGAGAGGACTGGAGGAATGGTATCTGTAAGCCAACCGTGCATTAAATTTGTGGCTTGGTCAACTGTGAGTGATTGCCGTTTGAGCAGTTGTTGTAATATAGCTGACCAGTCGGATGAAGCAGTAACAGAGATTTTGTCAAGTGGATTTTGAGTTAAGGCTACCATATTGCATTAATGATTCAGGACTTTAGCAACAGTTTGGACATCCTTATCACCTCTACCAGAGCAGTTGATGACAATGCGCGGGCTACCATCTAACTGTGGACAGAGAATTTCTAAATAGGCGATCGCATGAGATGTTTCTAATGCTGGGATAATGCCTTCTAGTTGCGAGAGTTTTTGAAATGCTTGTAGTGCTTGCTCGTCTGTCACGCTGTAATATTCAGCACGACGGATATCTTTTAAATAACTATGTTCAGGGCCGACACCTGGATAATCTAAACCAGCGCTAATTGAGTGGGCTTCGATAACTTGACCATCATCATCTTGTAAGATGTAGCTCATTGCACCATGTAGCACTCCAACTCTACCTAATGTCAGAGTTGCGGCGTGTTTATCTGTATTCACACCTTCTCCGGCTGCTTCCACACCAATCAAACGCACCGCAGGTTCATTCACAAATTCATGAAACAATCCGATCGCATTGGAACCGCCACCCACACAAGCCAAAAGAATATCTGGTAAACCGCCCCATTTCTCTTGAGCCTGGACGCGAGTTTCTTTACCGATAACAGTGTGGAAATCACGCACTAACATTGGATAAGGATGAGGGCCAGCCACAGAACCTAAAATGTAGTGTGTTGTTTCGACATTCGTTACCCAATCTCGAATCGCCTCCGAAGTAGCATCTTTGAGAGTGCCAGTTCCCGCCTCCACAGGCCGGACTTCCGCCCCCATCAACTTCATGCGGAACACATTCAGGGCTTGCCGTTCCATATCATGGATGCCCATGTAAATCACACATTCCAAACCAAACCGCGCACATACAGTAGCCGTCGCTACTCCATGCTGACCTGCACCAGTTTCCGCAATAATTCGCTGTTTCCCCATCCGCTTGGCTAACAACACCTGAGCCAAAGCATTATTAATTTTGTGAGCGCCTGTATGATTTAAATCTTCCCGCTTTAAATAAATTTGCGCCCCTGTGCCATCAGGTCTGGCGTAGTGAGCCGTCAAGCGTTCAGCAAAATATAACGGGCTAGGTCTGCCCACATAATCGCGCAGTAAACTTTGCAACTCACTTTGAAAGCCAGCATCATCACGATACTGTTCAATAGCCCTTTCCAACTCACTTAAAGCCGGCATCAAAGTTTCCGGTACATACTTACCGCCAAACTGTCCAAATCTGCCCAACGAGTCAGGTTGCGTAAATGTATTCTTAATATCTGGAATGCTTACCACAGTCTAAACCTCTTACCTTAAAGTTTTCCTCCTCTGTGTTCTCTGCGCCTCTGTGGTTCGTTTTTCTTTATCGAACCGCAGAGACACAGAGGAGCCATTGCGTTGGGCGGCTTTGCCGACTTGTAGCAACTGGCGTGACGCAGAGATTTACTTAGCTAAACCAACTGGTTGTAATGAAATTGCTGCTTTGAGTTCTCGACATAATTGTTCTATTGCTTGTAGTCCTTGAGTTGGGCTACCTTCGGCGAGGCGTTTGACAAAGGCGCTACCAACAATCACTGCATCTGCGCCCCATTCTTTCACTTGATGTGCTTGTTCTGGTGCAGAGATGCCGAAACCAACGCCAATAGGTTTGTCGGTGACGCTGCGTAAATCTGTGATTAAGTGTTGTACACGGTTTTGGATTTGAGAACGCATCCCCGTCACACCTGTTACACTGACGAGATAAATAAAGCCTTGAGATTGACGAGCGATCGCATCAATCCTATCCTGAGAACTAGTAGGAGCTACAAGTAAAATCACCTCAATGCCAAAAGATGCGGCAGTTTGAATTAATTCTGCTGCTTCTTCTAAGGGTAAATCTGGTACTACTAAACCTTTTACACCAACATCGGCAATAATGGCTAAAAACGATTTAATTCCACGATGCAAAATGGGATTGTAGTAAGTAAATAAGATGATTGGTGCTTTAATATTAGGAATTACATCTGCTAATACTTCTAATACTTGTTCTAATTTAGTCCCTCTTTGTAAAGCGCGAGTTGCAGCAGCTTGAATTACAGGCCCATCGGCTAAGGGGTCAGAATAAGGAACACCCACTTCGATAAAATCAGCACCATTGCAATCTAAAATCCGTAAAGCATCGGCGGTAGTTTCTAAATCTGGATCACCTGCTGTAATAAAAGGAATTAACGCACACTGTTGGCGCTGACGTAGCAATTGAAAGTAATTAGAAATGGTGGTCATAGTAATTCGTAATTCGTAGTTCGTAATTCGTAATTTTCATAAGGAAAGGTGAAGGGAGAAAGTAAATAATTATTTCTTTTATCTTTCCCCTTTACCTTGCTTCTGCAAAGAGTTGCTTTAAAATTGGGATTTGTTTTCTAATAAATTACGCACAGCTTCCTCTACATCATCTTGCTTAACTAAAGACTCTCCCACTAAAACAGCCCTCGCACCAAATTCAGCCACAAAAGCTAAATCAGCAGGTGTATAAATTCCCGACTCGCTGACAACAGTAATGCCTAAACTTTGTAATTGTTGTTGTCGCTGTGATAAAAGGTGCTTTGTGATGTTTAAATCAACAGTAAAATCTTCGAGGTTACGGTTATTAATTCCAACTAAACGTAGATTATTTAACTTTAAAACTCTATCCAGTTCAGCCAATGTATGAACTTCTACTAAAGCATTCATGCCCAAATTATGAATTATTTGTAAAAAGTTTTGCAGTTCTTGGTCTGATAAAATTGCTGCAATTAATAAAACTGCATCTGCACCTGTTGTTCGTGCTAGATAAATTTGATAAGCATCAATAATGAACTCTTTACATAATAGAGGCAAAGAAACATGCGATCGCACTAAACGCAAGTTATTAAAGCTACCTTGAAAAAACCTTTCATCAGTGAGAACCGAAAGACAAGCAGCACCACCATGTTGATATGACTGAGCGATCGCAACTGGGTCAAAATCTGCTCTAATAATTCCACGGCTGGGCGATGCCTTTTTTACCTCAGCAATTAAACTAGGCTGATAAGAATTTTCCTGCAAAGCTTTCAAAAAATTTCGCACAAACGGCGCAGCACTCAACTGATTTTCCAAAACAGTTAAAGGTAATTCTTGCTGCATTTGTGCAACTTCTTGCCGTTTATGCCAAATAATTTCTTTCAGGATGTGTTGAGGCGAGACAACTTGATTAATCATAAGCGAAAGTGGAGGAGGGATGTGAAAATGGGGAGCAGAATAACTATTAACTATTGACTATTGACTCTTTTGTTCGCGTGTATGTCCGGACGACATTTTTAATAATCGCCAGACCAACCTCTGAGGCTAATGTCATAATTGACTCTGGATGAAACTGTACAGCCGCAATGGGAAGTGTTTGATGTTCAATACCCATGATTACATCGTCCTCAGAAATCGCCGTTACACTGAATTCTTTTGGTAAACGTTGCGGTATGGCAAACAATGAATGGTATCTACCGACACTGAAAGATTCTGGCAAACCTTGAAACATCACAGAATCGGGCGCAGTGACGAAAACTCGTGAAGATTTACCATGCTGAGGATAGTTAAGCACTCCCAATTCACCGCCAAAAGCTTCGACAATTCCTTGCAATCCCAGACACACGCCAAAAAGAGGTATTTGACGACGAATACAAGCCGCAACAGTCTCTGTAACTTTGAAATCATGCGGTCTACCAGGGCCCGGAGATAATACAACTAAATCTGGGCGTTCTGTATCGAACAGAGATTCAGGGAAACCATGACGGAGGGTGGTGACACTCGCGCCTGTGGAACGAATGTAGTTAGCGAGGGTGTGAACAAATGAATCTTCGTAGTCAATGAGTAGAATGCGTTTACCCGGTTCAACATCAGCAACGCATTTACTCAAGTTTGTAGTACTGCATTCATCAAATTCTTCGCCTTTTTGTTTAGCACAACGAATCGTTTCAAATAACGCTGCACCTTTGGTGATGGTTTCTTGTTCTTCTGCTTGCGGTACAGAATCATATAAGAGAGTTGCCCCAACTCGCACTTCTGCTATTGAATCTTGTAAGCGGATAGTTCGCAGAATTAAGCCTGTGTTTAAATTACCGTTGAAATTTAAATACCCAACTGCACCACCATACCAACGTCGGGCGCTGCGTTCGTGCTGTTCGATAAATTGAATTGCGGCTCGTTTGGGTGCGCCTGTGACTGTGACAGCCCAAGTATGACTCAAAAAAGCATCTAACGCGTCAAATTCTGGGCGCAATATACCTTCTACATGATCTACGGTATGGATTAAGTGACTGTACAATTCAATTTGACGACGACCAATAACTTGTACTGAACCAGGTTCACAGATGCGAGACTTATCATTGCGGTCTACATCAGTACACATTGTCAACTCTGCTTCATCTTTGGAAGAGTTTAGTAAGGAACGAATCTGCACAGCATCATCTAAAGCATCTTGTCCGCGGCTAATTGTGCCACTGATTGGACAAGTTTCTACACGCCGACCTTCAACCCGGACAAACATTTCTGGCGATGCACCAATAATGTATTCACCACCTAAATTAAAAATAAATCCGTAAGGGCTAGGGTTAATTTGTTTAAGAGTTTCAAATAGATTGCTTGGTTGTTCTTCGCAAGCTGTGAAAAAGTTTTGACTGGGAACAACTTCAAATAAATCGCCTCGACGGAAGTAATCGAGAGTAAATTCTACTAGTTTGGAATATTCGCCTATGTTGTGGTCAACATTTTGTGTCGGAGTCAGGCGTTGACCTCGATAATCAATAGATTCACCTGTACGCGGCAAATTATAAGTACTGCCATAGGCTGTGATAAAGTCATACTCTAGCCGAAAAGCTTGTTGCTGATAGTAGTCTACAACTATCAATTCGTCAGGTAAATATAAAACTAAATCGCGCTGGTCTGTAGGACGTTTTAAAGATTGAGAAATTGGTTCAAACTGAAATACTAAGTCGTAACCAAATGCTCCATACAATCCTAAATGTTCATCTTCTTGGCTAGAAAATGTATCAAGAATTTCTCGAATAACTGTAAACGTTGAAGGTTGTTTACTGCGTTCTTCTTCAGTAAAACATTGTTCTGTAGATTTAACTAATCCAGTGACACAGTTTTGAGTTTTAGTTAGGTTTTGAAGTTGCTTTAAATCGAATAGATGCTCAAACAGCAATGCTAAAAGTATTTTACCGCGATCGTTTAGTGCTGTCAGAGTGAAAGTATTTGCTTTTGTAGTTAATTCCAAAGGCGGATTAATAAATCCTATTGCCCATCTTTTATATCTTCCTGGATATTCGTAACTGCTAGTTAACAAGCCTCCACGCTGAGAATTGAGGTAAAAGAGAACTTCTTCAATGGCAGTCTCCATCTTAATTTCTGTAATTGAGCGAGAAACACGTAAATTACTCAGCGTTGTGTAGGAATGGGAGTCAGTAATCATAAATAAATTGTTGAGAATTTGAGTGGCAAGCTTGGAAAATGAAAAAATTTGAATATTTTTTGATGTGTTTGTCGGAGTGTATGCAATTAGAAAAAACTAATATTCTTTATTTAGCCTACTCAACATATAGCCGCTAATGAATGAATATTATTTTGCAGAAGTTAACTTTTTATTTGAAATTAATATTATTTTTTTAAAAATATAAAAAGATGTTTTTTTGATTTTAGCCAATAACCTTTAGGAATATAAGTAGAAAGGTGCAAATAAACCGAACTATGTAACGGAAAGTAAAGTAGCTTGAAAACCTCTTCCCTTCTGCCTTCTGCCTCCTGCCTTGTCATAACGACAATTTTTAACACCGACCTACTTATTTTTGTTGGTTGTTGATACCAAAAGATCAGTTTTTATTTTTTAGTTAAATGCTCAAGAATTATCTGACACACACTACTGGCTTGTATGGATGAGGAATCAAGTAAATGAGTTTGTTGGCTAATCAATAAAGGCCCTTCAGTGGTCGAAGGTGGAAAACAACCGTGTGAACCTTTAACTAAAGAAGTATCTAAAGGAATAACATCCATTAAGTAGCGAAAGCCCAGTTTTTTTTGTAAAAGCTTTAGAGCAATTTTGACTTGAGGTAATTTAATTTCTGGGTCAATAAAAAGTTCTACGGGGTCGTAACCAGGTTTACGATGAATATCAACAGTTTTGGCAAAATCAGGGGCGCGATGCTCATCAAGCCAGTAATAATAAGTAAACCAAGCATCTGGTTGAGATACTGCGATTAATTCACCTGAGCGAGAATGGTTTAGATGATAAGCTGGCTTTTCGCTATCGTCTAAAATATAAGCAACTCCATCAATTTCTTCGAGGAGCGATCGCACTTTTGGTATATACAATGGATTATTAACATATATATGGGCAAGTTGATGGTCTGCAACCGCAAATGCTTTACTAGCACCAGCATCTAGTAGTTCTCGTCCGGTTTCTTCCCGTACTGTTAACAAGCCATTTTCTCGCAATATGCGATTGAGATGTATAGGTTTTGATACCGATGTAATTCCGTATTCTGATAAGACGATGACTTGAGCGCCACGATTTTCATAGTATTGAATCAAGTCGCTGCAAACTGCGTCAATTTCTTGTAAATCTTTGGCTACTTTGTTGGTATCAGCGCCATATTTTTGTAAACAGTAGTCTAGATGGGGTAAGTAAACGAGTGTTAGTGTTGGGTTGTGGTGTTCTTCGACAAATTTTGCTGAGTCTGCAATCCATTGGGTGGAACGAATTGATGTGTTAGGCCCCCAGAAGTTAAATAAAGGGAACTGACCTAGTGTAGACTGAAGTTGCGATCGCAAGTTTTTTGGTTGAGTATAAATATCTGGTATTTTTCTCCCATCAGCAGGATACATCGGTCGGGGGGTAACTGCATATTCTACTGAGGAGTACATGTTGTACCACCAAAATAAGTTGGCGCAGGTAAAGTTGGGGTCTATTTGTTTGGCTATATCCCAGATTTTGGGAGTTTGAATTAGTTTGTTAGACTGTCGCCAAAATTTGATTTCACACTCATCTCGAAAGTACCAGCCGTTAGCAACAATTCCATGCTCATCGGGTAATTTACCTGTGAGATAGGTTGCTTGTGCTGTACAAGTTACAGCAGGTAAAACTGGTTCGATAGTGACGGTTTTTCCTGTTGATTTCCAATGGCAAAGGAAGGGTGTCTGTTGACCTATGAGGTTTGGTGTTAATCCGACTACGTTGAGAATGGTTGTTTTTTGCATACGAACCACAGAGACACAGAGGGCGCGGAGGAAGGGGGAAGAGTTGAGTTACGAAACAGACGACCTTAACTAGCAACTAATTGTTTTGTTAATAAGTTTGTCAGAATCCATTCGTATTCACGTTGAATGGAGGCTGGTAAGTCTAGTTTCATTTTGTCGGGTAGGACTTCCCAGGTGTAGGTTTCAATTTCTAGATGGTTACAGAAGTGATGATTTTGTAAAAGATTTAAAACATTTATAATGTCGTCTTGGGTGGATTGTAATAGTTGATAGTCACGGATAAATATAGGAACATGGAAGTGTATTCGCCATTCTACATCGGTGGTGTTTTCTAAGTTTGGTAAGGCATTTTCTAAATCTGAATAGTGAATTAGCTGCTGATTATTTGTGCGTGCTATTACTTGATGTAAATATGTAGATTCGGCAAAGGGTTGTAATCTTTCTAATATTAAGCGGCGTTGTTGTATATCTTGAGGTATATTTACTTGCAATGCAGCACTAATCTGTATTTTACCGATTTGAATTCCCGCAGTTTGAAATTTTTGTAAAACTGAGATTGGGTTTTCGTACTCTACAGCAAAATGACAGGTGTCGTAACAAATTCGCACATGTTCTAATATGTATTGTTCGGCAATTTCTTGAGAAATTCCTAATTGTTTGGTTAAATAATCTCCAGCTATTGGTAGTAAATGTGTTTGGAAGTAATCAATTACTTCGGCTGCATTTTCAATTAAGCCGTCTGGTTCTGGTTCTAAGTTTAAGTGTAAGCATTTTCCTTGTTCAGCCCTGATGCGAATCATTTGTTCTATTACTTGTGCGATGTTGAGAGTCGCTGCATACTTTACTGATGTCTGAGCAAATTGATTTTCTTTAAACCAGGGTTTGTAAGATAACGGTAATGTGGAAATGCTACCTTCTATATCGAGTGGTAATAGTTCTGCGAGAATTCGTGTGAGTTGTAAGGTATAGTCTAAACGTTCTTGTTTTGACCAATCTGGTGCATAAACTCGGTCTTTTACAACTTGCCAATGAAATTGTCCATAGGGAAAGCCATTTAAGGTAAATACATATAAATCTTGTTCATTTAACCATGCCTGAAATTGAGTTAGGGCATTTCCTTGAAGTAATTCTTTAGCTGCTATGGCTGCTAAACGCAAGCCTATTCCGAAGGGCTTATCTGGCGATAATTTTACTTTTAGTGGTGGAATATATTGTTGGAGATTAGCAAAGACTTTTTGCCATTCTTCGCCAGGGTGAATGTTAGTGCAGTAGGTTAAGTGAAAATTTTTGTTGGTTTCTATTTTCATCTTTCACCTCGGTTTATTGTAACCAGCATCTGCTGTTGTTTTTCAGATTCACGCAATAAGGATATTGCTTGTTTGTACAAAGACAAATCTACTTCGTGTATTTCAATTCCTTTACCAATTTTTTGCAGCAGTGTCAGGGTTAATTCACCACCTAAATGTTCTCGGAATTCGTTTAAACCTTGGAATAGACAAGGGAGATTTTCAGGTGATGATTGTTTGGTTATTTCAGGTACATACAACTTGAAACCTAGTTCTACAAGTGTTTTTAATATTAGTTGCCACTCCGAATGAGATAGCATTTTTAAAAGATAAGAGTAGGTAGTATCTAAAGCAATACCAATTGCTACTGCTTCACCATGTCGTAATTTATAATCTGTTAATTGTTCTAATTTATGAGCAGCCCAATGTCCAAAATCTAGAGGGCGGGATGAACCCATTTCAAAAGGATCACCAGATGTGGCAATATGTTCTAGGTGTAACTGGGCGCAATGATAAATCATCTGTTGCATACTGTCCATATCACGCTGGGCTAAGTCTGTGGTGTGATGATGGATAAAGTCAAAGAAGTTAGTATCTTTAATTAATGCAACTTTTACTGCTTCTGCAATTCCAGAACGCCAATCGCGATCGCATAATGTAGTCAAGAAGGCTGAATCGTTGATTACTGCATAAGGTGGGGCGAATGTACCCAAAAAGTTCTTTTTACCAAAGGCGTTGATACCGTTTTTTACACCTATACCAGAATCATTTTGGGCTAATACTGTTGTAGGAATCCGAATTAGGCGTACTCCCCGATGCGCTGTTGCAGCTGCATATCCTACCAAATCCAATACCGCACCGCCGCCAATTCCCAACACATAAGAGTGGCGACATAACCCTGCTGTTTCAATCAGTTGGTGAATTTTTTCTAATAATTTTGGCTCATTTTTAGCAGCCTCTCCCCCAGGAACAAGCATTGGTTCAACAGCCAGGGTTAGTACCTCTGCATAGAACTTTGTATAGTTAGTTAATTGCCAGAGTAAATCTGGCCAGAATTCCAATAATCCGGCATCTACTAAGGCTACCACTTTCTTTGGTTTTTTCTCGTCATCAGCTGCGATCGCTTGCGCTAATGTCGGATTTTTTAAATTCAAAATATTATTAGTAAAGTAAACTTCATAATTAAAATTTACTCTAATACTTTGCTGAATAGATTGTACAGAAAATTTAGTTTTTTGCTTGATGTCAACTATCATAGTTTCTCTTATATAAGTGTAAGAAATATTTAATTTCTTGGCAGTTCGATTCTTACATACCTCTACTTTCAACCCTAATTCTTTATCCCTTGAAAAAACCTTGAGTATTTTCAAACTCTTGAATTAAACCCTCTCTATCTTTCTCTTGTACTAACTTTGCCAAGCGACTATAAGTATCAGCTAAAGCATTAATCGCTTGACATCTTTCTTCTGTCGCTAACATAATGTCAACGCACAAATTAGGATTTTGGCAAAATAACCGTTTCAAAATTTCAATTTCTTGACGAAAGCTAGGAGATGAAATTGATAAAATACGCTCTAGATCAATGTTGGCTTGCGCTAAAAAAGCACCCAAGTTTAATCTATAAAAATGCTGTGTTGCTTGAATATATACCATCATGCGATCGTGTTCTTCTGGCGTGCATGTAATTAATTCTGCGCCTTGACTTTGAAGGAAATCTAATAACCATTGAAATGATTCATGATTACGCCCAGGACAAACTACAACTTTTTGTTCCCAAAAAGATTTGATACTTGGGCCAAACATCGGGTGTAATCCCATAACAGGGCCGGAATGGTGTGCCAACATAGCTTCTGTTGGCTGAGTTTTAATACTTGTGATGTCACACAATGCTGTATTTGAAGAAATATATTTAGCAGCACGCTGAATAACATCAACTGTATATTCAATCGGAACCGATACTAATACTAGTTCTGCATGATGCAATAGTTGGTCTGCATACTCCCAATCTTCTTGTTCGAGAACATTGACTTTATGACCTACTGCCAAAAGTTGTTCTCGAAATAATTTGCCCATTCTACCATGCCCACCAATGATAGTAATTTGCCGTGATTTAAGGTGGTTTTTTGAGCTTGATTTGAGATTAAGCGAGGATTGTAATACCATTTGCTAGTCTCCCATTTTCTAGTATTGATGTTTTGAGACTAAGTTGATTGTTTGTAGATGCTTTTAACGCAAAGTTACGCGGAGATAAGTTGCTATGTCATGGATAATTTATGTTAAGTCACAGCAAATATTTTTGCTAATAGCATAGAAATCGGCAGCAGACTCAAAACTATCAACCCGTATGCTAAACCTGCAAAGCCAGCCGCCACGGTAGTATCTAAAATAATTAGTGACAAAACACCTGCTTTAACCGCAATCCGAATTTTGTCTGATGTGGGTTGATATGCTGCTTTGATAAAAGGAATTAATACTTGAATAGCTAACAATATCAAGAATGGTAATGTGGTGATAACTTGATAATCTTTGAGCAATCCTAGTCCAAGCAAGCCGACAAGAACTGCCATAATTAATAATACTGCTATTATGCCAGTACTAAGTTTTGCTCCGTGTACTTCACCCCGACTGAGGGTAGTGATTGCCGCAATATACACTATAGGAATTAAAGCCAAAAACCAGTAATTTCCTAATACCGCTGGGACGACACTTACCCCTAGTAATAAGTTACCGCCGCGGCAAAGTCCCATATTGATCGGGCCGAGAATTGGGTGATGCTTGCCGATCGCATCATACAATAAAGCAGCCGTAGCGATCGCGATCGCCAATATCCCACTCACCCATGAAACCTGCACCGCTGCTACTACACCCATAATCAACAGTAGGCTTCCTAGTAAGCTCGCACCTGTACGAGATGCTCTACCGCTGGGAATCGGTCTTTCTGGACGTTCTTCGGCATCTAATTCGGCATCAAATACATCATTAAATACAATACCGCCACCATATAAGCCAGTGGTAGCTAGGAGTAACCATAGCAGTGGTATTACATTTGCTTCTACAAAGTACCCTGATGCCGCAAAGCCAGCCATGATATCTGCCCAGGCGGTGATAATATTGGCAGGTCGGAGCAATTGCAGATATGCCCAGAAACGGTGGGAGTTTAGAATGACGGTATTCATATTTTGACTCGCGCAAAGAAGTTTATTCTATTAGTGCGTATTCCCGATGCGACTCTACCAATGGTTCTTGTCCCCGAAGGACGGAATTATTGCTGAATGTTTGCCGCTGGTCGATGGGTGGGAGGTTTAACCAGTCAGACTCTTGCATTTCACCACTTTGACTGTAAGCAGCAAGGGCATTTTGATAACAAACTTGCTGCACATCCATTTCAGAAATTCCCCGTTCCAGCATGAGTAAGGCAGTTTTGGGTACAGCCAGAGGGTCACTTACTCCCCAATCAGCACTGCTATCAACAATGATGCGATTACTACCATATTGACGGATAATTTCTACCATGCGGGCATTGCCCATTTTGGTGTTGGGGTAAATTGTGAATGCTGCCCAAAAGCCTCTGTCTAAAACTTCGGCTACCGTCTCTTCATTGTTATGATCAACAATTACCTGCGATGGTTTTAAGCCATGTTCAATGCAGACATCCATACTGCGGCTTGTACCAGCCTTTTTATCACGATGTGGTGTATGAATCATCACCAACATATCTAACTCTTTTGCTAGTTCTAGCTGGAGGCGGAAATATTTGTCTTCGGCGGGGGTCATGTCGTCGTAGCCAATTTCACCAATGGCAACTACGCCCTCTTTGCAAGCATATAGCGGTAATAGTTCCATGACTTGCTCTGCTAACGCTTCGTTGTTGGCTTCTTTAGAGTTCAAGCCAATTGTGCAGTAATGTTTAATACCAAACTGTGAAGCTCGAAATCTTTCCCAACCAACTAGACTACTGAAATAATCTTGGAAGGAACCAACGTTAGTACGTGGTTGTCCTAACCAAAAAGCAGGCTCAATGATTGCTACAATCCCCGATTGCTGCATCATCTGATAATCATCAGTGGTGCGCGAACTCATATGAATATGGGGGTCGATAAACATCATGCCCCTTGTAATAATACTTTCATTCATAAGATACATTTGTTACTTTATGTAGGTTGTGGAAGAGCGATCGCTCTTTGCAAATCATCTAAAATAGCAGCATCGGCAAATTGTTCTACTAATGGCCAAATTTCAGCAGAAATTACGCGGTTAGCACTCCGACGTTCGTGAGCATAATCAATTAACATCCTTGCCAGTTCGGGGTTAGCACGTAAATCCAAACCTTGAATTAAATGCAGAGGACTCCCCACAAACAAGGCTTTCAAAACCATCTGGTTCCATGCCAAAGTATCAAAATACTCTGCTGGATAGGGATTAAGTAAAGCTACAGCATTAAATACTGCTGTCATATTGCTGCGAACTCCTTGCGTCGCCAGCTTTAGAAATTTTTTAGGATAGGGTAATAAAGGTAAGGCTTGATAAAGTGCAACTAATTCCCCAACATCAGCGGCTGTAAATACTTTTTCTAAAGCGGATAAATATTTCTCTGAATTTGCTTGTGCCAGAGTTAATACTAGCAATGTACGCGCAGCTTGATCTACACTCCAATGTTTAAAACACCAACCAAGCCGCATTTCTGAAGCAGCTTTCAGGTCTTGAGTAGTTAACTCCAGTTGATTTTTTCCTGTATGACGAGGCACTCTACTAAAAGTACTAAAAAATACTCTTGCATTAGCACCGCTATTTATTTGCTCTCTTGTTTCATTCAGCCAAATAACAGCATCCTGAGTAACTTGTCGCGCTACCCAGTGATGTAATAACTCACTAATATTAGTTATTTTGCAGTCAATTACAGCAGACATATATACACCTAGATAACGGGAAAAATACGAAGGATGAAGTATCAATTTCATCCTTCATATACTCTATTTTCAAATAGAAATTTTTTCCGGTTCTAAATCGATGGCTAATTTCTGCTGTTTATTTTTTCGCCATTTAGCCACAGCAGCCCCTAGCCCAAATAATCCCATACCTAACATTGAAGCAGGCTCAGGTACTTCGTTTCTACCTTCAACGCTCAATACTTGCACACGACCTTGGAAGAAATCGCCGACATAGAGTTTGCCATCTTTATAGCTTGTGCCAGCTGTCCAGTTAAATGTGCCTGGTGTTAAGTCGAGAGGGTCGCCAAAAGGTGGCTCACCCAATGCAGGTGGTGGTGCATCAGCCGCTTTCCCAAATGCCGTGAGAAAATTACCACTTCTATCAAATACTTGGACGCGGCTGTTGATAGAATCAGCCACATAGATATTCTCAAACTCGTCTACTTCGATGCCAATTGGTTGATTAAACTCTCCATTACCTGTGCCTTGTTGGCCAAATGTCAGAATCGGATCGCCTTCTGGAGTGAGTACCTGAACTCGGTTGTTAAACTGGTCACTTACAAAGAAATTGCCGCTGACAGGGGAAATTCTGATCCCGGCTGGCCCTTGGAATTGTCCAGGTTCAGTACCAGAACTGCCAATAGTACCAATTAGCTGACCGTCTTTGGTGTATTTGTTGATTTTGTCGCCGCTAAAATCACCTACGTATACATTACCAGAATTATCAAATGTTATACCTGATGGGCCAAAGAAAGCTCTACCTGGAATGAGACCACCAAAAGAACCAAAGGAGTTAATAAACTTGCCTTGAGGGTTGTAGACATTAACACGGTTGTTAAAAACATCACCCACATACAAATTTCCGGTATCTGGATCGATTTCCAGGGCTGATGGCTCGTCAAATTCTCCTGGGCCTGTACCGCCTCTGCCAATGGCTCCAATATAATCACCTTGAGGGTTGTAGACTTCGACCCGATTACCGATATCTGGATTAAAGCTGCCATCTGGGTTAAGACCGCGACCGTTACTAATCAGAGTATTTCCGGCGCTATCCACTGTGATGCCTTGGGGAACAAACAATTCCCCAGGAGCAAAGCCAGGGCTACCAATGCTACGTTCGTATTTTAAACTTAAAGACAAAGCTTGAGCGGATGTTGCCAATACCATAAATCCGGCACTGACAACGCCGATCGCTACATGTTTTACTAATCCCATAAGTTTTAAAGTTCTGGTTGATGATTTATGCTCGTTCCCAGTCCACGTTTGGGAAACTTAAAATTCCGGTTGCTGCCTCCCGACAACTTTTGTAGTGAGGCAGCAGTTCATTCTGTAAGTGAAAGAATTAGACCATCTCTGCTTTAGCTAAAGCTTCGCGTTTACGCTTCTTCGCCATTGCAACTTTACCAAAGGCAGCAGCTATGAGTGTCCCAGCGATCGTTGCGGGTTCGGGAACTTGTTCTGCTGTAGGATTAATCTTGATGACTTGTCCTGCGCCTGCAAGTCTAGCACGGTTGGAAATATATAAATTACCGTCAGGGCCGTAGGTTATCCCAGAAGCAGCTTCTAGTCCGTCACCACTCCAGATGGTTGAGCGAGTGCCATCAGTACCTATTTTGATTACAGAGCCACTAATATCACCAGTGATCATCCCGCCCTGTTGAATTTCTTTCCATTCGGAAGTGTTGATGTGTTGCAGGGCATATAAGTTCCCTTCGGGATCGTAGGTTACGCCAGTTAACTGGGTAAAACCATCAGCAATAATTTGGATACCCAAATCGTCGGGATTAACTGAAAAAATTCGGGCTTCGCCTTCTGGATAAGGGAAGTATGTGTATTCGCTAACTGTTAAACTGCCATCAGGAGCGATCGCAATTCCTGTAGGTACTGATTGCTGTGTTACTGGCAACGCTGTTGGATCTATATCTGGCCCAAGGTCTGGATATTCGAGTTGATTTCTATCTATGACTTTTAGAGGGAAGGCAGCTACGTTATTGATCCCACTACCATCAAGACCCACAGAATAAATCGTGTTTCCACCTCCATCAACTACAAAAGCATTATTATCTTTAATTGCAAAAGCATAGGGGTTGGAAATTAAATCCGTGCCATCAGGATTATTGTAGGTTTCATAGGCTGCAAAATCGGCAAGAGTTGTCAGCCCACCAGTTTTTAAGTCTACTTTATATAATTTGCCAAGGTCAGGAGCGCTCAACACGGTGTCTCGATTAGTCGGATCACCTGCCAGACCTGTCAATAAATAAGCGTTACCCTTAGAATCAAATTTGAAATCTGCTGGGCCTGCGGCTTGTTCTCCAGAAGGTGATAATGCTAAAGAAGTTAGATCGGATATGATATTTGTTCTGGTACCGTCTTTAGCTATTTTGATTAAAGAACCATTCTGAGCAGCACACAAAGGAATGAACCCTGCGCTTGGTGATGGGATACATCTTCCGTCTTGGCCATCACCGCCAAAACCACTTTCCGTCACGTAAATATTACCTTCAGGATCAAAGGCCAAATTTCGTGGGTTATTCAGACCGTCGGCCACAACTGTTAGACTTGCCGCTTCGGCTGCTTTTGTTCCAGCAACGATAGCAATACAAACAGTCACAAATGTAATGGTCAGATGCTTCAGTTTCATTTGTCGTAAGTTGGTATTAGTGAAAATTTGTGGTCAGTCTTTTGCTTTCACAAATGACTCTTGGAAGGAGTTGCTATGACTGGGTTTTTGCTTCCGTAACCAACTAATGCTCAGAACGCTAAACGCTAATAAGCCAAAGGCAGAAGTCGGTTCAGGAATAGATGTTGGATTCTCAACTTTGATGATTTGTCCTTGTCCGGGGCGATCGCTGCGATTGCTGATGTAAATTGCGCCATCAGCGCCAATAGTCAAGGCATTGGGTGACTCTAAACCATTGCCATTGAGAATCGTTGTGCGAGTGCCATCAGCAGCTATTTTGATGAGAGAACCATCAAAATTACCTTTCCAAGCTGGCTGATTGGCATACTGCAAGGCATATAAATTCCCCGCAATATCAAACTCTAAGTCTGTAAGTTGGGTAAAGCCATCTGCATAAACTGTTGTTTTGCCGTCAGTACCAACTCGATAAATTTTGGCTCCACCTTCAGGAAAAGGAAAACCCGTGAATTGGCTGACGTAGTAAGCACCATCAGGGCCTTTGACTACACTTGAGGGTACTGCTTGGATCGCAATCTGTGATGGTGGTGCTTCTGTGGGAGTGGGTACTTGTCCTGGTTCATTAGATGGAGTACCTATTGGTGGAAAAACTGGATTAGTTAATGTATCTTGGGGCAACACCGTGAGTGCTTGCAAGTTACTACCGTCAGTCTTGACACTAAGTAAATCATTGGCTCCAGCATCAACTGCAACTAGACGATCGCCATCAATCACAAAGCCTAAGGGATTGCTATTGATATCACCACCATCGGGGTTATTGACGAGTTCATAGTTAGCTAAATCAGCAATGCTCGTCCAAGAATTGGTTTGAAAGTCAGGAGTGATGATTTTTCCGAGATCAGTATTACCAAGATTGCGATCGCGGAAGGTTGGATCAGCCCCGTACCCTACTAAAATATAAGCCTTACCTGAGGTATCAAATTGGATGTCCCGCACGCCACCGGCTCCTGTACCATCGGCTAATGCTATGGAAGGTAAGCCTGTAAGTACAGGTTTGGTCTGGCCATGCTCTATTTTGAGAACTGTACCACTTGTGCCATAACATAAGGAGCCACCTTGGCCGCTAACTGGTGGTACACAAGCGCCATTTCCTCCTGTTCCTGCTTCTGTGACATACAAATGACCATCGGGGCCGAAGCTCAAACCTCTGGCATTATTCAGCCCGTCTGCTAGAACAGAAAAAGAGGCTGCGTCAGCTGTTTTCATTCCTGCAACAGCGGCAACACAGAAGGAGAGAATAGTAATGGTTAGTTGTGGAAGTTTAATGTGTTGCATTTTTTCAACGCAGAGGTAAATGCAGAGGTACGCGGAGTGTTTTTATTAGAGGCAGGGGGCAGGGGGAACGGGGC
>NZ_JADEXZ010000032.1 GCF_015206815.1 Fortiea sp. LEGE XX443
CCGTTCCCCCTGCCCCCTGCCTCTAATAAAAAATAATTCTTCCTACTCAATCATCCTTGGAGGATGTAAGCTTCTAAGGGTTTTAAAAACCTAAGCCCCACAAACCCCTTACCCATACATCCTCTGCCCAAACCCTCAATTTGAACGTATCCTCACTTCTAGAGATTTAATTACTTTTGTTCCAGATCCGATACATATCATCGAAAGTTTCAGTGATCAAACTACAATTACTTTTAATGTGTATGGTTAAACTAACATCAAAGTTTTCTACTTCAACGTAGTTGACCTACCATAAAGATCCAACTTTCCTAAGACTATGCTTGCAGGGGTGAAAAAGTTATTTATACAGCCAGCAATTGTAACTAGTGTGGTAGTTACAATAATTTTGGTTGGTGTTCAAAGGCTCAGACTATTAGAGTACTTTGAACTTAAGGTTTTTGACCAGATGATGCAAAGGCGTGCAGACCTACCTCCCGACCCTCGCCTTTTAATTGTGGGATTCACAGAGCAGGATATCCAAGAACTCAAACAAATAACGCCCACTGATGAAGTACTAGACAGACTCTTAGGCAAACTAGAAAGCAATCAACCTTAGGTAATTGCCATAGACTTTTTTCGGGATGTACCTGTAGAACCTGGTCATGCCCAGCTGCTGAACCGGCTGCAAAAAAACGATAACATTGTTACGATTTGTAGTGCCACAGTTCCTCCTCCCCCAGGATTAGAGGAAGATAATGTGGGGTTTGCCGATCTTCCAGAAGACCCCGATGCAGTCATTCGTCGCGCCCTGCTATTTATCAATCCTGAGCCTAAATCGCCCTGTCAAAGTCAGTACTCTCTGGCAGTGTTAGCCACATTAAAATATCTGGCAAACACTGCCAAAATTAAACCGCAACTTACCCCAACAGGCGACTCATTACAACTGGGCAAAACCGTGTTAAAACGTCTACCACCAGACGCTGGCGGTTATGTTCAAGCAGATAATGGTGGTTTTCAAATATTGCTCAACTATCGTTCTTTCCACAACGTTGCCCGCATCGTCAGTTTTACAGACGTACTCAACAATAAAGTCAATCCCGATTGGGTCAAGGGCAAAATTATTTTAATTGGAGCCACAGCACCCAGTAAGCAAGATATTCGTAATACTCCTTATACCACTGGTAAACAAGATAACTCTGGTAAGATGCCAGGAATAGTTATCCATGCTCATATAGTGAGTGAGATTGTAAGTGCAGTTATTGACCAAAGACCAATATTTTGGTATTTACCAGAGTGGGGTGAAGTGGTTTGGCTTTGGGGCTGGACTTTAATCGGTGGGTTAATAGGATGGAAAATTAAGCATCCACTGATTCTAGGGTTAGTAGGTGGAGGATCTGTAGTTCTTTTGGCAGGTGGTGGTTTTGTCATTTTTAACCAGGCTGGGTGGATACCTCTAGCACCACCTTTATTGGGATTAGTTGCAGCAGCTGGTAGCGTAGTCGTCTACACTGCATACCACGAAAAACAACAGCGAGACAAAATTGCCCATCAGATTCAAGAACAAGACAAAACCATTTCTCTATTGAAATCGCTGTTAAGAGAAGGTGGAAATGCTGGCAGCGAATCCACTCCACCGGTTGATAGTATGCCCCAAAGCGGAAAACTGCTAAACAACCGCTACAAAGTGACACAAGTATTAGGTTCAGGGGGTTTTGGTTATACTTACTTAGCTGACGATACCAAGCGGCCTAGTTCCCCGAAATGTGTTGTCAAGCACTTACAACCAGCGCAAAAAGATCCCAGATTTCTGGAAGTTGCTAGACGCTTATTTAATACGGAAGCAGAAATTTTAGAAATTTTAGGTCATCACAAGCGAATTCCCCAACTGCTGGCTTATTTTGAAGAGAATCAGCAATTTTATTTGGTGCAGGAGTTTATTAAAGGGCATTGCTTGCAAGATGAACTGATTCCTGGTAAGCCTCTTGAGGAAGCTGAAGTCATCAAAATCCTTAAGGATGTTTTGAAAGTGCTGGCATTTGTCCACGATCATAACGTCATCCATCGAGATATCAAACCCAGCAATTTGATGCGGCGGGAAACAGACACTAGGATAGTGCTGATTGACTTTGGCGCAGTCAAACAAATTCAACCTCTCCCAGAAGAGGAAAACGCAGAAAACTTCACAGTAGCGGTGGGTACTTTTGGTTATGCCTCACCAGAACAACTCATGGGACAGCCAAGGCTAAACAGTGATATTTATGCCCTAGGGATGATTGGGATTCAAGCTTTAACTGGAAAAAATGCTAAAGAAATTGAGCGAGACCCTCAGACAACTGTGCCAATTTGGCGAAATAAGGCGCAAGCTTCAGACGCACTGGCTGCGATATTAGAACGGATGACTTCCTACGATTATCTCAGAAGATATCAAACGGCTAAAGAAGTTCTAGATGAGCTAGAAAAGCTCTAGTACCGCTGCGCGGAAGTCAAACCGTTGAGGATGTAGGTGTGAGAAATTCTTATACCCCTACACCCTCCCAAAACCAATAGTCGTCCTGAGGAAGTTAGGCGCTGAAATACTTCGCTACTGGATGGTAAGCAATAATCGCCGTTGTTGACTGTTCTGGATAAAGTTGTTCACTTTCATCCATATACAGGTTTATTCTGTCAGTCTCTAACAAACCTAACTGCTTATATTGATCCTGAATGTTTGGACAAGCTGGATAGCCGAAACTATAACGTGAGCCAGAATAGCGTTGTGCCAAAATATCCCGAAGATTATCCGGTTCCCCACTCGTAAAACCTAACTCCCGACGAATTCTGGCGTGTGTCCACTCAGCCAGCGCCTCTGCTATTTGCACCGCCAAGCCGTGGAAGTATAAATAATCTGTGTATTGATTATCTGCAAAAAGTTTTTGAGCAAATTCCGTTGCAATTTCCCCGACAGTTACAGCCTGCATCGGGAAGACATCAATTACCCCTGACTCTTTCGGCGCAAAGAAATCTGCAATACACAGCCGCCGTAAAGACTTCTGTCTAGGAAACTCAAAACTTGCACTTACCTCCGCGCCCTCTGCGCCTCTGCGGTTCGTTTCATAAACATACAGCGTATTCCCCTCAGATTGACAAGGGAAATAACCATAAATCACCTGTGGATGTAATAAGTTCTCCTCAATAATTCGCTGCTTCCAATTTTCTAAAATTGGGTAAACTTTTTCATTCAAAAAATCCTGATATTCTTCCTTAGATTGTTCTTTTGGTTTACGGAATTGCCATTGTCCTGCAATCAAGGCTTGCAAATCCAAATACCAGAACAATTCTTCTAGAGGAATATCACTAGATTGTAATAACCGCGTTCCCCAAAAAGGTGGTGTGGGGCGTTCAATATCTATGGCTACGGCTTCGGAACGGCGTGTGTCAATCTCAGTGCTGTTAGCGGTAGCGGGGCGAGTGCTGAGTGAAGAATCTTCAGTGATGACTTGTGATTTTTGACTGATAATATCTGCTTTCTCAGTTCCAACTTCATCTAAAAATCCTTGCAAGTCATCCCAATTATTTGCAGCTTTGGCTGGCATTAATTTATCCATGAAATGCAAGTCTGAGAAAGCATCTTTGCCATAAATGACTTTTCCTCTGTAGGCTTTTTGGCAATCATCATGGACAAACTTGGGAGTTAGTGCTGCACCGCCTAAAATTACCGGGACGTTAATTCCTTTTTCGTTGAATATTTCCAAATTTTCCTTCATGAAGGCGGTGGATTTTACCAGCAAACCACTCATGGCAATACAATCAGCTTTGTGTTGATTGTAAGCCTCGATAATGTTTTCTACTGGCTGCTTAATTCCCAGGTTAATCACCTTGTAGCCGTTGTTAGATAAGATGATATCCACTAAATTTTTACCAATGTCGTGGACATCGCCTTTGACTGTGGCAATAATTAACGTTCCTTTGGCGTTATTACCCGCCTCAGATTTTTCCATGAAGGGTTCTAAGTAAGCTACCGCCGCTTTCATGGTTTCCGCAGATTGCAATACAAAGGGTAGCTGCATCTGTCCTGAACCAAACAATTCACCAACTACTTTCATCCCATCCAACAGGAAAGTGTTAATAATTTCCAGTGGTTTGTACGCTTCTAAGGCTTTTGTGAGGTGTTTTTCTAAACCGATGCGTTCACCGTCAATGATATGGCGTTTGAGAATTTCCTCAATGGGGAGATTTTCGTCAACGCCTTTGTCACGTTTTGCGCTCACCCCGGCAAATAATGTGGTAAGCTCTGCTAGAGGATCGTAAACGCAGACATTGCCTGCAAATTTTCGCTCATCATAAATTAACTGGCGACAAACTTCTTGATGCTGAGGTTCTATCTTAGATAGAGGTAAAATTTTGTTGGCGCTAACGATCGCCGCATCCATTCCTGCTACCATTGCCTCATGTAAAAATGTTGAATTCAGCACAATTCGTGAAGCTGGACTCAACCCAAAGGATATATTCGACACGCCTAGAATAACGTGACATCCAGGTAATTCTTGGCGAATGCGGCGAATGGCTGCAATGGTGGCTTTGCCATTTTCTCTGTCTTCTTCAATCCCAGTAGAAATTGGTAGAGCTAAGGTATCAAAAAATATTTCTGTGGGAGGAATCCCATATTCTACAGCTTGACGGTAAGCACGCCCCGCGATCGCAAATTTTCTCTCGGCTGTCCGTGCCATGCCTTCTTCATCAATAGTACCAATAACTACGCCAGCACCATACTTTTTCGCTAACTCCAGCACTTTTAAAAAGCGCGGTTCGCCATCTTCATAGTTGGTGGAGTTCAGCAAACACTTACCACCAGCCACTTTTAACCCCGCCTCCATTTTTTCCCATTCGGTGGAGTCGAGCATTAAAGGCAATGTGACATTATTAACAATGCGCGAAACTAATTCGTGCATATCCCGCACACCGTCACGTCCCACATAATCGACGTTAACATCAAGGATGTGTGCGCCTTCTTTAACTTGCGCCCTGGCCATTGACACCAATCCGTTCCAATCTTCGGCGTTGAGTAAATCGCGGCATTTTTTAGAACCACTGGCGTTGAGGCGTTCACCGACAATCAAAAAAGAATTATCTTGGGTGTAAGGCTGAGTGGTATATATCGATGCAGCCGCAGGTTCTAGGCTTGGCTGTCTAACTTTTGGCTTCAAGTCTTTAGCAATTTCCGCCATTTGTTGAATGTGTTCTGGACGTGTCCCACAGCAACCCCCAATCACTTGGACACCCAAATCTTCAACAAAGTGCATCAACGCCATCCGTAATTCCATTGGTGTTAGGCGGTAGTATGCTTGACCACCAACATTCTCTGGTAAACCCGCGTTGGGAATACAAGAAACCACAAACGGCGAATGTTCTGCCAAATATTTGATGTGTGGTTTCATTAAGTCTGGGCCTGTAGCACAGTTCAGACCGAGAATGTCAATTGAGTAAGGTTCCAAAATTGTCAGAACAGCACTGATTTCTGTTCCTACCAACATTGTCCCCATGCTTTCCATTGTCACAGATACCATCAACGGTAGGCGATCGCCATTCTTGGTAAAAACTTCTTCAATTCCATTCAGCGCGGCTTTAATTTGCAGCACATCTTGGCAAGTCTCAACCAATAATAAATCAACACCACCATCAATTAGCGCTTCGGCTTGTTCAGCAAAAGACGCTTTCATCGTGTCAAAGTCAATATGTCCCAGGGTAGGAAGTTTGGTTGTCGGGCCAATGGAACCAGCGACAAATCTAGGTTTTTCAGGCGTGGAAAATTCAGCAGCGACACGCTTCGCCAATTCTGCTGCTGTTTTGCTGAGGTAGTAGGCTTGATCTGCTAAATCATATTCTGCCAGCACAATGGAAGTACTACCAAAAGTATCTGTTTCAATGACATCAGCACCAGCAGCAAGAAAGTCACGGTGAACCTTGGCGACAGCTTCGGGTTTTGTGTGGACTAAATATTCATTACAACCTTCATATTGTGCGCCGCCGAAATCTTCAGCCGTGAGGTTTTGGGTTTGCAAGTTAGTTCCCATCGCCCCGTCGAAGACAATCACCGGGCTATCTGGACTACGCAAGCGTTCAAGGAAAGGATGAGTCATATTTTCCTAGAGGAAATGAGGAAAGTAGCTGAGTCTTGTGATACTCGACTTAATCTATTATTTTCCACAATTGTGTGAGTTGCTTTAGAGTTTGATGAAAGCTGGTATGAAAAAATGAGCGATGGGCTACGGCGGGGCGTAGTCCATCGCTCACAATAATTAGGAAATAGCCAAGAATTACCGTCATGGTTCATTGAGTTCTGGATTTCGGCAAAGTCTGTATTATCAGAAATTTTTCCACGGTTGCGATAAAAACGCCGTAAACGTTATTTTGGTTAGAGTTATTCAGATTAAAATAGCTATAGCCAGTGATAAAAAATACTTATATACTTTTTTACTTCTTGTCTAAGGATTACAAATAATGCACGTTCTCAAGAGATCCATCAAACCAGCAAGTTACATATCATTCCTCTACATTTACCAGACTACTTGGGGGACGGCTGGTGATATCTGTTTAATCCGTGAATCTGTAGCGAATTCAGGCGCATCAAAGTTTATTGGTCATAAAATCCAGCTTGCCATACCAAAAGGGTTAGAACGCGATCGCGTGGCTAACTTTCCGGTGATCAAAGTTGCAGGTAATGTTGGTGATGGACATCCCAAAGATCACCCCTTGGAATGGGAAGCTTATGAAGGTGTAGATATAGAAATAGCGATCGCAGCCCTAAAACCTTGGGGCTTTAAGTTAATTGAGTCTACAGATTAACTATAAACAACAACAGAGTTCCGCTGGCTTTTCTGATTTCCTGCTTCTACGCCGTGCTGTACTCTGTCAAAAAAATTTTGCTTGCTCTGCCTCTGTTTGTCAGTCACAAACCATTAATTTTGGGTTGATAGACTGCTATGAACTTGTAAATGAATGTTGAGTTTAGCTTTCCATTCTCGAATAGCGATCGCTGTTTTATTTGTCGGTGATGTGTATGTTTGTGGAGGTTCTGCTTTTGGTTGATCCTGGAAGCCCCTTAGCGGTTTAGTTGTTAAACAGTTGGCTAAATTAGGTAAATTACTATCCATACCTAAAGCTTTGATGACATCATCAGCGCTCTTGAAGCGATCGTCTAGAGAAAATTTCACCATTTTTTCTAAAATCTTGGCAAATTTATCACTAACCTTCACTTCTTTTTGCCAATATATCTCACCTGTGTAGATATCATGTTCAAAGTCTAAAGGCCCTTTACCAGTTAAAAGATAAAGACAAGTCACTCCCGCTGCATAGATATCACTGGCGTAAACTGGCCGCAATGCAAACTGTTCTGGAGGCGCAAACCCCATCGTCCCCACAAAATTAGTCGTTGCAGTTTTATTACAAGAGTCTTCAGCAGTATCAACTAATTTGTCTTTCACTGCACCGAAATCTATCATGACTAACCGCCGATCATCTTCACAGCGCAACAAGTTTTGCGGTTTAATATCTCGATGAATAACGCGATTTTGATGGATGTATTGTAATATTGGCAGTATTTCTCGCAAAAACTGTTTGACTTCTGCTTCATTTTTAGTGCCGTTTCGCCTCACTTCTCGCGCTAAAGTGCAGCCTCGCACATATTCCTGGACTAAATAAAACTCACCATTCCCTTCAAAGTAGTCTAAAAGCATGGGAATTTGCGAATGACTACCAAGTTGAGCCAAAGTTTTTGCTTCTTTTTCAAACCGCTGACATGCTTTTTCCCAACTTTTACGACTAGTGGTTCTTGGACAAAGCTGTTTAATCACACACAGAGGATTGCCTGGTAATCGGGCGTTTCTGGCTAAAAACGTAATACCAAAACCACCTCTACCTAAAATTCGCAGTATGGCGTAGCGATCGCGGAATAGCTGCTTGGAACCACACAATTGAGCCAGTTTATTTTGTTGTAAACTGTACTCGTCTTGAAAATTGGTAATCTTTCCAGAAAAGCGATTCATGGCTCAAAGACAGCTACTCTGTGTTGTCTTCAATTTAACTACAAAATTATTTTTTTGCCAGTAGCATTACTGCTACTTTGTCAAATTCTAGTCTATACCTAAATCTCATCCTGAAATTAAAATCAAGAATTTATAGTTTTTACTCAAATTTATCCGGACTACTTAGACTGTGGGCAAAATTTTTACTATGTAGTATAGCAGGTGACAGGGAACAGGCTTCCGCCGTGAGCGTCAGCCGAACGGTGACAGGTGACAGGGTTAAAAGTCTTTTAGTGCATGAGTTTTATCATTGGCCGATGTCCTAACTGTCTTGGCTACTGCTATAGCTTTTTGCCCCAGCGATCGCGTTACAAATTAGACAGCGATTGATGGTTAATTTTTACGATGGCGAAGTTAGAAGGTTTAGAGACGGTTCTCGATTTTCTCAAAGGTTTATAGCCTAAAATCGCTGCCCAAATAGCGAAAAATGTAATGCCGCTGAACGTTAACCCCTTACCAGCAGATTATAAGAAATTAACTGGTTATCCAGGATACTATCGTGTAGATTCTGGAGAGTATCGTATTGTTTACCGCTTGGACATAGATGCAGATTTAGTCGAGGTGATTTTAGTTGGTAAACGTAACGATGATGAAGTGTATAAACAACTCAAACGCTTCCTAGGCTAAGTACGAAGGCTGAAACAATTCTTTTCATACTTCAGCCTTCATACTTCATACTTCCCTAGGGTACTTCAATCGGTATCAAAGCATTTTCTGGCACATAATCACAGAAATGCCCATGATCAGCCAACACTAAAATTAGACGCAGGGGATAATCAGGTGGAACTTGTAGGTCTGCCCAAGGCACAGATAACTCTAAACAAGTGTCTAAAGCTACTTGAGCGCGACTAAAGCGGGGCTGCCATTTAGAGTCTTCTGCGGCTTCTCGGAACTGTACAGATTGGGTCAGTAAATTAATTTCTAAATGATGGTGGTACAAATAATTCAGTGGCGCTTGCTCTGGCATATCTGCCAGAGGAATCGGGCTGTTGTGCATTGTCTTCTCAGGATAGAACCACAGCAAATTTAGCTCTGGTGGCAAATCCTGCCCTGGTACGGCTCCACTTTTGAAGTCCAGGCGTAAATAGAAATTCCGGTGATCTACCCCATACCAAAGTCGTTGGACGACACTGCTGTTGTGCATTGTGCCTCTTGCACCACCAACTTCTATACGTCCGGCCTTGTCCCAATCCTGTTCATCACCTCTGCCATCAATAATGGGGTGAATAAAGCTTTGTGGGGTATGGTTTGAGCGGGCTTCATGCACCTCTAAAGATTGTGATAGATAGGGTGGTATGGGTTCATTTAAGGCTTTGTAAATGCCACATAAATGTTCTCGAAATAATTGATCAAAGATGGCATCTTGATTGGAAGAATGCCCTTCACCAAACCACCAAAACCAGTCTGAACCCTCAGCAGCATACAACGCTTCCCATGCTGCGGGGTTGCTTTCTTCTGTGGCTTCGGGATGACTTGCCAGCATTGCTCTGGCTTGGGTGAGGTAGTCCCAAGCCCGATTTTTAGCAGGGTCGCCAATCCAGGTTGTGAAGCTGCCATCTACCCAGGAACCGCTATGTAATTGTTCTTGAGGGATGGTGGCTGTGGGGGGAAATTTTTGGACAAATTCGGAGACAGTAACGAGTTGGAGTTGGGGGTCATTACTGAGATTTTGATATAAGGCTTCTAGGAAGAATTTGCCGTCTTGGGGATAAAATTCCCAACAATTTTCGCCATCCAAGGCGATGGTGACTAACCAAGGTTGTTCGCTGGGATTTTCTCGTTGCTTTTTGGCGATCGCTTGCAGGTGTGCCACTAAGTCGGCAGCAGCTTGTTTTGGCGGCATTGAACCGTAGGTAAAGCCGATTAAATCTGACAATCTATGGTCGCGGAAGACAATGGCCAAATCACCTGCTGGTGTTGTCAGGCGATAGGGTTGATACAGCAGTTCTGGTTGCTGGACATTCCCTGCACCATCCCGATGGAAGAAGTGTTGCAGTGTCCAACCTAGGACTGCTTCATCTGAGCAAATCCATTGGAAGCCTTGTTTAACAATATACGGCAATACTTCCGGGCTAACTGATTGTTCGGAAGGCCATAAACCTCGTGGTTCCTGTCCAAAACGGTCTGTATATAAATCCCAGGCTTTGCGTAAGTGGCGAGGAACGTCTTCTATCCACTGGAAGCGATGCTCTGGCAAGGTCATGTTTGGCACTGCCACCCGACCAGCGTTGGTATCAGCAAGCAAGGGCATAATTGGGTGAGTGTAAGGCGTGGTAGTGACTTCTAACTGCCCCGCCTGTTGCATTTTCCGGTGTTGGGGAATAATGCGGCTTAAGATTTCGCGCTGTTTGGCATAAATTTGCTGGCGATCGCTTAAATTAAAATTCCGCCCTTGTTTTAACCACCCAGCAATTTCTGGATCATCCCAAAACAGCGGGTCTATCCATGCTAGGTTGTGCCAAGCCAGCAAGTCACCATAATCCTCCACTCCCCAATTTGTCAAACACCAAGCTTGCCCTTTCTCTTGTCTTTGCTGATACAACTCGGCGTAGCGGGGATGGGGATCAATCAACGTGTGGTGATTGGCATCAAAAAAATGTTGAACGATAAATTCTTGCTGGTACTGCGTTAGTTTTTCAGCCGGGGTCAAGCTGGCTGTTAAATAAGGGTCAAAAGCCGTACCAGCAATGTAATCTTCTAGTTGCAATATCAGAGATGGTACCAGATTCACCGTTTGGTGTAACTTCGGATACTGTTCAAGAATTAATATTAAATCTAAATAATCTTTGGTTCCGTGCAGGCGTACCCAAGGAAGCTTGTACTGCTGAGTAGATGAAACTGAAACGCCGCTGTCAGGAGATTTGTACAGCGGCTGATGTTGATGCCAGATAAAGGCAACGTAAAGTGGATGGGGCATAATATTTAAGTAGTGATTAGGGATTAAGGATTAGGGTTTGGGGCTTAATTAAAGCCAAAAGTAAAAAGTAAAAAGCTTTTTACTTTTACCTTTTTACTTTTGACTTCCTATTCCCCAGTCCCTAAATTACTTGCTCGACTTCAGCGATTTCAGGAATCATTTCTCGCAGGCGGCGTTCAATACCCATTCTCAATGTCATTGTGGAGCTAGGGCAAGAACCACAAGCACCTTGTAACCGCAATCTGACCACAGGGCCATCAAGTTCCACGAGTTCCACATTACCGCCATCAGAAATCAAATAGGGGCGCATTTCATCTAAAACGGTTTCTACGTTGTCAATTGTCAGTTCCATTGTTTTAGACCTGTGAAGTTAGTGATGGTCATTAGGTATGAGTTTGTTGTAGATTTTTGGCACTACTACCAACTCAATACCCATAACTTTATTTTTTAGCTTTGTTACATCAATGCTAGATCCAATTGCCCCTAGATTGCCTGTCGTACTTTTTTCTTTCCCTTTTGTGACAGAACCAATGACAGCATAAAGCAGTCTTCTGGAGATTCGTGAACTTACTAGTGAACACAGGTGAAAGACATCATAACTTTACACTACTCCCTACCCATAGCTGTAGTGTTTCCATATACATTCGGAAAAAGCTAATTTTGGCTTCGGGAATTTCTCCCTACTTTCTCACTTTCTTCAATCCAGTTTCAACAGACAAGCTTCTTGCTTAAGTTCTGATTAACAAGCACAATCTAAGTTGTTATCAGTTGATGAGACAAGAACTGGTTGCTGATACAAAGGTACTGTAAAGGTAACAGTTGAGCCAAGCCCTTCACCCAAGCTGTAAAAATGCACTTCACCACCCATTGCTTCAATCAACTTTTGGGATATTACCAGTCCCAATCCTGTACCACCATACTGGCGAGTCCGAGAACCATCTACTTGAGAAAATAATTGAAATAGTTTGTCTTGTTTGTCTAAAGAAACACCAATTCCGGTGTCCGCTACTCTGACTCTGACCATGCCAGGGAATTGTTGTTCTTGGAATTTGACCTTTTTCTGTACAATGTCGGCAGTGATGGTAATACCGCCTTCATGGGTAAATTTGATGGCATTGTTTACCAAGTTAATCATAACTTGGAGCAACCCTTGATAATTTCCTTGGACAACGATTTCATCGCAGGTGGTGGGAATTTGTATCCTCAAACTGAGATTTTTCATCTCAGCTTGGGGACGCATGAAACTTTCTACACCACAAAATAGCTCATCCAAGTTAACGGCAGCGCAATCTAATTCCATTTTGCCTGCTTCGATTTTGGCGATATCCAAAATGTCGTTGATGATGCTGAGTAGGTGAATTGAGGATTGATGCGCTTCTAGAAGAAACTGATGTTGTTCTTGTGGGTCATCTGCCATACCGTCTAGTATCAGCTTCAAGAAACCAATCATCCCATTGAGGGGAGTGCGAATTTCATGGGAGACGTTGGCTAAAAATTCACTCTTGAGGCGAGAGGCTTCTTCAGCTTTTTGACGGGCTGCTTCTAATTCTTTATATAAAGTAGCATGAGCGATCGCAGTTCCTAGTTGATCTGCTACTTCTTTTGCTAATTCTAGTTCTGCATTCGTCAGTGGGTAACACTCATCCCGCAAACTTAGGGCAATCAAGCCATTTGCTTGGTCTTGATAGCTTGTTGCTACCACTAAAACTTTTTGTTCTGGAGACAGAGTATATCCTGTCACTTCCATTACAGTTGGATCGAGGGTTGCTAATGCTTGGACAAATGCTGGCTCAGAAGCTACTTCTATTTCTAAGCCAAGCATAGAACTGCGCTCTGGCTGATGATACTCTGCTATAACTCGTACTTTTGAGCTAGAGGGCTGATAAGGACAGATAATGCAACGTTCTACCTTCAGTGCTTTACCCAAACTATCTACTGTTTGTTGCCAAATTATGTCTAAGTCCAAAGTTCGCCGAATATTTCTAGTAATTTTATTTACTAGTTTTTGATGTTGCTGCGAACGTAAAGCCAACTCGATTGGTGTAGGAGCTTTTGGCTTAATATTGAGTTCTTTTTGATGAACTGTTGCCTGTAATAACCGTCCCATGACTACAACTGTAGTGGCAGCAGTTCCCAGGGCTGGCATGATTGGACAAATTACTAATTCCAACTCGCACAACTCTTGGTAGTAGCGAAACCAACACTGTAACTTTTCTGGCACCAAACTTTCTAGAATTCGGTGCAACCGTTCCAGATAGGCTACCTTATCCACTGGCGCAAAAGTTTCATCTTCATGGCTGCCATTCACTATTTGCTCAGGGTTTAATCCCAGGACTTCGCTTTGCTGCCAATAAAATGTTAAGTAGCGTCCTGAAGCATCTTGCGTGTATACCAACTCAGATCCTAGAGCCGGTAACGAGCCATTAGTTTGATTAGCTATGTCTTCCAGATTTTGAGAAAATAAGTTCGGCAATTGGGAGTTGGCAGTAATAGTCATTAATCGAGTTGGGTAGACAAGTGGCAACTCAATATAGTTTTGCTAAAGCTGCTGCAAACTTGGCAGACAATATTACAGCTTTTGCATACTTACATTGGTATTTTGACTGTTATGGCATTGATAATTTACAAACTTTACATTTGTTTCCTTGTCTATTGACAGCTTATATATTGTTGCTGTCAATCATTCCATTCACCTCTAGGCGGAACAGGTGTGCGATAGGGAGTACGAGTCAGTTCGTCATCTCTAGGAACCTCACCCCGCAACCATTGGCGGATGGCTACTTCAATTACTTTACTGGGGTCATTGGTAAGATGCTGAATTTGCTCTAGTAATTCAGAATCTAAGCGGACAGCGATTTCTACCTTATCGGCTTGTTGTTGCTCCCCGTCGGTAGCTTTTTCTTTCATATTCATAGGTTTATATACTCTGAAATTGTTTTGTCTAAAGCTTTGTGAAGTAGTTCTACTCACATTTCGGGTTAGTTTACTGACAAATCTTAAAGGTATAGTTACATAGTTCCCCGAAATCTTACCAAAAGTAACAGCATGAAATTTTAAGTCGCAATTTTCGTAGAACTAACAGGACAATGCTCTGGAAGTTTTGTCAGTAAATCAGTATATCTGAGCATTTACGGGGTGTAACTGCCCACGATATCTACACTATGTACTTAATATATATTTATTGTACGCTGCTGTTTGATCAATACTTGTAAGGAAAAATGGACTTAATTATATAGATTTTATATAGATTTGCAAAATACATAAGAGTCAACTGAAGTATGAAGTGTGAAGTCTGAAGTCTGAAAGGGTATCTCTTAATAGAGGGCTGGAGCATAAATCAGGAGAAACTAAATCTTTTTTCGCCTACCATAAGGCTTATAAGCTGCTACGCAGCTTATTTCATACTTCATACTTCACCCTTCATACTTCATGGCAGCGTCTTGGCGAAGAAAGCATTAAAATACATGAAGTAAATCGCTTGTTTAACCTTGGTTGCTACTTCAGCAAAAATAGTATATGACTGACGTTCCCGCAGTTCGCATTCGCAATTTCTGTATTATTGCTCACATTGATCACGGGAAATCAACCCTCGCCGATCGCCTACTGCAAGCTACTGGCACTGTTGATGTAAGGCAGATGAAGGAACAGTTTCTCGACAATATGGATTTAGAACGGGAGCGCGGCATTACAATTAAGCTGCAAGCTGCCCGGATGAACTATCAAGGTAAAGATGGTCAGCAGTATGTATTAAATTTAATTGATACGCCAGGACACGTAGATTTTTCCTATGAAGTGTCTCGCAGTTTAGCTGCTTGTGAAGGAGCGCTGTTGGTTGTGGACGCGTCTCAAGGTGTGGAAGCGCAAACTTTGGCCAATGTCTATTTGGCGCTGGAGCATAATTTAGAAATCATTACAGTTTTAAATAAAATTGACCTCCCAGGGGCAGAACCAGACCGAGTAATTAGCGAAATCGAAGAAATTATCGGTTTAGATTGCAGTGGGGCAATTTTGGCTTCGGCGAAAGAAGGAATTGGGATTGATGAGATTTTAGAGGCGATTGTTGAACGTGTACCACCAGCACCCAACACAGTAGATGAAAAATTACGGGCATTAATTTTTGATAGCTATTACGATCCCTACCGGGGTGTAATTGTGTATTTCCGGGTGATGGATGGTCGGTTGAAAAAAGGCGATCGCGTCTATCTGATGGCATCCGGCACAGAATACGAAATCGACGAGTTGGGTGTACTCTCCCCCACCCAGAAACAAGTTGAAGAACTGCACGCCGGGGAAGTGGGTTATTTGGCAGCAGCAATTAGAGCCGTAGCGGATGCACGGGTAGGCGATACCATTACTTTATCTAATGCGAAAGCTCCAGAACCCTTGCCTGGTTACACCGAAGCCAACCCGATGGTCTTCTGTGGGATGTTCCCCATTGATGCTGACCAATTTGAAGACTTGCGAGAAGCTTTAGAAAAGCTGAGACTTAATGATGCTGCCTTGCATTACGAACCGGAAACTTCTAGCGCGATGGGTTTTGGTTTCCGTTGTGGTTTCTTGGGCTTATTACACATGGAAATCGTCCAAGAACGACTGGAACGGGAATACAACTTGGATTTAATTATTACCGCTCCATCAGTAGTTTACCGTGTAACTACCGTTAAAGGTGAAGAATTATATATTGATAATCCTAGCCATTTGCCAGCCCCCAACGATCGCGAAAAAATTGAAGAACCCTACGTGCAAGTAGAGATGATTACGCCGGAAACCTATGTCGGCACATTGATGGAGTTATCGCAAAATCGGCGTGGTATTTTCAAAGATATGAAATATCTCGCCCAAGGACGTACCACCCTTACCTATGAGTTACCGTTAGCTGAAGTTGTCACCGACTTTTTTGATCAGATGAAATCGCGATCGCGTGGTTATGCCAGTATGGAATATCATCTCATCGGCTACCGCGAAAATCCCTTGGTGAAGCTGGATATCATGATTAACGGCGACCCCGTTGATTCTTTAGCGATGATTGTCCACCGAGATAAAGCTTACAACGTCGGGCGATCGATGGCAGAGAAACTTAAAGAATTGATTCCCCGCCATCAATTTAAAGTGCCAATTCAAGCATCAATTGGCAGTAAAGTTATTGCCAGTGAACATATCCCCGCTTTACGCAAAGATGTATTAGCTAAATGTTATGGTGGTGACATCAGCCGGAAGAAGAAACTTTTGCAAAAGCAAGCCAAAGGTAAGAAACGGATGAAATCTGTAGGTACGGTGGATGTACCACAGGAAGCTTTTATGGCAGTGTTGCGTTTAGATCAAAATTAAATAGGCATCTAGTGAAAATGAGTGTAGAGACGATACATGTAACGTCTCTACAAGGGTTTAAGGTAACGCATGATGAATTTCTGGAGATGTCTAATAAACACGGTTATTAACTACATACAACCAAGAAATAACAAGGAATGTATAAAGGGAAGATTCTTCAGTGTGAATTCTCTTAACATTCCTTTATTTATTTCCTGATGATTTTGATTCAAGCCTGAAAACAAGCAAAGTACGGTGAGATGCTCAAACTCGCAAGAGGGGTAAGGTACTTCATCCCCTGGGGACATTTATCAATTAATCTAAGAAGTTTCATGAGGTATTTGCGAATTTGCTCAACCTTGTTACTCTGTGATCTATCCTTAAAATTATTAAAAAACTTTAGTAAACTTACTTACTCAATTGATTTCTTCTCCTTGTATTTTTAGATAAATCTAGTTTTTGAGAAATTTATAAAACTTTGGAGAGTTTAGTAAATGAAAATATTAGTATTAAGTTGGGAGTTTCCACCAAGGATAGTAGGCGGGATTGCAAGACATGTGGCAGAGTTGTACCCGGAACTCGCTAAGTTGGGACATGAAGTTCACTTAGTGACAGTAGAGTTCGGTCAAGCGCCGATGTATGAAGTGGTTGAAGGTATAAATGTGCATCGAGTACCAGTGGGACATAGTAGTGATTTTTTCCACTGGGTTGTGAATCTCAACCAGAGCATGGGACATCATGGTGGTAAGTTAATTTTAGAGGAAGGCCCCTTTGATTTAATCCATGCCCATGATTGGTTAGTTGGAGATGCAGCGATCGCTCTTAAGCATAATTTTAAAATCCCCTTAATAGCAACAATCCACGCCACAGAATACGGACGCTACAACGGTATTCATAGCGATATCCAAAGTTATATTCATGGCAAAGAAAACTTACTAGCTTACGATGCTTGGCGGATTATCGTTTGTAGTGAGTACATGCGAGGGGAAGTTGAACGCACACTCAAAAGTCCTTGGGACAAAATTGATGTGATACATAACGGTATCCGTCCTGAAAAGAAACAGCATCACGAAGAATATTTTCATGCCCAAGATTTTCGCCGCCAATTTGCCGAAGATAGTGAAAAAATTGTTTATTATGTCGGACGAATGAGCTACGAAAAAGGTGTATCAGTATTATTGAATGCTGCACCTAAGGTACTTGCGGCAATGGGTGGTAACGTTAAATTTGTGCTTATTGGTGGCGGTAATACCGATCATCTTAAACGGCAAGCGGCAGATTTGGGTATTTGGCACAAATGTTATTTCACTGGTTTTCTGTCGGATGAATACTTAGATAAATTCCAAACCATCGCTGACTGTGCAGTATTCCCTAGTTTTTACGAACCCTTTGGTATTGTAGCCTTAGAAAGCTTTGCATCTCGTGTTCCTGTAGTGGTTTCGGATACAGGTGGTTTCCCCGAAGTTGTGCAGCATACTAAAACTGGTATTGTTACCTGGGTGAATAATCCTGATTCTTTAGCGTGGGGAATTTTAGAAGTTTTGAAAAACCCCGGATATCAACAGTGGTTGATAGATAACGCTTATGAGGATTTAGGACGGCGCTTTAGCTGGCCAAAATTAGCCAAGCAAACAGAATCAGTTTATCAGCGAGTTGTAGAGGAGCGATCGCAAGTTGAGTGGTAATTAAACACAGAGTAAAACTGAGGATACCGCCGAGAGATGCAGAGAATAAATGTTCACCCTGGGCTATTTTGCGTTAAAAAACATTACAAGCCCTGTACGCTGGGAATTTTAAGCCTTCTGATGCGAGAGTAAACAATAAATGCAGTTTGCTCTAAAAACTTAGTATGACGAAGGCATTCCCAGATATAGCAAAGTTCTGGAACAATTTGGGAACTGTGTTGTTAAGGATGGGTGCCAGTTTAATAACCCGTCTTACAGCATACCTGAAACGCCACTTTATTGACAACACTGTTGATGTTGTTCTGCCCCTTCCCCGATTAGCAGGCCCAGTGCTGAACTTAGGCGGGGGAGGCCCCGATGTTGAGAAAGCCATGCAATGGATGATTGACCAAGTGCGGGGAAGTACTAGCAGCGCTACTAAAGTTGATGTGGTAGTTATCCGCACCTATGGTGGTGATGATTATAATCACCTCATCCATCGCATGAGAGGTGTGAACTCTGTCAAGACTCTCATCATTAGCAACCGCCAAGATGCCAACAGAAATGATCTCGTCGAAAAAGTCAGAAAAGCTGGGGTAGTTTTCTTTGCTGGTGGGGATCAATGCCAATACATCCGCAGTTGGAAAAACACCAGACTAGAGAATGCGGTGCGAGAAGTCTACACCAGAGGCGGTGCAATTGGTGGGACTAGTGCGGGTGCAATGATTCATAGTGAGTATATCTACGATTCTTGTGCTTGCGAAGACAGCATAGAAACTAAGGAGATCCTCGAAGACCCTTATCGGAATATCACCTTTACATACGACTTTTTTCAATGGAGTCATTTGCGCGGAACCATCATTGATACCCACTTTGATAGTCGTAAACGCATGGGTCGAATTATGGCTTTCATTGCGCGGCAAATTCAGGATGGTAAAGCTAACCGTGTTTTAGGGATAGCAATTAGCGAGGAGACATCCGTTGTAGTAGATAAGTATGGTGTGGTCAAGGTGATGGGAAGAAATGCCGCCTATTTTGTTCTAGGAGATCATCCGCCAGAGGTTTGCAAACCCCGAACTCCTCTTACTTACCATGACTACAAAATTTGGCGAGTTCCCACAGGTGAAACCTTCGACCTCAAAAACCCACCAAATCGAGGTTATTACTTCAGAAGTGTGAAGCGGGGACGGTTTAATTCAGATCCTTACTGATCGAGGACTGAGGCAAAAAGCCTCTCAAACTCTCATTCCTCTGTGACCTCTGTGTCTCTGTATTTCGATTCTCCGTAATCTGTGCGTAAGTCCTGTCATACTCCAATTCAGCAACGCCAAAAAGCTTATAATACAGTTCAGTTAAGGCTAAAAACCCAAACTGGTAGAAGTTAAACTGGACTATTCCACCTGATCCACAGGCACATCATATAAAACCCCTAGCCTGGGGAGGGGGAAACAATCCATCAACAAACGGTGTATTTCTTGGGCCAGCAACCCATCAACTTTTCACGACTTGGTGGGCTAGTTTTAGCAACTTAAACTGGTAAGTCTTTAAATTTTTTACGAGCTACAATTAGGCCAGCTATTGAAATGACTTATGTATACATGGCTTCCAAAAAAGGTCGAGCAAGCACAACAAGTATTAAAAGCTCGAAATGTTAAGCTAGGGTTCAAATTCAATTCTCCTGCTAATCAGGGTGAAATTCAGCGATGTGAAGAAGAGCTTGGATTCATTCTGCCTGATAGTTATAAAGAATTTTTAAAATTCAGCAATGGAGCAAATCTTTTTTGCAACGATGAGCCAAGAGTTGAAATTACTTTACCCTGGTTCGCTGATAGCGGAATTCTAATTCAAAGCACGAGTACTATTGTTGCATTCAATCAAAATCAAGATAAAGTCTATGTCGAGGATAATGGTGAGAAAAAGTATATTGCTTTCTGTTATTTAGGCTATTTAGCTACAGGCGATTTTTGCAGTTTTGATGTGACAACCAACGTCGATTCAGAGTACAAAGTACTCGATTGTCAACATGATTTCTCGTTTAAAGATTGGCAAGCAGAACACGTTATTGCCAACTCTTTTGAAGACTGGCTCATCAAAATCTTTGATGAAGTGATTTACAATAACAATCGTCCAGAATACTGGATTCCATCACCTTTACAAAAAGAATTTTCTCTGTAAACAATGTGGTTGGACAAATCACAAAACATATGGACGTAGTGTAGGTAAGTCTTAAGTGGAGGAAGCCTCTATTGAAACTTCTCTCCACACGCAAGTAACTTCCTAATTTACAATTTAGTACCGCACTCCGCACAGAAGTTATGGTTAGGAGCATTTATAGTACCGCAATGACTACAACAAACTGGTTCTACGGAACTTTTTGGTGGTTGCTTGGGTAAGCCAACCATCTGCCCGTTGCTCTTCCCAGGAGCTACCATTGGATAGCAGTTTTCGTCTTTGGTGACGTTGATATTCAAGATTACGGGGCTGTTATATGCCAACATTTGGGCGATCGCATCTTTTAATTCAGCACGTTCTTTCACTACAATGCCTTTGATGCCATAGGCTTGTGCTAACAACTCAATATCTGGCATCCCGACTTCCATATTTGAGCAAGAGTAACGTTCGCCGTGGAAAGCTTGTTGCCACTGGCGTACCATTCCCTGCCAACCGTTGTTCACAATTACAACCTTGACATTAATGCCATATTGTGCTGCTGTTCCCAATTCTTGTAAACACATTTGGAAACTAGCATCACCGCTGATACAGATAACTTCATCATCTGGGAAGGCAACCTTTGCGCCAATCGCCGCAGGTAAACCAAAACCCATCGTTCCCAAACCAGCGCTGGAAATCCACCGCCGTGGCCCATTCTTGAGGAATTGGGCTGACCACATTTGATGCTGTCCCACATCTGTAGTGTAGAAAGCGTTGGGTGCTTGGCGACCAACTTCTACAATTGCTTCTTGGGGTGAGATGCTGTCGGGGTGTTGTGGCACTACTAGAGGATACTCTTCCCGCCAACGGTTAATTAAATTCAGCCATTCTTGGTTTTGGTTGGGTGTGGGTTTGACACTTGATTGCTTGCAGCGCCGCAATAAGTCAACCAAGACGTTACGGACATCGCCAACAATGGGTACTTCAGGAATCCGGTTTTTGCCAACTTCCGCGGGGTCAATGTCGATGTGGATAACTTTCGCGCGGGAGGCAAATTCATCTAATTTACCAGTTACGCGATCGTCAAATCTTGCGCCTACACAAATCAGCAAGTCACAATCACTCACGGCAAAGTTAGCGTAGGCAGTGCCGTGCATCCCCAACATACCCAATGATAGAGGATGATGTTCGTCAAATGCCCCAATCCCCATCAATGTGGTGGTGACAGGAATGTGAAATAACTCAGCTAACTGTTTAACTTCTTCATGGGCGTTAGAGGCGATCGCACCACCACCAACATACAACAATGGGCGGCGACTTTCTTTAATTAACTGAATTGCCGCATTAATTTGGCGGGGATTTCCCTTCACAGTCGGGCGATATCCTGGCAACTTGACTACACCAGGCTCTATAGGTACGTAATCAAATTCTTCAAAGGCTACATCTTTGGGGACATCAATTAAAACTGGCCCCGGTCTTCCCGTGCTGGCAATGTGGAAGGCTTCGGCGACAATTCGGGCCATGTCTTTGGGATCGCGCACTACATAAGAGTGCTTGACTATGGGTAAAGTAATCCCGTAAATATCGGTTTCTTGAAACGCATCTGTACCGATCATTTTTCGGGGTACTTGTCCAGTTACCACCACCATCGGGATCGAGTCCATGTAAGCTGTAGCGATACCTGTTACCAAGTTTGTCGCCCCAGGGCCAGAAGTACCAAAGCACACTCCCACCTTCCCAGTAGCACGGGCGTAACCGTCTGCGGCGTGGGCTGCGCCTTGTTCATGCCTCACTAAAATGTGCTTTAGCGCACCAGTTGATTCTACTTTGTAGAGGTCGTCATAAATTGGTAGAATTGCGCCGCCAGGATAACCAAAAATATATTCAACTCCGTGGCGTAGGAGGCTGTCAAGTAAGGCAAAACCACCAGTTGCCCGTTTGGGTGTCACAACTGACGATTGAGAACCTGTAGAATGGCTTTGATTCTCGGTTTTTGGGGGACTAATGGGGGAAGGCAAGCTCAAGGTCACGGTCGAACCTCAGATAATAGCTAAGTTAACGCTGAAATTCTGTAGTTAAGATTTCATTTTAATTGAAAAGTTAGATTAAATGCTTATAAATTTTAAATATAAGTCAGAGGATAGAAGTAATAAGTAAATAAATCTGTTGGCGATCGCTATTTTTGAAAATCGTTTTAGGCTAAGTTTGAGAAAAATTATTAAACCACAGAGGAGCCAGTTGTGTGGTGAGGTAGCGCGGTCTTGGGGGTTTCTCCCATGAGCGACTGCCGAAAGGGTTTCCCGACTTGAGCAAACTGGCGTAGCGCAGAGAACACAGAGGTAAAACTGACTATCTTCCATCATAAACAACTCAACCAGTGTGAGGCGGCTAATTAAATCACATCTTGGAGAACTCGGCGGGTGTTTTGCCACGCCCAAACCCCAACAGTAGCCACAACAATGCTCATACCGACTAAGACAACACGTAAGCCGAGAAAGTCAGTTAATGGGCCAGTAATGGCTAAAGGTACTGATAAAGCAATGTTGACAGCGTGGTTTTGAAACCCAAATACTTTGCCATACATGCTTGGCGGTGTTTGCTGTTGAATTAAGGTTTGCATGGGTACGCCAATTAAAGAAGCGCCTATGCCTAACAATGCACACAGTCCCAAGGCTAAGAATAAATTATGGGTAAATGTGAATACACCCAAAACGATCGCCATTGCCAAAAATCCTATTAAAGGTAAGGGCTTATGATGCAATTTATCACCCCAGTGACCTAATATACCTGCACCACTGACCATCCCTACCCCTGCTGCTGCCAAGAAAAAGCCAAATTGTTGTTCTTTTAGGCCAAAATCGGCGGCTAATCTAATTGCCAACACCATTAATGCTGCGAATACGCAATACAAAGTGGTTAATTGCAGCATGGCATTCAAGATTAAGCGATTTTTCTTGAGATAACGCACACCTTCTTTAAAATCGGCTGCCGGATTAATTAATGAGCGAATATCGTTTGTTGAGGTGTGTTCGCTTCTAAAATTAATCGGTTGTATTGCCAAGCTAGACAAGAGGTATAAACCGCCTACTACTATTTCTTGTCCAGAGTTTTCACCAAAAGCGGTTTTTGCCAAACTTAGTATTGGTTCTCCGATTGCAAAACCAACAATCAAAGCTCCCATCATGGTACTGCTATAAAGCGCATTGGCCGCCATAAAATTTTCTTTGCGGACTAAAACCGGAATCGCCGCTTGTTCTGCTGGTGCAAAAAACTGCGCCAATGTGGAAATCGCAAAGGTCAAGATCAGTAAAATGAAGAAATTCTGTGGCAAAAATGCGATTAGCAGTGTCAGTATGGCTTGTACAAGGTTAGAACCGACTAACACCAGCTTTTTAGAAAAGCGATCTACAAAAATGCCCCCAGCAGAACCAAATAAAATTGCTGGTAATGTGAATGCCACCATCAAAGTCGAGTACATCGAGTTTTCTGCTAACCCTGGTGGCGGTGAGTAGTTTTCTAATAAAGCAATCATTAACACAAAGAAAACTTTATCTCCTAACTGGGACAATAACAGTCCAATCCACAGGAGCATGAAACTACGGTTTTTTAGCAGTGCGCTAAACCCATTATTAATAGCAGCAGGTTCAGTTGGAAACATCAGTTACTTAGTGATAACGACTAGGGTAGATGGGGCAGTTAGGAAGCAGGGGAGCAGGGAGCAGGGGAGCAGGGGGATTTCTCATCCTGCCTCTTGTTTCTTCTATTTCTCACTCCTGTTTGCCTGTACTGTTTTCCGGAGTATTTTTATTCATAGCGTTTTACCAATAAATGCAAAAACTCGGCAGCAGTCAAGCGCATTTGTTGGGAAGAAAACCCACAATAAGAGTCTACCCACCAACCTTGCACAGTTTGGGGCGATCGCCACATAGATAGATGGTCTACTGCTGGTTCTGCGTAAAAATTATTATGCCCACTACCCAGTAACGAGGAACTCCAATGTGTAAAATAATCGTGGCTCAGGCGATGAATGGGAAAATTGCCCCATAAAGGCACACCCCACCCATCTATAGCAATAAAGGCTTTGACTTGTCCTCCTAAGATTTGCCAATTCCATGCGGCGACTATTGCTCCTAGCACTCCCGCACTGAAGCTAATAAATATAACTGGTGAGTCTTGGGGATTGGGGAGGCGATCGCTCAAAAACTGCATAATGTGAGGCGCGGATAAAGCCAAAACACCTCGTCCCGGAAAAACCATTGTCTTGGCTATATTTTGACTGCTTGAGCTATCAGCGCCTACATCTAACCAGTCTGAAATAAAGCTGTCAGTTAATTCTGGCTCATGGATTCCAGGGCAAACAATGATCCTCATTTATCTTTAGGTCATAACAACTTTCACGCTCTGATTATTGTGTTTTTTGTATTTAAGTAGACTTTTAAGTTAAGTATTTATACGTATATTAAAAGCTGTAGAAGCTACTTTAATATCGAAATTTCGTGAAATTTTCGTTTAGTTACAATTTAAGTATTTTCTCTATGATACTAAAAAAATATTTTGCCATACTCATTATCCAGTCGTAACCCTAAGTAACGCCGTGTGCAACTTTCTCTCAAACCTAACCCCCAACCCCTTCCCTTGCCGGGAAGGGGAGTAATAATTAAAGCCTCTCTCCTGGCAGGGGAGCCAGTGCGTTGCGGGGGTTCCCCTCGTTGTAGCAACTGGCGTGAGAGGTTTGGAGAGGGGTTTCAAGAATAAGTCACACATCGCGTTAAGTATGTCTTTTGAAGTATTGTTATTAATTTTCTGGTGATCCTATCCCCCTGGAAGGGATAATGACTTATGATTCAGAGAATAATAGAGCTACTACTTAGCTCGTTTTGCTCCTTACTCTGATTTCTATCGAGGAATTTACTGTGGTTGCTACGCCAGAAAAACTGCAATCTACCCACGAGCATCTACCAAGTCAAGATCGTGTAGCTGTATTGCTCATGGGTTATGGTGAAGTCGAAAGCTACGAAGATTTCGCCAATTATAACGAACAGGCTTTAAATTTACTGACAGCAAAATTCGCACCAGTCCCAACTTGGATTTACCCTCCCCTAGCAAAGCTTTTGGCGTTATTTGATCGCCATGAATGGGGTCATACACACCACGATTTCATTTCACCACACAACGCCATATTTGAACAGCAACGAGCCGGAATTGAGCAGAATTTACAGGCTAAGTGGGGCGATCGCATTCAAGTTTTCAAAGCTTTTAACTTCTGTGCGCCGTTTCTTCCCAAGCAAGTTTTAGCAGAAATCCACAACCAAGGGTTTGACAAGCTGCTAATTTACCCATTGTTGGTTGTAGATTCGATTTTTACAAGTGGAATTGCGATCGAGCAAGTTAATAATGCGCTATCTGAGATGGCTGGTGGCGAAGAACATTGGGTTAAAGGACAGCGTTACATTCCTTCCTTCTATAACGAACCAGCCTACATTGATTTGATGGCGCATCTGGTTGAGGAGAAAATCAACGCTGACTTAGCCGCAACTTACCTACCTTCTCAAATCGGTATCGTGTTAATGAATCACGGTTGTCCTCACAAAGCTAAAGGCTTCACATCTGGGATTACTGAAAGTCAAGCACTATACGATTTAGTTAGAGATAAATTGATTAACCACTATCCCTTAATTTCGGTGGGTTGGTTGAATCACGATACACCTCTGATTGACTGGACACAGCCAAACGCCGAACAAGCTGCCAAAAACTTAATTCAATTAGGTGCGAAAATAGTAATATTCATGCCCATTGGTTTTGCTACAGAAAACCACGAAACTCTGTTAGATGTCCACCACATTATTCATGCTTTAGAAAAGCAATATTCCAATGTGAATTATGTGCAGATGGCTTGTGTTAACGACAATGAAAAATTTTTGGTAATGGCCGCAGAATGGGCAAATCCTCATATTGCAGAGTTGTTGTCAGAGGAAGCTTTAGCAGTTAATCCCCACATTACTGAACATCATCACCACCACCATCATCATTAAATAAATTAGGTGGGCAAAGTTTTGCCCACCCTACAGATAATGCTAATCATCTCAACAAAATTACGCATGAAGATTAGCTTGTTCTTGTAACCAAGAATCTACAGGTTGTCCATCTTTACGACGCAATTCAATTTCCACTGCTATGACTTCTTTGGAACCAGGAGGAGCAGGTTTTTGATGGAAAATTATATCGTAATCTAATGGATTTTGATTGCGTTCTTTAAGCCATTCCTGGACTTTGGTTGTAGCAAAAAATGATTGCCCTTGGTCAAACATCCGAGTAATCTGCATTTGTAGGGTGTAGGGATTTATACGACTCATTTTTTACGACCTTTGTAAAATAGTTTAAAGTTAATATATTGCCTACTATATGTTATACTATAAGGCTTGAATTTAAGCTATGCCTTCGGCAACGTCTTCTCTACGAGACGCTGCGCGAACGACGATCGCACCATATTGACAATCATAATCGCACCAATACGCACTAGGGTCACAATTGCGGGAAACTGAAAACAGATCCATTAAACAAGGAGAACCTAATGGGCTGGACTAAAGTTATTGCTGCTGATGCACTTACCCCTGGTGCTAGAGAAGTTGTGAATGTTGGCAAGCGAAAAATTCTCTTATTAAATCACCAAAATGAATTATATGCGGTGGATAATGTTTGCCCTCATTTAAAATTACCTCTCAAGGGTGGTAAAATTGAGGATGGCGCGATCGTTTGTCCGACTCATCGCAGCGCCTTTGATTTACGTACCGGACAGGTAAATAATTGGTGTCCCTGGCCACCTGGAATCGGTAAAGTATTGTCAATGATTTCACAACAAAAAACACTACCGGTTTTTCCTGTGCGCGTGGAAGAAGGCAGTATTTGGATTGATGTAGAAGATAACTAAGTTTTTTAATTGGATTAATTGGGTGGGCAAAATGCCTACCCTACCTACAAAGTATATATGGACAGAAATGTTACCTATAATTACATAAAGGCTCCATTCATAGTATTTTGAGGGAAAATTATAAATGTAGGAAGCAAAGGCTAGATAGAAAATTAACCTCTGTTTCTCAACAAAAAACAAAGTTCAGCGCCTCAAGTGCCTTTGCCAAGATAGCAAATGGAGGTGTCCTATGTTTAACGATTTTCCACTCTCTGACCCTACAACTTACCTCATTGTTAAACTTGCCGCACTGATTTTAGCACTACTACTTTTAATGATAGTTTATGCGGCTCCAGCCGTGTAAAGAAAAGCCAGTCTCTCAGAAATTTATAGGTGAGATTATGCTGAAAATGAGCAATTTCTTACCACTGGCTGGAATCTGTGCAACGTTATTAGCAGGTTCGCTAGTTTCCAATAAATCTCTTCTTGCTCAAAACTTTCGGCTTGCAAATCAACCAGTAAATATTGCCAGTTTAGCAAATGGTAACTACCAGCTTTGTAGTCAACCTGATCCCAAAGATTGGCGCGATGGCGCTGGAGTTTGTTTTAATTTTAGTAAAAATGGAAATCGTGTTAATGGCTATTATGGCTATCCCCACTCTGATCAATTTATTTGTGTTCGTGGGATAGTAGATGGCGATGCCTACAGCAACCCCAGAGTGGAACGCATTACTGGTGAAGGTTTAGCTATAGTGTGGGATAATCTTCAGTTAAAAAATACACCTGAACCTGCTGAATTTAAGTGGGATTCAGAAGGACATTTAACACTTAGTCAGGGTAATATCCTCAATACCATTAATGCTGACGAGGATGGTGCTAAGTGGATTTTGTACCGCAAGGCTTCACTAAATCTTCAGGGATTTTACCAATACAATCGCCCTCGCATGACACCAGTCTCTCAATTGTGTCAGTGGAGTTCCCAGTAGCGATTGATTAACTAGCGTGTTCCCAATCACTGAGTAACTCATGTTCTTGCTTAATTTTTTTGGTTTTGCGGAGTGGAACTTTCGGCGTACCAATATCCATGCGCGGAAAAGACTGCTGTTTTTTCTGCGTAGATTTTTGATTTTCTGTAGTTAAAGTAGTCATTGATGATTATTTTCTCAAAACTCAGCACTAATTTAAATCATCAATTTCAAAACAGCAAATTTCTGAAGAGGTATTATTAAGTTTAGTTAGGCGATCGCAAGGTATAAAAATATAGTACTAGCATAGACATGCTAATGTACACACGCTTTTTCCTAGCTAAGTATATTACCGACTTCCTCCAATACTTAATTTTTAGTATTTTTAATTGGCTTAGGTCGAGAAAACTTAGAAGGCGTTTTGAAATTCTCCACTGGTACACCTTTAAGAGCCTTCAGCATAAAATCGCGCCAGATGGGAGTAACCATCCCTCCACCTGTCGCACCGCGAACCAATTGTGTGTTGTCATCTCTCCCTACCCAAATGGCAGTTGTTAACTGTGGTACTGAACCAATAAACCAAATATCCTTTTCTGAAGAAGTTGTCCCGGTTTTGCCAGCCACTGGACGATCTATAATTGCGCCTCTACCAGTTCCTTGTTTAACTGCCGTTTGCATCACATCTACAACTGCGGCTGATGCCCAAGGGTCAAGAACTAGACGAGGTTTAGGGGTATTATCAAGTAATACATTGCCACGACTGTCAGTGACACGAGCAATGAGTGTTGGAGGCGATCGCCAGCCATAACTAGCAAAAGTCGCATAAGCACTAGCCATTTCGAGTGGTGTTACACCGATCGCACCTAGTGGTAAAGAAGTTACAGGTTCCATTGGACTCATAATTCCCAAAGTGCGCGAAGTTGCGATGACTTTATTAATGCCCACAGCTTGACCAAGCTTGACAGCAGGGACATTGCGAGATAATGCTAAGGCAGTACGAATCGGTATTGCACCCTTAAAAGTATTATCGTAGTTACGTGGAGAGTACCGAGTATTACTATCAGGGTAGCTGACTGGGGTATCTAAAACCGTTGTATCTGGTGTAAACTTACCACTAGCAAAAGCAGCATAGTAAACAAACGGCTTAAAAGCAGAACCAGGCTGGCGGAGGGCTTGAGTTGCTCTGTTAAACTCGCTAGTTTTCGAGTCTACACCACCCACTAATGCTTTGATAAACTGTGTGCGTGGATCAATTGCTATTAAAGCCATTTGATTTTTCTTTAACCCTCGACTTTCAAGGGTTTTATGCCACTTTTTGATAGTTTTTTCTGCCATCATTTGAAAGTCTGCATCTACGGTGGTTTGCACCCGCATTCCGCCTTTGATGACTGCATCATGCCCAAACTTTTTAATCAGTTCTTGTGCCACAGTATTGGTGACATAAGGAAGGCTACTAGGTTGAAATGACCTGATTTTGCCAAGTTTAATTTCTTGGTTAATGGCATTATCGTACTCTTGCTGGGTAATCCATTTCAATTTCAGCATCCTTTCCAGCACTAATTTTTGTTTTTGCTTGGCCAAATTTATATTCACAAAAGGGCTAAATTGTTCTGGAGCCTGAACTAAACTCGCCATCATTGCTGACTCGGCCAAAGTCAAATTTTCTGCTGATTTGTCAAAGTAAGTGCGTGCTGCCGTTTCCGCACCATAGTTATTATGACCCCAATAAACTTCATTGAGGTACATTTCTAAAATCCGATCTTTAGTGAGAAGTTGTTCTACACGAATTGCTAATATCGCTTCTGCTACTTTGCGTGTAAAAGCACGCCTGTTAGATAGAAACAGATTTTTCACCAGTTGCATGGTGATTGTAGAACCTCCCTCTTTTACACCACCTGCTTTCCAGTTGACTACCGCAGCACGTCCGATACCGCCAGGATCAATACCGTGGTGGTGATAGAAATAACTATCTTCACTGGCTAAGACTGCTCGTTTTAAATTTGGGGAAATTTTATCTAGTGATACGAATTTTCTGTTAGCTTCACCATGTATACCCACCAATAATTTGCCTTTGATATCATAAATGTAAGTTGTTTCTGCTGGTAATAAGTTTTGTATTTGTCTGACATTTGGCAAGTTACGAAAACTAATGGCTAAACCAAGCAGCCCTCCAGCCACAACACAACTTGTCAGCATAGTGGTTGATAAGAGAGTACCACCAGTGATTAATCCTACTTGTCTCCAAAACTCGAAACTGGGAGAAGTTTGAATTTCTGGTTGCTGCTGTTCAAAAGTATTTGATGAAGACATGGCAATCGTACTTCCTCACTTGTTCAAACGACTACAATTTATTCAACTAAACCGGTTAGATAATTGTTGGCAACTGTAGTTTGATAGTTTGAAAATTGAATAAATTGCTTGCCAATATAATTAATCTAACTTTTGATAGTTGGCGAAAATAACTAATAGGAAATAACGCTGGTGTTATACCAATTCACGAAAAATATGATACAAATCTAAAGCCTGAAAGCTTCACTGCATCTAATTTTTTTAATTGCGTTAGCGAGTCCGCGAACTCCTGCGGAGAAGCAAGCGTTCGACTGAACTCATACCAATTCACGAAAATCTTGATACAAATTAATGGTTTTTAATTCTTTCCCTCTGCTCCCTACCCCCTGCCCCCCTGCGACCTACTTGTATCAAACTTAAAGTGAAACGGTATCACGCCGAAGTCTATGCTTTTAGCGTCTCGTAGAGAGCGTCATTGCGAATTGTGAATTGGTATTACCTGTCATGGCAATAACTAAGTATCCATAAATGTTGAATATTTTTTCAAGTAGGAAATATATCTATCTATTGTGATGATTATGAAAATAGTATCCTCTGATAAAAGATAGAGAAAATCTAGTTAAAGGTTAGAAATGATAATTGCAATTATCAAACTATATTGCTGTTTTTTATTAATTGGTTCATGCTGATGTCAGATAACTTCATTAACCGCATGGATAACAATTTGAGCAATTTCGTAGGCTGGTAATATTGGCAACTGGCTAGATATAGTTAATGAGAAAAGCTAAGCTGCGTAGATACGCTTTTCACTTGAGAATTAACAACAGAAAAACCTCGGCGTGTTGGTTTAATCTTGGCTAACTCAACTTGGAAATTTATTTTATCACGCATTTCGCCACTTCGCGCTTCTAATATCCAGTTACCAGGACGCAAATACCAAAATAAATTAGTTGATTGTGTATCAAGTTGTTCACCGTTCAACCACCATTCGACAGATGTAGATTGATTTCCTGTGAGTTTAAATTCTAATTTTTGCTGTGCTTCTGCGCCGGGATATATTAAGAATAAATCGCCATTGTGGGGAGAAACAATTCTCAAATTGCTAGAAACGAAATTTGATTGCTGCTTTGCTAACCACTCATCATATTCTGGCGGTAAATTAAAGTTTGTCTGAGTTTCGTAGGCGATTTTGTCTTCTGGATAGAAGTACTCTTGCACTACAGAAGTACAATCTGATGACGGGCGTAAACCAGAAACTGCACATATAGGTAGTTTAATTAATCCTTGGGGAAGTGTGAAATCTGCGGGTTCTTGATTTTCGTGCAGATGTAATATGATGCGGTTCCATAAAGGTGCTGCACCCATGACTCCCGAAACCTGACGCATCGGTTCGCCGTTGAAATTCCCTACCCAAGTAGCAACGGTGTAATCGCTGGTGAAGCCAACAGTCCAAGTATCTCGAAAGTTGGAGGAAGTACCCGTTTTGACAGCGACGGGGAAGGGCAAGTTTAATACTGAGTCTACACCAAAAGCGGTTGCACGCGCATGGCGATCGCTCAGTATATCGGTGACGAGTTGCCATGTTGTCGAATTTTGGATTTTAGATTTTGAATTTTGGATTGGAGAATTGGTAACTGTAGCTATAAGTGGTGTGGCTTGTCCTTGTCTAGCCATTGTGACGTAAGCTGTTGCTAATTCCCAAAGACTGACTTCGCCACTACCGAGAGTCAAACCCAAACCGTAATATTCTGGAGTTTGATTAAGGTGTACAAATCCTAATTTACGCAGATGTTCTAAAAAAGTTGGCACGCCAATTTTTTCTAAGACGCGCACGGCTGGTATATTTAGGGAATTGGCTAAAGCTATTCGCACGCGTACTGGGCCGAGAAACTTTTGGGTATAATCTGTGGGGCTATAAAGTTTCGCACCGGGAATAGCATAGTGGGTGGGTACATCTGCCAAAATAGTGTTTGGGCGAATCAGTTTTTTTTCTAACGCCAACTCATATACAAATGGTTTGAGGGTAGAACCTGGTTGACGTAGCGCCTGTACTCCGTCGTTACGTCCGAGTTTTGCTTCGTTGAAATAATCTGGTGAACCGACGTAAGCTAAAACTTCGCCAGTGTGGTTATTAATTACTAAAGCAGCTGCATCGTGGACGTTGTGAGATGTGAGGGTAGCAAGAACTTGCTGTGTTTGTGCTTCGACAAATTGTTGTAATGGCTTATCTATAGTGGTAGGGATAGGAGATTTTTCATCTGATAGTTGAGTTGCTAACCAAAACAAGAAATGAGGTGCGGCGATAATTCCGCGTTTACGAGACTGGAAGACAACTTTTTCAGTTTGGGTTTTCTCTGATATTTGTGGAGTAATATAGCCATCCTGTATCATGCGGTTGAGGACATATTTTTGGCGTTGTTTTAACCTATCCCAATGTTGTAGCGGGTCAAAGTAAGTGGGATTATTGGGAATAGCCGCAAAGAGACTGGCTTGTGCAAGATTTAAATCACTGGCTGGGATAGAAAAATAAGTGCGGGATGCGGCTTCTACACCATATATGTTCCCGCCCATTGGTAATCTATTGATATATGCAGCCAGAATTTCATCTTTATTCATCCCCGCAACTAACCGCCAAGATAACCAAATTTCTTGTAATTTACCAGATAAGTTACGCGGGGACTGTTCTAACATCCGCGCCAACTGCATGGTAATTGTAGAAGCACCAGAGACAATACGTTTGTGTTGAATGGCTGCATTGATAGCGCGGATAATAGCTTTCATATCCAACGCGCCATGATGATAAAAGCTGCTATCTTCGGCGGCTAAAATGGCCTTGATAAATAAAGGTGAAACTTGATTGAGTGGTATAACTGCCGTATGTTCTTGGTCACGGGTGAGGATTGTTCCTAATGGTAACTGATGGCGATCGCTAAATTCCAAGGCTAATTGATTTTGCTGTATATCTGTGGTGTGGATAGGTGCAAAATAAGGAAGTAGGCGCACTACTAAGCATATCAAGACTACGGCTAAGATAAACTTTGATTTTTGGATGAGCGATCGCCTACTTAATCTCATCAGAGAACGCCTGTATAGTACAACTTACCCTAATTTTGGCGCGGCGGCGATCGTTATATGGGGAATTGTCTCAAACACTTAACAATTTTTACCAGTGTAAATTAAGAATTGTAGTGATTTTTGGGAATAATTACAATAAATTGGTTATCCATTGTGTACCGAGTTCCTCTTTGTTTTCTTTCTTTGTGTCCTACCCTTCGGGAAGCCACTTCGTGTATACGCGCTCTTTGCGGTTCGTTTATCAAAATAATATTTAATGATATTTTGGTCTAAGATAATGAAACTTTTTTTTATGAACCGCAAAGGACACAAAGAGCGCAAAGTAAAAAGAGATTGATCTTTATTAAATATGATTAAAAAAAACTTCCTTACAATATTTATTACTCTGACATTTATATTTGGTATTAGCGGCTGTAATTTACTGGGTATATCTCCAAGTAAGGAACCATTACCCTCTGTCTCACAACTCACACCCCCAAAGTTACCAGACTGGATAGAACAAATTAGCCCGCTTGGCGATGCAAAACCTCTCAACCAAATTCGGATTCGTTTTAAGGAAGCTTTAATTCCTATCGAAAGTCTTGACAGTCCAGAACAGCAAAAGTTACTACAACAATTTGTACTTTGGCCGCCTTTACCCGGACAGTTTCGCTTTTTAACACCGCGGATGGTAGGCTTTCAAGCCGATAAAGCATTGCCACAAGCGACAAGATTTAAAGTTACACTCAAGGCTGGTTTAGCAGATTTAAAAAATCATAAGTTAAATCAAGATTTAGCTTGGACTTTCAATACTGAACCGATTAAGCTGACTAATTTACCCGGTGTTAATCCTGTAGAAAAAGCAGAAGTTCAACCAATTGATTTACAACAAAAGCTGCAATTCACCTCTAATGTAGAATTAAAGTTAGCTTCTGTACAAGAGCATTTACAATTGCTGTCTGAAGGTAAAAATCAAGGGGTCAAATTTAAGGTAGAATTAGCACAAGCTGAAAAGCCATCAACAGGTGAAGATCCTTTAGAGAAATTTGACTCTTCAACACGCAATTGGGTTTATAATCTTTTCCCGCAGCAAGGTTTAGAAAAAGCAACTAACTATCGCCTTGTATTTTCTCCAGGCATATTACCAGATTATGGTAATTTACCAACACAACAAGAGTTTGTCAGCAAGGTAACGACTTATTCACCTTTAGCATTTCAAAAAATTAACTTTTACGGACAACCAGATATCGGCGGAACTTACGGACGTTTCTTAAAAGGTAGTCCACAGTTAGAATTTAACAACATATTAGTTGCAGATTCAGTTAAAGAGAATATCAAAATTGAACCAGCACCAAAAGATATCTCTCGAATGCTACAAGTGAGTGATGAATCGAGTGTGGTGACTATCAATCCCTACTCTTTAGCACCTGCCACTAACTATACAATTACTATTGGTGCAAATCTCAAAGATAAATTTGGGCAGACTTTGGGTAAACCTGTCAGCCTCAAATACAATACTGGCGATTTAGCTGGTGATATTTGGGTTCCTTCAGATTTACATATTTTCCCATCAAGTCAAAATTTACAATTAAATATTACTACAGTTAATCTGCCAGAATCTAAATATAAAGCTGCTTATCGTGTAGTTCAACCCACAGATTTAGTTTATTTTAATGGTGCTTATCCTAAAGGTAATGGTAAGGATTTATTACCTCAACCAAGTGCATGGGCAAGTTCTAAAGTCTCAACGAAGAAAAATCAGCAAGTTGATATTACTGTCCCGTTAAGAGAAAAGCTTGGTAGTTCTACAGGGATGTTAGCTTACGGAGTCCAAGCACGCACAAATAAATATCAAGAAAATGGTAAAGAATTATGGCGCGAACCAACAACTTATGGTTTAGTACAATTGACGAATTTGGGTATATTTAGCCAATGGTTCCCAGATTCGGGGTTAATTCGTGTCAATTATTTAAGTGATGGGTCGCCTGTGAAGAGTGCGGCTATCGAAATTTATCAGTCAAAGTTGGAGGCAAAATCTCAAGATAATGCTGTACCTTGTGCAACAGGTAAAACTGATGAGAGTGGTAATTTAAGACTGCAACGCGAAAATCTACAGCAATGTTTTGCAGGTAATCAAAGATTTGTCAAATCGCCACAATTATTAGTCATTGCGCGAGAAAATCAAGATTGGGCTTTTGCAAGAACTGAAGAATATAGTGGTGTGTATGGTTACGGGATTGATGCAGGTTGGCAAGCAGGTAAACCAGAATCTCGCGGAGTGATTTTTTCGGATAGACAGTTATATCAACCAGGAGAAAAAGCTTGGTTAACTGGTTTTGCTGATTATTTAGAAAATGGAGTTATTCAGCAAGATAAAAATGCTAGTTATCAATTGACTTTGGTTAATCCCGACGGACAGAAAACAGATTTAGGTAGCAAAACTACAAATGAGTTTGGGACGTTTTCTTTAGAGTTACCAATTCAAAAAACTCAACGTTTAGGCTATTACACAATTCAGGCAAAGGGAAAGAAGGGACAAGAAATTTCAGGTGAGTTACGAGTTGCAGAATTTAAGCCACCGAATTTTAAAGTAGAACTGAATTTAGATAAAGAGTTTGCGTTGATTAACGAAACAATTGAGGCAAAAGCTGCCAGTAATTATTTATTTGGTGCGCCTGTCGAAGCCGGAGAAGCTAAATATTTTATTACTCGTCAGCAAGCTAATTTTGTTCCTAAAGGTTGGGAAGAATTTATTTTTGGTAGACAATGGTTTTGGCCTGAAGAAAGTCCATCTGTAACTAGTGATGTGTTGCAAACCAAGACTAAGTTAGATGCAGGTGGGAAAACTAGTCAAACGGTGACGGTAGCGAAGGATTTACCTTACCCAATGACATATCGTGTTGATGTACAAGTCGCAGATGTTTCTAATTTATCTGTGGCTAATTCCCAAAGTTTTACAGCTTTACCAAGTAACCGTTTAATTGGGTTAAAAAGTAACTTCATTGCTGATGGTGGTAAAGCTTTACCTGTGGAAATGATTGTGACTGAAGCTAACGGCAAACCCATCACAGGTCAACGAGTACATATAGAATTGCAGGAGATGAAATATAGTAGTGTGACGCAGTTAGTAGAAGGAAGTCGCACTGCTAAAAATCAAGTTGAATATAAAACAGTCGAACAAACTGATATTACGTCGGCTGAAACTCCTAAAATATTAACTCTCACCCCAAAAGCATCAGGTACTTACAGAATTCGTGCGAATTTTAGCAATACAAAAGATGAATTTACTGCGACAGATATACAAATTTGGGCGACTGGAGAAAACCCTGTATACTGGAGTTCGGAAGATGAAAATCGTCTAGAAGTGCAACTAGATAAAAAAGAGTTTAGAATTGGCGATGTTGTCACTGCTTTAATCCCATCTCCCTACCCAGAAGCAGAATTGTACTTTGCAGTTATCAAAGACAAACCACTTTATCAACAAGTAACTAAAGTGAAGGGTGGCGCACCGCAAATTCAGTTTCAAGTTACGCCAGAAATGTTACCTAATGCAGCAGTTGAAGCTGTATTAGTCAGACAAGGCACACCTCTTAATCAAGTGGAAACAGGAAGTTTAGATAAACTTGTGAAAATTGGTTTTGCACCTTTCAAGGTGAACTTGCAAGACAAATATTTAAAAGTGGAAGTCACACCTTTACAAGCATCTCTTGAACCTGGTGCGGTAGAAACGATACAATTAGGACTCACGGATAACCAAAATAATCCCATCCCCGGACAATTTACAGTGATGGTGGTAAATGAAGCAGTGCTGCAACTTTCTGGTTATCGTCCGCCAAACTTGGTAGATACAGTTTATGCAGAACAACAAATATCTACCCGTTTCAGTGATAATCGTCCTGATGTGGTGATACAACCGCAAGATGTGGCAAAACCCAAAGGCTGGGGATATGGTGGTGGTTTTTCCCCAGGTGCAGCAAGTACGCGTGTCCGCACAGATTTTCAAGCTTTAGCTTACTACAATGCTTCTGTGTTAGCCGATGCCAGTGGTAAGGCGCAGGTAAGTTTCAAATTACCAGACGACTTAACAACATGGCGAGTCATGGTTGTTGCTACCGATGGAAACTTACGTTTTGGCAATGGTGACGCGACATTTATCACAGCTAAACCACTGCTCACTAATGCCATTTTGCCACAATTTGTCCGTCCAGGCGATCGCATCTTCGCAGGTTTATCCGTCACCAACACCACCGGAAATACTGGAAACCTCTTCATTAACGGCGAACTTAACGGTACACTCAAGTTTGCCGACAATAATTCTACAACAACTTCATTGCAAACCAACGCCGAATCAGCAACTCGCGCTTATCGTTTTCCGATGATTGCAGGTAACGTCGGTGAAAGTAAAGTCCGCTTCACCACCCAACTAAATAATACAGCTGCCGATGCTTTTGAAGTTCCACTAGAAGTGAAGGCATTAGAAGTAACTGAACAAGTTGTCGAAACTGGCGTAACTTCCAAACAAGTCAAAATTCCCTTAAATGTTGATAAAAATACTTCCCCTGAAACTGGCGGTTTAGATATTCAACTCGCCAGTACATTGATACCGGAAATTAAAACACCCGCCAAACAAACTTTAGGCGATGATAATTTACCCTTCGCAGAACCAGCCGCTAGTCAATTAATTATCGCAGCTAATTTGCAAACTCTCTCACAAAAATACAGCCAAACATTTGCCGAATTTAACCCTAACCAAAAAGCAAACCAAGCTATTACCCAACTGCAAAAACTCCAAATAACCGATGGTGGTTTTGCAGCTTATCCAGGACAAGAAAAATCTGACCCTTGGATTTCTGCTTACATTGCCGAATCGTTAGTCAAAGCTAATCAAACATTTCCTGCTTTCCTTGATTCTGCAACACTTACGCGCTTGAAAACTTACCTGCAAAAAGTTTTAGCAAATCCCGGACAATACGATTTTTGTAAACAACAACTTTGCAAACATCAACTACAATTAAATACCTTAATTGCTTTAGCAGAATTAGGCGATAAACGCAATAGCTTCCTGGGAGATATTTATCAACAACGTCAAAACTTTGATATCGTCACGCAAATCAAACTAGCGCGGTATTTATCTCAGTTCCCCGAATGGCAAAATGAATCGCAACAACTGTTGAACCAGTTACAACAGAATATCTCCGAAACTGGACGCACAGCCATTATTAATTTACCACGAAACTGGGGCTGGATGAACTCTTCTACAACTGCCCAAGCGCAAGCCTTACGATTATTTATTGCTAAACAAAGTAAACCCGAAACTATCGCTAAACTGTTCCAAAGTTTGTTAACATTACGTCGTCACGGTACATGGCAAACTAATTATGATAACGCTCAAGCATTAACAGCCTTAGTAGAATATAGTCAACTACAACCTACACCACCAAACTTCGTAGCAACTGTACAATTAGCTGGTAAAAAGTTAGGCGAAAATCGCTTTAATGGTTATCAAAATCCTAGTTTACAGTTAAATGTACCAATGGAAAAACTACCCCGTGGTCGTCATGATTTAACATTGCAAAAATCTGGCAAGGGTAATTTACATTATTTAGTAGCCTATAATTACCGCTTGCAAGGCAATCAACCAGGAAGATTTAATGGTTTAAGAATCACACGAGAAATTAGCAAAATTGGGGAATCAAAAGTATTGCAAAAAACCGGAATATATGCTTTGGATAAACCCTTAACTGTAGATAGTGGACAAGTATTTGATATTGGTTTAGAAATAATTTGCGATCGCCCAGTCGATCATCTAGTAATCAAAGACCCATTACCAGCCGGATTTGAAGCAGTAGACCAAAGTCTTCAAACTGCCACAGCCGCATTGCAAGCCAAAGCCGATAGCTGGGAACTAGGTTATAAAAATATTTACCGCGATCGCATTATCGCCTACGCCAACCACCTCGAACCAGGAGTTTATAGCCTCCACTACTTAGTCCGTTCTGTGACCCCTGGTACATACTTATGGCCTGGTGCAGAAGCACATTTACAATATGCACCAGAAGAATTTGGGCGTTCTGCTGATTCGACAATTATTCTGGAGGAGAAGCGGTGAGTTTTCAACGCAGAGGTTTGCTAAGGTAAACGCAGCGAAAAGTTCTAAGGAGGGTTTCCCTAAGTAGGAAACTTTTCAAGACAAAGTTACGCGGAGTCTTTCTCTCTGCGTCCTCTGCGCCTCTGTGGTTCGTTCATTTCTGCAACTGCTGCACAAACGCATTATGTTCCGGCGACTTCAACCCCAGTTGCACCACCTCCAACACTCGCACCATCTGATTGTTTAACAGCGCCTCTACCGCCAACCACAAACCCGGAAATACCTGAGAACGAATAATTCCATCTGCACCCGGAGATAACAATTGATACTCACCATCAACTAAGCGAAACCACTCAATTCGATTCTCGTAGGATTGCCAGATTACATACTCCAACACCCCATTACGGCGATAAACCTGCTTTTTGCTGCCTGTATCAATTGCTACACTACTAGCCGCAACTTCCACAATCAATTCGGGAGATCCTTCAATGTAACCGTCATCACTTAATCGAGTTTGTCCACCCCTAGCAGGTTCAATAAACAGCACCGCATCCGGCTGGGGTTCGTTATCTAAATCGAGTCTGACTGTCGGTGTATCACTGAAGTCAACACCAGGAGTTAATGCTTGATAGATTCCTAGCCAAGTCATAACTCGACTGTGGGGTTTGCCATGCTGTTCATGTCTTAAAGGAGATGCCACGTAAACGATTCCTTCAATCAGTTCTGCTTTCTTGATATGGGGTGCAGCTGCATAACGGCGTTCAAATTCAGGACGAGTTAGGCGATCGCCACTTTCCAGTGGAGGTATTGATTGTATTTTAACCATTTGCCAATCTGGGGAGTTGTTGGATACTTCTAACCTTAGCAAACCACAGTTATTTAGAAGGGTCGCCCATATAATTATGAAAAATCTCGAAATAATTCTAATAACTTTTGTCGCACTCGTTCTATAACTACTTCCTCCTCACCAGATAGCCCATCAAATAACATTTCATATATCAATGGTACGCCCAACTCTAACTTTTCTAAAAAACTACGCTGACTAAATACATCTTGTGGTGTACCTTCTAGTACTAATCGTCCTTTATCCATGACAAAAACCCAATCTGCCCATCGATAAACTAAATCTAAATCGTGGGTTGCCATGATTAAAGTGGTTCCATTTTGATGAATTTTTTGCAGAGTTAATATCAAGTTACGAGTATGTTTAACATCTAAATAAGCAGTAGGTTCATCTAACACCAATAGTTCTGGTTGCAACACCATCACATCTGCTATAGAAACTCGCTTTTTTTGTCCTAAACTCAGATGATGTACTGGTCTTTCTGCTAAATTAGTTAGTTCAAATTCAACTAGTGCTTGTGCTACTCGGTCTTTAATTTCGGATACTGGCAAACCCAAATTACATAAACCGTAAGATATATCTTCTTCAACAGTAGAAGCTACTAATTGTTGTTCTGGATCTTGAAATATTAGCCCAACTTTTTGTCGTAAGTTACAAAGATAATTCCGATTATAAATTAACGGTTCACTACGCCAATATACAACCCCAGAATCAGGCTTATATAGACCGTTAGCTAATAAAAATAGTGTCGTTTTACCACAACCATTCTGACCAATCAAAGCACATCTTTTCCCAGATGGAATTCTCAGTGTTAGACCATTTAAAGCCGATTCCTGTGAGCCTGGGTAGGTGTAATATACCTGTTCAAATTCGAGTAAATATTTCTGCATTCCGCCAAAATTCTAATCCTATTAATCCTATACAGCCGCAAATTGCTTCGATGATATATCGCGCTTGGGGACGATAGCGGCGATGATGCCAAACTCGAAATTCACCAACAAAACCTCGTGCTTCTAGTCCCAGAGAAAACTGACTATATCGTTCTAAGGTTCGCTGTAATAATTGTCCAATGAGTAATGCTAAACTTTTCATTCCACTAGCAAGAGTGCGGTAGCCACCACGGGAATTTTGTGCTGTCCACAATTCATTGGCTGTGTTCAGCAAAATGAAAATAAACCGATACATGAGTAATAACAAATCGGTTAAAAGTACTGGAAATCGCAAGTAACGCAGAGTTTGTAAAATTTCTGTGAAAGGAACAGTTAACATGAGAAAATATAGACAAGAAACAGAGGCTAATGCTCTAGTTAAAATTCCCAATGCTTGGATACTGCCACTATGACTGATATAAATATGGAAGTGTCCGATAGTTAGCCCATATAACGAATCTAATTGCACCTTTGGCAAATCATTAATCACAACTCCATTCACCATCAGGGCTGGCAAACTTGTCAAACAAAAAAGTATGGTAAACAATAACAAACGGAAATAAACACCAGCCGGAATTCTGGCATAAATAACTGTCCAAACACACATCCAAAGCGCTATCAAAATTTGCGCTAATGGATGGGTAGCCAGGGAAATAGCAAGGGTAGTCAATGCAAAAATCAGTTTATGTTCTGGTGGCAATCTTCGCAGTCTATTAGTGTAAGCTAAAGTATCTAGTTGCAAGCTCATTCTTCATGTTTTTGTTGTTGAGAACGTCCTTTATACAATCCAATCGCATAACCAACTACTCCTGCACCTAAGGCAGCTTGCGAAGCAAATAATAAGCTTGCTATTTCACTACTAGCTGGTTCAAAAAGTGATTTGAACCAAGGTTTATATTCTGGTTCTATTTCATTAATAACTTCTTGTGCTTTGCCATCAGCACCGCCAAATTCCGCACCACGCAAAAAAATTAACGGTGCAACTGCTAAAGTTAATACTGCTACTACCAACAGCCAGTTACTCAATCCTTTTTTAGATTGATTCATTGCTTTGACGCTCCTGCTTGATTAATTTCAACAATTCCAATTCTTGAGGATTATAAGATTGCAACCAGTTCCACACCAACACAGTTAGCAATCCTTCACTAATTGCTAAGGGAACTTGAGTTATGGCAAAAATTCCGGCGAATTTGGCAAATGAAGCGAGAAAGCCACCAACAGGTGCAGGAAAAGCTAGGGCGAGTTGGATAGAAGTGATAATGTAAGTGAGTAAATCTGCGATCGCTGCTGCTAGAAATATGGCGATTTGTGGTTTACTACCCAACTTGATTGTAAAATTATATATCCAGTAAGCCACGAAAGGGCCAGCGATCGCCATCGAAAAAGCATTTGCACCCAGTGTAGTTAAACCGCCATGCGCCAGTAACAAAGCTTGAAACAACAATACTAAACTACCTAAAACCGTCATAGTCAGGGGGCCAAACAGCACCGCACCTAACCCTGTCCCCGTGGGATGAGAACAGCTACCTGTGACGGAAGGGATTTTCAACGCTGACAACACAAAAGTAAAAGCACCAGCCAACCCCAGCAATAATTTCAATTCCGGGTTAGCTTGGGTAACGCGAGTCAAATTACGCAATCCCAAGATAAAAAATGGTAATGCCACAATCCACCAAAAAACTGCCCACTGCACTGGTAAAAAACCTTCCATAATGTGCATGGCATAGGCGGGTTTGGGTAAACCAACTACTAGATAAAAACTGATGACGGCCATCAGGGTTAGGCTAACTAACACCTGCTTTTTTCTGTTCATAACCTGTACCTCGCAGATTTATGTAAATATATCAGTTCTCATCGGCGGGCATCCTGACTTACCCAATTTTGGCTTACAGTTGCGGGACAGCGCCGGATTTACACCGGACTTTCCCCCTTGCGTCCGATGGCTGCTCCCCATCAGAACCGATTTTAGTAACTATATCACCATTTGCAATTTTGTCACTTCAGCCGCGGCTGTTTCAAAAATCAAATATAGTATCATTCATCAGATTTAGGTGAGGTTGAATGCAGAAACTAACAAAACAAGTAGTCATTTGGCTGAGTGCAACTATCATGGTTTTGGTTTTAGTCAGTTGTGAGAAATTTTTTGGCGCTTCTGGAGACTTGGTTGAACGAGTGAGTGATGGTGACACTTTGGCTGTCAAAGATGCCAAAGGTAACAAATTCAACGTCCGCTTTGCATGTATGGATGCGCCAGAAGTACCCCATTCTCAAAAAGAAAGGAACAGTAAACGCGCCAGCGATCGCAATCAATATAGTTGGGGTACAAAAGCACAGGAACGCTTGCAGCAATTGGTAAAACAATCAGGCGATCGCGTCATTTTGAAGATCACAGATAGCGATCGCTATGAGAGGAAAGTAGCAGAAGTTCGCTTGAAAGATGGTACGTTTGTTCAAGAAGTTTTGTTGCGAGAAGGTTTAGCTAAGGTATATCGCCCTTATTTAAATAAATGTCCCAGTCAAGAGTTAGTCCAACAAGCCGAAGCACTAGCACAGCAGCAAAAATTGGGGATTTGGAGTGATACTAAATTTATCGATCCTTGGGAGTATCGCCGTTTTATGGCAGAAGGCAGAAGGCAAAAGGCAGAAGGCAGGAGGTAAGACTATTATTATTCCTATATTCCTTCATGATTAGAGTCAATAAAACGAGTTTGCATACTTCACACTTCATACTTCTATTTGTTCTTCCCAGCCATGCTGAGAGGCTATTTCTTTAGTCACTAATTCGATGAGTGTTGGGGATGCGGCTGATATTAAAACACTGGGATAAACTGCTGTACCCCAAATAGGATGCACTAGTACACAGCATTTGTTTTTAATTACTGAATAGCCAAGTAATGTTTTTACTACTGCTGTATCATTGTGGGGAATTGCACCAGGACGCGAAAGTAAAGGATAGCCAGTGCGGGGATCAATTATGTCTGTGAGATAGCCGCGATCGCGCAGGTAAAAGGCCACGTCGCAGCCGTACCGCATAAACTTTTCTCGTAACTTTTGTTTTTCTGCCTCTATTTCCTTTGTACTTGTGACTAAATGATATTGCGATCGCTGTAAGACAATCACAACCCAAAATAAAGGTTGCTGTTTCCAATCTGGTAATATCTGTTCGCAGTTGGCACAGATATATTGGCTAGGCGCATGAATGGATATTTGCACCGCTTGTCCCATTTCGCCAACTAAATTTATGGGACTGTTCTGCTCCGAAATGTAAATGCTGGGATAGTTCACTGCATTAATTCGGTTTTTTACAAGTTGTTAATTTATGTCTTGGGATCGATAATAACTCTTAAAACTTTATAAAAATCATCAATTTTTCCTAATCCGAAGGATTTTTTGCCAGTTATGTTTGTAAACTATAAATTTTTAATCCAATTTTTATAATTTATTAACCTTGCTGGAAAACAATATCTAGGGAAGACTCATTTTCGTACTTGGCGGTAAAAGCTTTTTGATTAAGATTGTGGAAAATGTTAAACACCCTCTTTCCCAGTTCCTGGTTTCTTACTATCTGAGGCAGCAATCCTCAACCGAAGGCAATATGAACAATAGTTTTGCCAAATGTAAATTTTAATACGCTTTTTTGGCAGACAGGATTTCAAACTCGTGATATTTATTGGAGAAGTTGCCCCAACAATCAAGTCAGGACAACTTCTGGTACACCCCTTGCACAATAAAAACAATATCAGTATTCATAACTATTTGTTTGCCAATTTGGCAAAAATTTAGAATGAAGCGGTAAATCCAGCGTCGTGCTACTATATAGCCATTAAGAAATGGTTTTAAATGTAATCATAGAAGCAGTTACTTAATCGAGTCTAAATAGTTAAATTGACTTCATTGCGTAAGTCCTAGCTCTCAGGAATCAACTAAGCTCAGTGAGGCTACTTATGAATAATTATAAGCAAATCAACCTGAATCTCTGCGATGAACTTGACGCAGCCAGAAGACAGTTGAAATACGACCAAAAAAGTGGAATTGCAGCTTTAGATAATATTTACCGCCGAGGTATAGTCCCAAACCAACTTTTAAATGGTCGTTATTGGGGTGAGTTTCTTGCCTCTAATTTCCACCCAGTTTTAGATAATTTGTTAGATATCATAACTAAAATTTGGCTACCTTGGGAAGGTAAAAAATTCGATGCTCAAAATAATACTGGAGATAATATTTTCACGAATGATGGTTTATTATTAGGACGCTTAATTTGGCCTTTCTATAATGGTTATGTTGTAGATAGTAGAGGGCGATCGCTTGCTTTCAAATTCCAATCATCTCTGGGTAGGTGTTTATTAGAGCCAGATATTGAAGTCTTGCGATTGAATTTTGATTTACCAGGTAATCCGCAGTTCCTGATTCGTGACTTGGTAGATCAATTAGTACAGATTGATGACGATTTTTACCTAGGCAAAGCTGTGTTAAAACATCCTGAAGGAGGTTGGTTTTGTGCAGCTTATTTCACCCTCAGTTCTGGTTTAGTTACTCATAATTAAAAGCTCAGATCCCCGACTCCTTAAAGGAGTCGGGGATATTTTTGTGTATGTATTAATTACAAATTAGTATTTCCATTTCTAAGATTCAACAAAATAAATACATTTATCACATACTTCAGATGGATTCACAGCACATTGGATGTAAGGCGATCGCGCATTAAATAAACAGTCATCTTTTCCCAGAAAATTCTTGTGTTTGCGGCTTTGATTCTGTTCTCGAACTTGCATCTGCGGTGAAGCGATTGCTGATAACATTCCGAGTAATATCCAAATAGTACCACAAAAAACCATTAAAATAAAATCAAAAACGCGCCGCATATTCAACACCTAGCTAAAATACTAACTGCAAAGATTTTAGCGATTCTATGGTAATTGCTTCATCCGTCATTAGACATTCATCTTTGGTAAAGAAAAATGATTAGTAACATGTGAAAAAGCATAAATACACATAAAATACAAGTGTTAAATGTTATATGAGTAGTCGGACACAATAAAATTCATGGGTAAAGATAGGTGACAGGTTACAGTCAAAAATTTGTGTAATTAATTCTGTCTAATTACTTATCTATATTATTTCTACCACGGTAGTTAGCTGTAAGCTCATTAATGTCTGTTGAAGATTAATCAACAAAAGGTAGTATAATTTACTCGGTTATTGTATTATTTAACCAAAAATTTTTTCAAGCAAATAATTTTGGTATTGCTCTAATGTTAAGTCCAGTAATTACAATCAGTATTTTTCAAAAACAAGCCGCTCCTCAAATATATTCAGCAGGTCAAGTTATTTTTGAAGAAGGACAGTCTGGTGATTGTATGTTTGGTATTGTCGAAGGAGAAGTAGACATATTAGTAAAAGGTAAAGTCGTAGAGACAATTACAGATGGGAATATTTTTGGCACAGGTGTACTAGTTTGGATCAAAAATCGTACCTATACTGCGATCGCTAAAACTGATTGTAACCTCATATCTCTGGACGAAAAAAGATTTCTCTTCGCCGTTCAGGAAGCACCTATGTTTGCACTGCATGTAATTAAAAATTATTCAGAGCGCTTGTCTCGCTTGCAACACATGGTTTAGAGTCAAATCTACCACTAGCAAATCATATCCAAAATAAAGAGCGATCGCAGTTCCGTGTAAGCGATCGCCTAGCTTATAGCCTATAAAACCCTGAACAAAGTAATCGATTACTAAAATTATATTTTCACTCGCTTCATTCAGGTTGCAGGGTTAGTCCCCTCAGGGGTATAACCCCTTAACACTGCGATCTTATTTATACTGATATTAGTTCGCCTAATTTACAACAAAATCAGAACGCTATCCCGTAAATGAAAATCAGCCTCAGTACCTTTATGTGCTAATGCCCAATAAGAAATTTGACTGCTTTTTTGTTTAACCACAGTAGTAATTGCAACATCAATGGCTGGCTCTGAGGAGACGATTTTAGTTAAATCCACACTTAAATTTAAAGCTAAAAGATTAGCCTGATGTTCAACCAGGAATGGCAAGTTAGTAAAGGCTGTTTCCTCTTGCATACCTTGACGATAGCCATCAAAACGATAGACATTCCAATGTCCTGCGGGGGAGAGGTTAAATTCCCAGTACCGTTGGGAGTCTACAATCCCAACAAAGAACTCAAAGCAAGTGTCTTCCCAAAGTTCGTGTTTTCGGGTTGGTGTATCTGACGGTGAAGCAATGATAATTTCTGTTAAGTCGCCGAGTAAGTTGTAAGTAACAGCAAGTTGATGAGCATTTCGGGCGATATTACCTGTAATCTGCACATCAGGTAGCAAGTTGTCAGACGCAAAGGGTTGCAAAGAGAATTTCTGCTCGTTCATTTCATATCCTGAATAATGTTGCGAATCTGGCTTTCTTGAGATTCGATACTTTCGGTTAGCTTAAACTGAACGATCGCCCTTGCTAAGTTATGTTCTGGATGCTTAACTTTAAAGTAGACGTTCCCTGCTAAGTAATCTGCAAAGAATCGCAGTCCTAATTCAAAAGCAATTAAACGAATACCATCATAGATGTAGGCATAATCATTTTCAGTTAGAAACGCCTTGGCGACAGCAAGATAACCTTGTAAAATTCCTTGACACAAATCAGTGTCAAAATAAACACTATCCCATTCCTCAGTTTCTTCACCAGCCGGATTGCAACCAGAACGCAAACAGTCACCAATATCGTAATGTACCAATCCAGGCTTTACCGTATCAAGGTCTATCACACTGACAGCTTTTTGCGTCGTAGTGTCAAACATGACATTATTGATTTTGGGATCACCGTGCATCAGGCGTAATGGTAGTTTGCCTTGTGCTTTGGCATGTTCTAGAATGTGTGCAAAATTCGTGCGATCGCTGACAAACTGCAAGCAATAATTGACTTCAGGGGATAATTGCGGACTAGTGTTTGCTAAAACTTCTTGATAATGACCCAGGTAAAGCGGTGTAATGTGGAAACCGACAAGAGTATCTGCCAGTCTTTCTGCTGGTAAATCACTGATCAAATTGTGAAACATCCCCAAGGCATAGCCAATTTCTTTGGCATATCCTATATTTGGCATTGTGTCGAAAGACTGTGAGTTTTGAATAAAGCTAATTGCTCGCCAAAAAGAACCATCAGCATCAATGCAATAATCTTGAGCATCCTTGGTTGACAGTACCCGTGGTACTTCCCAGCGACGGTTGAGGGGTGTGTGTTGCAAACGTTGATAAACATGATCGCTAAAAACGCGCATATTCTGCATAATCAGCCGCGGCTGACGAAACACCTGGGTATTGATGCGTTGCAGGACAAAATACTGTTCTGTAGCAGAATTGAGTGTGACTAGGAATGTGTCATTAATATTGCCACTGCCAAATGCGGCAACACTCCTAACGTTATCCTGAATCACAAATTGCTCGGCAATTACAACTAAATTCTCCGCGCTCTGCTTGCTGATAACTGTTGTCATATTTATTTTTTCCCACTCCCCACGCAAAATGCACAAAAGCAATAGCAGACATGTTAACTCAAGTGTTGGCTTCAGGGTGTATCAATGTGTTGCGACTGTAAAGTTTTACCTATTTTTGTGAGATGTCTGACATTTTGCGTTTGCTAATCAAGTAAATAGAAAAGTGAGGAGAAGTCGTCAACAGGAGCCACTTATATGAAGAAATAACTCAGTACAACTGCCAGATGTTGCCGTTATAACCACGCAGTAATCAACTTTGGGAACTTTGCGGAGCATCTTCAGTCTAACGGATTGGACAGAAAACGTTACGTAAAATTCCGCAATTGCCACCAGGACAACTGAATACATATCATGTCATCTTTAACTAGAAAATCAGTAAGTGGTAGTTATTTTATAAATTTCCACTACCTCCATAACGCGATCGCTTTATATATATTTAGATTGTTCCTCCTATGTCCGCAAAACACACCAAAATTAAATTTCCCTTTTGGCAGTATCTCAACCAACCCTTATTTAGCCGTGATTCTAATTTAGAATTAAATCCTCGTCGCTTTGCTCGTAGCTGGCGTATTGGACTTCTCAAAAGATGTTGGCATAAAGAATGTGATGCCAAGGGACATCAACAATCATAAATTTAGATATTAAGTAAATATTCGTAGTGTCTGTAGAGACATTGTATTGCAACGTCTCTACAGACATTTTTAGTTTGTGAAAATTCTTATCCGAACTGTATGGCGCGATCGCCGTAGATGAATTGCACATCGGAAACTGTTCCAGCGATGAAACCAGAAAGTCATGCTGTGAAAGAAGCCTGCAAAACTCTGCTCGTTATAATTGTTAGCTAATAGTTATTTTTTAACTTTAGTTAATCTCTTATTAACCCATCCTATTTTTAGTCATCTAGCTAGTATCAAATAAATTTTTTGATGCTTTTTGACATAGTTAACCGCAAATAAAGAAGCTAGACCTAATATGAGCAAATGTTTCAATTTCATGACTTAAATTTTATTAATATATTTAATAGTACTCGCTCTGATAACTTGTAATTTAAATTGATTATTACTTAATAAGTATGAATTGCTAAAGCTTTCAAGATGGCAAGCTAATTGTTTCTTGATAAATATTTCAAATAAAATATAAAGTTATTATTGAGATTTCGTTAATTTTTATTAATTTAACAAAATATTTATAAATTAATAGGATGCAAATAACAGATATTTCTAGTAGAATTTTTATGATTAAATCTAAAAATCCAAGTTAATTAAACATAATTGTAGATATCCAGAATTTTTACTGGAAAAAATTTTAAAACTTAGGATTCATGATTTTTAACAATTTATCAACTTCTGCAACAGGCATATATGAGCAAAGCCAGTGTTAAAACAAGTTTGTTGCAAAAGCAACTGTGGCAGCGCGAAAGACGAGCGATCGCATTATTATCCTGTTTAAACTATCGATCTGGGGAACTATGTAACTATCTACATAGCATTGCCTGCGGAGTGAGTGAATTGCTGGAAGTACATTGGTCTGTGGTAACGCTGTGCCAAAAAGGTTTTGAGACAGTATTAGCCAGCAGTATTGATATGGGTGAAGGTGAACATGTCTATTCACTACATGGTTCACTCGTTGGTACTGTAATAGAAATTGGTCGTCCCTTAGCAGTAGCAAATGCCGTAAAAAATCCACAGTATGGAGAGATTCCCCAAGGTTACTATGCTTATTTGGGCATACCATTGCGGACTGCTGAAGGGAAAGTGATTGGTACTGTCTGCTCTTTTTATCGCGAGCCACGAGAGTTCACACCAGAAGAAATCCAAGTAGCAGAAGTATTTGCTGAACGTGCAGCTACAGCAATTGATAATTATCATCTCTACCAGCAACAGTGCGAGTTTAATCAAATTTTGGAGTCTGAAGTCGAAAAACGCACCGCCGAACTGCGGACAGCACAAGCCAAGCTTGTAGAACAAGAACGACTAGCAGCCATTGGTGAATTTGCAGCCATGATTGTCCATGAAATTCGTAATCCCTTGACCACAATGATCATGGGATTGAAGTATTTCAAAAAAACTATTTTGAATGAAGCTGCTAAAGAGCGATTATCGTTAGCACTCAGCGAAGCCAGTCGTTTAGAAAATCTGCTGAGTGAAATTTTGCTTTACGCCAAGCCTCAAGTTTTGCATCTCGGTGAATTGGATGTGAATGAATTCATTCATGAGTTGCTCAAATCAATTGGTGACATGCCAGAAGCACTCTCAAGAAAAATTGATTTTATCCCAGGCTCATCTACAGTCAAAATTTTAGGTGATAAAGATAAGCTCAAACAAGTATTTATCAATATTATCCGTAATGCCTGTGAGGCCGTTTCCCCAGGAGATGTGATTAGATGGGAAGTCAAAAATTCATCTCCAGGTAAAGTGGGGATCAATGTTTGCAATGGCGGTGAACCAATTCCCCCAGAGATTCTATCCAAGCTAACTCAGCCATTTTTCTCCACAAAATCTGGTGGTACTGGGTTGGGGTTGGCGATTACCAAACGCATTGTCAATGCTCATGGTGGGGAATTCTCCATTCATTCTGATGCACCATCAGGTACTACTGTGACGGTGCAATTACCTGTGGTTATGCCTCAAAACCTGATGCACAGATGCTAGTACTCTGTCGTAAGGTATTTGTCCCATATTCCTCAATCCAAAATCTAAAATTCTTCAGCCAGCCAAAAGGTAAGGGATAATTTGTGAAAGATACAGGCAGGGGTGAATACCATTGGTGCAACAACCAGAACTCCAGCAAAATTCCTCAATGCAGTCAATCCAGCGGGTACTAGAGAGTTTACGCCATTACCGATGGATTTCATTGGGAGCTTTGATTAGTCTCTTACTATTGACAGCTGCGAATGCGGTTACTCCCCAGCTATTTCGCTGGGGAATTGATCAAGGCATTAACCAGCAAAACTCACAAATAGTACTTTACAGCGCCGCGTGGATGGTAGTGGCCGCGATCGCTCGTGGTGTGTTTAATTTTGGCCAAAGCTATTTGGCAGAAGCCGCTTCTCAAGGTGTCGCCTATGACCTGCGTAACAAAATTTTCAGCAAAATTCAAAACCTCAGTTTTAGCTATCATGACCAGTCGCAGACTTCTCAACTTTTAACCCGTGTCACCAGCGACATCGAGCAAATCCGCACATTTGTAGGCACTAGCTTGATTCAAGTCATCGGCGGATTGGTGACATTACTTACTATTGCCGTGATTTTGCTAGTCATGAACTGGCGACTAGCCTTAATTACCTTAACAGTAGTACCGATATCAGCATGGTTGATGGCGCGATTTATTATCCGTAATGATCGATTATTCCGGCAGATCCAAGAGCAACTGAGCAACCTGAATGCTGTATTGCAAGAGAACTTACTGGGAGTCAGAGTAGTCAAAGCCTTCGTGCGGGAGTCTGCCGAAAAGTCGCGTTACACAACCTTGAATGATGCCCTTGTCACGGCAAACATGCAAGCCATTCGCGCCATCCGCAACACCTTCCCGTTTATCTTTTTGCTGAGTAATTTAGTGACCCTGGCGGTTTTTGGCTATGGAGGAGCGCAGGTAATTGGTGGTAGGTTTTCCGTTGGTGAACTGGTGGCGTTTAACTCCTACCTGGTGTTGATTTTACAACCAATTTTGTTAATTGGCTTTGCTGCCCCGGCGATCGCCCAAGCCGCCGCCTCGGCTGCACGCGTCTTTGAAGTAGTAGATGCCGCAGTTGAGATCCGCGATCGCGCCAATGCCATGCCATTTGAAACTTGCGGTGGCAGAATTACCTTTGAGAACGTCTGTTTTCGCTACCCCGGAGCCACAACCGAAGCCCTGAAAAATGTTTCCTTTGAAACCAAACCCAATGAACTAATCGCCGTTCTGGGCATGACAGGTTCAGGGAAAAGCACAATTATGAACTTAATTCCCCGCTTTTACGATGTCACAAAAGGAGCAATTCGGATTGACGGGCGGGATGTGCGAGATTTTACCCTCAAAAGTCTGAGAACCCATATTGGCATTGTGTTCCAAGAAACAACCCTATTCTCTGGCACTATCCGCGAGAATATCGCCTATGCCAAACCCAACACCACCTTAGAACAGGTAGTTGAGGTGGCGAAAACTGCCCAAATTCATGATTTCATTAGCAGTCTGCCCGATGGCTACAACACGATTGTGGGTGAACGCGGCGTTGGTTTATCTGGGGGACAAAAACAACGCATAGCGATCGCACGGACTTTACTCACCGATTACAGTATCCTGATTTTGGATGACAGTACTTCTGCTGTGGATGCCAAAACAGCGGCGCAAATTCAAGCCGAACTCGATGATTTAATGCGCCAAAAAGCTTGCGTCACTTTTGTTGTGGCTCAACGCATCAGCACCGTTAAGAATGCCGATCGCATTTTTTTAATCGATAAAGGACAATTGGTAGCCCAAGGAACCCATGAGGAATTGATGCAAACCAGTCCCCTCTATGGTGCAATTTTGGAATCTCAAATCAAGCAGAAGCAATCTACTTCTTCAATTGTCTAGACATCCACTCAATATCTGCATCACTCAATACTGGTGGAGGCGGGGGTTGGGTATAGTCTATTGATAAATCATACCCAGCCTCATCGTAGATAGCATGGAGGGCAGCTTGCAACTCTAGTACAGCATCACAGTCGCCTTCACCCAAAGGAACAGGTATCGTCGGGAGAGGATCTTGTAAAGCCACAGGCCACACATTAATAACTCCAGAGTGCGATCGCGTTAAGGTAATCAAGTAAGGAACATTTGGCAGACGAGGGTGATTAAATGGTCGATTTCCTCGCCGCAGCAAGTCAATTTCAATGAGATGGACGTTTGCATTATATAAACGTTGGCGTTTCTGACGGTAGTCAGTAATATTTGGTTCGCGTTTGTTGACAGGGGAGAGGATTTCGATACAACTTACCAGGACGTTGTTAGCTGTATCCCGAATTTCCACTGTGGGGATGCGGACTTCCACTGGTTGGATAACTGGTAGCGTTAATGGCGCAGGGGTTGTGGTAATATTCGATGTGGCGGTGGGAGGAGTTACATCGCGCCGTTGTTTGATCTGCATTACCTCAACATCTGGGTACAAAATGCCAATTTCACTAGCTGGAGAAATATCTTCTACAACATATATATCCAGCCGTGCAACATATTTGGGGCGCAGTTGTGGCGCAAGAAAGGCACGAATTTTACTAGCAAGAGCGTTGTGTACGTCACTCCACAAGTAGCCTTCAAGATATGGGTTCATGCCAGGGAACGGAGAAGGCATTTGACATCCTCGCTTGACTGCACCTTAATATTTTAGAACTTGGGGCTAAAAATTTCCGGCGCTGTATATTTGTGAGATAATTTTACATGCTCTGTTTGTCAAATAGCGTAGAGTTCATCCCAATCAAAAAATAATTCTAAGACTTACCATTGACCAAAAAAACAAATATGTATAAAGACTAAACAAAAAACCGCAGAAATATTTGGAGGGGGTTTGGGGGACGCAACCGTCCCCCAATCGGGGGTGTGGGGGAAAATCCCCCAAATCTTGGCTCAGACAGACCATGATTAATTTGTATAGTGCGTAAGTCCTAAATACGACAGATAGATTGACTTTAAGCCAGACGCAGAAAAAATTCCCAATCTAAAATCCAAAATTATTATGAGAGGTACAAGCCCGATTGTTGCATCCGAGCAACTGGCAACTCAGCAACTCTCCACCTTACGGCGCTTTTTACAATACCTGCGACCCTACCGCAAAGAAATTCCCATTGCCTTGACATTAGTATGTATTGGTGCATTAACTCAGGCGATCGGGCCATTCTTATTAGGCTGGTCAATTGATTATTTAATTGTCAATGGGAATTTGTCTGGTTTGCTGCTGCTATTAGGACTACTAGCACTGATCTATGTATTTGGGATTTGGGCAATCCGGGGTCAAATTATTCGTGTCGGCTGGATTATGCAGCGATTGTTGGCTCAACTGCGGCAAGATATTTTTATTAAAATCCAAAGTCTGCCACTCAGCTTTTTTGACCGTAGTGAAGCGGGCGATTTAATGAGTCGCCTACTGAATGATGTCAATACCGTAAATCAGGCATTTGGACAAACCGTAGCCCAAATGTTGGGTAACACTTTCAGTTTGATTGGCATTGTTATTGCCATGCTTTCAATTAATCTACAACTTGGCTTGTTAAGCAACCTAGTTGTACCACTAATGATTTTTACCACCAGCTTATTTGCCCGTTGGGCAAGAGCTAGATTTCGCGTCACTCGCCAAACAATCGGCGAACTTTCTGCCAAGTTAGAAGAAGATATTGGCAGTGTGCGCGAAGCCCAAGCATTTAATCGCGTGCCGATCAATATTCAAGAATTCGACATTCTCAACGCCGCCAATCGTGATGCCAATGTCGAGGCGGTAGCAATTACCGCGGCCTTTTTACCATCGATTGATTTTCTCAATACCCTAGCAACAGCAGGTGTATTAGCCTATGGTGGGTATCTCGCCGTCACCGGAGCAGTAACAGTTGGAGTAGTGACATCGTTTTTACTTTATGTACAACAATTTTTTCGCCCCATCCAAATTCTTAGCCAGTTCTACACCCAAGCTCAGTCTGCTTTTGCTGGGTTAGAGCGAATTTTCCTGTTGTTGGATGAACCAGCGCAACTCAACGATGCACCCGATGCCGTGAAAATGCCACCTATTCAAGGTGAGGTCAGATTTGAGAATGTCACCTTTGGCTATAACCCAGAGCAACTGGTTCTCAAAGGAGTGAATTTACACGCTCGTCCAGGACAGATGGTTGCATTAGTGGGGCCGACTGGCTCAGGCAAAACGACAATTATTAACCTGATATTGCGTTTTTATGATGTGTCTGGTGGTGCAGTCAAAATTGATGACATTGATGTACGTAGTGTTACCCAAGCTAGTCTGCGTCACCAAATTGGTATTGTTTTGCAAGATAATTTATTGTTCACTGGAACTGTGGCTGAAAATATTGCCTTTGGCGCTCCTTACGCTACCCAAGCCGATATTGAAACAGCTGCACAATTGGCCAATGTCCATGAGTTCATCACCTCACTACCACAAGGTTACGCAACACAATTGGGGGAACGAGGTGCGCCTCTAAGTCAGGGACAGCGACAGCTTATTAGTATCGCTCGTGCGGTGTTGATTAATCCGCGAATTTTGATTTTAGATGAAGCAACCAGCAGTATTGATACCCGTACAGAAGCATTAGTACAAAGTGCGATCGCTCGTTTGTTACAAGGTCGTACCAGTTTTGTGATTGCTCACCGCCTCAGTACCGTAACTCAGGCTGATCAGGTGTTAGTAATTCAGCAAGGACAAATTGTAGAACAAGGCTCTCATACAGAACTTATTGATCAGCAAGGAGTATACGCGAATCTCTATGCTCTCCAGTTGGGTGCAAATAATTTCTAATACGTAAGTGCTTTTTAACTACAGTTAACTGCGGAAGCCGAAGTTACTTTTGTTAAATCGCTAGTAAATGTGGCTGTGTATTTATAAGGCGATGAACCAGTGCAAGTCATGGAATTTCGATCACCACGGCGAGGAGACCACCACGAATCTGCTAACACTTTTAAAGTTTTTCCATTCCATGACAATTTTGTGACAACTAAAGAGTTAGTTTTACCATCACTTGGCTTTTTGGCAGTAACAAACGTAGCATAGTCAACGTTGCCATTGGAGGCATTAATCCGCGCTAGAACTGCTACCTTTGCACCACCACCGTTACCGTAATAAGATAGCCAACGGCCTTTAGCAAAGCGTCGAAAATCATTACCAGTCTGGCTACCAGTGGAAGAGAAAACACCATACAAAACGTTTCCTCCATCCCATAGCAATCCGTAGCCTCTGCTATCGTCTAATGTTGTTTCGTAGTCACTGCGACACCATTTTTTGACACCATTATCAAATCGAATAATGCGGGGATCTTGGTTCAAAGATGATACTTGCTGATAACCAATATAGATAGTTTTTCCTGCAATACTTATCTTCGGCCCATTTTTAGCTTTGATGGTCGCTTCACTGTCATTGCATGTAAATGTTACACCTTTACTGACAGATGACTGTATGGTAGTTTGAGCAAGAACTTGAGGAATTGCTAAATCAATTCCTAATCCTGCTGATAAACCTAAAAATGTTAGATATTTGGGTAGTTGGTGGCGATTCATCATGGTTTTGGAATAGGAAAAATGTATAAACCGACACCATAACACAAAGTTTGATCAGCGCCAATCTCATTGTCAATATTGCTGGGAAATGTTTAGTCGCTAGACTTTAGCTTATTTCTGCTAATTTAGCTTGATTCTTAGGTTTTTCTAATCTGCGCGATCGAAGTTTAATCCACCTTTTTGTTGCTATCATTCCTCATCATTACCGAAAGTCACGCATGGGCTGTCAACTTCCTCGATAGGTTGAAATGAACTACAAAAAGTGACAACAGCACAATTAACTGTAAATTCATCAGGGTGAATGCACTCTATGGCTGCTTTTACTTTGACATGAAAAGCACAGTCATTACATATCGTGTGACATGGTAATGGTTGGGAATCTTGATTAGAGGCAGGGGGCAGGGGGAACGCTGTCTCTTATACACA
>NZ_JADEXZ010000033.1 GCF_015206815.1 Fortiea sp. LEGE XX443
TATCCCTCAACTTTCATTGGGATTTGCTAAACTTCAAGCCATTGTTTATAGGCTCACTTCCCCAATTTTTATATTCCTAACTCACCCTGAATTCTATTTTTCCTCTGCCTAAAGTGACACAACAGGGCTAAATATATCGGCGTGTACATCTTTGTTAATTGCTGACAAATTCTGTACATTACTGTTTTTTGCTCTGCCGTTGGTTCCAATTTATCATCTCCTGAGAGTAACAGGGACTTGATTGCACTTCATTCTTAAATTTTCATATACGATGTTACGTCTGCGGTTAATTTTTAATCAAATCCTGGCGGTAGTTCTAAAGGTGAGAGTTTGTCTGGTTGGGAAGGTGTAGGTGAATTGGGGTTAGGTAATGTATTGTTACTTGGCGATGAGGTGGGAGAAGTACCGGGGGGTTGTGTTGGTTGTCCTGATGGTGGTGAGGAAATAATAGGAATTTCGGGTTTTGCACCTTCCAGTTGTGGTAATTGTGGTTGATTTGTTGTGGAAATCGGCGGTAGAAAAGTTTCAATGGTGACAGAACGAGTTACTTTTTCACCAGCAGCATTAGTGACTTGTAAAGTAATAGTTTCGCTACCGGGTTGTTGGTTAACTGGGTAAGGTATTGTACCGTTACGTGGGATATCTCCTGGTGCGGGAAGGAGTTCAACTTTAATATTATTGCTACCTTCTACTTTCCAAGATAAGTTGAGCATTTTGCTAGGTTTACCTTGATTAATTAATATGGGATATTTTGGTAATGGGTTATTACCATCAATTTTAAATTCGACTATTTTGCTTGGTAAAGGTAAAACCTTAACTAAGTCTGTTTTTTGGGAGAGGCTTGGTTTATCAATGTCGGTTTTGGTAAACACTTGCAGTTCAAATATATAGTCTCCAGCACCGCGATTATTGGCTGGAACATTGCGACAATTTAGTTGATTTTCTTGCTGTGTGCAGAAAGCCTTGAGTGTGTCGGGAATATTTTGGCTGAGATCATAAATTTGTTGTGGACTGTTAACTAAATTTTCAGGCGATCGCCCAACTACTCGCAATTGTTTTATTCTATCTAAATCATTGATTTTCCAATTGAGGTGAACTACATCTGGTCTGATTTTTGTAGAACTAACTTTCACTTCTTGATATACAGGTTGTGCGGGGGCAAATTCGAGGATTTGTGGCGGGGGAATTGGGATAATTCTAATAGTGTTAGTTTTAATTGTGTCGGCTGGCAAATCGGAATTACTTGCGAATGTTTGCAGTTGAAAAGTGTAATCTCCTGGTTTACGCGCCTCGGTAGGAATGTTAGAACAAGTCAACACTGTATTCATCTGACAAAATGGTTGTAGTTCTGTCGGAATTTTACCGTTGAAGGTGTAAACTACAGGTTTGATTGCATCTGTACCATCAGCAAATAAACCCGTAAGAGATAATGTTTGCAATTTTTTCGGGTGGCGAATTTGCCAACTCAAGCGAATAAAATCACCATTAGCTTCTTGATAGGAAGTATCAGATGAGAGAAATTGCAGAATTTTGGGGACTGCGGGAGGACGGAATAACCATAACCAAATCAAAAATCCTAAAACAGCTACAGTTCCCAAGGCTGTTAGCAATACAAGTAAAAATTGCCACCAAGGGCGCGGTTCCCAAATTAAACTTCCTGGTAAAGCCGGATTCGGTAAAGGTATTTGTTGTACATCGACTAATTCAACGCGAAAGTTCAGCAATCTTCCTGCGCCAAATATCGGACGATACCACCATTTCACTGGTGTTACCGTTACTTGTGTCGAAACTTTTTCCCCCGGTAACACTCGCAATGCACTTGGAGAAGTCGTGTAAGTACAAACTTTATCTTCATCGACAGGAACCGCTTGACAAGTTATTTCCCGTACAGTGTTACCTGCATTAGTGAACTTAACTTCAAAAGTTCCACCCTTGCGTCTTACCCGATTTACCACTATTAGCATTTCTGCATTCAGCAGGTAAGAAGGCAAAATTTCCCAATATATGACATCCAGCAACATCAAATCGGGATTGTTAGCAGAGTACAAGCGGATACTGGGATAGTAAAGACCGGCATTTACGCCTAACGGTGGTTGAAATTGTAGTAAAATTTCTCCCTTCTCGCCAGGGTTAAGATTTAAACCCATGTTGGGGATAACAAGTCCTGCGGTTTCCAAACCTTCGGGATAGCAGATACTCAGCCAACCTTCTGGTAAATCGAGACAACTGAGGCGAAATCTGTCTACTCTGTCAGAACGGTTGTGAACATTAACATGAACTTGCAAGATTCCGCCTGGGGGGATTTTGGCAGGCGATCGCGAACTCGTCAGAGGTAGTAATGTAAATGTAGGGTCACTAACTCTAACAACGGTTTCAATTGCAGGTAAAACCTGAATCCGCGCCCCATGTCGAATTGGAGTATCTTCTGGATAGTGTAATGGCGCATCAACAACAATTGAGTAATTGTAAGTGCTAGGAATTGCTGTTACAGGTACTTGAAACTCAAATAACACCTCACCCACAGAATTCGGACTCAGTGCTAACCTTTGTTTAGGCGCATTACACCATTGAATTAATTGCGGCGATAATTCATCAATAAAAATATCAATTAAGGCACTTTCCACCCCTTTATTCGTCACAGTGACATTAATTTCAAACCTTGAACCAGCTTGAACTGCATAATCACCAGAAGGATTGAAAATAATTGCGAGGGGATTACCAGGGGCGAGAGTTTGTTGAATATTTTGCTGCTGAATACCACGTTTAGCTGCTAGATTAATGCGGTATTTCACCTCACCAGAAGTTAATACTTCCTGAATGAAACCTTCTTCAACTAATTCATCTAATAATGCTAAAGTTGCTTGTTGATTTAAATCTAAATGAATTGATACTTGAGCCAGAGTAGCGCTATCAGAACGCTTGATTAGCCATTGCACAATTTTGCGCTTTTGTGGCGGCAGCGTTAATATTTCTGCCATACTCAAACCGAGTCTGGAATTTGTGATTCTCGAATTTGTGGCAGTCATGCTTACCCCCAGTTAAAAAGTAAAAAGGCAAAAGTAAAAAAATATTTTATCTGCGTATGTCGGCTATTAATTAATTCTTATTCTTTACAACCTGCATTATTATCCACATTTCTCATATCCAACCTAACTTTATGATCATCATTACCACTAACTATTAAAATTCGCTTTTTAACTACCTTAATATCCACACTATTAAATTTCTGTCTTTCTTTACGTATTTCCCTACCATTTGGCAAAGCACGTCCACCTTCTTTAGTTAATGGCCACAGCATTACTCGATGATCATCACCACCACTAACTAAATAACAACCATCTCTACTCAAAGCAACCGATCGCACTGCTTTACCACCATGACCATCAGACCATTTATCTATAACTTGACACTGACCATTATTATCACTTAAACATTGTTTCAGATTCCATAAAGTAATTTGTCCCATATTATCTGCTGTTGCTAATATATATGGTTTATATTCCGCACTATCGACACTCACAACATAATCATTTTGACTACCAGGAGGATTATATGGCACTTTCCACAGTTTATTTTGGGGGAAATTCCAAATCGCTAAGTTATTGTATCTACCACCGATTACTAAATTTTGTTTATCATTGCCAGCTAAAGTTAAACTATAAATAGGAAACTTCACATCTTTGCAATCAACAAGGAATTTAACATCTTTGCAACTATCATTTTTTGTTAAACTTTGATGATCACCTAACAGAGCGCTATTGACATCCCATTGCAAGACTAAACCACTACCATGACCACTAAATAAAAAGCGTGAATCTTGACTAAATTCTAAACCCAAAACTCGGTCTGCTTTATCAAAAGAAAAATTGGCTTTTGCTTTTGCATCACCACCAAGTACATCCCAAATTTGGATTTCACCGTTTTCTAAACCTGCTGCAACCACATCATTATCCACAGGTTTATAGCGCACAACCCGTACAGATTTACCTGCACCTTTAGACATTCTGCCATCATCTTGATTAATCAAAGGGTTGCTAAAACCAGCAAGATTCCATCTAATGATACTTTGGTCTTGAGAACTGCTAACAGCGCGATCGCCTACACCATTAAACTGCACAAACGTCACAGAACGACGATGCCCAAAAAATGGATTATTAGGATTGAGCCATGATAAAAACCAGAGTAGATATAACAATAAAATCCCTAATCCCATCTGTAGCCAAGGATGTAAAATAGGGTGAATGATCAATTGTAAATATTGGTTTTCATTATTAATATTAATCTTATGATTTGGCACAACAGCCTTAACTTTAAATCCAAGTTTTTGCTTGAAGCCAAACCACCGCCGCCGCTTACTGACTAATAGTTGTAAATTCTTATTTTCTCCAGGATTTAATGCTAAAAATTCTGGTTGAACTTCCCAAAAACATTTTGGCTGCCCTTCCTCACCTTCTTTCACTTCAATATTTATCTGTTGACTCAAATTGCTGTGATTTTGACACTCAAGTTGATAAGTCGTAGAATTAACTTGTAATTGGGGTAACCAGGGACGAGATGCAGGTATCTGTTGCTTTTCGGGAGTGCATTCAAAATCGATAAATCCAGCAGGATTTACATTAATTATTCCTTCACGACTGCGAGACAGGAGTCCATTAGTATAAGTCGCTTCGATAGTAAAAGGATATGCTTGACTACGTACTTCTTCAGGAATTGGTAATTGGCATAAAAATGATGTTTCTGCTTTAGCACCAGGAGCAACTGGTAACAATATTTCATCACCATTGATTAACCATTGGGTTTTGATTCCAATCGGTCTTAAGGAAACACTTGCAGGAAGTTGACTAGGATTAAAAACCCGCACTGGAATTTTAATTAATCCCTGTGGTTGAGTTGAAAATTCGCGTGTAGGTAGCTCAACCTGCATAGCTACAGCACCAACTCCTGCTTCAACTATCAACCGCAGTAATTGTCTATCTTCATCCCGCAATTCCAGCGAAAAAATGCGAACTATCAGGTTCATTTTACCGATAAAACCAGCGACAGGCGCATTGATAATTGTTACATTAAACTTTGTACTATCTCCTGGCGGATTTTTAGCACTAACAGACGGTGTAATTGTGTACCAATTAGAACCTAAATTTTCACTACCACCAGCAGCAATAATTTCTATTTGAAAAGAAGCAAATTTATTGCTTTCATTAACTACAGTCACTTCAAAAGAAGCTGGTGAACCACCTGGCTGAAAGTGTAATACTTGTGTAGAAATTTTAGTATTAACAAGATTAACTGCCATATAAAAAAGTTAAAAGTAAAAAGGCAAAAGTAAAAAGAATTATTCTAATTTGTTGAAAATGCTTTTTAACGCATCAGGTTTAGTTGAAACAGATGTAATAGTCTGTTGTCTTAATTGAGTCATTTGCTTTCTATTCCAGGCAAAATTGAGAATATTAACACCTAATTCTTGAGCAGTGCGAATTGTTTCCCGTGGTAAAGTTAATTTTTCGTCTAATCCCCAACAAAGTGATAAATCACCAATCACTAAAACTATGCCACCTGCAACTAAAATTTGCATAGGCTTTTGATTAAAAACTGGCATAGCAGCAAATAAAAATGGTTTTATCCGCATCGGGTGATTGCGATCAAGTAGGCGTAAATCTTCTAAAGATGTGCCTAAATTTTCAGTAATTTCCAAAACGCTTTCTAATCTATCAACCGCATCGGTAGGTGATTCAACTAACAAAACTCCACCAGTATCTAAATAACTTTTGAGGTTAGCTAATTCTTGGGGATTGAGAGTTAATGATCTACTACCTGGAAGAAATAGCAAGTCATAATTAACGGCTGAAGTCGGATCTGGAAGTGGAAAAAGTAATCTGTCAATTTGCTCATCTCCCCGCACAGTGTAAGTGAGATTTTCTGCGGAGTTTAATAGATAAGAGAGATTGGCGAAACTATTACCTTCTTTAGTTTCTTGGGTGTCAAGATGCGCCACACGCACAACCGCACTAGGACGCGATCGCGCCACCTTCCGAAAGCGAAAATCTAAACTATTCAAACTCGGATAAAATACATCTTGGGGATTTTGTAGCGTAACTAATCCTGGTTGCAGCAAAATCCGGCATAATTCCACCTCAAAAGTATCCGGTGGAGTAGTTTTTTCATCAATCCGAAAAGTTTCTGGTTCAAACTCACTCACTTGTTTACGTTGTAAACTTTCTGGATCTACATAACGTACAACTAAATAAATCAGTCGGGGTTTTTCTTCTGTAATATCGGCTGATATGTGAAAATCTATTGGTTGGGGAACCACAATCGGATTACCAATCACATCAATTGCAATTCCTGGCTGAATTTGTAACCATCGCCCATCGTTATATTGCGATGGTACATCCTTGGGTGCAGGAATCAAACTTACACCCAAACCGTGAACTATTCCCGGTTCATTGAGGGATTGATAATAAATATTTTGGCGCTGACGGTGATAATCATGCGATCGCTTCCACCGTTCAGCGTTAATCAATAAACCATCTTGAATTTGTAGTCGTTCTAGGGGTTGAATTTCCATAATTAGGGAGGGGAAGTAAACAAGAGACAGGAGGTAGGAGGGAGAATATTTTACTTAACACTCAACACTCAGCACTTTTAACTATTGGCTATTGACTATTCCACGTAAAGTTCGTAGGTACAAAAAGCGGGTTTTTCTTGTTCAATGATGTGACGGACTAATTGTTCATCTACCTGATCTGAACGCTGGGGACGTAGGCGAACTATAAAATGATACGGACGACCGCCACCAATCATCGCATCTTCGCCCAGACGTGTATTGCCTAAAATAAAACCTTCACCTCTAATTTCTTCAATACAAATATGTTTATCAGCTTCTCTTGTAATGTGTTCATCTAAAGGTAAATCTGTATAAAGATGTATATATAAACGTAAACCTCTACGAGTTCCGCGCCAGCGATAAAGTTCAACAGCCGAACGAATTAAATAGCGTTGTCGTTCTAAAGTCCAACGGCGATCAATCGGCCAAGCTACCCAGTGGGCGAGAAAAGGTAACAATGTCTGCGGCGCAGTCATCGGATCTAGATAAGCCCACAAAACATCCAGCGTTTGGACTGAGGGTTCAAAAGCCTGTTCAAAAATTTTCAAGAAACGACCAATAAAGTCAACTTCTCGATAAAGTGCTGGTAAAAATTGCTGGTAGAGACTCCGAGGACGGATATATAAATTCAAACCAGCCGTTTCAACTAATTGTCTACCAGTACCCTCCTCCGTATAATGAACGTGAATCCGACTGTGATAATCCAACACCAAAGACTGACCATTTCCTAACGCTGGATTTTCAAAAAAACTTGCGGGAACTTGGAAATATAAAACCGCATCCATCCGCGATCGCGGCGCAAGTTCGTAACCTTCCATCCCAATGCGACACCACTCAGCCGGAAAATTACCCTCCACCCGCACATTCAACCGCAACATCCGACTACCCAAGTTTTCCAGTTGCAAAACTATCTCACTTGGTTCCGGTGGATGAACCACCAAATCACAACCCGCCCGAACCACATTTTGAGTACTGAATGCTGTCTGAGAAAAATCATCTGCACCCTTACCCATCGCCGATGTTTGGATCGCGTTAGGTAATTGCATTGGAGTTAATTGCAAGTGCAGAATTTGACTACTCATAAATAGTATTACTCATTTAAGATTTATCTCTCCGCGCTCTCTGTGTCTCTGTGGTTCGTAATTTTTCTAACCGCAGAGGCGCAGAGTTCACAGAGGTAAGAGAATTTATTGGATGAGATTAACAACATGTCCAGACCTTAAACGCGTATTTTGCCAAGAACAAATCAACCCCAAAGCCCCAGGATCAATAACTGGATTTTGGGGAAGCGATCGCACCCAACTCGAACCCACATACCGCAATTCAAATAACTGCACCACTCCCAAATACCGCACCGCCGAAAATTGCTGAAACAAATTCACAATATCCGAAGGATACACAGGCCTCCCAAAAGACCAGCCTTTCCCATCTTGTCCTCCAGTAATCGGGTTGAGAAAACGATACAAAGCAACTCGCAATTTCCCTAGAATTTCTTGTTGAGCGGCGGGATGGTTGTATTCTGATTCCAGTGCGACTTCTGTTTGCACCGCCACACCCACATATTCAGGCGCTTGTAATTTAACTTGTATTCCTAATAACCTCCGTTCATCTAAATAAGTGATAATTTGGTCGCGTAATTGTGGGCTAAGGCTGAATAATTCCGGTTCGATACCTTCACTACGATTAATTGCATCTGTATTCGCCGCCGGGACAACCAACAATTTGATTGTTCCGGCTTCTTGTGTAGTTGTAGGTGGTAAGCATCGCACTCGCGCCACCGCACCATCACCCGCTTGTAATGTCAGCACTTCAAAATCTTCGGGAGTCACAGCGCGATCGCGGGTTCGCAGCATCGCCGGAACTCGAATTACTGCATCTTCCAATGATTCCGCATCCGAACCGTTACGCGCTGGTGTATGATTAATCAACTTCGCAACGTAAGGAACCGCATTTTTCGCTACTGTAATTGTCCCTCGTTGCACATTACCTTTTCTTCCTCCACCCGTGCGGTACGCAACCATCCGAATTACCGAACCGCGCGGTGGTACAGCGCCATATTGTCGTTCTAGTTCTTGAATATTAGGAAGATTTCCTACGCCTCTCCTTAACTCAGTTTGTTGCTGGAGTTGTGCTGGTTCTCGAATCACCGGGCCGAACTGTACTGTCCCTGTACGCGAATCTATGGTGTAGTGCAAATCTTGGGGGAGAGAATTGGCAAAATCGCTGACTTCATACCACCTTTGGGGAATTCCCCCCGGCGGTGAAACTAGCAAATATTCATCTTCCCGACGGTTCAATACAGGAACTCCTTGTAATTGAAAAGTCTGTCCGGGTATACCGTTGCTTTCCCCGACAATTTCGTTGCGAATCAGTTCACTTTGACTAGCACCAACAGTCCCACCAATGGATCTAGCTGCCAAACCAATCATGCGCGGTGAACTGCTATATCCTGGTTGATTAGGTTGGGGTGCAGTGTAAACACAACGCAACCAGCGTCCTTGATAGGCGGTAAAGGTTGTTACAGGCCAAGATTGCGGTAAATGCAGCACTATATCTGCACCTTGCAAGGGATTCACGCCTTGGGTAAGCAATTCGCTAAAACTAAAACCCTTGGTGCTGTCGTCAGATTCTTGTAATAGTACTGTTTCCCATTCCACACCATTCCACGCTTCCCAGCGCCGGGGCGGAATATCGGGATTAATCCCTGTAGCTGTGGCGGCTTCTCCTTTAAATTGCAGTGCGAGAACATTACCTTCACACTGAGATTCACCATCAATAACTAAATAAAAGCTGTTTCCTGGTTGGGGTTGTTCTTCAAAAAATGGCAATTCCCTACCGTACCACTCACCATCAGAGCGCATCGTCCATAAATTAGTAAAGCGATCGCGCAAAATTTCTGGTGTTTTATCGGCGGTTTGACAGGTGAGAAAGTGACGAATTTGGGGTTTATCAATTATTAAAGGCCGATCTGTGGTGAATGCGATCGCCTCTTCTGTTTCTGTGCGAATCGTCGCCACCTCCACCCCAGCCGGAATTGTGTAAATATTTGGTAAAGCAGCACTCAAATAAAAAGTAATATCCGCCACAGCAGGCGCAGGTGCTTGTAACCTGACACCTAATAATTCTAAAAATGTAATGTAATTGCGCTTTGGTACTTCGTTAAACCGCAGCAGCATTTGGTCAGTTAACCAAGCAAATAGCTCAATCAGCGTGATTCCTGGGTCACTGGGGTTGTAATTCGTCCATTCTGGACAATAGCGCGGAATCCTGAGAATACACTCATCAACTAAATCTTTAAAAGTGCGATCGTCCAGATTAGACTTTGGTAACTTTGGTAAAAAATCAAATTCCACAATCTTAAAAGTGCTGAGTTAAAAGTGCTGAGTTAAAAGTGCTGAGTGCTGAGTATTAAATACTCCCGCAACTTCCTATCTCTTAACAAATGACCAATGACCAATGACCATTTATTGACCATTCAAATAAAACGGAAATACTAAACTCCGCGAATCGTGCGTATCTTTAGGATGATAATCAATCACAATATCTACCCGACCTCGCAGCGGATCGGGGTCAGCACGCACCGCATCTAAAACGATTCGTGGTTCCCACATTTCCAAAGCTTCTTGGACGTGTAGACGCAAAAGTAATAAAGTTTGAGTATTCATCGGTGCAAAAGTCAACTCTGACAACCGCGAACCAAAGTTAGGGCGATATACACGTTCACCCAAATCGGTACGTAGAATCAGCATCATCGACTCTTCAATGTTGCGTTCTGCTGTACTAAATTGCACACCTCCTTGGACATTTACCCGTAACGGAAAAGACCAGCCCTTACCCAGGTGTTGATTTTGATTGAGCTCTGGCATGGTAAGTAAATAGTGATGAGCAGTCTACGCTACTTTATGCTCATTGGCAAAACGAATACCATTCGCCAAAAGTCGAGTTCAGTATCATGGTGCGATCGCCATCTTCTGTTACAACTGTCTGCAAAGTTAGTGTCGTTATGAAACTAACTTTTGTCATTACGACATTAAGTTCTGTTGTTATGAAATTAAGTTCTGTCGTTATGAAACTAACTTTTGAGTTTATACTCAGCACTCATAGATTATTTGTGGATCGCTCTACTGTTATATTTATCGTATTCTTTTTCCATCTAGTATAAATTCTTTTAAAATTTCCAAAAGGGTAGCGCCAAACTTTTACTTTAAATTTCATGACTAACCCCCGTCAAATAGCTTTTATCGCCCTGCGAGATGTTCATCAAGGGGCTTATGCTGATGTTGCTCTAGACAGAGTGTTGCAAAAATTTAAATTGCCAGATAGCGATCGCCGTCTAGCTACAGAATTAGTTTATGGTAGCGTCAGAAGACAGCGCACCCTCGATGCCTTAATTAACCAGCTTGGCACTAAAAAATCTCACCAACAACCAAAAGACCTGCGTACAATCTTACATCTAGGTTTGTACCAACTGCGCTACCAAGAGCGAATTCCCCCTTCGGCGGCGGTGAATACTACTGTTGAACTTGCTAAAGAAAATGGTTTCCCTGGACTCACGGGTTTTGTCAATGGTTTGTTACGCCAGTATATCCGTCTTGCAGAGAACTCCTCAGAAATCCTGAAATTACCAGAAAATTTAGTAGAACGCTTGGGGATTTTATATAGTTTTCCTGACTGGATTATTCAGGTTTGGTTAGACCAAATTGGGATGGCGGAGACAGAAAAACTCTGTGAATGGATGAACCAAACACCGACAATCGATCTCCGGATCAATCCACTACGCACTAATCGAGAGCAAGTAGAGACAACGCTACAGTCTGCGGGAGTTTTAGCTAGAGAGATTTCCAATTTACCTCAAGCTTTAAGATTAATTAGTAGTAGTGGGCCGATTCAACATTTACCAGGGTTTACTGAAGGCTGGTGGGTTGTCCAAGATGCTACAGCCCAACTGGTGAGTCATGTACTCGACCCCCAACCAGGTGAGGTGGTGATTGATACTTGTGCAGCACCGGGGGGAAAAACAACTCATATCGCGGAATTGATCCAGGATCAAGGCAAAGTTTGGGCTTGCGATCGCACTCCTTCGCGACTACGTAAACTCCAAGAGAATGCTCGACGGCTAAATTTAAAATCAATTGAAATTTGTACTGGCGACAGTCGCAACTTGCCGCAGTTTGATCATACTGCTGATCGCGTTTTGCTAGATGCACCATGTTCTGGTTTGGGAACCTTACATCGCCACGCTGATGCACGTTGGCGACAGACACCCGATTCTGTACAGGAACTCTCACTGCTGCAAAAGCAACTACTATCACATACATCAAATTTTGTCAAAAATGGTGGTTTATTAGTTTATGCTACCTGTACACTGCATCCAGCAGAAAATGAAGAGGTAATTTTGGGATTTTTAGCAGAGAATCCTGAGTGGCAAATTGCGCCTCTGAAAGTTGGTTCGCCCTACTCTGTTTATTCCACACCTCAAGGCTGGCTCAAAGTCTGGCCTCACCGTTGGGATATGGATGGTTTTTTTATGGTGCGCTTAAGAAAAACTAATGATTCCGAGTGATTACTACCGGGGATTGTACGATTTGATGGAAGCCCCAATCTACCATAGGAGGCAGCAATGGTTACTGATTCTAATGTAAAGAACTTAGTTAAAATCCTGATTGGAGCCGCTTGGATTGATGGCATAATTCAGCCAGAAGAACGGCAATATCTCCGCGAAATTGCCCAAGCCAAAGGTTTGGCTACCGATCCAGAGATTAAGCCTTGGCTTTATGAATTGGTACCTGTGCAACCAAAAGAGTGCTATGCCTGGGTGAAAGAATATCTAGGCGATCGCCCTAGTTTGGAAGATTGTGAAAATCTTATTGAAGCCATTAGTGGCTTAATTTATAGCGATGGTGAAGTAGCAATTGAAGAAGCAAGACTCTTGACAAAACTTCAGGAGTTAGCAGAGCTAGATGATTCTGTTCAACCAGTTCATAATGCGTTACTCAAAAAAATTCAAAAGCTTTATCGTCGTTGGGTTGAAGTCCAAAACTAACAATTGTGAGTTATGAGTAGAGACGCGACTGAGCGCGTCTGCATACAAGTTTTGAGTTGCTTGTTCAACTCAGCACGGGCTTGCGCCCCGCTACGCTAACAGGATTACTTAAGACTTCGGTTCACTCAGACCCGGAGTTTCTTCTTTTTCAACCTTGGGTACAAAGTCTGGACGGTCTTTACTTTCCCAACCAACAGGGCGTTTAGAGTTGTACCAAGCAATAGAACCAATGGTAACAGCAGCAATAAAGCCAACTACATACACCAACGTAAAGGCCAAAGGAAAATGACCTCCGCCTGTTGCGACTGAATCTGCTGCCTGCATTAATATATTCATGAGTATATGCTCCTAATTTTACGCAACACTACTTAAGACCCTATAAAACTAGAGTATCACTTACATCCACCTCAAGTTTGAAATAGTTGGTCTTTCACTAGACACAGAGGAGGAGAAAGCTTATGGCAATTCGTAATTCGTAATTCGTAATGACGCTCCTGCGTCGCTAACGCTTACGTAATTCGTAATTAAGAAACTCTTATTTGGTCTGGGTTGTGGGGTTTGAATGTGTTGCCTAATTTTAGAGAATTGGTGTGAGATATCTCCGAAAATGTAGAGGCGTGACATGTCACGTCTCTACAAGGATTTGCTTTGAAACACAATTCTTAGGTGTGGAATAAAACAGTTAATAATGGTATGAACGCCAAAAGAAATCCATGCCAAGATGGCCATTTCATGGTTGGCGTGGGTTCTGGTGGTGTTAGTAAAGCATCTATTCTTTGTTCGAGGCGATCGCCTACGCTAGTACCCAAAGCGGCACAGCAAATCTCGGATTCTGCTAAGACAAAAGTTTGGCTGACAACCAATACTAGTGATTCCGCTAACAGCAATGGATCTACCTGGGACACGGCGTAACTGTCGGCACGGAGTTCGCGCAACACCAGCAATTCTTGCCACAAAGCATTTGTATTGGGCAACCAAGCGGTGCAAGAACGCACCCAACCCAGCCAAAAAAACCAAAATGTATCTCGGTAATAATGATGTCCTTGCTCGTGCGCCAAGACACTTTCAACATGAGCCGGTGAGAGAGTTTGCAGCAGCCCTTGGCTGACTACTAATTCGGGTTGCCAAAAACCAATTTGACCAGCAAACAACGCTGGTGTATTGAGCAGTCTAACTGGTCTACCATCAAGATTGACTAAGGGAGAATGGCGGGCAGATTCTACAGACTGCCAACCTTGTAAAGCTAGTTTAATGCACAAAAAGGCAAAATAACCTAGACCACAAAATGCTAGGTCGTAACTGAACCAGCCTGTGTAGGCTCCACCCATTTTGCCTTGCGGCCCCATAAATAGTAGGGCGATCGCTGTCATAAAAATTAGCAAAGGTGGAAAGAGAAATAAAAATAGCGATCGCCGCCAGCGGTTGTTCCAATTACTTTGAGGATCTGTCCAAGAGCATCTCAATATCCAAGAAACTGTTAAAGCAGTCATAATCATGATTAGATGCATTATTGTTCCTCCCTGGCTTGGCGTGCAGCTTGAATGCGTTTGGCGATCGCTTCTATTTGCTGACTTGCAGTTTCATCAAGACTATCAGCAAAAGCCGCGACTACATCAGGATTACCCACCGCTAGAAATCGTTGTAACTGATCGTGAGCTTTAATTACTTGAGCTTGTTGCTGACTTAGCAATGGTCGCCAATAAAAAGCTCGCCCTTGTTTATCGCAGGCCAGCCAACCTTTTTCTGTGAGCCGCCGTAGAACTGTAGTGACAGAAGTATAAGCTAATTCGCGGTTTGGGTCAGCCAAAATGCGATCGTGTACATCTTTGACTGTGGCTGAACCAAGTTCCCAGATAATATTTAAAATTTCTGCTTCCAAAGGCCCTACAGATAGTTGTTTTGGGCGGTAGTCGGGTAAAGGTGCCATATCGATAATTTAGATACTAGAGGTTGGATTAGCGGATTTGATGCAAAATTCCCCTCTTAGTTGATCAAGATAGAGTTATTATATGTCACCGCCACACTATCCAAGGCGATCGCGCCTCTTAAAAAACCTCCTGTACAACAGCCCAAAGGAGCTTAAGCTATGTTTGCTCTGATATCCCCAGAAAAAATTCAATTACCTCCTGGTTCCGTAGTACGCTTACCTGCTAGTTGGGAGGAATACCAGCGCCTATGTGGACAACGGGGAGATGGTTCAATTCCCCGCATCAAATACCACGATGGAGAAGTACTACTGATGTCGCCTTTACCTGTGCATGGACGAGATGCCAATTTGCTTGCGGATATTGTGAAGACTCTTTTGGATCACGATGGACGGGAATACGATGCGTTTACCCCTGTCACCATGAGCCTACCGGAAGAAAGCGGTATTGAGCCTGATTATTGTTTTTACATCGACAATTGGCAAGCAGTTTCGGGTAAAAAGCGGATTGACTGGAGACAAGATCCACCTCCGGATCTTGTGATTGAAATTGACGTAACTAGTTATTCTGATGTCCAAGATTATCTGCCCTATCGTGTTCCCGAAGTTTGGTTATTCAAAAAGCAGCAGTTATTAATTTACCAATTGCCGGGAACTGATTACCAACTGCAAACTCATAGTTGCTATTTTCCAGAGTTTGATTTGCAAAGCGCTATCGCCCAATGTGTCCAAATTACCTATGAAAGCAACACCAGCGCAGCCATCCGCCATCTTAAACAAGTGCTGTTACCCTACATGTTTACCTTTAGGCGTTCTCGAAAAATAGCCGCTTTGTGTCTGGCTTTGAATAATCAACAATGCCCTAACTCCTCGACAAAGTTGCTTTCACTGACAACAAAAACCCAGGACGTTTGTCCTCATTGGCTTAAATCTTGGTACTACCTCTAGAAAATCCTATTGCTGGAATTGTCATTATGGCCATTAACACAAATTAGAATGTATTTCGACAGTAATATTTAGAGCAGGTGTATCCAGCGCGTGAAGTTATTTGTATACCACACTCCGGAATTGACTCCTACGGATGAAGTTCCAGACTGCGCGATCGCAGTTGATGTCTTACGTGCTACTAGCACAATTGCCACAGTTCTAGCGGCTGGAGGCGAAGCGGTGCAAGTTTTTAGCGATTTAGACAAACTCATAGAAGTTAGCGAACAATGGCCAGCAGAAAAACGTTTACGAGCCGGAGAACGGGGCGGCGCTAAAGTAGCTGACTTTGAACTTGGCAACTCTCCTCTAGACTGCACACCAGAGCTAGTACAAGGTCGTCGCTTATTTATTAGTACCACCAATGGCACTCGTGCGTTACAACGGATACAAAACTCTCCAAGCGTACTAGCAGCAGCTTTGATTAACCGAGCCGCGATCGTGGATTATGTTCTAGAAAAACAACCAGAGACAGTCTGGGTTGTTGGCTCTGGTTGGGAAGGTAGTTTTTCCTTGGAGGATACAGTTTGTGCTGGAGCGATCGCTCATAGTATTGCTAAAAAATCCCAGATGTCACCAGATGAATTAGCTGGTAACGATGAATTGATTAGTGCGATCGCTCTTTACTCCCAGTGGCAAGATAATTTATTAGGATTATTCCATCATGCTAGTCACGGCAAACGCTTGTTACGCCTTGAATGTCATGAAGACCTGAAATATTGTTCCCAGACTGATATTTTAGATGTTCTGCCCATACAACAAGAAATAGGAGTTTTAAAAAGCAAAAATTAAATACTACTCACATACAATCAAACATTCCCAAGCTTTTGTTTCTTGTTGTCTTGGCATCTTTCTGGAACTTTTTCAAAGTTCAATATGCCAAATTTCCTATTCTTTGCTTATCTAGAAGCTTAATCTTTACACGATGCTTGTTCTGTTTGCATTTATCAATGACTAAAAATATCCCTGGTATAAATACCAGGGACAAAACATTAAATTATTTAATACATTGTTTGTTTATTTATAAAACTAATTTAACTAAGATTTGTAGTAGATGACCTCATATAGAAACAAAAACAGTCGCTAAAGATGGCATGAGCTTGTAAAACTCATTATATGCTCGATTTAAGCATTTCAGTCCTTATTTTACACTTATATATCTACTTTATGAATGATTTTGTCCATCAAAATCAGGATCATCACAACAATTATCTGCATCAATTTGCTGATTTTACGTACATTGTATTATGACCTCATATTTGGCTGATGGTTGACTTGGGTGCTAATATTCTCAATGAGAAATTTATAACCTGACCTAAATACCAGAGAAAACAAAAAACTTGGGAATTTTAGAGAATAGTTCAAAAGTTACGAGGAAACAATATTTACGACAATAACTTCATCATGATCCGGCGCATAGCAAATCAACGTCTTTACTACTTTTGAGAGCATCTCATTAAAGCAAAGACTTATTTTTTCATAGCTATTTTCAATTAAATTAACTACATCTTTTTAATCGCCCAGAGGCACAGAGAAAAAACTAAAAGAATAGCCTAAATAAATGAAAATAGCTGTAATCCTATCCAATACAACCATATTCATCGCATGAACAAAAAATGGGCGGTCAAGCGAATAACCATAAATCTCGCATTAAACGAAGCCAAGAACCTGGAAAACTATTGTGACCAGACAGGGAGACCAGCAACAGATGTAATCAGAGAACTTATTCGAGGATTGACTAATAAGATGTCTGATTAGTATACAAACTCAGTCTCTGTTTGAACCCAATAAGTTACTTCTTCTCTATTGCGTTTAAGATTTCCTCAAGCTTAACTTTTTGCCTGTAAAAATTTAGGTTACAGGTAATCCTCGAATGAGTTCTTCGATCACATTCGTTACTGCTTGGCCTGTTTGCTCACAATATTTTTCTAGGTTTTGAGCTTCATCTGGAGTCAAGTCTAGGGTAATTTGCTTGACTATCGATTTTTTCTTGGGGGTTGCAAAACTAGAAAATTCAAGCGCAGCCGTATTATCCATCATTTTTTCATTTGTATGGAGTCTACTAAATATTGCCAATTCTGAAACACATTGACCAGTGAAAATCAAGATTTTAAGCTTAAAGTTAAGCTTTTTACTTATCTTTTTTTCAAAAAATTTACTTTGGTAATCCACTCGTATCGGTAAGTGAGAACAAAATCTTCAAAGCAGAGTCGCTTAGTCGAAGCATGAGAGTCATCTCATAGTAAGCCATCCGCTATCTCTTTTGGTAGCAGAAGTAGTAGTCAACATTCTGGAAGATGTGGGATTATAAAACAAGCTATGCCTAATGAATTTTTAACTAATACTGAATCGGCATGTACTGAGCCTGATAAAGTAATGATGCAGACTGCAAAGAATACTGGGGTACATAAACCCGAACCTACGGGAAGCGGTGATTCCTTAACTCAAAAAATGATTGATGCAAACACCTTAGCTAAAACCCGAAAGCTTTTAGATCATGCGATAGTATCAGCTTGGTACGCAGTCAAGTCGGAGCGCAGACCACCAGCTTTAACCCCTACACGTTGGGTATGGCGGCTTGCAGGTTTTTATCATTTATGTCACTCCACTCCGCAACTGATGGAGGAAGCCAGAGAGCGTTTCGCTTCAGCCAATCGTCAGAGTTTGGCACAGTGGGCTGCACAAAAAGCTGTAGAAGAAGCAGGTCATGACCAACTCGCTCTACGGGATATTCAATCGATGGGGTATAGAGCTGAAGCTGTTGTACAAGCGTTTTATCCTCCAGCCGCCAAGGCTTTGATGGATTACTTCGCCCAAAGCGCACAGGACTCAGATCCAATTGATTGTGTGGGCTATTCCTATACGGCGGAACGTCTAGGGATATGTATAGGAGAAGGTTACATCCAAAAAGTGGAGTCATTGCTACCATCTGGTATCAATGCTACTCGTTGCCTACGTGTACACAGCGCTATTAGCGCTACCGAGGTAGAACACGTAAAGGAAACAGTTGCGATGATTGCAGGGCTGACTTCCCAAGAGCGCGATCGCTTGGCTAGAGCCTGTTACCAAGCCGCATTATTGCGTTTCAGCCCACCCCAAGAAGCTTATATATCAGATGAAGAGATTGAAAATGTCTTAAAACCACTAGAGCTTACAGAAAACTATAACTGAGGCTTGGTTATCAACCAATACGGTTCAGTTAAGAAAAAAGTAGGTTGGGTTAGGCGTAGCGAAACCCAATCTACAACAGTACTATTTTTAGGCTTAACTGAACTGTATTGGGTTATCAACTACTGACGTACTCACCAAACAACCAAGCTGAAGCTGTGTAGAAAAGTTTTAACAACATATAATTCAGTGCAATTAGCCAGAGAAAAGACAATGAAAACAGCAACATCAACAACTACAGCTATCGAGCAGCAATCTTTGAGTTCTCATGATTCTGTTATCAAGCAACAATCTTTGAATTCTCATGACTCTGCTAGTAACTTCAGCGAAAGTAGCTTAGATACTTTGGATGACACAGAGTTTGAGTTAGAAAGAATTATGTTTGAGGAATTTGCACATGGATTGCCCAGCGACATTCCTATGGCTGATTTTTAGTTTTTGTCTATCTACACAATTTTATGAACAGACCTTGAGTTCACTAGTGGGTATCCCTCAATTGTCTAGTCTGTGATACGTAAGTGTTTAAAAACACTTAAAGCTATTTAAACTCAAAGACTATAAAAGTTAGACAATTAGGGATTGACACTGATGAAGCAGAAACATCTTTTGTCTACTGACAGGATATTTTAAACAACTGTGTAGTGGACTTCGCCAGATTGGTAAAATTTTCACTGGTTTGGAATAACTGCTAACCGAGGTTATTTTTCTTAAGCAATTGCCCCTAAACCTTTGAGAGTAGCGATAGTTGCGGAAGTTAAGCCTGTAATCCCCCGAATATTCATTCCCTCGTAAAATTTCTTAGCTTTCAACGTTTTTAAGCATTCGTCCAAGCTGATATCCCAAAGTCGAATCGTTTCATCAGCACCACTGCTGGCTAAAGTTAGATTATCTGGGCTAAAAGCAATTGACCAGACCCAAGCTGAATGCCCACGTAATGTTCTTTGACATTCACCTGTATCCACATCCCATAACTTAATGGTGTAATCGGAGCTGCTACTAGCTAGAATCTGACCGTCTCGACTAAAAACGACTGCTTTAACAATACTATTTGCACAAACCTCAAAAGTTTGTATACAGATGCCACTTTTAACATTCCACAACCGGATTGTTCCGTCATAACTGGCACTTGCCAGCAGTTCGCCATTAGGGCTAAAAGCGATTGACCAAACCCAATTCGTATGTCCCTCTAATGTTTGTTTGCACTCACCAGTGTTTACATCCCATAACTTGACTGTTTGATCCCAAGCACCACTTGCCAGTGTCTTCCCTTGAGGACTAAAGGCAACTGACTGAACAGCAGCATGATGTCCCTGAAGAATTTGTAAGGCTTGACCCGTATTAACATCCCACAACCTAATTGTTTGATCGTCACTGCCACTCGCCAACATCTGACCATCAGAACTGAAAGCAATTGACTGGACGGCGGCACGATGTTCCTGAAAAGTTTGCAAAGCTTGACCCGTATTAACATCCCACAATCTGATTGTTTGATCATCACTGCCGCTTGCCAATGTTTGCCCGTTTGGGCTACAGGTTACCGATCTAACCGCAGCACAATGTCCTGGAAAAGTTTGCAATACTTTACCTGTATTGACATCCCATAACCTTACTATGCGGTCATGGCTCCCACTTACCAAAAACTGACCATCCGGACTGTAAGCAACTGACCAGACCTGACTAGTATATCCACTGAAAGTTTTGAGACATTGACCAGTAGTAACGTTCCATAGCTTTACTGTTTGATCGTCACCGCCACTAGCAAGAATATCTCCTCGCAGACTAAAAGCGACGGAAAATACCCAACTCGAATGTCCCTGAAGGGTTTTCAGGCATTGACCAGTATTGAAATCCCATAATTTTACTGTTTGATCCAGACTACCACTAGCGATGAGATTGCCTTGAGGATTAATGGCAAGTGACCAGACCGCAGCATGATGCCCTTGTAAAGTTTTGACACATTCACCAGTATTGAAATCCCATAACTTTATCGTCTGGTCATCACTGCTACTCACCATTGTTTGACCATCAGGGCTGATACTGATTGAGCGTATTCCATCAAGATGCCCATGTAAAATTTTCAGACATTTACCAGTGCTGACATCCCATAATCGGATTGTGTCATCATCACTACTGCTGACCAGCGTCTTGCCATCTAGAGTAAAAATATTACAGACTATCCAACTTGTATGTCCCTGAAAGGTTTTTAGGCATTCACCAGTGCTAACACTCCATAGCTTGATCAGATGATCATTACTACCACTTGTTAGTGTTTTACCATCTGGGCTAAAGGCTACTGTCCATACTTCATGTTCGTGTCCTTGTAAAGTTTGAAGGCATTGACCTGTATTCACATCCCACAACTTCACGGTGTGGTCACTACTACTACTGGCAAGAATACTACTATCAGGACTAAAGGCAAGCGATGGAACCCAGTTTGTATGTCCCTTACAAATTAAAACTTGTCTCCAATTTGAAACTTGGTATAAGCGAATCTCACCATTGGTATCCCCTGTAGCTAAAAATTTGCCATCAGGGCTAAAGGCGACTGAGCCAATACCAGCGAAGGTTTCAGTAAAAACAGACTTAGCTAAATCAGCATTTTGAAAATTGACATTGTGCAATTTTACATTCCGTAAGTCTGCTTGCCAAACCGTCAATTCGGAAAAATCATAGCCTGTTAAATCTGTTTGCAGTTGACAAAGCAAATTGAGAATATTTCCACCTGTGTATCCTGGTTCTTGCGGTGATTCTTGTCTTAGCTTGAATAAAATTTTAGTTAATTGCTTTTCAATACCTTTTTTGCTTCTCAATATTGTGAGCAACCCATCAATAACTGGTTTGAGGATAAGGCGAATTTGAGTTTCTCTGATGTAGTCTTTGGTACTTGCTTTAATCAGAGCGTGACATCTCAAAAGCTGAATATTCTCAGTTGCAATCTCTTCACAGACTCGCTCTATTAATATCTGAGTCACATATTCCATGACTACAGGTTGTAAGGTGAAAGTAGCTGTACTTTTTTCAACTAGCGATCGCCTAACCAAAGATTCTAGAGCCTCTAGTAATTTTTGTGATGGCACTGGGGACAAAATATCATCTCGTAAGTCTGATAGCGCCACTGGTTCACAATTAATTGCTAACCAATACATTATTTCTTGTTCTAAATCTGACAAGCGCTCAAACTGCTGGTCTAAAATATCACGAATATCTCCAAAAATAACTGTATTTTGTTGCAAAAACTCAGTTACATTTCCGCCAAACACATCTTCAATGGTTGTAGCAACTATCTTTAAAGCCAATGGATTACCTCCATAGGACTCAATCATTGCTTTCCATTCATCTTCTGCGGCTGATAACCCCTTAACTTTTAAAATTTCCTTCCCTTCCACTACCTTCAAACCACTTAATTGTAAGGAGTGAACTGGTAGTGTTTCTCCTTCTAATAGTGCCACCTCTTGAGGTTTTTCCCGACTAGTTAGTACTAAGCAACTTTGGTGAGTGGCTTCTCCTAAACGTCTGAAAAGCTCACCATATCCCTCATATCCTTCTCGATATTTTCCCGCTCGACTCCCATAACGTAGAATTGACTCTGCATTATCAAGTATCAACAGACAGCGATGATTTCGTAGATAATCAATTAGACGGGAAACTCTATCGCTGAAACTTTCTGGTAAGTTGCCTTCTGTTTCTTGCTCGTCAGATAAAAATTGGAGTATCTGAGTTAGTATAGCTTTCACCGGTGGAGCTTCTCGGAGCGATCGCCAAACAACATATTCAAAGTCTTCCTGAATCTGTTGAGCCAGCTTTACAGACAGAGCCGTTTTTCCAATGCCACCCATTCCTAATAATGCTACCAATTGGCAGCGCTCATCGAGAATCCATTGGTCTAATATGGTAAGCTCCTCTTTACGTCCATAAAAAAACGATATAAAGTTAGCATCTCCCCAATCCAGACGAGTATTTGAGCTTAAATAGTCACTTTCTTCTATTTTTAAGTTAAAAACTGAAAATAGCTTTTCTAGGGTTTTTTTATCAACGCCTCCTTCTCGATTTAGTACTTTTGAGATTGTACTTGGATGTAAACCTGAAAGTGTGCTTATATCTTCAAGTGTGTAACTATTGCCAAAATTTTCTTGTGCTTCTGATTTCCGCTTTGCGTCTTGAAGTTTTTGCAAACCCCTAGTAGTAAGTACAACTCCTCGCTTGCGTCTCCAATTCTGTAATACCATGTATTAAAAATGTCTCAACTGTAACTTCACTCTGATATTCTTGGCTTTCTAACTAAATAATGTACTAATTCTGAATTCTCAAAAATTTATGGTTCAAAATCCTGCTCTCAAGCTGGTTTCATTATTTTTAATAAAACGTCCTTAGCTTGACATTACACAAAATTACTCTGAATTTATCAAAATATAATTCAGGAGTTAGAATTCATTCGGAATTAACTACGTCTGATGAGATAAGTCGGTGAGTCTGGTACTGCGGGGGAGTTAGCCCGACTTAGGTCTGAATCTCCTACTGATTGATTTTATAAGTAGAAAGGTGCAAATAGACCGAACTATGTAACAGAAAGTAAAGTAGCTTGAAAATCTCTTCCCTTCTGCTTTCTGCCTCCTGCCTTGTCATAACGACAATTTTTAACACCGACCTACTTATATTCAATCTTGACTTCTGAATCCTTCTTCAAATTTGCTAACTTGTATAATTGCGCTTTTACGCACAAGAGCAGATATATTAAACAGAATTTGCGCTGTATCTTAGCATATACTGTAGCAACTATCATAGTGAAAATAGTTATTAGTACCTTCGGAGTGCATGTGGCTGAAGGTAACTTTGTTTACTGCCGATCTCCGCGGCCTAATCATTTTTATTACTTAATTATTTTCAGTTCTAATTATACTCTTCTGCGATGTTATGTTAATGCGGGATCTGTATTTGATCATGCAGGTAAAAGTTTTGTCTGGAGTAGCCTGACTGTTGTAACAACCAAAAAAATCAATTTATTGAGAAAATCAGAAATTTATCCTTAAAAAAGGTAAAAATTAAAATCAACATTCCCAGACAGTAGCCTGGGAACGAGTGTTCTATTTTCAATTAAAATGTGCCTATAGTTAAGCACTAATGGTTTATTTAGCTCTTACCTTTAAACGAATCTAGCCACTCTTTTACTTGCTCGCGGGCAATATCGCGGCCACCGAGACCAAAAGCTAAAGCAATAGCTACTGCGATCCCACCGAGTAATAATCCAAATGCTAAATTCACAATATCGCTGGCAACCCCAATTTGTTGTAGGGCCATTGCCGAAATTAAGGTAATAATCGCAATTCTGGCTACTTGAGCTAAAATCCGGCCCTGGCGATCGCCGGAACTACTAATCAAACTAAAAGCGAGATTTGCCAAAAACAAGCCCACAGCAAATACAATTAATCCTGCTAAAATTCGCCCCATGATAATTAAAATGCCAGTGACCAGTGTTGTCAGCGCCGGAATATTTAAGATATTGACAGCTGCCACTGTGGCAAATAGCATGATCACGACTAAAGTAACAATCCCAGCAATTTCTGAGGGTGTGCGGATTGGTGCTAATGGTTCAGTTTCTGTGTAGATTGTTTGCCTAGCAGGTAATGGTAAACCCAATGCTGTAAAAATATTGTTAAAGCCCAAACTAGTGAGAATGCTAGTGACTAAATCTCCAACAAAGCGCCCGACAAAAAAGGCAATCATTAAAATTGCCACGGCTGTAAAGATAGCAGGCAAAGTATTAAGAATCTGTTGCAGCATGGTAATTGCCGGCACAGATATTGCTTCAATTTTTAAAGCATTGAGAGCCGCGATCGCAACCGGGATCAAAATTAAAACATAGACAATTGTGCCGCTAATTGTTGATAAAGACTGTACGCCCATTGAAGACGAAAGTCCAAACCGACTGCCTAAATGGTCTACGCCAGTTGTTGCTAACAGGTTAGTAACAATCCGTCGGACAATATTAGCGAGAAACCAGCCCAAGACCGCAATTAAAATTGCCGCCAAAATATTGGGTAAAATCGACAGAATCTCGGTAATCAGTGCTTGCACTGGTAATAGAGCCTGCCTGAGTCCGAGAGTATCGAGAACTGGGATGAGAAACAGTAAAAAGATAAACCAATATAGGGCATTGGAGATCGTGTCACTCAACGAGATGCGATCAAGACTAATACTATCTTCGGGTGATTCTTGATTTAAACGCTCATCTAGCTTGAGTGCTTGCAATCCGCGCAAAGTCACAATTTTGACAATACTGGCTAATACCCAAGCCGCTCCTAAAATTACTCCCGCACCTACCACTTTTGGCAAAAAGCCAATGATTTGGTCAAGGAAACTATTTAGTGGTCGAGAGGCTACCTCTAGCCCTAATGCTTGCAAGACAGCAACTACCGTCAGTAAGATAATGCTCCAAAAGACCAAACTAGAGATTAACTTCTCTACTTGGGGAACATCTTTGCGTCCCGTCACCCCTGAGGCAATTCGGTTATCTATATTCGTGCGATTCAAAACTCCTCTTGTAACTGCGGCAACGCTGGCAGCAATTAGTATACCAACCAACAAAATTGCTGCTGCTCCTAGCAATCGGGGTGTATACAGAATAACTTGTTGCCCAATTCCTTGTAGTTCTGCAATTCCTTGATTGACTTCTGGTTGCTCCAGTGGCAGGCTGGGCGATTGTGATAAAAATTGCTGCCCCCTCATCGACAAACCAATGTCTATCAACTGGTTTATTCCTGGCCAAGTTGTGTTCATGGTTTTCTGAAATTAAAACTACATATTCGCCAAAAACACTTGTCAACTCAGTAGAGTAAATTTGATGAGACAAAATTACACTCTAGTGAGTTCACGTCTGTTTTGCGTATCAATTTACCAGTAAATATATATATGCAACTGATATGTAGGCTAATTTGTTACAAATGAAAAAATTTTTTGAATTTTGACTATGGATTTTTCTTGGGTAAAAATACGATTGTCTGTCACATAAATGTAGCTTGCAGACAACAGCAAATTTTGGGTTAATCTAAGGGCATGACACAAGTTTTTGAGCAATCAATTCAAATTAACGCCACAGCGGCGATTGTAGAGCGTTGTATTACCGATTTAGCTCTGATGTCTCGCTGGCTAAATCCTGTGCTACGTTGCGAACCTGCGGGTGAAATTTGGAGTACTGATTTAGGCAGTCAAAGTCGCTTTATAATTCAAATTCCACTCGTTAAACCGACTCTGAACAGCGTTGTAGTAGAAAGACGACCCGGTTTAGTTGTCTGGGAATTTCAGGGATTTTTTCAAGGACGCGATCGCTGGGAATGCCAACCTGTGGAAAAGGGAACGTGCTTATTAAATCGTTTTGAATTTAATGTTCCCAATCCCTTGATTAATTGGGGATTCAACAATTTTGCGGCATCTTGGACAAAAGAAGACATGCAAGCTCAACTGCGTCGCCTAAAACGCGTCGCTGAAGAAGTTCAAATTAGTCAATAGTCATTTGTCATTTTCTTCCAGTACCCAATATTTTATCCCAAGCAAATTAGGTTAAGTAGATAATCTCCGTATATCCGTGTCTCTGCATCCCCGCGTCTCTGTTTACCCTTCACCATCTCCGTATTCTCTCATCTGTTGATTACGCAAATGCGCTGATCCTCAAATTGCCCATCTTCATAAATTCAGCAAAATCACGGTTACGCTGAATTGGGGTTCTGATCAAAACTGCAAACATCCAGTTTATTAGGGTGCAATTATGACTAGCCCTGCGATGAGATTTATTAGAGTCAATCTGGAAATGGCAAAAGAGGTAGCTCACAAATGGGAGCAAGCTTCATACAGTCAAACCAGTGCTTACTGTTTGGATATTTTAAAAGAACTAGGGTTTCCTAGTGCTGAACTTCCTGTTAACTTACAAACTCGTGAAGAACAGTTAAATTTCATCGCAGGCTTTGCTTCATATGCTTTTGGGGAGGTACAAAATGTCCAAGGCGCTAATTGAAGAAGTTTTTAATGAGTCAGAATGGGCAGAAGAGACTGCTTTACCAGCAACAGATAGGGAATTAATATTGCTAACAGAAAGAATTTCCCAATTTGAAATTCCCATACAGGTTTTTTTGCAAGCTGTGGCTATAGCGGCTTACGATTGTGAAGCGGCTTTTCGTTACGCTGATAATTATCTAATTACTCATAAGAAGAATAAGCGCAAAAAATTACGTCTGTTCCAGCCTTTGCATAATTTTGAAAATAATTGAAAATTGAACTTGACTTATCCGAATTCCTTCTCTTTGACCCTTTCACGTGCCAGTGAAAGGGCTTTGTTTTTAACGTTGCTAATAGAATTAAGAAATTTGGCGTTGCATAATTGCGGGATAATTTATGATGAGTGCATGAATTCAACGAGGGTGTGATTAACAATTCCTCTAACCATCAGTCAGATAGTTTGCCGTCTTTGAATGCTACCACTATTAAGCGGGTAGAAGAAGGTGTAGCGGCGGCAAGCGATCGCGCCGTGCTTCATACTATCGAACAAGCTCTAAATCGCTTAGAAGCAATTAACGCAGGACAGACAGAACACCAAATTAATGGTAGTGTACGAAGGTTTGTCTTGCGATCGCTCATTCATCTTTTGTTCCGCGTCCGGGTAGAAAACCTCGAAGGCTTACCACAGACACCAGCAATTCTCGCAGTTAACCATCTTCATCACATTGACCCCTTGCTGTTGTTGGCAGAACTCCCTACCCAACCCTACTACTACATTCTCGGCGATGCTCGTACCCTTTATAACAAATGGTGGAAGCGCTTCATTTTAAGTTTTGCCGGAGGTGTCATTCCTTTGGCGCGATTGTGGAAAGAAGAAGTCGCTGTGATGACAGCAGCTAAAGCAGAAAGACAAGACTTAGCAGAACTAGCCGCCGCCATTGCACAAAATGTCCCGTCCGGTAGCGATATACAGACACTGCGACAAATAGACCGGATTGTACTAGGGATTTTGGCTCACGGGGATGGGATGATTCTCTTTCCCGAAGGACGACTGGGAAATACTGAGGGTAAACTGCATCTTCCTCTCAAGCGAGGAACGATAATATATGCCTTACGTGCTGGTGTGCCAATAATACCAGTTGCTCTCATTGGCACTCATGACCTTTATCTCCGAAAAGAGTTAACTGTTCGCTTTGGTGAACCGTTACATTTTTCTCAAAATACGAAAACCACACGACAAGAAGTAGAAACTGCTTTAGACTCTTTACAGAAGGCAATGATAGCTTTGTTGCCAACTGACTATCAAGAACCCACAGGGACAAAGCTGTTACGTTATTTCCTCAATCATATGTTGTGGTAAACAACTATTTTTCTAAAAAATTGACGATTTTAAAATTTGATGTACCTTCCCAGCAGTGATTTAAACAGGCGTTTACCTGAGCATCTGCTACATCAGTAGATTCTTTGGAGGCATTCAACTGTACGGCTGTCACAATATACTCAAAAATAATTACAAACTGTTTTTGAGCCGAAATTCTCTCGACAACAATTGTTTCACCTACCTGGGGTATTTGTGGTAAATTGACCAAAAATGTTTCAATCTTTGGTTTATCTAGTGGATTTTTGAAATTGAAGTATTTACAGTAAACAAGAACTTTCACGCAGAAACCCACCAATAGTTAATAGTCAAATGCTATTATTTACCTTGCCACAGACTTCGCAATAAATGAAGAGCTTTTACTAAGATTTCTTCCAACCAAAGCATAGTGCGATCGAGCAATTCTAGAATTATTTCTAAGAAATGCTTCTCATACTCCATAGAAGTAGCTTTAATTTCTATCCAGTCTGGCTTGGCTTCGACTTGATGATTATGGCTTTGATGTTGAGTAATTTCTCTTGTTTGATTTTCGCTGTTTGAACTACTGGTTGGAATAACTTTTCCAGATACTTTTTGACTTGGCGTAAGGTTGCGGTTTGGTTTTTTCCGTTGTACTAAACCAGAGCCAGCTTTTGGTTGTGGTACAGTCAATTTCGTTTTTGGAGATAGCCTGACTGATGTACTGGGAGATAAAGCAGAATTTATTTTTGGTTTTGGTTTAACTTTTTTGTGAGTAACTGGCTCAGAATTGCCAAACAAATCACGCCAAGTCAACCAAGGGTCTGCCTCTTGATGTTGTGACTGTCTATTTTTAGGTAAAGCTTGGTAATTTTTCTGACTTATTGTGCGACTGTTAGTATTACTTGATTGAAGCTTTTTACCTTTACCAACACCAAAAAAATAATTTATTGCTGCCTCAATTAAAGCTTGAAAATTCAGCGTTTCCGTTTCCAAGCTATTAGATGTAACGGTAATATCTCCTTGAGCAGTTAACTGGTCTTTACCATAAAGAAAGACATTTAATTTTGTGTGTGTAATTTGAATAATTTCTTGACTATGTTGTTGCACTGGCACTAAAGTTTTTTCTTCCAATTTGGAAATAACTGCATCCAAAAATTCTAATATTCTGCCAGTATTTAGTGATTCTGTTGGCCTTTCTGATGGCAATGCTGGAATGTTGCTTATATCCTCACCAGTTAGTTTGGCTAATACACGATGAATTTCTGGTAATAAATCTGTCTTGTTTTCAGATAATCTTAATTGTTGATAATGCCAGTAACCAGCAACTTCACTAATAATTCTGTCTACTAGTTTTGTCTGTTGTTGAGATGTCAAAATATCAAGAATTTCATTATTGGCTGTAACTAATACCAAGTTACGATTGGCCAAATTTGAGGCAATTCCTTGGACTTCTTTTAGTTGAGGTGAGGTGAGACGGCTGGAGAAGTTGTCTGAAATCGTTAAGGATGGAGTCAAAGTGGAGTTATTTGTGGGACTATGTTGAAACAATTTCTGCCACCAACTGCCCAAAAAATTCAAAGGTGCTGATTTTGCTGGAGTGGTTATTTCTTCAGATGGAAGCTTTTGAAGTGCTTCTAAGACACGCTGAATAGGCGTATCAACAGTTGGGGTAGTTTCGAGTGGGCGATCGCTATAATTTGGTTGTAACTTTAGCCTATGATGTGGTTCTTTAGTATACAGTGTTTTCACCGTTGACTCGGCTGACTGAAAAAGCAAATACATCGGGTACAAAAGCGCTTCCACACCCCATTTTGTGGCAACTTGTAAGTGCCGAAAGGTGTGTTCCCATTGTTCTGTCAACCGCCGAGAGTGCTGGTGGACAAAGTTAAAGAGTCTGCTTTGATAACGCCCAGAAGAACCAGATGACATGGTAGTGATTTATGATTTCGAGTTTTGTTTAGTTGTGAGACTCCCGCCAAAAAATCAGTAATGACAAACTGTTTATCATCGTAAGTGCCATCATCTTAGCGAAAATATGACCCTCCCTGTATCTCAATCTCAGACAAAATTAATCTCGGAAACTATTGAACAACTGCGTTCTTGTTGTCAAGTTAATCTTCAGTTTACTTGGCAATACCGGGAATATGACCGAAGTATTACTGATGTTGTCGCATCTAATTGGTCTGATTGGCAACCTGTACAGCTAAATGCTCAAGGACATATTGCTTGGACAAAGGGAAAAAAAGTTTTGTGGCTAGTGCAGAAGTTAGTAGTTCCCCAAGATTTACAGGGTTACCCTTTAGCTGGTTTATCTTTGCGGTTGTCTTTGGTTTGGTGGGCAGATTCGGCTGAAATTTATGTAAATGGCGAATTAGTACAAGCGGGAGATTTGTTTGATTGTTCACCAAGAGTACTGCTGAAGTCAGGGGTATCAACGGGAGAAGAGTTTATTGTAGCTTTGCGCTTGACAAGTCCGGGGCATTGTGATGGGGCTTTGATGCGATCGCTTTTAGTCTATGAGTCTACAGATTATAATCATCCTGATCCCGGTTTTGTGGCTGATGAGTTGGCGGTGGTGCAGCTTTATTTGGAAAGGTTTGCGCCGGAAAAGTTGGATGGTTTGGCGGCGGAGATAGAGAAGATAACGAACCGCAGAGGCGCAGAGGACGCAGAGAAAGAGGGGGAGGAGTGGGAAAAATATTTGCAGTTTTTACGTCAAAACCTTGTTAATCATCTGCGTCTATGCGCGTTCATCAGCGGTTCAAAATTCAAAATCAATTTACTCGGTCACGCCCACTTAGATTTAGCATGGCTATGGCCTGTGAGTGAAACTTGGAATGCAGCCCAAAATACTTTTGAGTCAGTTCTGAAACTCCAAAAAGATTTTCCCGAATTAATTTTTTGTCATTCAACTCCCGCCCTTTATACTTGGGTGGAAGAACATCGCCCAGATTTATTTGCAGCTATTCAAGAGGCGGTAGCGGCTGGAATTTGGGAAATTATTGGGGCTACGTGGGTAGAACCAGAACTAAATTTGATTAGCGGTGAATCGATAGTCCGTCAGTTATTATATGGTCAGCGCTATTTTCAGGAAAAGTTCGGCAAAATTTCACCTATAGTTTGGGTTCCTGATACCTTTGGTTTTTGTGCAACTTTACCGCAGTTCTTTGTTAATGCAGGTGTTGAGTATTTTGTGACTCAAAAGTTGCGCTGGAATGATACTACTAAGTTTGATTATGGGGCTTTTTGGTGGCGATCGCCTGACGGTAGTCAAGTATTTAGTTTGATGTCTGCACCAGTGGGGGAAGGCATTGACCCAATTAAAATGGCCTCTTATACTCTGGAATGGCAAGCTCAAACAGGTTTAAATGAGTCTCTCTGGCTTCCTGGTGTTGGCGACCACGGCGGCGGCCCTACCCGTGATATGTTGGAAATTGCCCAACGTTGGCAACATTCTCCCGTTTTCCCGGAATTGGAATTTACGACTGCTGAAAAGTATCTCCAACAAATTAGCCCAGCAGACTTCCCCATCTGGGACGATGAACTCTATCTAGAATTCCATCGCGGCTGTTATACTACCCACGCTGATCAAAAGTGGTGGAATCGACGTTGTGAAGATTTACTATATCAAGCTGAACTCTTTGCGACTTTAGCAACCATTATCTGTGGCGTAACATATCAGAAAGCAGACATCGAAGCAGCTTGGAAGCGAGTGTTATTTAACCAATTTCACGATATTTTGCCTGGTTCTTCAATTACCCAAGTTTATACTGATGCGTTGCCTGAGTGGCAGCAAGTCGAAGAAGTGGGAACGAAGATATTACAAGATTCATTGTGTGCGATCGCATCTCACTTTACTCTACCAGAACCACCCGAACCAAATAGTCTACCAGTTTTTGTTTTTAATTCTCTCAACTGGCAGCGTTCTGAGGTAGTTGCTCTCACCCTACCCACAGCTAACCAAGCATGGCAAATATACGATGTTGCTGGAAACCAACTCATATCTCAATTAACTGAACAATCAACACTACTATTTTTAGCAACTGATATCCCATCTGTCGGCTATCGTCTATTCTGGCTTGTCCCAGCGCCCCATCATCCCAGTATCCCGTCATCCAGTACTCCTGATTTTGTCCTCGAAAATCAATTCCTGCGGGTAGTTATTGATCCTGATACGGGTGATTTATCTAGCGTTTTTGATAAAACTCATCAACGAGAAGTTTTGAGTGGTGCAGGAAATCAATTACAAGCCTTTCAAGATAGCGGTCAATATTGGGATGCTTGGAATATTGACCCCAACTATGCCCAACATCCTTTACCTTCAACCAGCCTCAAATCTATTCAGATACTAGAACAAGGGTCAGTGCAACATCGCTTGCGTGTGGTGCGTCAGTTAGGCGAATCGGAATTTTGCCAAGATTATATTCTACAAGCAAATTCACCTCTGCTAAAAATCACCTCTAAAGTTAATTGGCAAGAAAATCAGGTGTTTGTCAAAGCAGCATTTCCTCTGAATGTAGAAGCGGACTTTGCTACCTACGAAATTCCCTGTGGTGCTATTCGTCGCCCAACAAAGCCACAAACCCCCGCAGAACAAGCTAAATGGGAAGTACCAGCTTTGCATTGGGCTGATTTGACTGAAGAAACAGAACTCGGTATTTACGGTGTCAGTCTCCTCAACGATTGTAAATATGGTTACGACAGCCAATCCAATCAACTACGCCTATCGCTGCTACGCAGTCCCAACTGGCCTGACCCAGAAACAGACAGAGGCTTTCACGAATTCACCTATGCTTTGTATCCCCACGCAGGTAGTTGGGAATCAGCCCAGACAGTACAACGTGGCTATGAATTAAACATTTCCCTACAAGTCTTTTCTCCTCAGCACTCAGCACTCAAAACTCAGCACTCAGCACTCAGCACTAAAGATAAAATGAGTTTCTTAAATTTAACTTCTCAAAATTTAATCTTAATGGCCTTGAAGCCAACAGAAGATAATATGCAAAAGTTTATCCTTCGATGTTATGAGTCACAGGGAGAAACAGCCGAGTTACGCTTACACAGCGACTTAGACTTGCTCCTGGGAGAGAAAGTCGATTTATTAGAACGTTCCCTAGATATCACTGAATTTTCAGTTAAGCAACAATCACTTACAATACAGCCTTGGAAAATTACCACTGTCGAAGTCATCCCAACGCTGAATCTTCAACGGGAGTAAGTCAGTAGTCCTCAGTCCCAGTGTTTTAAGTAATCAGACAGAATTAATTACACAAATCTTTGACTGTAACCTGTAACCGTTCGGCTGACGCTCACGGCGGAAGCCTTTAACCTGTCACCTATCTCCACCCATGAATTTTATTGTGTCCGACTACTTACTAAGGACTAAGGACTATTGACCATTGACTAAATCTAATCTTCGTGGTCTTCAAAAGGATCTGATAATTCCTTGCTAGGCGGGCCAAAGGAAGTATAAATTCCATACCCTGTAATGGCTACTAAGATCGCGCCGACAGAAATGCTAAGAACTATTGCGGGTTCCATAAATTATAGGTAGATTATGAGTGCTATTCTTATAGAATATTACAGAAGATTAAAAAAAGCTTTGGCAACTAATCTTAGGTGAACTATGGCACAACGGACTAGGTTGGGAGATATCCTGAGACCTTTGAATTCTGAGTATGGTAAAGTGGCTCCAGGCTGGGGAACTACCCCTGTAATGGCCGTGTTTATGGGGCTATTTTTCGTGTTTTTGCTAATTATTCTGCAACTTTACAATAGATCAATCACAATTCAGGATGTGTTGGTTGATTGGCGCAGCTTAGGCGGCTAATTGAAACATAGCAATTAAGCTTGTGTATTCAGCAAACTTACACCCGGCTCGTCCGGGTTTTTTTGTAAGTTTTTGACTTGAAAGGTAGTCTGAAACAAGTAACCATAGTAATGATGGGGAAAATTTTCATCTGAGTTTCCCACTCTCCTAACTTTATCTGCCTGTATACTTATAGGAGCGATCGCATGAACATATTTGGTATTGGTCTGCCAGAAATGGCTCTAATTATGATGGTGGCACTTTTAATCTTCGGGCCTAAGAAGCTACCAGAGATTGGCCGGAGTGTAGGGAAAGCGATTCGCGGTTTTCAAGAAGCTTCTAATGAATTTCAAAATGAATTTAAACGAGAAGCCGAACAAATAGAACAAGTTGTGAAAACTACTGCTGAACTGGAACCTAAAAAAATCGAACCATCTCAACCACAACAAGATGCTGCGGGTTCTTCCCAAACTAGTTAACAAAGTTCTAAGTGCTGTTAGCGGTAGCTGGGTGTTTAACCCGTGCTGAGTCTAGCTTCTATCTCCTTAAAATAGTGCTGCGACTTGATTGATTTTAGGCGAAATGACAGAAGCCATAACACAACCAGCTTTGGTAATTCCCCAACTGATTGTTGGGTTGGGGAATCCAGAGCCGAAGTACGAACAAACACGCCATAATATTGGCTTTACCGCTGTTGATGCTCTGGCTCGTGCTTGGCAAATTTCCTTAGCGGAAAATCGCAAGTTTCAAGGGGAGTATGGGGAAGGTATGGCATTTGGCGGAAGTAAAATTCGTTTGCTGAAGCCGTTGACTTACATGAATCGTTCCGGACAGGCAATACAATCTGTAACAAGTTGGTATAAATTACCGCCTGAATCTGTGTTGGTAATCTATGACGATATGGATTTGCCTCTAGGAAAAACTCGCTTGCGCCTATCTGGTTCTGCTGGAGGGCATAATGGTATGAAGAGTACGATCGCTCATCTTAGTACTCAAAATTTTCCACGTTTGCGTATTGGCATTGGTAAACCAAAAGATGCAGCGAATGGTGATAACTCAGAAACTGTTTCTCATGTGTTAGGGAAGTTTTCTGCTAGTGAAAATAAACTGATGTCTGCTGTACTTCAGTTCGTAGTTGAATGTGTAGAAATGAGTCTGAAACAAGGAGTAGAAAAAGCCATGAATCGTTGTAATAGCCGCACTGTTGAAGTGAATGATTGATAGTCAAGAGTCAAAACTTGTTCCTGTATTTACTTTTTTGTTAGTGTATTTATTGAGAAATCATAGCTTGCTCTATCGCTCAGAAAAACACATCTATTGTTAATACAGCAATATACCCAAACCCCTGTGAGGGTTGGGTAAATTTTGCTAAATTTCATGTGAGTATTATGGCAAAGTGCTGTTGCTGATTTAAAGTTATTTCTTTAAGCAACGCCAGTACCAAACCACATAGGTTTAATTAAAACGGCGCTTGCGTCTAGCTGCTACAGCCTTACGTTTGCGCTTTTCTATAGGTGTTTCAAAATGCCGATGATACTTTACATCGGCTAGGATACCAGCTTTGGATACTTGGCGTTTAAACCGACGTAGTGCTGAATCTATTCCTTCATTTTCGCCTAGAACCACTTGGGTCATTCTGTTTCCTCGTTATAAATAATTTCCATTGTAATAGTAGCCTCTAACTTAGCCAAACCCCCTCGCCCGCAATTCTAAATGGGCGAGAGTTTAGCTTTTTCACGGAAAGGTTTAATGAAATCTATACTTAGTCACAAATCTTTAAATAATCAGTCTGTCAACATTTCTTGACTACACTATGTTTCAGAATAAAGGTAATATTTACTACTGCTTTAAATAAGTGGAATAATTACTAAAAATTATTATCTTAAAAGTTAATTCTGCCCTGATTCAATAATTTATAACCAACGGCTAATGTGGTGAACGCAACACAGAAACTCCACAAACTAGTTGGTTTTAAAATAACTCCACCACTTAAGAAAACTAGCACTATACCAATACCCAGTAAAATCCATCCAAAATTCCCAGTTTCTCTTGGGAAGAAAATCAATGCAAAGATACCTGCCATAATTGCTAATACCGAACCAGTAGCAGGTAAACTACGATAAAAAAACGAATAATATCCGCTAACAAATATAATGTTTTGACCGAAAAAATATAAACCCAGAAATAATAAAATTAAGCCTACAAGTTTAATGAATAGCCTAGCCATATTTTTTTATTTATATTATCTGAATTTGAAATTAGTGTTGACTAATTATATTTGACCTTTTCATGAAAAAGTATATATGGTAAAAAATATATCACGTTTTAGTAAATATACGTAAAAAATCCAATACTCAAAGTCAGTTATGGAGTGAAACTAGGTAGGTCGGTGTTAAAAATTGTCGTTATGACAAGGCAGGAGGCAGAGGGCAGAAGGGAAGAGGTTTTCAAGCTACTTTACTTTCCGTTACATAGTTCGGTTTATTTGCACCTTTCTACTTAAGTTACTCAGAACTCAGAACTATAGACAACGCTAGTTGATAGATTTGGCGACGGGAAAGGGAGGTAAATTTGGCTAGTTGACGACTGGCTTGCGATCGCGATATCCCTTGATTAATTAACTGTTGCAATTCAGCTTTCAGTTCTGTCTCTGTTAACAAGGGTTGAGTAACTGGCGTTCCCGCAACCACTAAAGTATATTCACCTTGGGGTTCTCGTTGATTGTAAAGGGCGATCGCATCAGCTATTGTGCCTCGCCAAAATTCTTCGTACAGTTTCGTTAATTCCCGCGCCAGCACGATTTGGCGATCGCTCCCAAAAGCTTGTGCTAAGTCTTGCAAAGTTTCAGGTAAACGGTGCGGCGATTCATAGAAAATTAAAGTACGAGACTCTGTTTGCAAAGTTTCTAAATATTCCTGCCGTTGTTGGGCTTTTGGTGGTAAGAAGCCTTCAAACACAAACCTATCCGTGGGTAAACCAGCCGCACTTAAAGCTGTAATTGCCGCACTCGCGCCAGGAATCGGTACTACTGTGATTCCTGCATCAATACACGCTTTAATCAGTTCATACCCAGGATCAGAAATTCCTGGCATACCCGCATCACTAACTAAAGCGATCGCTTTGCCGTTATTTAAATGCTCTAATATTTCTGGAATGCGACTATTACGATTATGCTCGTGGTAACTTACCTGGGGTGTTTTAACTTGAAAATGTTGTAACAGTTTACCTGTATGGCGGGTATCTTCCGCCGCAATCAAATCTACTGTCTGTAAAATTCGCACCGCCCGAAAAGTGATATCCTCTAAGTTGCCAATGGGTGTGCCAACAACGTAAAGTATTCCTGGTTGAGGATCGGTTTGCATGAGAATAATTCGTAATTAATAGGACTTATGCAATAGCTCTCTAAAACTCTTATTCCTCCGCGTTCTCTGCGTACTCTGTGGTTCGATTTTTCCCTTCTCTTAAGTCCTGATTAAGTGTTATTGGTACTATCTGGTGACAAATCCAAAATCTCAAATCCAAAATCCAAAATTGCATCGGGGATTATTTGTGGGTTTAGTCACCTTAGATTTGATTTATCTTGCTGATTCTGCCCCTAAAAATAATCAGAAGCTAGTTGCTGCTGACTATACTGTAGCAGCAGGCGGCCCCGCCACCAATGCATCTGTAACTTTCGCTCATTTAGGTAATCAAGCTACAGTCTTGGGTGTGGTTGGTTGTCACCCAATGACGCAACTAATTTATAGTGATTTAGAAAATTATCAAGTAGCGATCGCTGATCTTAACCCCAACAAGGATACATCACCGCCTGTATCTTCAATCATTGTCACCCAAGCAACCGGTGAGCGGGCGATAGTTTCGATTAATGCGGCAAAAACCCAAGCCAGTATTACATCTATCCCCGCAAATATTTTATCAGCCGATATCGATATTATATTAATTGATGGACATCAGATGGAAGTTGGTCAAGCGATCGCCCAAATGGCAAAAGCCAAGAATATCCCAGTAGTCATCGATGGCGGTAGTTGGAAAGCTGGCTTTGAAGAAATCTTACCTTTTGTAGATTATGCCGTTTGTTCAGCAAATTTTTATCCCCCCAACTGCACCACAGAGGTGGAGGTTTTTGATTACCTGAGTAATTTTGGCATTCCCTACATTGCTATTACCCACGGTGAACAACCAATTTCATATTTAAGTAGTAATCAAAGGGGTACTGTAGATACACCAGAGATTGCAGCAGTCGATACACTAGGGGCTGGAGATATTTTCCACGGCGCGTTCTGCCACTATATATTGTGGGATAATTTTAGTGATGCCCTAGCACAAGCAGCTAATATTGCCGCTAGTTCCTGTCAATTTTTTGGCACACGTCACTGGATGAATGCGAAATCATGAAAGATTTAGAAGAAATATTAGCGATCGCTCGTGATGTAGGCTGGAAGGCAGCAGATATACTACACTCTTATTACCACGGCACTGTGAAAGACCCTGATTTACAGGTGCAATACAAACAGAATGAACCTGTGACTATTGCAGATGTTACCGTCAGTCAATATATTTTGCAGAGATTACAAGCCGCTTTAGGTAATGAAAATTTTGCTTACATTAGTGAAGAAACTTATAAATCACAATTCCATCAGGAAAATTCCCAGTTAGTATGGGTAATTGATCCTTTAGATGGAACGCGAGATTTTATCGATAAAACTGGTGACTATGCGATTCACATTGCTTTAGTTAAAAATCATCGCCCCATTTTAGCAGTGGTGGCTGTGCCTGAAGCCGAAAAAATATACTACGCTACCAAAGATGGGGGAACATTTATGGAAACCCCAAAAGCATCAGTTCCCGTCAAACTTTTAGCAGACAAAAAAATTGAAGATTTAACTTTAGTTGTGAGTCGTTCTCACCGCAATGAAAGGTTAAACCATTTACTACAACACTTGCCTTGTCAAAATCAAAAATCGGTGGGTAGTGTAGGTTGCAAAATTGCTACTATTCTCGAACAACAAGCAGACATCTATATTTCTATTTCTGGAAAATCTGCCCCTAAAGATTGGGATATAGCAGCGCCAGAATTAATTTTAACCGAAGCAGGCGGTAAATTTACACACTTTGATGGTAGTCTTTTGCAATATAATACTAACGATATCAATCAATGGGGAAGCTTGCTGGCCAGTAGTAGTAAATATCACCAAGTTTTGTGCCAAGAAGCCCAAAAAATATTATCAGAGTTAGACAATATCAAAGAAGTTTAAAACTATAGTTAAAATTATCTTGTTTGTGTTATCGATATAATTTATAATTATATGTAATAGTTAACTTAATCAATCTCTATTAACAACTTTTAAAACCCCTTTTAGGTACAAATACTCAAATAATCTTCTAGTAGTAGTTACAAACTACAAAGTTTTTTAACTAATCGATAATTTTGATTCTTTGAAGGTTGTGCTATACTTTGGCATATAAGGATTATTTTCGGTTGAGTAACTCGTTTTGATTTTGAAAAAGCGTCTCTCCGAATTTAACTCTCTACACTCCCTGAATTCGGAGACATTATATGTCAATTTACGTTGGAAACTTGTCTTACCAAGTCACTGAGGAAGACTTGAAAATGGCATTTAGCGAATACGGAAAAGTAAATCGCGTTCAGTTACCCACTGACCGAGAAACAGGCCGTCCTCGTGGTTTTGCCTTTGTAGAGATGGAAACAGAATCACAAGAAACTGCCGCTATTGAAGCACTTGATGGTGCCGAATGGATGGGACGTGACTTGAAAGTGAACAAAGCTAAACCTCGTGAAGAGAGAAGTTCTCCTCGTGGTGGCGGCGGCGGTGGCTGGGGTAACAATAACCGCGGCGGCGGTGGCGGCGGCGGTGGTCGTCGGTACTAAACTTTTGAAATGAAACTTTAGCATCTAGAGTCTCCAGCAGATAAAGCCAAAGGCTCGATTCTGCTGGAGTATTTTATTTTTTCTCTAGGTTCGGCTATTTATCCATATAGGGAGAAATGAGAATGACGCAAGTAGTCTTGGGGGAGAATGAGGGTATTGATTCAGCTTTGCGAAGATTTAAACGGGAAGTTTCTAAAGCTGGAATTTTCCAAGACATGAGAAAGAAGCGTCATTTCGAGACGCCATTAGAAAAACAAAAGCGTAAAGCAGTTGCTAGACACAAGCAAAATCGTAGCAATGGCGCTCGTCGCTTCAAATAAAACCTCAAATTTATCTGGCTAACCACCAAATAATTAGACGGATATTAATCAAAAAATTACTTGTAGTAGCGCTTACAATATCAAAGCAGCGCTGCTACGTGTATTTATATATAGATAAAATTAACTGAAATTGCCTAGGCATTACAACTATCTAGATTTATTTTCCTGTATACTCATAAAATTGTAGTCTATAGCCTGATTCTACAATTTCTGGCTTTGGATTTTCCGAAAAAATGCTGCGTGTTTATCATCTTTTCTTAGCTACGATATTACTGTTGTTAATGCCACTGGGAGTAAAATTTGTCCTTCCATACTTTTCTGCAAATAAAGTAGAACAAAAGAACTCAGTAGTATCAACGACTTCCCCACAAATTACCCCTAGAGCCACTTTTACCCCAATAGCGGGAAATATTTGGCAAAGAGTTTCAGGTAAAAATCTTATAGTGCCTAACGGATGGCAAGTGGCTCCTTGTCAAGGAAATGCACCTTTTTTATGTGTATCCTCCAACGGCAAAGTTTTAGGTACAGTTGAAATTGGTGTTGATCAAGTCATTAACCATCCAAATTTTCAAAAGCATCTTGCAGATGTTGGGATTCCATTCGGTTCTAAGCTAGATTATAAAAATTCTGCTAACCAAACCAAAGTACTCATAGCACTGAAAGGTTTGGTTGCAGACTACTATGCTTCTTTGAGTAAAGACCGCCAGAAAGAGTATGGCAATAAAATTGTTTTCTCTACTCATCCGTTAGAAGAGATATCAATTGGTAAATTACCAGGAGTACGCTACGGTTTTACAGGTATTAAACAAGAAGGTGGATTAAAAGAGCAATACATTAATTATGCAGCCTTTGATGGGAATGCACTTTATATAATTAGTACAGCTTTTGACCCAGGCGCTGTTACAGGTAAGTTTGAAAAACTAGAAAATTTAGTAATTTTTCAGCCTTACTTGGATGCGATCGCAGAAAATTTAAATTTATAATTTGTCATTAATAAATAGTCATTAGTCATTTGTAAATACCCATGACTAATGACTATTGCTTTTTGTAATTAAATCTCCGCAACCGCGCGTTCAATTAAACGACGTGCTAAAGTTTGTGTGCCTGTATGTTCGTAATAATTAGTGGCAACATCCAAGAAAGCTGCCAAATAATCTAACTTATCATCGCTGATTTCCACAAAACTTTGCAATTGACCGACGACATTTTGAGGCGTTAAATTATTAGCACTAACTAACCCATTCATCCAACCTTTAACTGAATCAACACTTTCACCAATAAAATTCAGTTTACTGGCAGCATTGTTACCAGGAATTGCATCTTGAATGCCTTTAAAAGTTGAGTTTTGTTCTAATTCTTGGGGATTGGTTTGGCTAACGGTAGATAGTGCTTTACTGATGAAATCTGGGCCTAAAGGTATCAAGCCATCAATGCAAACTAATGCAACCATGCGGATGAGTGACTCACCACTATACTCACCCAAAGAAGCGACAAAATCCCCGATGCTGTCACCGGGAATGCCATTAATTTGACAAAAAGCCGCCAATTCAGCCACTAGCTTGAGGCACAAATCAATGGTTTGCGCCTTGTCTGGCTTGGGAGTAACAGAGTTGAGAAAACCCAAAAGCGGAATTTTTTCACCAACTTTGTTAGCTAAAGCTGCTGCACCGAGAGCTTTATCTGTGCCATCAACAGTTTGATATAGCCACATCGCGCGTTGATACCCTTGAGAGCGATCGTTATAAAGATAAATCGCTCGTTCGCCAATTTGTTGAATTAACTCCTCGTCAGTTTCGCCAGTCACAGTTTTAATGGTGTTGACAAAGCCAACAGTATTTTGCCATTCACCAGGAGCGACAAAATCGAGAGCCTTCAACACAGATATCGTTAAGCCACCGGTTGGTAGTTCATCCACCAATTCAAAAATTGCTTTGCTCACAAAAATCTCCTGATTGAGAGTTGGTTATTTTAACGTCTTGAGGGCAAATTATTTGAGTTTTGCCAGAGCATCAAGATTAAATTTCTGAATCCAATCGGCGCGATCGCTGGCTGTAAATGATGTAGCCTTTGACAAAACTTTGACTTGATATTTACCCACCAAAACCGCAGTTTGGGTTTTTCCTTGTTCTACTGCTGGATATCCAGCAATTTTTTTGGTACTCTCGGAAAATTTGTCGGATGTTCCCGATATGCTGGTTGTATCAGAAATAGAGAGCATCGCTACTTCTTTGCCGCTTTTTTTCAACTTAGCTTCCGTAAAACCTTTTTTCTCTTGGGTATAGACGCGATCGTAGCCATCACCCGATTTTGGGAAAAATTTGTTAAATTCACTTCCCTGAGTCGCATTCTTAGCAACGGCTTGACTATTTCTTTGTCTGCTGCTTTCTTGTTGTACTTGATCAAAACGTCCTGGTGCTTGGGGTGTACAAGCCGTTGTCAGCATTAACACTGAGAGTAACAAAATAACTAAAACTTTACGCCCACGATAGAAATTCATATTTCCTTCTCCTTATGCTTTGACGCAATTATCAGCGCACTTGTCAACTTTTGCCCATAAAATTTATTTTTTGATAACTATTGAGAGTAATCTTCCTAAAGACTGAACACTAGAAGCTTTAGTAGCCTTGATACTATTTGAAAAAGGGACTTTAGTGCCGCTAACTTTTTCGGACTATTACAAAAATTTGTGAAGCAGAAAAATGAACACTGATTTTGGCAATCTTTCTGGGGAAAATCCTTTAATTCGAGCCATACATACTTCTATCAAAGGTAGAGCTAGATATAAGGTAAGTGGACTGCATTATTCCCAAGCATTCAAAAAATACCTAGAATTGAGATTGTCCAAAGAAGAAATTATCGTTCAAGCTAGTGCTAATCATGTAACAGGTAATGTTTTAGTGCTTTTCCAGCCAGATTTTAGCCCAAATGCGATCGCCTGGCTGCTGCAAAATATAGTCCTAGATTACAAAAGAGCGCGGAAACAATTACCACCTACCACTGCGTTCAATGTGAGCAAGAGCATTTATGAGACTGTAGAAATTCCCATAAATCAATGGCGTAGTCAACTGATTCCAGTAGCAGCTGCTTCTTCTTCTCTGGCCTTTGGTACTGCACTATTACACAGATATGGTTTAGACACAAGTCTTTTATTAGCGATTCAAAAGCTGCACACGCCTTTACTAGATCGGCTCATGGTGGGTATAACTTCCTTGGGTGAGCCACCACTGTTGCTGTTGAATTGTTTAGCGTGGGAAGCGATGCTGCTGTATCGTCATCGTCAGGCACAAGCTACTACCTTTAGTATCGCTGCGGTTGGTGCAATGAGCTTAAATTACTTGCTAAAAGAACTATTTGTTAGAGCGCGTCCTGCATTGTGGGATCACATTATTAATGTGAATCATTACAGTTTTCCCAGTGGTCATGCAATGGTGTCAATCGTGATTTACGGTTGTATGGGCTACACTCTATCCGAAGAATTTCCGCAATGGCGATCGCAGATTTTAACCTTGACTGTTATTCTAATTTTGGCAATTGGTTTTAGTCGGCTTTATTTGGGGGTACACTGGCCTACTGATGTGATTGCTGGTTATGCGGTGGGTTTAGTGTGGCTGAGTGCTTGTATTATTAACGAGTATTTATTAGTAGAAAATCGCCAGACTTCTCAAGCTCAAGACTTACCAGAAAATAAAATTTTGATAACTTAGTCACCAATTACTGGTGCTGCAATTACACCTTGAGACTCTAATACTGCTGCTACCCGCAAGATTAAAGCTTCATTGTAAGGTGCTGCTATCAATTGCACACCTAGAGGTAAAGCATTAGGACGCTGAATTGGTACTGATAAAACAGGTAAGCCGATGAAAGATAAGGGTTGAGTAAATAATCCTAAATGAGGACGCACTAGGATTTCCTCACCATCTAAAATCATTGTTTGCTGACCAATTAATGGTGCAGAAATTGGCGTGGTTGGGGCGAGAATTACATCTACATTTTGAAATATTGCTCGAATTTGATCGCGGTACCATCTACGAAATCGTTGTGCTTGCAAGTACCAGGAACTTGGAATTAACGCCCCAGCTAAAAAGCGATCGCGTGTTGCGGGATCAAAATCTTGAGGACGCGATCGCAATTTATCTAAATGCAGATTTGCGCCTTCGCTGGCTGTAATCACAAAAGCGGCTGCACGAGCGCGTTTTGCTTCTGGTATTGTTATATATTCAGTAACACCTAAAGCATCTGCTACTGTTTGGACTGCTGCTAATGCTTCTGGTGTTGCACCTTGGATAAAATAATCATCGGCTAGTGCAATTCTAATATTAGAGATATCTTGATTGAGTTGTGGTAAACACAATTGTGGCGGACATTGTGTACAAATGGGATCGAGATGATCTTCTCCTTGTAGCACATCAAAAACCGTTGCAATATCCCGTACGGAACGAGCAAAACTGCCAATGTGGTCAAAGCTACTCGAAAATAAAGCTACACCCGCACGAGATAATCGCCCATAAGTTGGTTTGAAACCAAACACACCACATAAAGCCGCAGGTACACGAATGGAACCGTTAGTATCAGAACCCAGCGTCAATGGAACCAACCCAGCTGCTACCGCCGCCGCTGAACCACCAGAAGAACCACCTGCTACCCGCTGTAAATCATGGGGGTTATGGGTAGCACCATAATGATAGTTTTCTGTGACAAATCCATAGGCGTACTCATCCATATTTAAAGCGCCAACCAACACCGCACCCGCTTGTTTTAACTTTGCTACTGCTGTTGCATCTTGGGTAGCTGGAGGATTTTCGGCATTAATTTTTGAGCCAGCTAGAGTTGTGACACCAGCAATATCAAACAGATTTTTGACAGCAAAAGGTACGCCAGCCAATAAGCCAGGATGATTACCTTGAGCTATTTCTCTATCAATTCGTGCTGCGTCTGCTAAAGCTGTTTCTGTCGTGACAGTTGTAAAACAGTTGAGTTCATGATCCCGCGTTGCAATTTTGGCTAACACAGCTTGAGTCACTTCTACTGCACTAACTTTGCCTCTGCGTACAGCAGTTGCTATTGATATGGCATCATTCATGGTTCAAATACTGGCGCAGGTTCAACTTCTTCAGGTAAAGGAAAAGAATTGACGAGTTGAGCGATCGCTTTAATTTTCTCAAAATTTGCTACCACTCCATCAAAATACTCATCTTTGATCTGCAAATCTAGTAATAAAGATGTTTGCTCAACATACTTATTTACATCTAGTTCCACATTTTCCATCTTTTTGAGCTTTAGTTATAGTAGTTTACTGGGAAAAATATCAAAATTACTGGTACGCGAGATGAGAAGGTTTTAGCTATGTATGCTCAAGATTCTTTGCGCCACACCTTAGCTCGACTTTATCCATTTTTACAAAACCCAAAACCTAACACCGAAACCATTGCGAGAGTTCAGTTTTAGTTTTTCGACTTGATTGTGAATCAGTGACATGGAAAAAGTATTTGCCAAAAAACCAGAATTTTTGCTGGATAAGGAAAGCCGAGTTCTTAATTTTGGATAAAGTCGAGTTTAGTAACTACTCATTTAACAACAGAGTTTTTTGATACCGGCGCTTATCTAGCCTGTAGCAAATTCAGTAAACTTGCGCTTGTAAGGAGCGTGAAAACCTAAAACAATATCCTGTTTTGGCACTCCATCTGCAACTAATTCATTTGCCACTCCTACTTCAGTTCCATCTCGTTGAATCCAAATCTTGCCATCTTTAATATCAATATGGATAATGCAACCATAAACTCGTCGCAAATTTTCCCACCCTAAATGAAGCACTTGATAATGGTCTCGCTCTGTATCAAAAATTAGTTGTACTTCTGTATCATCATCTGAATGGTAGATTGCATGACTTTTGAGGATTTTTTGAATTAACTCACGGTAGTTTATTCTTTCCATAATAGAACCTCTGCTGTAATTGGTTCAAAGATCAAGAGTTTCAATCTATATTCTGAAATTATGTCCTGAATAAATGGCCGAATGAATAACTCTTGATAAATATCTTCTGAAATGGCTAAATATAAAATTCGTTCAGGTTGCTTTTTATTTAATGCTGAACGGTAGGTAAGTGTTTGGCCCAGTGCTACATAAAAATCACTAATCTCAGATGTACCTAAGAAAGACTTGATTTCAACTGCAATTTTTTGACCAGCTTTTTGAGCAGCTAAAAGTCTCTCTGCGCCTAAGTCTATATAGAAATCAATTTCATCAACTTTAACTGATAATGGGTCATCAGTAATTAACCAGCCGTCCTTCTCTAAAGCTGAACGCACGGCATTGTGAAAGATATCTTTAGCTGACATAGTTTGATTATAAATACGCTCTATGGCAGGTTTTGTTAGTAAAGAGTTCTTCATAGTACAATAATACTATATTATACTGCGATCGCCGATGGCAGAGGCCTCCTCGCCACCGCACCCATTTTTAGGAAACACAGAGCAAACTTGAGACATGACCAAAAAAGCGATCGCCTATCTGTGACACCAATTAATACAATCTTAAATATAGCTAACAAAACCACTAATCATCTCTTCATTTTATTCACACTGGCAATACATATAGCCATAATCTTAAGTCTTTTTTACTTTAATTTTATGTCTTTTTAATTGACTCTATTAAGTTCTAAGGTAATTGAAAAATATGTAATTTTGTTATATTTTTAGCTTTATATATAATCGTGAAATGCCTTATGAATTAAGATTTTCTATTCGCTTTTATGTCTTTGAATGCCCTGGGCTTATGTCTTTTAAATCATCATATTTTTCCTTGCAGAGAATACCATAACTACAGAAAATATTCTATCTTAATAGTTATACCAATTCTCTAAAATCAAGCAATAAAATCAAACCCGGAAACCTAAATTATCTCTGACTTTCTTAATTACAAATTACGAATTGGTATTACTTAACTAGAGAACTAATCTAGTCTTTGTAACCTGCATAAACAACATCCAGCAAACATCCTCTTAATTTCTGCAAACCAAGGATTTCTGAACATGACTTTAAATTCTCGTTCTGCTGGCATTTTTTGGAAAGCAGGTTTATCTCTGACAGGTTTACTTGGCTACCTAACTTTCGCATCCACCCCAGCATTAGCACAAGCCCAAATAGACAGCCCTATCGCTGACTTTTCATCAGGAGATCCAGGTTCTTTTGCGGGTGCAATAGTATATATTACTCCTGGTGCTTATTTATCCACCGCTGCTGCTCAAATAAATCCTCCTATAGGCACTTTTTTTAGAGGATTCAATGGGAGTTATACAGTTACAGGAGCTTCTTATATAGATCCAATTACTCATATTTCAACACCAAGTATTACACTCCATACTGGTGGACTATTTGCACTGCCTTATACAACACCAGAAGGTTCTATCAGAGGGGCCATAGTTGAAAGACTCAGGTTTGGCAATCTTACACTAGATGAATTTTCAGCACTTGTCAGGGCTGCTGTTGGCAATGATGGTTTAGATTAGTTAATCTTGCTCCAAGACTCATACAATCTAGTTTGAAGATTATAGATATTAACAGGCAGAAGAAATGTATGAGTTTTAGTTCAAAACTCATTTAATCTAACGTGAGTTTGACGGAATCTAACCCCAACCCCTTACCTTATAGGTAAGGCTGCTCAAAATATACAACTTAGTGAAAAAATAACGATTTTAAACCTCTCCTCGCGTCGGGGAGAGGTTATTCTGAATCTATCAAACTCACATTAATCTAGTTAACTACAGCTATCCTAAATCATTCGTGATCAACCAAATACCTGACTTCTTCAAGAAGTTGGGTATCTATAGTTTAGAACTGAAAACCACCTTCAAAACGAGCTTCAAAAGTGTTACCACTCATACCCAAGCGAGACTCCCAAAATATACCATCGCCAGGAATTTCACGCTTAATCAATAATCCATAAGAAAAATCATTAACTCGATTCCTAATACCGCGGTTAATATTTCTAAAATTTTGCAGATAACCTCCAAAATACCAATTAGAGTTTACCTGTTGAGTACCTTCTAGTGTATAAAAAAAATCATCACTTATTTCTAAACTAGTTTTAAATTCTAATCCATTACTCAGTTGCAAACCACCTTGGAAAAATCCTGCTTGTCTCACACTACTGGTTTCATCAAAAAATAAGATTCCCGTAGAAAGGGAATAGTTATTCCTATTTTTATCTTGACGAAAAAAGGAGTAACTCAAATTTACATAAGCAGGATTTTGGTAATTAGCTCCACTATTCCAGTGAAATCGTAAAGCTGGAATATGAGTGTTAATAGCTTGAGTTTGCCCTGCCTTATTAACCTCTACATGGGTATTGATATAATTCAATAACCCATTAGTATAAACACCTATTGTTGGTTCTAAAGCACCAAAATTATTAGTGATATTAAATGCAGCATCTGCATTTAAATTAAACCAAATACCAGAATTTACACTGTAATTCCAATTACCAGAAGAACCTGTCCATAAAGCTTCTACAGTAGGTAAAGATAAATATCCATTAAAAGTTTGCAAATAATTCGTGAGGCGACCATTTTGACTTAATTCGATATTGTCAAAGGCTAAATCAAATGAATTTATATTAACTGGGACTGATGTAGTATCAGAAGAATTTGAGTTCTGCACATATTGCTGACCATCAGGACTAATTAGACTCACTTGTAAAGCTGATGAACGATTATTAGGAAGAATGGATGTTTGTTGTGAAGGAATTGGTACATTAACAGATGTCAAACGGCCAAAGCTGTTATTAGAAGTATTTGCTCTGGAAATAAAAGTCTCGCCTTCTCGCCAAGTACGCTGTCCATCGATGAATTCGACCGCTCTCCGATGATTACCAGTGCGGATTTGTAAAACACTGGAGCTATTGGGTGTAATCGTACTCGGAAAGGTAAAAGTTCCAGAAACTTGCTCTAAACTACTTGTACGATTTCCTAAAAACAATGTTCTGTTGAGTGTTTGATTAATGTTTCTTCTCTGCTCTGGTGTAGCTTTTGAGTTGAGAGGTGCAAAATTTTCTTGTCGAGAGAATCGCTCTTGAGCTTCTTGCAAACTTTGTTCTAATTCTGGAGGACGTATTAACTCAAAAATTCCTCCTACAAGCATTCCCAGAGAAGCATTAGCACTTTGTATTTCATCTACATCTATTTTATCAAGAGAAAAAGATAGAGAAACACCGGGATTGCTATAAACATTAGTGTAGGTTGCTTTGCTCACTAAAGAATCGTACTGTAATAAAGTCCGATTATGAGGACGACTGAAATAAAATTTCTGCCAGTTTTGACTTTCTATTTTATCTGTAGTTCTGAGGGTGGTTTGTCTTTGACCTAAAGTAACCCAAAATAGTGAATTCAGGTAAGATGAATTACGTTGGGCTTCACTAATAGCAGGATTTAGCAAAACATTAAACAAATCGCTATTACCAAATTGCTCTCGATTTCCAACTTTGATTCCTGGTATGGATGTAGTTGGAGCTTGAAATTGTGTTGTTTCACCAGTTAAAGGATTTCCCCAATTAAATCCGGCTTGTTCTAAATTATCTCTGGGAACTAAACTCCCTCTACGTAGACTCACATTCCCTAACAGCGGTTGTAAATTGTTAGTAGGAAAGGATTGTAAAATTAAGGGAGGAGTTTCTGTATTCAGCCTAGAAATATTAGGAATAAGTGACGTTAGAAATGTTGTGTTTGAACTATTAGCGGCCTGATTATTAATCTGTACAGGAGGTGCAGGAAGACCCTCTGGATTTATTAACTCTCCTGCAATTGATTGAATAGAAAATTGGTTTAAGCCAGTTCCTCCTACTAGTTCTTGAAAACCTTGAGGGAGAGCAGAAACGGCTTGCATTCCCCAAAGTCTTTGAGTTAATCGCACAATCTGTCTACGTTCAAACTCTGCGGATTCTCCTTGATATAAAACACCAGTTTGCCATCCTTTTGTTTCTACTACAATTCTATTGCCAGGTAGTAACCAGTAAAATTGGTCTTCTTTGGGAAATTGAGCAAAGCTAAATCGCTCAACTATTGGATCTTCGGCTGAGAATTTAATGGCAAAATCAATATAATTGGTGTTTTTAAAAGGATTGAATGATGAGGATGAATCAAAATTGCCATTATATCTGGGGTCAATTATCCAAGGATATTTACTAGCACTGTTAGTTAGAGAATTTAAGATAAATAGTTGTAATTTTTTTCTATTTACACTGGGATTTTTTTCCTGCTCATTTGAAGTAGTTGGTTTGATTGTATCAAGTTCGTCAGAATCAGCCTCTGGTTTCAGGAGGGGATTAAGTGATTCTGGAACATTTGTATCTTTGGAATTAGGTAAAATTCTTACTGGCGCTGGATTTAAGTTTTGGGTAAGAAATATTTTTTTTAAACTATCAGGGTTATCATTCCCAAAAATGTTAGTAGATATTTCTTCTGGAGTTTCATTAGCAATTTTGCTCGAAGTTATTAACTCTTTAATTTGAGGAGATTGCGCTTCTACTCTATCAAGTATTAGATGATTGAGAAAGAACAATGTGAACAGCGCTATTTTAAAGTATTGCCGACTACGAATTAATTGATCAAACATGAGCAAACCCAATATATAGTTTGTTTGAATTGGTATTATGGGTGAACTTTTTTGGGAAATACTGAAGAGTTACTCACGAACTTTTAACCGAAAACACCAAACTTTCAACTTGAGGATTTTATCAATTGCAAAACACAAAATTGGACTTAAATAACTAATTAAAGTCTTACAAAATTTATATACACGTGTTCGTTTTGGTGATTATATGGATTACATTACCCGTTCTAGATTGACATTAATCGAAAAGATAATGTTTTGCTTTTAATTATGCCCTTTCAGCTTCTTACAATAAATTGTCTAGAAAAATTGTTACCAAAAATGTCAAATAGCTACAATTTCGTCGATGAACATCTTTAAAACAGACAATACGAGTATGTTAAGTCTGTATTTAAGACAAAATACTTGTACAAATACGTCTAGTATCTCAGCAACATATGGAGTAATTTATCATTTATCCAACAGTTACATTTGTAAATGTTCAAATTGCAAATATTTTCTACATGTTGTTGAAAATTTTAAGCTATGAGCCGGGTCAATTCTATTGAACTAAAGGCTGAACTAACTGTCTTACGAAAAAGATATATTGAATAATTTAGGAAATATTACATATAAATTAAAATCAAAATTAATGTCTTTAAAATATAGTTTTGCTGCTGTTTTTTTTCTTAAAATATTGTAGAATTACGTAATTTTATAATGTGGAATTTTGTCTTTTTCCTAGCAGTAATTAATTCTGAATCTATTGATATTTATAAGCAAGTATAAATTAGTAAAAAGATGTATAAATATAGTGCAATGGCGCAGAAGCGATGGCTGCGCCAACGCCAAGGGTGAACGCACTAGCACATAAGTCTTAAAAATAGAACCCAGGTTCTATCTTGAGATTTATGAATTCCTGAGATGTAATGCTTATATTTAAATCATATATTTGTGTAAGTAAGGATAACAATCATGTCATCTTATGAGCAATTATTTACTGAACTAACTCTAGAAGTGCAGGCGAATATCTGTGGTGGTGTCGATACTCAAACTACTAAAAATGCAGCCGATGAGAGCCGTACTAAAAGTCGTATTGGCAGAGGTCGTGCTAGAATTCTTGTTGACTTAGGTGAAGGATTACCTGATAAAAATATCAGGAATGAAAATGGAGAATGTCGCACATATTTTGATAATTTGACTGGAAAATTTACTTTTTCGTGTGTTTTGCGCGACTCTGGTATATTTGGGGATGAACAGTTTCCAGATTTGTGAACGTGTGTTCAGCTACCAAGGTAATCTCGTTCCATCCCAGGAAAAAAATTGTCCGTTGTCACCTGCTTGAAGTTGTTCAATTACAGTTAATAATTGGGTAACAGTACGTTCTACTGAGAATAATTTCTCTGGTGGCACATTGCGCTGGAATGGACGAGAAAGACGTGTGTCTGTTGTCCCAGGGTGTAAAGTTACTACCAAAGTTTGCGGACAACTTCTAGCATACTCAATTGCGGCTGTTCGCATAAACATATTCAGCGCAGCTTTAGAAGCACGATAACCATACCATCCCCCTAGTTGGTTATCACCAATACTGCCGACTTTAGCTGATATGGTGGCAAATACGCTGGGTTCTTTATGGCGAAATAAAGGTAATAAATGTTTAGCTAGTAGCACCGCACCAATACTATTAACTTGAAAGTAATACAATAAATTCTCTGAGTTAATTTGTTTTAAGCTTTTTTCTGGTTGTAAATCACCTTCATGTAGAAATCCTACACAGTTAATTACTAGGTGCAGTTTGTTGATTTGTGTGCTGATATTCTGCACAGATTCAATAATTTGCAACTCATTAGTAATATCCATCTCTATGCAGGTTAATTTATCAGAATATTCATCTGTTAAAGCTAGTAATTCTCCAGCAGTTTGCTGTTGACGATATGTTGCATAGATTTTGCTAATTCTGGTATCTTGAAGTAGGTTTTTGACAAAACCTAAACCAATGCCTTGACTAGCTCCGATAATCATGGTGTTGGTGTTTTGAAGATGATTTAGAAAAGACATTTTGTTTAATTGATTAGATATTTATACTAATTTTCTATGAAATGCGCTTACACGCAAGTAATAAAAACTAACTACAAAGTACGCAAAGTAATAAGAGTTTTAAAGAGTTATTGTGTAAGTTGTATTGTAAATTAAATAGTATCAGAATCTTTTGACAAGACTTGGATAAAATCTCTACGCTGATCACAAACTACGATAAACTCACTATTTGGCATTCTTAAGTCTACTGGAATTAATTCTGTTGGTATGTGCATAAAATTGCCGCCATCTACCATGCCTACACCAGGAAAACCGATGACGGTAATTATTCCTGGACGGAGACAACCAAGAACCTGAACAGGAACTTTATAGAACATTGTACCAAGTTTATTTACCAATACAGAATCGGCTAAAAATTCTATCCAAAACTGATTCGGTAACTTCTTCTCCGGTAATTTCTCCTAGTGCTTGAATTACACCGCGTAAATCAATTGTCCAAAAGTCAAGAGGTAATTGTTGGGATATTGTAGCTTGTACTTGTTCTAAGGATATTTTAGCTTGAGTTAAAGCTGCTGCTTGTCTTTGATTAATCGCTAAATCCATATCAGCAGCTTGGATTTTTCCGAGGTGAATTTTTTCTAAAATTGCTGTTTCTAAATCATCAATGCCTTGATTTTGAGATGCGGCTGTGAGAATTTTAGATTGGAGATTTGGGATTTTAGATTGCAGAATTTTGCTTTCAGCTTCATCTACTAAATCAATTTTGTTAATTACTAAAATCAAGGGACGGTGTTGTACCTGTTCATAAATTTCTTCGTCGCCTTCAGTCCAACCTACGGCAGCATCAATGGTGAGCAAGACTAAATCAGCTGCATTAGCAGCACGACGCGATCGCTCTACGCCGATTTTTTCAACTTGGTCTGCGGTTTCTCGAATACCTGCGGTGTCTAGCACTTGCACGGGAATTCCACCCACAACTAATTGCGATTCCACAACATCGCGGGTTGTACCTGGTAAGTCGGTGACAATGGCGCGATCGCTCCGGCTCCAAGCATTTAACAAGCTCGATTTGCCAACATTCGGACGACCGACTATAGCTACTTTCAACCCTGTACGCAACAGTTCACCTTTGTCTCTAGTTGCTAATAAGTGGGTTATTTCTGCGGTAATGTTTTCAATTGCTGATATGATGCTTTTATCATCCAGCGGGGGTAAGTCTTCTTCAAAATCGATTCTCGCTTCAATTTCAGCCAAAATATCCAAACAGTTGGCACGTAACTGGCGGATAGGATGAGCTAGTTTTCCTTGTAAACCAGCTAAAGCAGTTTGAGCAGCTTGGGGAGATTTAGCTCCAACCAAATCAGCAATACTTTCGGCTTGGGTTAAATCTAGCCTGCCATTCAAAAACGCCCGCAGTGTGAATTCTCCCGGCTGTGCTAATCTTGCACCATTTTCGAGACATAATTGCAAAACTTTCTGCACAGTAATAATTCCACCATGACAATGAAATTCCACTACATCTTCACGAGTGTAGGAACGAGGTGCTTTCATAATCAGCAGTATAGCTTCATCCACCAGTTGTTGCGTCTGGGGATGGCGAATGTAACCGTAGAGAATTCGATGACTTTCCCAAACTTGCCTTCCTGGTGCGTGAAATAATGTTTGTGCGATCGCCATTGCTTGAGAACCAGACACTCGCACAATACTTACACTACCTTGTTGGGGGACAACAGCAGTAGCGATCGCAGCGATGGTTCCAGTGGTGGCAAAAATTTCTGACATGAAAACCCTTGTTAGCAAGACATTGCATATATTATGGATAGCGTAGCAAAAGTGCAATCACCAATTGATTCTGAATTCTTCTTCAATTCTTGCGTGCCAAGGTTAATCCATCTGCAATTGGGATTAAACTGAGAGTCACTCGTGAATCTTGATGCAGCTTTTGATTAAACGCACGGATTTTTTTGGTGCGGTTGTCTTGTATTTGAGTATCTGCAACTCTACCCGACCATAAAACATTATCAATAGCAATCAATCCACCCGATCGCACTAGTTGTAGCGATCGCTCATAATAGTCATCATAGCTGCTTTTATCAGCATCGATAAACGCAAAATCAAAAGTTTCTGCCTCACCATCTGCTAACAGTCGGTCTAAAGTCTGCATTGCTGGGGCGATATGTAAATCGATTTTCTCGGCTACTCCTGCTTGTTGCCAATAACGCCGAGCGATCGCGGTAAACTCTTCACTAATATCACAAGCTACGACTTTGCCTATTTTTGGCAGCGCTAACGCCACTACTAAAGCACTGTAGCCAGTAAATACCCCAATTTCTAAAGTTTTTTTCGCACCGATTAACTGCACTAGCAAAGCCATAAACTGCCCTTGTTCTGGTGCAATCTGCATCCTTCCCATCGGATATTGAGCGGTTTCTTGGCGTAATTGCGTCAAAATTTCCGCTTCGCGCACAGAAACAGAAAGCAAATATTCGTATAAATTTGGTTCTAAACCCAAAGTTTGAGTAGTCATCTCGATTCAGTAATTTGATTATTAGAAGAGAAGATGTTTTAAAAGTCTTCTTGTTAGTGCAATCACATTGCAGGGCGATGCAATGCCATTGTGAGGTAATGCAATGCCATTGCAAAGCAAAGCAATCACATTGCAGAATGATGCAATCACAATGTGAGGCAAAGCAATAGTATTGCAGGGCGATGCAATCACATTGCAATACTATTGCCAATTAAGGGACTTGTGTGTATACCGTAGCTCAAAGATTTGCAGGAAGCCTAAGTAGAAAGGTGCAAATAAACCGAACTATGTAACGGAAAGTAAAGTAGCTTGAAAACCTCTTCCCTTCTGCCTTCTGCCCTCTGCCTCCTGCCTTGTCATAACGACAATTTTAGCACCGACCTACTTACCCTTATTCGCAGTTTGAGGCAATTTGAATATTTCTTTTTAGAGGGTGTTTGAAAAGTTTTGAGTGGTGAAATTTTATGCCAATCGCCTCACCATGATCCGGATCATGGCAAGGTAAATAAACGTCTCCGATGTTTCGGGCAATAACTCATAATCTCGAACTAATCG
>NZ_JADEXZ010000034.1 GCF_015206815.1 Fortiea sp. LEGE XX443
TATACCAAAGACAATATTCATCCACAAATTTGACGGTTTGTTTGGGTGGACGAGGCTCTACCATGCTCTGTGTCTTCGTTCTGGGCTTTTTACATCCTTATACTACCGCGATAGTGACACAACAGGGTTAGTCACCACTGACAGGAGAACAGGCGACTTAATAATTATTGCTGGCGAAGAAATAGAAGTATCAGTCAGCCCAGAAGGAAAAGTGAACTATGAATCAACCGAAGCCGAATTTTGAGCAGATGACTATCAAGCAACTAAGAGCTTACATCCTGGCTCACAGAGATGACGAAGACGCAATACACGCAATGGCTCTACGTCTGCGGAATGAAGGAAAAACCAGTACAGTGGACGAATATTTAGAACATTTAGAGCATAAAATCTCTGAAGGACTTGGTTAGAAAACTGTGTCATATCACTTTCGACTAAAAACTTGTCATTACGTAGGTATAAGCCTTCCCGTAGGGTACGTAGCGATAGCGAAGTGTAGACGCGGTAGCGGCTTCCCGCAGGGTAGTAATCGCAGAGTCCTTGCGATCGCGTCGTTCCACTCGCAATGACGTATCACAACTAATTTACCGGACATAATATGAGTCATATATTTATTAACTCTTCTACCTCCCCAGCTTTTTCTTGTAAATCCAAATCTCGGTAAATTTGCAAACTGTTGGTTAAAAACTGAGTAGCAATTATTTCTGCACCTGGCTGATTTTTTTGGCTACGTTTGAGGTAAATTTCACCCAACAACTTGTGTGCAGAAGCTTCTAGTTTACGGCGGTTATACTCTTGAAAAATTTGCAGACATTCTTGAGCAATTTGTTCACTAAGATTTAGGTCTTCCAAGGCTTTTACTTCTAGGTAAGCACGAGCCATATCGAGCAATTCTTCAGCTTTATCGACTATTTGCCCTAGTTCATCAAGATAGCTTAAGCCTCTACGATAATATTCTTTAAATAAGGCAATTTTTTCTGAAATTGATGTATCTTCGTTAGGTAAAAGGCGTAGATATTGTGAGTAGAGTAAGCCAAGAATAGTGTAGTCGTATGCAAGGTTTCCTTGATATTTATTTGCAGTATTTATTTCTATAGCTTGGTGAATATTTTCTTCAGCTTGGGTAAGTAATGTGAGTGACTCTACATTAGTCTGACAAGTTTTAGATAATAATATTTGACTGTAACCCATTCTCCTCACAGCCCAAGCAACATCTAAATATAGATTTAGATGTTGGTAAAAACGGATACTATCCTGAAAATACTTATTTGCCTGCTCATATTGGCCCCATTCTCGATAAATTTTGCCACGCTGGTTATAAGCTAAAGCCACTAATGGTTGAATATCTAGTTTTTGAAGTATCTTTAAATATTGGAGATGAAAATCTATGGCTTGCTCATATTTCCCCCATTCTAGATGGCAATCACCCAGCCAAAACCAGAGATTAGCTACATCCTTATCTTTACCTAATTGTTGATAAAGTTCATGGCTTTGTTGATAATAATTTATGGCTAACTCGTATTTACACCATTCTTGATAAATCCATCCTAATTGCTGATAAGCATCAGCCACATTAACTTGGTCATCAAGTTGCTGACGAATAGCTAGATTTTGATTTTGACACTCAATAGCTTGCTCATATTTCCCCCATCGTCTGTAGCCAAAAGCCATCCAGTTCCATTGAGTAGCTACATATTTATCTTTACCTAATCTTTGATAAAGTTCACGACTTTTTTGATAGTAATCTATTGCTTGTTTATATTTACACCATTCTTGATAAATCCTGCCTAATTGCCAGTAAGCATTTGCAACATTCACTTGGTCATCAAGTTGCTGACGAATGGCTAAGTCTTGATTTTCACATTCAACAGCTTGCTCGTATTTACCCCATTCTCGATAGCAATCAGCCAGATTGTAACACTGATTAGCGACATCTTTCTCTTTACTTAATTGCTGATAAAGTTCGCGACTTTTTTGATGGTAATTAATTGCTTGTTCATATTTACACCATTCTTGATAAATCCATCCTAATTGCTGATAAGCATCAGCCACATTAACTTGGTCATCAAGTTGCTGACGAATAGCTAGATTTTGATTTTGACACTCAATAGCTTGCTCATATTTCCCCCATCGTCTGTAGCCAAAAGCCATCCAGTTCCATTGAGTAGCTACATATTTATCTTTACCTAATCTTTGATAAAGTTCACGACTTTTTTGATAGTAATCTATTGCTTGTTTATATTTACACCATTCTTGATAAATCCTGCCTAATTGCCAGTAAGCATTTGCAACATTCACTTGGTCATCAAGTTGCTGACGAATGGCTAAGTCTTGATTTTCACATTCAACAGCTTGCTCGTATTTACCCCATTCTCGATAGCAATCAGCCATCCAGTCCCATTGAGTAGCTACATATTTATCTTTACCTAATCTTTGATAAAGTTCGCGACTTTTTTGATAGTAATCTATTGCTTGTTCATATTTACACCATTCTTGATAAATCCATCCTAATTGCCGATAAACATCGGCCACATTCACATGGTCGTCTAACTGCTGACGAATAGCTAGATTTTGATTTTGACACTCAATAGCTTGCTCATATTTCCCCCATCGCCTGTAGCCAAAAGCCATCCAGTCCCATTGAGTAGCTACATATTTATCTTTACCTAATCTTTGATAAAGTTCGCGACTTTTTTGATAGTAATCTATTGCTTGTTCATATTTACACCATTCTTGATAAATCCATCCTAATTGTCGATAAGCATCAGCCACATTCACATGGTCGTCTAATTGCTGACGAATAGCTAAATTTTGATTTTGACACTCAATAGCTTGCTGATATTTTCCCCATTCCCGATAGCAATCACCCAGACAAAAACATAGGATAGCTACACTATTATCTTTACCTAATTGTTGATAAAATTCACAACTTTGTTGATAGTAATTTATTGCTTGTTTGTACTTACCCCAACCTTGATAAGTTATACCTATATCATACAAAGCTAATGATTCATCTTGTGGTTTATTAATCTCTCTACTAATAGTAAGCATTCGCTGAAAACAATCTAAAGCTTGTTCATATTTGCCATGTAATCTATGACAAATACCTCTGTTTCTCCAAAACATTAGAAACGCTGCTGGCTCGATATATTGAGCCAATTGTTCAAAACATTCTTGATAATAAGAAACTGCTTGTTCAAATGATTCTTTCTCCTGATAGCAAGTAGCTAAAGACCAAGCAATATAAGCACTAAAGCTGCTATCTGAGTTGTCAGTTAACGATTCTAACATTTCAATGGCTTTATCATACTTATCCTTACGCAGATAAGACATTGCTGTGAGAAAATTTAATCCTGTTTGGCAATCTTCATCAAGATGATAATGCTGGCGAGTATTTTCAAGATTAGGTGTCATGTCATCACCCAATTCTTTAACCAACTCTCTAATACTGCAAAAAAGAGAAGGTTCTAATTGGTTAACAATTTCTGTGACACAATCAGCTAATCCTGTAGAGTCACCACAAGCAATATAAAGAATAGCTGCTCTTGCCTTAACCCGAATTTCTTCAGATAAATTTGAATCATTAGAGGCTTGTTTCAATAAATCTATGACTTCACCTTTTTGGCAAAAAAGTTCAATTTTACGCAATAGCCTCAGTATTTGCTTAGTTATATCATCCTCAAAATCAGCATCTATACCAAGATAAGTAATGACTAACTTGTTTATTGGCTTTTTGCGAATAACAATATTATTAATTTCAATTTCAGCAATCACTTGGCCTGCAAACAGCAAATTTCTCAGTTGAAATTCTGCTTGCTTCAACTTATTTGCTGATTTATCCTGCTTTAAGTAAACAATAGTGCCATCATCAGATGCAGAACTCTTGATTTTAATCTCGCCATGCTGCAAAACTGGTTGATAATCTTCAATATTAATAAATAATTTCTCTGCTAATTTCTTAAATTGCGTCGAAAAATGACTCCCGTAATATCCCAAAGCTAGTAACAGCGGCTCATTCCAACGTGGCTCATTTAGATGTTTTTGAATTAATTCCAAAATCTCACTTTGTTCTTTATCTGCAATATAACGAGCCGCAAAATACTCTTCAAATGTCAGGTGCATAAAGCCATAAAAACCAGGCATTCTTTCTACAAATAACCCTGTGGTTTCTCGCACCTTTCGCAAAAATTCGCCTACCGCTTGACGCACAGAATCAGATTCAGGTTCAGCATCATTTAATTCTGCTAACTTAGCTGCTAGTTTCTCTTCTACTTCTGCTTGTGTTACCAAACCAGAAGGCTTTTCTGCGTGCATCCAGTATGCCAGAGGTGCTAAAAGTTCCACTACCTCAGTTTCTTTTAACACCACCCTTGGCGCATCGGGTAATTTTTTACCAAGTTGCCAATCTTCGGTTAAAGTTTGTACTGCCAATTCGTACAGTTTCACGCGGCGGTTGGGTAGCCGTTCTCCATTGCGGTGAATCAATGCCAAAATAGTTAACAGCAAGGGATTTGCCGTCAATCGCTGTACACCAGGAGCATTTTTAACTGCCTGTAAAATTTCTTGTGCTTGCTCTGTACCTTTTTTTAGCCATTGCTCTTCACTAGCATCTGGCTGCTGTGCTTTTTCAACTGTTCGACACCAGCGATACAAAAACCGTTCTACCTGTTCGCTGTCCATATCTTCAATAGTAAACTCGGCAAATCGACTGCTGAGTTTTACATCACTGTAGCCAGCAATCCGGCTTGTAATGACGAATTTGTTGCTAGGGAACTCATCAACAAATTCGTTAATCCGTTCTACAATGTGTTTGCGACTTTCTTGGTCAAATACCTCATCTAAACCATCCAGCAGTATTAAGCACTGTCCTTGACGCATTACATCTAAAAGTAAGGCTGCTACCTCATTTCCTATTTCTACCTCTGCTTGAAAATGCGCTTCCCATTGGCGGTAAAACTGACACAAATATTCTAGTAAATTTAACTCTGGTTGTTGTTTTAATTTTTCTGCATAATCAGCAATGCGGAAGAAAATAGGTAACAAAGTTTTACCTAACTCTTTCTTATCATTGTCCTCAACAGCATCATCTTCAACAATGACTGTTTCCAATTCATCTCTTTTCGCAATAGCAAAATGTAGTGCTAAATAACGCAGCAGAGTTGTTTTTCCCGCACCAGGACTGCCTAAAATTACGCTATAGCAATTCTGCCGCACCGCTTCAGATAAATCTACCTTTTGGGTAACGGTTTTAGTGCTAGAAACTAATGTTGATATTGGTACTTCCGGCAGTGGTTCATAATAGTATGGTTCATCCCAATTATCAAGGTTAGAACCCATTTCTTTTAATCTACTACTACTCTGAGCTTGCCGTATAGTTAACGCCTCTAGTTCCCGTTGACTGCGCTCAGAAGTATCTGTAACTTGTTGTCGCCATTGTGCTTGCAGGGAAACATAAATTTGGTCAAGAAAAATATCGACTTGACGATTCACCTGCATTACACCACTCATTTTTAAATAGGAATTTTCGGCAATCAGCCAATCTAAATAGGGATAAAGCAAAGGATTACGTGTTTCAAATTCTACTATCTTTCCTCGCCAATCCCAAAAATCTGGCGCACGCTGACGAAATTCATCTAAAAAGTCGATGTTATTTAGCCACAAAATCAAACATAAATTTCTCCCAAATAGTTCTTCTCTGCCTAAATTTAACTGCCTCATTTCTTTTACTAAACGCGGTGTTGGTAATTGGTCAATTCCAAATGCCATTACCAATTTGCGCCCAGTTTCTAGACTTTGATGTTGATGATCATCTAAGCTATACAGAAAATTATGGAAGGAGTTTTGACTATAAAAAAAGTTAGTAAATTCAAACTGTTCTTCGCTGACAGCTAATGATTCTTTTAGCTGTTTGATAACAGGATGCTGGGGGCTACTTTCTGGTGCGATCGCAAATATAATTGTTGTCCCACTGGAAAGTTCCAATACGCTGACTAATTTCTGTAATTCTGCTTTGTCTGCTTCGCTGAGAGAGTAGTTAGAATCTTGATCAAGCATACACAACACCAGCATTTAATAGTAATTATCAATTAGAAAATTCTGCTGTTAAAGATTATTATTAGCAGCCTGCCAGCGTTCTAAATCCTCAATTAAAATAGGATTAATATCAAACCAAGATTCTTGCATTGAGTTGTAATAACCTAAAACTAATTTATTTTGTAAAAGTTCGTCACAGATAATAAATTCACCCTTACTAGGCAAACTATGGGTTTTAGTTGTGAGTTTCCCAGTGCGATGAATTAAATCTAATTCAGGATAGTGATAATCGCTTAAATTGTATTCTCGCCTTACTTCGCGTACTGCCTCTTGTGCAGTGGCTAAATCTACAAAACTCAACTTATTCCGTAACCCAATTTCACAGGCAGTACGTGCTAATCTGACTAAATCTCGCATCACTCCGCCACTTTTTTCACAGATTAATTCCAGTGCATCAGGGTTAACTAAACCTTTGTGACTATCGCCTAAACTTCCCAAACGTTTGTTAATGACATTAATTAAAATTTCTCGACCTTTTTGATCAGGATTGCTGGTTGGACACAAATTATTATCAGATTCAAAAACAGATGGATTATTCAAATCCAAACATTTTTGAAATGCTTCCATTGGCTGGCGAAAATTCGGCGAATAGCGCAAAGAGATAGGAATAGCATAGATAATATGACAGTTTAATTCTATCAATAGAGGACTAGAAAACATCTCCAATGCTGTTACTTGATCATGCCTATCCAATCCATCAACAACAATCAGTAACTTTTGTTCTTGTTCTTTTTCCGCAGCTTCAATAATATTATTAACTCTGGTGATAATTTGACTCAAAACAGGACGGACATTAAGTGTTTTTGTCACTTCCCTTGTTAAACCACGTTTGAGAATTATACCTGCCTTTTCTATAAATTCTGGCACTCCCAAACCTTCATTTTGGCTTCCTTTATCTTCGTAAACTACACTTTTTAAGCTATCTAAAAGAGCATCTAATAATTTATCTTTTTTAAATAACCAATTAGATTGAATAGCCTGAGCGATTTGTAAGCCAATCAAAACGACGACTTCTGCATAGCCTATGTTGTATCTGTCTAGGGATGTTTGCGTATCAATCCAAACAACTGTGTAGATGTCAGCTAATTTTTGTTCTAATCTTCGCAGTTCAGTAGTTTTACCTCCTCCTCGATGACCTGCTAGTAAAAATTTTGCTGGATCGTCTTCCATTTCTAGCAAGCTAACAAGCTTATCTACTGGGCTATTTTCTCTCTGCACGTAAAAAAGCTTTAAATCTTCAGGTGTAGTTAAAGGTTCTTCTGGTTTAAATAATTGGTAAGCATCTCGCCAAAACCTGGTATTGCTCATACTGTTTCCAAATAGGAAAGATTTGTTTTGATTAAACTCATTATTGCCAGTATATGCAGTAGATGGGCAGTCACCAGTAATACTTAGGAATATTTTAGAAGTTTAATACCTGACGCTGAAAATGAAATTTCGGATAGTGATTGTTTGACGCAAAATCAGGCATTTTAGCCTTCACTCCAGATAGTTGATGCTTAAAAAGCGATTTTCATCGAGCTTGCCATTTGTTATACAAACTTAGTAAATTGGCAATGCGGTCAACTTTTTCCGGTAGTTTTGCATAATAGCCAAAATAACCATCTCCATTGAACAGCATTAATATTCAGATATCTTTTCACAAAAAAAACTAAGATATCGTTAAATAGAGCGCCAATTTCAGTAATTTTTACATTTTTAATGTAATTTTTTGTACAGTATTCAACACTTATGCCATGAAACCTAATTTATTTCTCACAATCATCTTAACCTTCCTCCTCTTCCCTCCCCTCCCCGCCAAACCAATCGAAGCACAACAATACCGTGCAAATTTACTATTAAATCTCGGCAACCGACAACTAACCAACGGACAATTTAAAGCCGCCTTAGCATCCTTACAAGAGTCATTAAAAATATATCAACAAATAGGCGATCGCACTGGTGAAGCCAATACACTATTTCGCTTGGGTGACATTCACTTTACTCTAGGTAAATACCAAACTGCCATTTCTTTTTACAAACAAAGTCTCCAGCTAACCCAAAATTTTGACAATCAACGAATTACAGTCCAAATTTTAGAACAACTCAGCAATACATATATCACTATTGGCGATGAAAAGTTAGCAAAAAAAATTCAAGAACAAGCAGCCGCACTTAAAAAAGAAATTGGTAATCCAGATAGAGCAGCGGCTTTTTTAGGTAATGTTGGTTTAGAACATGATGCCGCAGCAGAGTATAAACAAGCAATAGCTTTTCATACAAAACAGTTAACAACAGCTAGAGAAAATAATAACTATCAATTACAAATTGATTCCTTACAAAATATCGCCGCAACTTATCGCAAAATAGGGCAATATTCTCAAGCGATCACAATTTCTCAACAACAGTTAAAATTAGCTAATCAATTAAGCAATAATTCCCTAGTAAATCTGACATTTAAACAAATAGCAGAAACTTATGAAGCTCAAGGTGATTTTAAGGCGGCGATCGCTTTCTACCAACAACAGCTAGAACTTACCGAAAAATCTCAAAAAACTGAGTTGATTAGACAACTAGGACGAGCTTATACTTTTGCAGGACAATACGATCAAGCTATAACATTATATCAAGAACAATTAGCCTCAGCTAAAACTAATAAAGATAATTATGCTCAGGGGATAGCTTTAAATAATCTAGCTTTTGTTTATCTAAAATCTAGTAAATTAACAGATGCTCAAACTACTCTAGAAGAAAGTGTTAAAAATTGGACATCTCTGCGCTTAAATGTAGGAAATACAGTTGATTATGCTGCTGAACAAGCCAATACATATCGCTTTCTACAACAAGTTTTGATTACTCAAAATCAGCCGGAAGCTGCACTAGAAATAGCAGAACAAGGTAGCATTATGGCATTCTTACAATTATTAGGAATGCGTTTAGCTACTGAACCAAAAGATAATAATTTAAAAACTGCCACTAAATCAATTACATTACCCACAATTACCGAAATCCAAACAATTGCCAAACAGCAAAAATCTACGCTTGTAAAATATGCAATTATTCCTGATGATGGGTTATATGTTTGGGTAATTCAGCCTACAGGTAAAGTTACATTCCGCAAAATTAACCCGAATAATGAAAATACAATTGCTCCAATTAATTCTATCGCAGAAGTAATTGGTAATATCCCTAATTATCTCGGTTTAAACAGTCAAGAGAATCAACCAAAACAACTTGTAAATCCCTTATTACAATTACATCAACTATTAATCAAACCTATTGCTGATTTATTACCAGAAAAATCCCAAATCATTTTTATTCCTCAAGATGAGTTATGGTTTGTTCCCTTCCCGGCTTTGGTTGATATTTCTGGCAAATATTTAATTGAAAAACATACAATATCAACTGTACCAGCAATTGAAATACTAAAGTTAGCCAAAGAACAACGGAGTAAAACAGGTGGAAGTAAAGTTGTTGTTGTGGGCAATCCTACCATGCCGAAAATTGCTCGCGCAATTAATGAAGCACCCCAACCTTTACCACAACTTATAAATACTGAACAAGAAGCTTTAGCTATTGCTGATTTCTTTAAAACTAAAGCTTTAATTGGTAGCCAAGCAACAAAAGCAGCTATCTTACCTTTATTACCCAAGGCCAAAATAATTCATCTAGCAACTTATGGTGTCTTAGATGATGTGATTAGACAAGGTATCCCAGGAGGAATCGCCTTAGCTGGAGAGAATAACGGACTCCTCACCGCCAGTGAAATTCTCAATTTGTATACTCAACCAAAAGGTAAACGTTTACGTGCTAGGTTGGCTTTTCTCAGTGCTGGAGAAACCTGGCATGGTAGTATGGGCAACGGTGTACTTGGTTTATCTTTAGCACTGATGACATCTGGTGTTCCTAGTGTTATTGTCTCCCAGTGGGCAGCACCTGATACACCAACAACTGTACTAACTACTGAATTTTATCGCCAGTTAAAGCAGAACCCTAATAAAGCTCAAGCCCTACAAAAGGCTATGTTAGCAACAATGCAGCAATACCCTAATCCAAAATATTGGGCAGGGTTTAATTTAATTGGAGAAGTACGTTAAAAAATAATAAAAAAAATATATATCACCGTAAAAACAGAAACAATAAATCTTACATAGGATTGATTTTTTATAGTCGCAATTTAAAATGCCAAATTTACAGTCTCCAATTCATTTTGTTTCACTGATAAAATACATATATTGGCTATCTACTAGCTTGATTTTTAGTTTTGGACTTTTAACTTTTCCATCACTAGCACAAGCACCAAATCCAGAAGGAAACCCCAATCAAGACCGTTTTACCCAGCCAGGAACAACTCCAGAACCCTTACCACCAGAATCACAACCTCCCATACAGCCAACCCCAACTCTAACTCCAGAAACCCCGACTACAGAGGGTTCTCAAACTATTCGGGTGGATAAAATCAACATCACAGGGAGTACAGTTTTTCGTCCAGAGCGATTTCAATCTATTGTTCAGCCAGTAGAAGGGCGTGATGTCACGGTAGAAGAACTACGCAAAACTGCTGATGCCATCACTCAAATTTACCTTGATCAAGGTTACATTACCTCTAGAGCAATTGTAGTAGACCAAACCGTTAGCAATGGGGTGGTAGAAATTCGGGTAATTGAAGGTACGATTGAAAAAATCGAAATTCAAGGTACGAAAAGGTTAAATCCTGAATATGTGCGTAGTCGTGTGGCTTTAGGTGCAGGTAAGCCACTTTTAACCTCTGCATTAGAAGATCAATTAAGATTACTCCGGGTTGACCCTTTATTTTCCAACGTTGAAGCTAGTTTACGTGCTGGGAGTGGTGTTGGTCAAAGTATTTTGGTGGTGCGCGTTACTGAAGCACAACCTTTCAATGCAGCCCTAACTGTTGATAATTATTCTCCCCCTAGCATCGGTTCGGAAAGATTGGGTGTGAATGCCAGTTATCGTAACCTCTCAGGTCTGGGCGATGAATTTACCGCATCCTATTATTTAACAACTCAGGGAGGCGCAAATATTTTTGATTTTAATTATCGCCTCCCAGTCAACCCAATGAATGGGACGTTACAACTGCGAACCTCGTTTAACAATACTGATGTTGTGCAAGAACCTTTTGCGAGTTTCGATATTAGTGGAGAATCGCAACTGTACGAAATTAGTTTTAGACAACCACTAATCAGAACCCCTCGTGAAGAATTTGCCTTATCTCTGGGTTTTACAGCGCAGAATGGTCAAACCTTCACCTTTGCAGGGCCGACACCCTTTGGTTTTGGGCCAGATGATGAGGGTAACAGTCGCACCCGTGTAATTAAATTTGGCCAGGATTATGTAGTTCGGGATCTGAACGGTGCTTGGGCATTGCGATCGCTATTTAGTTTTGGTATTGGTGTATTTGATGCCACCTCCAACCCAGAGCCTATCCCCGATGGCGAGTTTTTTAGTTGGTTAGCACAAGTCCAGCGAGTCCAACGCCTGGGTACAGATAATTTGTTAGTCGCCCAAGCTGAGTTACAACTTACACCTAATGCTTTGTTACCGTCCCAACAATTTATCGTCGGCGGTGGTCAATCTGTTCGGGGTTATCGGCAAAACGTCCGCGCTGGTGACAACGGTGTCCGATTTACCATCGAAGACCGCTTGACAGTACAACGAGACGCATCAGGTAACTCAACACTGCAAATTGCCCCATTTTTTGATATGGCTTATGTCTGGAATGTCGATGATAATCCCAACACCTTACAACGACAAAGATTCATCGCAGGTATCGGACTCGGCATATTATTTCAACCCATACCACAGCTTGATATCAAACTTGATTATGGATATCCCCTGATAGACTTAGATGACCGGGGTAGAAACGCCCAAGATGATGGTTTTTACTTCAGCGTCGGGTATCGGTTGTAAACGATTCTCTCCTTGGCTTTTCTGGTTCCAGAATAAAAATACAGTGCATAATTGATAGGAAGCGGCAACCTCCTATGTTGGAGAAGTGTCTCATCTTGAGTGGTAGATGCCATAGTCTAGAACGTCAAGCAGATACTAGTGTGATTAGATGATCAGCATGAAATTCCAACTGTTTTTAGGCTCTTTATTTTCTCAATTTAAATTCCGGCATTGGTGGATGGGTATCCTCTTGTGGGTTGCTTTGGTTGCACCCGCTCAAGCATCGGTGATTTTACGTGTGGCTATTGAGAGGGGAGTTAATCAAGTAAAAGTCGGTAGTTCTACGGCTGCTCAAGTTAAGGATAGTACTGGACGCACTCTAGGACAATTGCCAGCAATGAGTGCATATTATGCCCAAGCAGTTCCTGGAGGAATTGCTTTAGATAAGTGGCAGTCTGGTTTATTTTGGATTGAGCCAACGGGTAAAGGATTTGTTTACATTGGCGATCGCTGGTATCGAGGTAGAACTTTGGTTGTACCCACGGAAAAAGGCTTAACTGCGGTTAACTGGGTTGATGCCGAAGAATACCTCTACAGCGTGATTGGTGGTGAAATGAATACTAGCTGGCCGCAAGAAGCCCTCAAAGCTCAAGCGATCGCAGCTCGTACCTACGCCCTCTACGAACGGGAAAAACAACGCAATAATCCCATTTACGATTTAGGCGCTAGTCCTGATCGCTGGCAGATTTATAAAGGCGTAACCAGTGAATCTCCTACCACTTACGCCGCAGTTGATTCAACCGCGGGGCAAGTACTAACTCATAACAACAAAATTATTCTCTCTGTTTTCCATGCTTGTTCTGGAGGACATACCGAAAATGTGGAAGATGTTTGGGGAAATCCGCTGCCTTATCTACGGGCTGTTCAGGACTACGATCAAGATATCAAGGAATGCAATTGGGTAAAAAGTTTTTCCCCTGCGGAAATTAGCGCCAAAATTTCTGGTGTGGGCAATGTTAAGGAGATGATTGCAGAAAAGTATTCGCCTTTTCGCAGTGTAAAAGCCTTAAAAATTGTTGGGGACAAAGGCACAAAAGTCTTACAAGGTGAGGAGGTACGTACCGCACTTAAACTTAGGAGTACCCGCTTTAATGTTACCAAAGGTGCAGACGGTAGTTTTGAACTCAAAGGTCTGGGCTATGGTCATGGGTTAGGGATGAGTCAGTGGGGAGCTTACAACCTAGCTCGACGCGGCATCAACCACCTGCAAATTTTGGGACACTATTATAAAGGCGTAGCATTGACACCGATTAAAGCGAAGTAAGAAGAAAGTATGAAGGATAAATTTCATCCTTCATACTTCAGGTTCTCCACTTTGCAGTCGCTTTTGCCATTCAGCCTCAATTTGGGCAGAGTTCTCGATTTCCTGGTCTAATAAGTCAGTTTCGGTGGAATATACTAAATCTTTGTTTTCAATGATATTTTCTGAGCCAAATTGTCGGGCATAGTCAATTTTTTGTTGTAAATTTGCATCTGGATTAGTTAATAGCCTAGCGCGAGACAGGCGATCGCGGTTACGCGCCAGAATTTTTTTATTCTGCCACTGAATCCAGAAATAACGCACTAATGGTACACCTAAAAACCCTGCACCGTAAGCTAAAAGCAGCCAATAAATTCCTTGGACAAAAGCAACTAATCCCCCCAACTGTGCAGCAACTGTACCATCTCTTAACAAGTTCCCCAGTATTAAAGCCCCAACAAAGTTAAGTATTCCCAAACCAGCACTCAACATAATTTGTCCAGAACCAGCCCGACTAAAACGCCAAGACAATTCCTCTAAGTAAGCTGGTAATGACTGGCGACCTTTATTGCTGGCTCTAACCTGTAATTCTGGGAAGTAATAGACGATTTGCCCTTCAGAACTAACTTTTGGTTCCCCGTTAAATCGTATCAGTACAGGCAGCATGTAATCTTCATACTCTTGGGCATACCCTGGGCCAATATCATCTAAGTAGGGAGCAATTTGTTCTGCTACCACTGCACCACGCTGATTACGAATTACAGTCGCAATTTCTTGCCAACGGCGTTCTTCTAACTTGGCATTAGGATTACCATCACCAAATAAAAATGAAAATACAGCCTCAAAGAAATTCAAATCGCTCTGTTGATGGCTGTTTTGTTGTCTTTGTTGGTAGTGACGATCATAATTGGGGTTAAAAAACCAAAATAAATCTGGGAAAAAGAAGAAACCGCCTCTACTGCTACCTCTATTGTCACTGTCGCGATCGGAACTAGCAGCGGTAATAATAATTATGATGGTAATAGTAATCAGGGCGATCGAAACAATTAAAAAAATGCCGAAGGAAATGCGAATTAGGTAGAAAAGAACCCCCCAAACCTTTTGCCACCATTCTTGCAACCGTAACTGCAAATATTTATTACGTAAAATCGCTCGAAAGTTCTGCGGAAACAGGTAAACAATATCACCTGATTCTGCTACTTGTAAATGTCCACCAGCATCAGATGCCAAAGCTAATAAACCTTGTCCAGCTTCTGCAACATTTAATCCTGCCTGGGTTGCCACATCACCAATGGTAACTCGATAACCCAGTTGTTCCACAGCCTTCATGATAGTGGGATTGGGAGCCATTGCTCTCCCCTCCTGTTGAAATTAACTCTATCTTTATCCAGTATAAAGTTTTATTTTAGGTAGCTTGAGCAGGTGCTGATTAATTCTTAGTTGTGTAACAAAATCAGCCAAAAGAATGATTACTTTTTCATTCTCATAGATATTAATCCTCACTCTCTACATGCTAAAATTATTGTCCTTGGCTTGGTTAACCAGCAAATTTTCTGCCCTAAAATATGGTTCAGTACACTCTCGCCCAAAGCCCAGAAATTATCCTCACTGTTCCTGGCAAAGATTCTGTCAAAGCTCGTGATAAAGCAATGGATCAGTTGATGGAACTGATGGATGCTGGTAAGCTCCCCACAGAATTAGAAGAAGGATTTGGCCCTCAACAATTAATTGAAGTTAAGGAATCAACTATTGATACTGTTAGCGGTGAGGATGCCATTACTCAAGCTGTTCAGGTGTTAAGTAACTTGGCTACATTGAAGCTAAAAGTGCAAGAATCACGCACAGAAGCATTAGAAATTCGCCAAGCTGTTGATGTTCTGTTTTCAGATAATTCAGTAAGCGAAGAGGAAATTACTCGTCTCAAGGAAGGTTTTAAGGTTCTTAAAAATTTTGCTCAGGCAAATCTGCGTTACCAAGAAGCGCGTAGTAAAGCAGAACAGGCTCGGCAAGTTTTAGATCAAGCTTTAAAATCGCCTGAAAAGTAAAAATCCAGGAGTCAGAATTTTAAGTTCTGATTCCTGGATTTTTCTTGAGCAAATGTCATCTAGCGCCTTCTGATTCCTCTGAAAACAGAGCTAACTTGCTCGTCGTTATTTTCTGTTTCTACTTCAACAATTTCAGCACTAATACTCTTTTTGTAGTATTGCTGATAGTAGTTATGAGATACAGGTGTCGCATCTTTGGATTTGTTGGCAATCATACCTAGCAGGGGTGTGCCGGATATCTGCATTTCTTCCAATACTTGCTGTAGGGCAGTACGTTTTAAATGACCCAAACCAGCCACCAACACAATACCATTGGTATTAGATGCCAAGAGATAAGCATCGGCAAATCCTAGTAGTGGTGGGGTGTCATAAATAACTAAATCGAAACTGCTTTGGAGTTCGTTCATTAAATCCTGCATTTTCTTAGAAGCTAGTAACCTCACAGCGTCTGGAGGAGTTGGCCCCGCAGTCATCACAAACAGGTTTTCTTCTAAGGGCGATCGCTCAATTACATTTTCCCAATCCATATCTTGGGCAATCACATCCGTCAAGCCTTGAACATTCAAGATGCCAAGACGCTGGTGTAAAATAGGACAGCGTAGATTAGAATCTACTAACAACACTCTTTGTCCCATTGCCGCAGCTGCCTGTGCTAACTGTACAGCTACAGTAGACTTACCGTCTCCTTGACCTGCGGAACTAATTACCAAAGAGCGAATTGGATCGTCCGAACCCAACAGCATAATATTGGTGTAAAGAGAGCGGAATATTTCAAAGAAAGAAGCGCGATTAGTTTGTTCTAAGCCTCTGGATAAATTTGATTGGGGTGCTGCTTCTAATTCTTTTCTTAAAGGAACAATTCCCAGTAATGGCAACTTAGTATTGTTCTTCAATTCTTGAACAGTGTAGAAAATGTTGCTCAGTTTATCTACAATTAAAGCTGCACCTATACCCAACAGTAATCCTAAAACACCACCAATTGCTAAATTCAGTTTGGCACTGTTAGAAACAGCACTAGGTTGATTGACTGTAGTTAATTTTGGATCGAGTAATCGCCACGGTTGTTGTTTTTGGGCTTTCTCTATTTCTAATGCTTGCTGTTTAGCTGTAAATTGAGTCAGACTACTATTGGCAATTCCTAGTTGTTGTTGGATGTTACCATAATCACGACTAAGCGTTGCTATATATCTGACATCATTATTGAGATTTTTGATTTTGTCATATAAAAACTGATCACGCGCTGAAACAGTCCGAATCTGGCTTTGCAATTCTTTCTGCAAACGCATTTCTTCTCCAGCTAGCAAAGGAAGCAAATAAGCTTTCCTTTCTTTCAGCGTCACCATTGCAGGATTTTCTTCGTTATATACTGCTGATCTTTGGGCAATTTCGATATCCACTGCCTGGATTTGATCCAGTATCCTTTGATAACGCCCATTTTCACTTAGTAAAGAATTACCTGCTCGTTCGCCAAGACTCTGGGCTAATTCTTTTTGCAAATCCTGATATCTCGACACCAATTGTTCTAGTTGTAACCGATTCTCTATCTGCTGTTGTCGCAATCCAGCCAATTGAGAGGCTAATTCTTGAGCTCTTTGTGCTGGATCAATTAAGTTATTTTCTACTTGTAAATTTCGGAGTTGATTTTGCCAATATTTTACCCGTGCTTCTATTGGTTTTGTTTGTTTATTAACAAACTCAATTGCTTGGTCAACATCTAACTGACGTTCTTGTAAACTGTACGCTAAATAAGCATCAGCTAATAACTTAGAAACGTCACTAACTACTTTTTCCTCTGGGTCAGTGTATTGAACAGTTAAAATATTTGGCAATTGCGATGTGATAATTAAGCCATTAGCCAGCGCATGGTAACTAATGTATGGGTATTTTGTTTTCAGTTGCTCAACAATCGGATCGAGAACGCGGGGACTGCGTAAAACTTGAATTGTTGTATCTACAGGGCTTGCTCCCTTGCCAGATGAACCCGTCGTAGAAATGGCATCTTCGTCAGAAATTGTCTGAGGTACACTAGATATCACTTTTGTTTCACCAGTGACCCGATTGGTTAAAATTTCAAACGAACCTAGATATACTGGAGGATCTGTTTCTGCCTTTAACACCGCTACTGTAGCTACTAAAGCAGTGATCCCAGAAATTAACAATATTCGACGACGCAGAATGGTAAAAATCTGACCTATCTGCAATTCATCATCATCATTATTGTTGAACTGAGCAGATTTAGCTTGTGACAGGTAAGGGTGTTTGTCTGACTTCAGCATAGTGTTTGTATATTAAATTACTAGGGTTGATGCAGAAAAAGCTGCTATCTGAATCTTGGCTGAGATGCTTAGAAGTTACCTTGTCTGTTGCTATGCCCTGGCAAATTTAAGAATTTGCTAATTAACCAATACCTAGACAATTTTAAGTAGGTATTGTTAAAAATTTAGCTTATACACTCATTATTTTGGTTACAGTTTGACAAATACAGATTAGTAAAGGGTAACGCAATACAAATACAGTAACATTGCGTAGGATAATTTTGTTAGTTCCCCTCAATATTCAGTTTTAGCTATACGAAATTTTTACTCAAACATCACGAAAATTTTAACTTCCAACTCTGTAGAAGTTACCTTTCCGGTTGACAAAAGTGAATTTATTTAAATGCTCTATAAGACTCGAAACCTTACACATAGTACTTGTGTGTACACTGTAGGCTATATGAGGAGAGAAATAGTACTAAAAAATAAAGGAAAGGCAACCGTTACTGCCTTTCCTTATACTGGGGCGCTAGGATTCGAACCTAGGAATGGCGGGACCAAAACCCGCTGCCTTACCACTTGGCTACGCCCCATCGATTCACCTCTGTTAATATAACAGCCCTTGGTGGGGGAATGTCAAGTACTTTGATAGTAAATTCAGGAAAGATAAATGCTTTTGACAACTGTTGTTAATTACTTAGCGCGGTCTTCTGAGGGAAAACTGTACCAGCTATACCAGTGACGCACTGCGAGCCAAACTGCTGAAAGTAAACTTGCTCCACTCAAAGTCAGACCACTAAACGGGACTAATAATCCAAACACAGGTAGCACTGCCCCAGCAATAGAGCAGATAATGACAGCAACAGAAGCACTGCGGTTTGATCCTAACCCCCAACTTAAACTGAGAAAGACCAGGGAAATCATTGTCCAGGCTAACTCAGCATTCATAAAACGAGCCAGGTAGGTCAAAGTCAACAGACAAGCAAAGAAAATACCAGATGCGATCGCCACATTTTTCAAACTCATTGGCACTGATAAATACAGCAGCAATAACCACCATAGAAATAATGCTGGTGCTAATAATAACAATCTAGGCATAATGCCCGTATTACGAATAGGTGCGGTGTTGGTAAAAACCCCAAAGGGATTTTTCACAGAAACATTGTCATTAAATATCCAAGTATACTGAGTACTACGGCGATCAATTTTAATTTCATTAGGTACAATACCACTGGCAAAATCAACAGGAGCAAAGTTAGCTGTTGTTGTCAGGCGGAAATTAGAAAGCATTTGTCCCGCAGCGTTATAAACCCAGCGTGGCCCTCCTTGAGCTTGATAAGTGACGCGAAAGTTGGCTTCTTCTCCTGGTTGTAAACTGAAGGGAAAACCATAGTCTCCAGGATTCACAGGTTCTAGTCGAGTTCCAGAACGTTCTACTTTGTAGTTAGCCAGTAGTGAGTAGCCATCAGGTGGTGGTGCTTCAAAGAAGAAATTTTTAATATCTTTGAGTCGGTTGATGACTTTATAATCAGCACCATAATCTATTCGATAAATAGCACTACGACCTTGAATATCTGTATTTTGCTCAAGCTTGACTTGAATTTGTGACCCTGCTAGTAAGAGGAAACGGTTAACTTCGCGTGTATCATTTACCTTGATTATTTTGCCGTTTACTTGAGTACTATAGGTGAATGGCTCTTGAGTTATGTAGCGAACTTGGGGCGCTATTTGCTCTAGTTTGTCACCAGCAACAGTTTGCGCGACTTGTACAACCTTTGCCTGTTCCCAGTGATGATAACGATTGCCTAAAGTTGAAGAAAGAAAAAATCCAACTACCAACAGAACTAATACCAGGGTTAGATGCTGTAATCCCCGTAAAATTTGGGAGTAACGAAAAACCCATTCACCAATGAAAATTACGTTTTCCTGCTGATGGCGACGCAAGGCAAAACTCACAAGTGCGATCGCCATACCCAAGGCTAGAACCAAAAATACTAAGACCAGTGAAGCTTGCAGTAATTGGCTCCCAAACTGGATCAGTTCTGTTGGATGTGTCAGATCGGGTAATCCAGGAATACCCTGATTAGAAGAAGACATTGATAGTTTTTTTACAGAATTTGGGAAATCAGACTGATGAAATCTCGCAAAAGTTTCTTCAACAATTAAGTACAGCTATCACCACCGTACTTACTAGACTTATGCCTGAATTTTTTCGATACTTTACTAATGCTTACTGACTAATGTCATTCTTGGCTGTTTGGCAAACAATCTCCATCGAATTAGCTTCAGGGGTTCCAGGTTGAGGGGTAATTTCTTGCTTGGTTTGCTTCTCACTCATTAACTGACCATCTGCGTTATATACAGAAGATGTTTCCGAGAATAACCGACCTTCACCGCAAGCAGCACGAAAAGTAGTTTTTGCTATGCCATTACCCTGTTTTTGCAAGATAGTATATTCACTTCCTTGTACAGATCCCGCATCTAAAATAATGGGGTTGCCATCATCATCAGATCCTACTTGCACATGGAATGCTAGACGGTTATTATTCGTCTGAGCGATCGCTGTACTACTTACTAAAAATGTAATTGCTACCACAACGCTACCAAAGCTCTTTAAAAACATATGGTTTAAATTTGCAGAACTATATATTCTTTTTTATTCATATTTCCTTGATTTTTGGTGCGGTACAATCACTAGAAAATTTCAGAATCTAAATCTAGCTTCATAAAAAACCTCGATAGTTTTGTCAACTAAATATGGTTTTTTGTTACATCTAAAAATATGCAAAATTAAGTTTTTTTACACAATATTTGTCATAACAAAAAAACCGTAGAGGAACTGCTACGGTTTTTTATGTGGATGACTGAACTCTAACTCTATGTGAAAAGCTGGTATTTTACAATTTCAGCCTTTACCTAATCTCTTTGGGATACAGTTTAACTGCTTTAAATCTATTCGTCATCACAGACTCCACAGACTTAGCTTGGTGAAATATTTATCTATCCCCACCGTAAATTTATATTGATTGTGTGAATTTAAAGCCGCTAAATTGGTAGTAGTTTAAGCATTAATACTGAAAATAATCAATTTAAATATACTTTACTAACTGGGGAATTACTTCAAATGTTCAAATAAGCACTGATTTATTTGAGCTAAAATTCAGTGAAATGCTATCAGGTAACCATGAAAAAACCCCGTAAAGTCATCGGGGTAATATCAGCGGCAATTTTGCAGTAATTGCACTGTACGAGATCCTCAGGGCAGAGCAATGCGATCGCACTCACTAGACCTTTACTTCCAAAGACTTGAGCAACTCGGTATTCACTCCAGATTCACGAGTCAGGGCAATTTTGCCAGTCCGAGCTATTTCTCTCAGTCCAAATTTTTGTAGCACCTGTACGATCGCCACCATTTTTCCAGGGTCTCCCACCACTTCCAAGGTGAGGGAATCTTCTGCTACATCTACGACTCGCGCCCGAAAAATCTGAGCTAGTTCGATGACTTCTGAGCGGTTGCTGCTAGTAGCATTCACCTTCAAAAGCATTAACTCTCGCTCCACACAGGGAGTTTCGGTAATATCCTGAACTTTGAGAACGTTAACCAACTTGTATAGTTGCTTGGTGATTTGCTCGATAATGCGATCGTCACCAGCGACAATCATCGTGATTCGGGAAACTCCTCCCTGTTCAGCATGGCCAACAGCAAGGCTTTCGATGTTATAGCCACGGCGGGCAAACAAACTAGAAATACGGGACAGGACACCCGCTTCATCTTCTACTAGAACAGAAAGGGTATGTTTCATCATTGCCAACACAAGCTCAGGTAGCATGTTAATAACGCAAACATTAGATTTAGATAACGGCTACCTTACACGTACTGTTAAACTAAATTTTTGGATAAGTCTGATTTCCTATTTTAAACTCATACCTACACTCTTTACACAGAAGTTCTAGACAAATCATACCGAAAGCAGAAACCATCACGAGAGCAACTCTTTTCCGAGGCAGATGAAGATGATGAGGAAAAAATCTTATCTTGAAGATGTTATGGAATTTTTATAGGAGATCAGCATTTATGAGTTGGTTAAAGAGATTATTTGGTTTAGAAAAACCGCAAAACGCACAAATAAATCCGACTCCCCAACCAGTCCCCCAAGCTGCCACTTCCACCCCTACAGCGACTCAATCCATTCCACCAGAACGGTTAGGATTGAACGGCGAATATGACCAAAGTGGTTTAGCCAAGCGGGTAGCATTAGCCTTTGATCAAGATCAGCAGCTTGATGATGTAGATACTCTCTGGGTGGCTCAGACAGGTGGTACTGTAATTCTCAAAGGTAAAGTTCCTAGCCAAGAAATCCTCAACAAGATGGTTTCTGTAGCACGCTCTGTTAATGGTGCTACAGCAGTTGATTCTACTCAAGTCCAGGTTAGCTAGATATTCTGTCCTGATTTTATAGCTGGCGATCGCTAAGACATCGAGGAATCCAATCTAAAATGGCTTGGTTAACTTGGTCTGGACACTCATCATGGGGACAATGCCCAACATTTTCTAAGTTGAGTATTTCTAATTTTTCGTTGTATTGAGCAAATCGATTAGCCAATACCGGGGGAACAAATCGGTCTTTCTGCCCCCAAATTAACAGCATAGGAATTGTTAATTTTGGCAATACTGCTTTCACACTAGGACTAAAATTAACACCGATCGCTGCTTTAAATAAGGCACTAAAAGCACGGGCTGAACCTCTGTCTTGGGGAGGACTGGCCAAGATGTCTATCAGTTCATCAGTAATAGCTGCGGGATTTGCATAAGCCAAACTTGCCCAGCGCCGTAAGACGCTGGGTTGACGCACAAAATTAAATACGGGTTTCAATACTAATGGGGAAGCAACAATATTTTTGATGGTTTTTACAATTGGTCGCAAGATAGGAGGTATAGCTTCTTGCTCTAATGATGGATCGGGCAAACTCATCATCACAATCCCTTGCACCATATCAGGATGAGCCGCCGCCGCCGCCAAGGAAATCAAGGAACCGTTAGAATTTCCTATCAAGACAGCAGGTTGTCGGATAAATGCTTGCCAAAATTCGTATACCTGCTCCACCCATAGTTCTATGCTGTAATTTGCCGGGGCTTTTTCGGAAGCTCCAAAACCCAGCATATCTAAGGCGTAAACTGTATGATATTCACCCAAAACCTCTAAATTATGCCGCCAGTGGCCAATAGAAGCACCAAAACCATGTAGCAAAATCAAGGGCGTTTTCTTACGGTAATTTTGGCTAGGTCTGATGTAGGTATAACGAGTCTGCCAACCCCGCCACACCCAATCCCTTTGATTACCAACTCGTTGCTGCCAGTGTATCGCAGTAGTCAAACTTGCCTCCAATTATCAGCATTTGCGTAGCATGACATCTACATCTAATATAGAAGCTGGCAACTGAAGGATGAAATCTGTACTTTTCAAAACAGCTAATCATAGTAAAAACCCACAACCAAACATGAAAATCTCTCTTCTCTAGCCCCTATTTTCAAAACAGTTCATTTTTTTGCTATTCTGGGAACATACATCCCCAACCATTTGTCAAGAACATACAAAAGAATTGTTACGATAGATAACGCTTCCTTTGGTTGTGTAATTTAAATTAATTATTGCAGAGAAATTCTCTTCGTTATGAGTAGAATGACAAATACAGCCATTAGTGACTAGTCTAAAGATTAGTTACTCTAGAATCAGAGACTCATTTTTAAGTCCTCAGTTATTTAAGTATTGTGCTTCTGAGGCATACCAATCAAAATCAAACTATATTTTAAAAAGAGAGCTGCCACAAATCATAATGTCTGTGATTGAGAAAAAAAGAACTCGCGATCTGCCCCAAATTAACGAACGAATCCGCTTCCCGAAAATTCGAGTCATTGATACTGATGGCTCCCAACTAGGAATTATCACTCCTCAGGAAGCACTGCAACTAGCAGAAGAAAAAGAGCTAGATTTGGTGCTGCTGAGTGATAAGGCTGACCCGCCAGTTTGCCGAATTATGGATTATGGGAAATACAAATTTGAACAGGAGAAGAAGGCGCGGGAAGCCCGGAAAAAGCAGCATACGGCTGATGTCAAGGAAGTCAAGATGCGCTACAAAATAGAAGAACACGACTATAACGTGCGTGTTAAACAAGCAGAGCGCTTCTTGAAAGATGGTGATAAAGTCAAGGCTACTGTAATGTTTCGGGGTCGGGAAATTCAACACAGTGACTTAGCAGAACATTTACTCAAGCGCATGGCGACGGATCTAGAGCCTTTTGGAGAAGTGCAACAAGCACCGAAAAAAGAGGGCAGAAATATGATGATGCTGATTTCGCCCAAAAAGTAAGCTTTAACTTTCTTATACACAAACCATAATTCACTGCTAAAAATAGCATAGCGACCTAAAGTCGCAGAAGTTTATCAAAAACTGATAGTCCTGAGGACTGAGTGGGAAACATAATACTCAGTTGCTCAGGACTCTTGCTTTTTTAGAGACAAGGAGAAGAGGTACTTCGGCTACACTCAGTGACCGGGGATCAGGGGAGAAAACTTCCTGCGAGTCCTCTTCCTTTGTCTTTTTGCTAGAAAGTTCCTTCATCTTTGATCTGACTGTTGCAGGGTGATATCAGAAAGTTAAACTGCATGGAACTGAAAAATTACTCGTTGGTTGTCAATAAAGGTGTTCTCTCACGACTGCTACAGTGGGTAAATCTGCGACCAGAGGAAGGCGAACGGACTTGGATTATGTTTGCCTTTTACACAACTGTATCAGTTGGGTTGCGATGGGCAGAAGATAGTACGGTAGCACTATTTTTGGATGAATATGGTGCTGGTCCGTTACCTTGGATGTACATTGCTAGTGCAGTGATGGGTGCAGGGTTGGTTTTTGTCTACTCTTGGCTACAAAAGATTTTTCCCTTGCGCTGGGTAGTAGTAGCGATCGCACCTTGTATGGTTGTACCCTTAATCTTCTTGGTGTTACTGCGTGAGGGATTACACATTTCCTATCTGACGGTGATTTTGGTGTTCGTGTTGCGGTTATGGGTAGATGGACTTTATGTAGTTAACGATCTCAACACCTCAATTGTTGCTAACCAAATATTCAACATCCGGGAAATTAAACGCACATACCCACTAGTTAGTAGTGGTTTATTGGTGGCGGATGTAGTGAGTGGCTTTAGTTTGCCGTGGTTGCTGCAATTTATCAAACTCGATAAAGTCATCCTCATCGCTTGTGGGTTGATTGTTTTAGGGTCGGCAATTCTAGCCTATTTGAGCAATCAATATCGAGCCGCTTTTCCTGATGCACCACAACGACAAATTCCTCATGAACAGGCTTCCCGATATCGACGGATTCAAGCGCCACTGCGCCGCTATACATGGCAATTATTTGCTTTTGTTGGTCTTTTACAAGTAATTGGATTATTAGTAGATTTTCAATATCTGAGAGAACTGAAATCTAATTTAGGCGATCGCGACCTCGCTAGTTTCTTGGGTATATTTGGCGGTATTGTGGGACTTTGTGAGTTGGCAACTCAGTGGTTTGTTTCCAGCCGACTCATCGAACGGATTGGTGTGTTTTTCACTGCCGCTCTTTTACCTATTAGTGTGGGCTTTGTCGTACCAGCTGCGATCGCTTTACTAAATTTATTTCCCGCATTGCACTCCTATGGCATTTTTTGGGGATTGGTAAGTCTGAAATTTTGCGATGAACTGCTGCGCTACACCTTCGTCGTCAGTAGCGGGCCGGTGCTATATCAACCCATCCCCGAACGGCTGCGTAGCCACATGCAAGCATTATCTGGCGGAACAGCCGAAGCGATCGCTACAGGTGGGACTGGATTACTAATTTTGGTGACTTTGTTTTTTTGTCAACGAGTTGTTCCCACAGCATTACAAGAGTGGGTATTTGTTGGCGAAACTGTATTAGCAGCCGCCATCTGTTTAAGAGTAGTTTGGGTACTGCGATCACGTTATGTTGACTTGTTAGTGTTAAGCGCAGAACGTGGTGAATTGAGTGCATCTACGGTAGGCTTACGCGTCTTTAAGCAAGGTGTAGTCAAAGCTTTAGGGGAAAAAGGCAGTAGCGCTGATAAACACTCTTGCATTGAACTTTTAGCTCAAATTGATCCCCAAGGAGCAGCGCAAGTTTTAGCACCACTACTATTTAAGTTACCGCCAGAGTTGCAGCGCCAAAGTTTGGAGGTCATGTTTATGGGAGGAGCAAATCCTGCTTATATCCCAGAAGTGCGCCTGTTAATAGAACAGCCTCCAGAAAAAATTGATCCCGAAGTTTTGGCTCTGGCGTTGCGTTACGTTTGGCTGGCTGAGGAAAATCCTAATTTGCGTCAATTAGAAGAGTATCTGCAAGCGCGACACCATTCCTTAATCCGCGCCACCGCCGCTGCTTTGATTTTGCGTCAGGGAACGCCGATGCAAAAAGTAGCTGCTACCAAAACAATGCAAAGGATGTTGACTCATAAACAAGAACGAGAACGGATCAATGGAGTTAAAGCCCTCAGAGAAACTGTCTATCTCCAAGCGCTGCGGATTCACATCCCAAATTTGTTACAGGATGAATCTTTGCGAGTGCGCTGTGCTGTTTTAGAAATGATTGCAGTGACGCATTTGGAAGATTATTATTCAGCATTAATCGCCGCACTTTACTATAAATCAACCCGCAGCACAGCCATGCGTGGCTTAATTAAATTGGAGAATGAAGGGCTAGAAATGCTATTGCAACTAGCTACCAATACTTATAAGCCAGAAATAGTACGCATGTATGGGTGGCGGACGATCGCCCAAATTCCCACCCTAGAAGCAATTGAAGCTCTCTGGCTACACTTAGAAAAATCTTGGGGTGCTACCAGATATCAAATTCTGCGTAGTTTACTGAAAGTCCAAAAACAACCAGAAACCGACAATAGAGTAGACCGCTTCCATCAAACTAGGGTAGAAAGTTTAATTGAGCAGGAGTTAAGGTTTTTAGGAGAGATTTACGCGGCTTACCTGGATCTGCAAAAACCACCAACTCTAGACAATCCTTCATCATCACACAGAGCAGTAGTTGTCTGCGAATTACTACAACGATCGCTGCTAGAACTAGAAATAGATGGACGAGAACGGTTGCTGCTGCTGTTGAGACTGCTGTATTCGCCAGAAAAAATGCAAGCAGCTGCGTTTAACTTGCGATCGCCATCTGGAACGAACATCGCACGAGGCTTAGAAATTTTAGAGCATACAGTCACCCTGCCGATCAAATCTCTGTTGTTGAATATTTTAGACAAGCGATCGCACCAAGAAAAACTGCATTATCTAATAGAAGCGGAATTAGTAGAATATGAACCAATGTCGGTCAGTGAGCGACTACGGAAAATGCTGAGTTTGGATAATTTTTTGTCTGATTGGTGTTTAGCTTGCTGTTTTCATCTTGCTCAAGTTAGTCGCATCCGTCTAACTAGTCACGAGGTTTTACTAGCTTTACATCATCCTACTGGCTTTGTGCGAGAAGCGGCGATCGCATATTTAAATGCGGTTTCTCATCGCGTTCTTTTAGAAATACTACCGAAATTGCAAAAAGATACACACCCATTAGTAGCAACACAGGTGAAAGAGTTAATAGACAAGTTTTGCAGCATTCTCAATAAAGGTTACGATGTGAAATAATCAGGGCGAAACATAAGCGATCGCCATGACTATATTTAAGGTATAGAAAATTAAGTATTGGGAATTCAAAGAGGTCGCAGGGTGGCTGACGATGAAAGTGTAATAACAGAACAAATTCATTCCAAAGATGTTTCATGGCCGTTCTGGCCGATTGTGCCACTCTATCCTTATGGCAAACGACGGACAATTCGTAAAGAAGTAATTAAAAATACCATCTGGACTTTTGACCAATTGCAAGGCATCTTCTACGTTGTAGTGCCGATTCGCATGACTGTTGTCAAACTTGATGAAGGTGGTTTACTTGTCTACGCGCCTGTTGCACCGACAAAAGAATGTCTTCGACTTGTGCAGGAGTTGGTAGCAGAACACGGTGATGTCAAATATATTATCTTGCCAACTATCTCTGGTATTGAACACAAGGTTTTCGTCGGCCCCTTCGCCAGATGTTTTCCCAACTCCAAAGTATTTGTGGCTCCGAATCAGTGGAGTTTCCCGCTGAATCTGCCATTAAGTTGGTTGGGTTTACCTGCAAAACGCACTCAGATACTACCAGAAGACAGCAGCCAATTACCTTTTGGCGACGAGTTTGACTACGCAATCTTGAAGACCATTAATTTAGGTTTGGGTAAGTTTACAGAAGTGGCATTTTTCCACAAGCGATCGCATACATTACTAGTAACAGATGCGGTGGTTTCTGTGCCAGAAAATCCACCGGCGATCGTGCAACTCGATTCTTACCCATTATTGTTCCATGCTAAGGATAAAGGTTCTGATGTGGTTGCTGATACTCAGGCAAACCGCTGTAAAGGCTGGCAACGTATCACACTATTTGCTTTATACTTCCAACCAAGTGTGCTAGAAGTACCTGCATGGAGCGAGGTATTCCGTGATGCTTGGCAAGCACCAGAACGTTCTAAAAAAGCATATTTCGGCTTATTCCCCTTCAAATGGCAAGACAATTGGCAGAGATCATTTTATGCTTTGCGCGGAGATGGGCGTTTGTTTGTCGCACCAGTTTTACAAACCTTAATTCTCAATCGCGCACCAAAAGAAACTCTCGATTGGGCTGATAAAGTTGCTAGTTGGGACTTTCAATGGATTATTCCCTGCCATTTTGACGCACCGATTCAGGCCGAACCACAGCAATTTCGTCAAGCATTTTCTTTTTTAGAAAAGCAGCCTGCTACCAGTGCAGGTTTGTTTAATAGTAGTAGTTATCCTTTACCAGAAGAAGATTTTAAGATTTTGCAGGAAATTGACGCAGGTTTAAATAAGACTAGAATTGTGCCACCTGCAAAGGAGAAAATCTAAGAGCGCTTTAAGTCTGTGCTGTTAGACTAAAGATAACGCATATCTTTCTAAATACGTAGTTTTTAAGTTACAGCCGATGTCATTGATAGTCAAGCGATCGCCAAAAAAATGTAACTAAAGCTACATAATAAAGGCGAGTATGCGTCTTAATGTCCATATCTTGGAAAACACTGTATCTCAAGCACAAACCAGACCTTTTCGAGATGTGGTTTTATTTTCCGGGTGTTGCGTAAATTAACAGAAAATGTAAGTAAGTAAAGTAAAAGAAAAATTAACTACTGACTTACATGTTGCTCAAAAAAATCAAAATATTACTGACTTGTGTTATCCAAATTACTCACATCAATTAGCTTATGTAAAATATAAACTAACGTTTTAACTTCAATTATCTTTAATAACAAAAACAGTGTTGTTAAATGATTGGTTGCCAAAGTTTAGTTTAGGAAAAGCCACTGAAGAATGATCGTCAAGCAATTGTTGATTAAAAATAAAAATAATTGCGTTTTCTGGAGGCTATTGCAATGATGCAAAATCTAATTATTAAGTAGAAAGGTGCAAATAGACCGGACTATGTAACGGAAAGTAAAGTAGCTTGAAAACCTCTTCCCTTCTGCCCTCTGCCTCCTGCCTTGTCATAACGACAATTTTTAACATTGACCTACTTACAAGTATATCCAGCATTGTTTTGCTATAACTAATTGCGTTCAGTAAAACCAAAAAACTTACACTGAGAACAGAAATTAAAACATGAACCCCTCTTCTTCGTTCAGAGTTCAGGGAGAACTGAAATATGGCAGCCAACAGCAATCTCTCACTCCAGAAGCAACTATTATTAAACTATTAAAAATAATTGCAGGGGATACAAATATAGCATCAGATTTTAGTCAATTGTGGACAATTCGTGAGTTTCAACTAGGCGATGATTTAACTAGCTACACTAACAATATTATTATTGAAAACGTTAGTAATATTTTTTACTTAGTTTGTCGAGGACGAGTGCGTTTGCTAAGTTTTGATGCAACTCTGGGACGGGAAGTTTCTACTCAGTTGTTATTAACAGAGCAAACATTTGGTGGGGATGATTTATTTTACGATTGCCCTTTAGCATATCGCGCGATCGCAGCTAGTCAGGGATTTGTAGCGCAAATTACTATTGCTGATTTACAAGTATGGTTGCAACGCCTACCTAATCTGGAAAATCATTTGCAAAAATCAGCACTTGAGCGCCAAGCACTAATTTTCTTGAGAAGTTATACCGAATTGCGATCGCTCAACAGTGCTACTGTGCGGCAACTTTTACCTTATATAGTTACTAAAAAAATCCCTGCTGGTTCATCTTTAATTACAGCCACACCCGCAACACAAGGGCGTTTTTGGCTGGCGGGTGGGACAACAACTTCACTGTTGCTAGGAGATAGTTGGGGATATCCTGATGTGACATCTCCAGATGCGATCGCTGAAACAGATTTGTTAATCTACCATCTACCCAGGGAAGAATGGGAATCTGCCAAAGCACTTGCACCGCAAATACTCGTCAGCCAGGATGAACAACAGGAAGTAGTTAGTAGTTCTGAAACAATCCTGTCGAGTCCCATCACCCAAATCCCCCTTCCTAAACCGGACTACTCCCAACCGGAGATTTCCGCAGTATCAGAGATTGATTTTCTACAAACCATCAACCAGCCTCACCCAAAAGCTAAGTCATGGCGGAAATATCACTTCATTCCTCAACAAAGTTCATCCGATTGTGGTGCGGCTTGTTTGGCGATGATTAGCCAGTTTTGGGGTAAACGCTTCAGCCTCAATACTTTACGCAACTTAGCAGATGTAGACCGTACAGGTGCATCTTTGGCAGGTTTAGCCGCCGCAGCCCAAGCTTTAGGGTACGATGTGTTGCAGGTGCGGGCAAGTTTAACTAAGTTGGAATTGCAAGATCATCCTTGGATTGCTCATTGGCAAGGAACTCATTATATTGTTGTTTGGCGAGTCAAAGGCGATCGCATTTTAATTGCTGACCCGGCGATGGGACAAAAATGGCTGTCCCGTCCAGAGTTTGAAGCTAGTTGGACAGGATACGCTCTTTTACTAAACCCAACAGAGCATTTTCACGCCCTCGCAAGCGAAAATATTTCTTTAAGTCGTTATTGGCAGACATTACAGCCTTACCGCCAACTAATTCAGCAGATTATTTTGGTTTCGTTAGTCGTACAAGTATTTGGGTTGGCGATTCCTCTACTTACCCAAGCTGTCATCGACCAAGTAGTACCTCTGAAAAACTTTGCTACCTTAAATGCTTTTGCACTCGGCTTTTTGTGTTTGGGTGTGTGGCGCATCGTCTTAACAGCACAGCGACAATATCTGCTCGATTATTTTGCTAACCGCATCGATACTAGTTTGATTGGTGGTTTCATCAAACATACTTTGCAGCTACCATTGCAGTTTTTTACCTCCCGCCGAGTCGAAGACATTCTCAGCCGTGTTCAAGAAAACCGCAAAATCCAAGAATTCCTGACCCGTCGAGCTATCAGCAGTGTCATAGATGCTTTCATGATAGTTGTCTATCTAGGGGTTATGGTTTATTTCAACCTGAAACTCACTCTGTTGGTGCTGAGTGGAATTGTCCCCGTTGTGATTTTGACTCTGGGAGCAAGTTCTTTCCTCAAGCAAGTATCGCGGGAAGTGTTGCAAACATCAGCAAGACAAAATTCTACCATCGTGGAAATGATGACTGGGATTGTCACAGTCAAAACTGCCGCAGCTGAAATTCCAGTGCAGACATATTGGGAAGAGCGTTTGATGAAAATGCTCAAGACACGCTTACGGGGACAGAAGTTAGCCAATGTCTTGCAAATGCTGAGAAATTTAATTAGTCACGTTGCGACTACGGTTGTTTTGTGGTGTGGACTGCAACTGGTGATTAGTGGAGAGATGTCACTAGGTAAATTTGTGGCTTTCAATATGCTAATTAGTAATGTGACAAATCCTGTGTTGGCGTTGGTGGGTTTATGGGATGAGTTGCAAGCAGTATTGACAGCGGCGGAGCGAGTTAACGATGTTTTGGACTCTCAGCCAGAAGAAAATTCTCAAAAACCGTTACAGGTAATGCCGGAAATTCGCGGTGAAGTGTGGTTTGAGAATGTCTTTTTCCGTTATCATCCTGATGACCAGCGCCACACTTTGCAAAATGTCTCTTTTCGAGTAAAACCGCGACAGACTATCGGGATTATTGGTCAGAGTGGTTCTGGTAAAAGCACTTTAGTAAATTTGCTGGCTGGTTTATATCGTCCCAGCAGTGGGCGGATTTTAATTGATGGGCTAGATATTGCTGCGGTGTCCCCATCGTCGTTGCGTAGTCAAATAGGTTTTGTACCGCAGGATTGTTTTTTGTTTTCGGGAACGATTTTAGAAAATATCACCCTTTATGCAGATTTTAACCATGAGCAAGCGATCGCCGCTGCCAAGTTAGCCGAAGCCCACGGTTTCATTCGTGAACTGCCTTTAGGATACAATACCCATGTCGGGGAGAGGGGTTTGCGACTTTCTGGCGGTCAAAGACAAAAAATTGCGATCGCTCGCGCCTTGCTCACCAACCCAAGAATTTTAATTTTGGATGAAGCTACTAGCGGTCTAGACCCTGAATCTGAGCGTTGTTTGTACCAAAAGTTAATTCGTTTGAGTCAGTATCGTATCACTTTTATCATCTCCCATCGTCTCTCTAGTGTGCGTCATGCTGACCACATCCTCGTTCTCGACCAAGGTATGTTGGTTGAACAAGGCACTCATCAAAGACTTATGGAAACAACTGGTCTTTACTCTCGCCTAGCTAAACTGCAATTACAACTGTAATTTTGCTCAGAGTATATATAAGTAGAAAGGTGCAAATAAACCGAACAATGTAACGGAAAGTAAAGTAGCTTGAAAACCTCTTCCCTTCTGCCTTCTGCCTCCTGCCTTGTCATAACGACAATTTTTAACACCGACCTACTTAGCAGGGGACAGGTGATACCGTTTCACTTTAAGGTTTATACATTTAGGCAAGCAGGGGACAGGAGGAAAGAATTTATATCAGAATTTTCGTGAAATGGTATGACTACCTTGGCTATTGCTATAAGCAAATAGCCCTGCATGAACAGATTGAAGTCTGAGGCTATGAAAACAAAACCCGCGCAGGCGGGTTTTGAGATAGTCTGCCTATCGCGCTTGCGCCACGCGTAGCGCAAGCGCGATAGGCAGACTTTGTTTGTGTAGCAGCGATTTTCAATCGCCTGGTGTTTCTTTAACGTGAATTCGATGAACCTCTCCTCAACCCCTCTCCGCGTCGGAGAGGCGCTGAAATATTACTAGTTTTCAACGGAAAACTCTGAGTTTTAAAGCCTCTAACGCCACTTGCTACAACGCGGGAAACCCGCGCAACGCAGTTGCTCCTCCTTGCAGGGGAGAGGTTTGGAAAGGGGTTTTTGATCTCCGTCGAACTCACGTTTCTTTAAAGCTTTTAAAACTATCTCTTAGAAAAGTCCGAAATATTTTTGTTCACAAATCATTTAAGACTGCTATATTTTAGCTTTCCGGATAGATTTTATATTGTGTAAAAAATATTTTACACAATGCAAACTAGATAAAAATACTTTGGTTTTTATGTTACTGAAATTACTATATTTAGTGATTGTTTATTAAACGAGTTAATGGTAAATTTTTAGATAAATTCGAGAAAAATAATGGTCTCAAATGAACAGTCGGTGAGGGGTCAAACCCCCTATTGATCAACGAATCCGTAAGAATACTAAAAGTTACACAATACACATTTAGCTATTAAATAAATCTCAGTAAATTTAACTGAAAAGTGGTTTACTTATAAGATGACATTTACAAAAAAATGTAGTATAAATACTAAAGGTAGCTATTAAATTTTTCTGGTGCGTAACCTTTATTTCCTCGTTGCCAACACTCGATATTTTTACTAATTTTCACTTTAGGAACACCAGCAAAATATTATACAATAAATTTATCAGGGAAAGAGATTAAGCCAAACTTGGAGAAGACTAAAAGAAGATAAAACTGCATCTACCACGAGCAAAATCTAGACTTTTTCCAGTTAGTTAAATGACATTATCAGAGGTTGAAAAGTAAAAGTAAATTTACTGAACTACGGCAAAGTAGCAACCTAGATTCAACACATTCAACTTTCTTCTCAAAGGTCAAGCTCATGGAAATAATCATCAAGAACAATGCAGTTCTAACTTCAAAACAAGGAATATTCTGGCTTTTACAGCAATGTTTTGTTCTTCCCGATAGGTTTATAGACAAAACTAAAAATATCAGGAAATTTAGAGTGTAGTTTTTGCAGTCTACAACTGTGATAGCTATTGATAAAACATTGGCTACCTGTAACACCTACTTTTCTACAACAATAAATACGATGAATCACAACATGACTAGTATCAGTAACTTTAATAAAGGTATCAATCCTCAACAATTTGACCAAATAGTTGAAGCGATTCTTGCCGGGAAATATTCTTGGGCATGTGTGTTAATGCTACGTGTAGCTGGCTATAATCCATTACATTACATTCCCTATCGTACTTATAACAGATTGCTCAAAGAAAATACTTCCACAAGTAGAGCGCAGCAACAAGGGCGTGAAACTATCACAATTAGTCAATCATCTGCTGATAAAAGAGCAGAAACTTCTGTAACAACTAACTGCTTAGGTAAGATTAAAGACTTAACTTATCTTGAGGTAGTAGGTAAGCAAAAAACAGAAATTCGTGGCGGTAATATGGAGCAGTGGTTAGCACAAGAAATTCCAGAATATCAACCCCTGAAATCTGAATCAAATACCGATAAAACTCAAGATTTTGCCTTAAACCTTTGTGAAGCTAATTAAATCGTCTATTGAATTAATAGATACTTCTCTACAACTGACTGAGTGTCTGATAGCCTGTCATGCGATCGCAAATCTACGGCATGATAGGTTATCTGTCACTAGTTACACTTGACGGGTAAAAAATATAGGTTTTACTTACTTTAGGTAACTTGATGTTAATTTTTATTACAATTATGTAAAATCACCTCATTAATCATACTCAATACAATTAACTTACCCGCCTTTTACTAAATCTCTCAAGGTGGGTTTTGTTACTGTATCCCTATATTTTCAGTGCGTAAGTAAAAGTGAAAAACCTAAAATTTAGATTTGGTATAAAGAGTCACGATATAAAAAAAATAATTTCAAAATGTGCCAAAATGGCAATTATTAACCAATAAAATCTTTTAAATTATACATAGAGGAAATGTACTAGCACAATCATTAACAAGATAAAATCATTGAATATCTGACTATGAAATACATTTAACTGATTGTTTTTGCTGAAGCAATCAGTATACCAAAGAGTACATAACTCCTAAACCAAGACAGATGATCTAAATTGTTACTATTGGTGGTTCTGTTTCTGAGGAAGCCTGAGCAAAGAAAAGTTAGAGAGGTGGATTCCCCCAATACTAATTTTAAATGCCCTCTATTCAGTTTCTCAATGGTCGGAGAAAGTTGATAGAGTCTTCCATACTTTTGTAGTAAGGGAAATAGAAAAGGTAACAGCTTAGAGTTGTTGTGGCTGATAAAGTATATAGCTACTACACTTTTGTTTTGATGATCGTAATCCTAGTTCGGATAATCAGGATTATCGCTGCTGTACATGCAATGGATACACCAACCACTGGAAGCTAAAAACTCAAATAGCTTCCAGTTTTTTATGTATCAATTAAAGCTACAGTAAATTAGCATTATAGCCAAAAAACTACGCAAAAAGTATTAATACAGATGAACAATCTTAGCAAAATTTTTATTGAACCAGAGGAAGTTGTCAATTTACTCAAAAAACAAATGAGATTGAAGGAAGTATATCAAACAATTTTAGTTAACAGAGTAATCTGGCAAGCAGCCGAGGCTAGAGGTATCACAATTACAGCCGAAGAAATTGAAGCAGAAGCAGAAAATCAGCGTCGAGAAAAACGCTTGGAAAGAGCCGCAGATACACTAGGATGGTTAGCTGATCAATTAGTTACACCCTATGACTGGGAAATGGGAATCCGCGATCGCTTATTATCGCACAAACTAGCACAAGTATTATTTGCTGATGAAGTAGAGAATTTGTTTATGCAAAATCGCTCGGAATTTGAGCAAGTTATTTTGTATCAAATCATTGTTGACTCTGAAACACTAGCACAAGAGTTATACTATCAAATTGAAGACGGTGAAATCAGTTTTTATCATGCAGCACACATTCATGATATTGATGCTCATCGTCGGCGTAAGTGTGGATATGAAGGTATAGTTTATCGTTTTGCGCTTCAGCCAGATATAGCCACCGTTGTATTTAGAGGAGCACCTCAACAAGTAATAAGCCCTTGCAAAAGTGAGAAAGGCTATCATCTTTTTTTAATAGAAGAATTTATTCCTGCTGAATTAACACCTGCAAGATATCAAGAAATTATCAATAAAAAGTTTCACAATTGGCTAAATACTGAACTAGAATGTATGCTAAATACAGAATTACTTAGTAATTCAGAAGATACATAAAGATTATTTTTAGGTGTTCTGTTGTTGTATAGAAAATTTGCTCTGGATAATTTACAACCCTGAGTTTTCTGTGATTTCATTATTTTAATGTGTATCTGTTAGGAAATTTATAATCAGAGGTACTGACAATATAGCAAGGGATGAAATTCAGATTTACAACTAGATATTTTCATCCTAGGGATAGATAATTTTGATTTAAATATTTTAAATACTTGCATCTTTAAAATTTACATTTTGTCCGCAAATATTTATCATTTTATTTTAGGATATATTAATTTTTAAATAAACATAAAGTCAACATGTTTTTTTTGTAAAGTTTACATTTTTTTCATTAAATCTATTGACTATTTTAAAAAAAATCCTTAAAAGAATAATAGTTAGGCTAACTTAAGAAGGTGAGGAACCGTCGCTTTTTAGTAAAACTTCTCTTCCAAATTATTTTCCAGTTGCTTGCACTCTACTAAGGCTCTAGTAAAAGTCGATGGAAATATAGCCACCATCTAAAAATAGGTAAAAAGCTGATAAAATAACGATTTTTATTTCTTTTGCTTTTTGCCTTTTTACACTTCGGCTACGCTGGGTATAAACCTGAGGGTAGTCGTACCCTTCCAGGGAAGCAAACTAGCGTAGCACCCCGTAGGAAAAGGTTACTTTTGTCTTGTGATACTAGCTTACTTTTCTATACTCATCAAGCAATTTTGTGAAACTAATACCAGCGTTACACCAAACTATAGGAAAGTCTGCCAAATTATTAAGTTTTACTAGTTCATAATCTATTGCTTTTAGGTGTTTTACCAGAAACTGCTGTTTATCGGAGAAAACAACAGCTATGCTGGCCAAATATTTTGTCAGATTTACTTACTGCTACTGCTCAAGTATCTGCGCTCACCCAATGGGAGCGCAGTTTTTAACACAATTTTTATCTCCAGGTAGAATAGTTATTACTAGAAATATTGGTGATTTTCATGATTCTAGTACAAACTATTAACACAAAATTTTAGACTGCGAAAACAGGTGCAATACAAGAATTCCTCCCGATTATTTACAACTATTAGGGGGTGGATATTCGGCATCAAAAAACATTAAAAGAACCCTGAAATCAGAGGTCAGAATTCAAGACAAATAAGGGTTCACCAATTAAATCATCTCTCCATTGTTTAAAAATTCTGACTCCATATTGAAGATTTAAAAGTCAATAACAACTGGGAGTAATTATGTCAAACTATTCTAGTCAATATCAGGGTTTGGAAAATTACGATCCTCAAGAAAGCAAATTTCTGACACCTTTTCAAAGAAAAGCTTTGTTAAAAAATTTGCAAAGTAATTTACAACCAGAATATCTCCGGCGAATTGAAATTATGTTGCTGGCAGATATGGGGAAGTCTCAAACCCAAATTTGTGAAATTGTTGGTTGTTCCCAAGAAATGGCACGCTATTGGATTGGCATAGCAGAAGTTGGTTTAGCACATAAATGGAATGAGCGACCGATAGGCAGACCGAAGATTGTTAACGCTCAATATATTGACAGATTGAAAGAATTAGTAAGTCATAGTCCTCGTGATTATGGCTATGCCTTTAGCTACTGGACAGCCCAATGGTTAAGCAAACACCTAGCAAATGAATTGGGTATTTCTATTAGCGATCGCCACGTTAACCGCCTGCTTAAACAAATGGGACTTTCTACTAAACGCAAAAGTTCCAATAAACAAGAAACTGAAGAGACAAAAGATAACAACATTACAATTGGCGACCTACAAACTCACAGTGAACCGACTTTTCCTTGGTCATTTAATTTAATGCAGACAAATCAATAGGTCAAGATCCTCCCAATCTCCCTTTAAGAGGATTGGGAGGATTTTAATCGTATATCCCCAAGACATGGAGGTAAAAAAATGGCATCAGAATTTTCTCAACAGCAGTTAGCGCAACAAATTACCCATACCTTGGGTGAGGCGCTATCGAGTCAAGATATGGAAAGATGCTTGGCAGGAGTGGAAATTGTTGAACCACCAGTCGCAAAACAATTTTGGCAAGCAACAACAGCACTCCCCGGTATTCATATCATCCTCATGGGTAAAGTTAGACTGCTGGATAGTGCGAATAATTTAATCACCACCCTGACAACTGGGGGATCATTTGGTGAACTAACTTTATTTCCTGAAGAGGAGTTTCGTCCTTACTTTGCGAGAGCTTCTGTCAACTTAAAACTGTGCTATTTGCCGCAAACACTATTGCAGCAGATCATACAGCAGTATCCCAGTATTAGCGATCGCCTCGAAAAACGTGCAGAACTTTGGAACTTGTTATTGTTATGTTGCCAGAGTGCGCCACTAACACTGAATGGCTCTGTAGAAGAGATGCTCAAAGCTTTATCTCTATTTCGGCGACACAGTTTAGACAACGGCGCACCCCCAGCCAAGTTATTTCAAGATACTAAACTCTGGCTGTTGCGTCGCGGCAAACTACTCCACGCTGACGGGCGAATATTAACATCCGGCAACATTTACATATATCCCCAGGAAGGAAGTTGGCAAGCAACACAACCAACAATTGTCTACAGCTTACACAATGCTGATTGGCAAACAGCCGTGGAATATTGGCCGCAATTGGCAGATTTGGCGGGAGTTGGGAGTGGGGAAGCAGCCAAAGAGCAGAGTGCAGGGAGCAGGGGGGAAGAAATTGCTCAGTTACCTAAGTTACCACCCGCCAAACCTCAACAAAAGCCACGTAAAGCTTACTTTCCTAACCCTACAGTTAGGGCAAGTCATGTGTGGGGACGCTTAACTAAACGATATCCATTTTTTGAACAACAAAGCGCCGCAGATTGTGGTGCAGCCTGCTTAGTGATGGTGAGTCGCTATTGGGGTAAGCGCTTGAGTATCAATCGATTGCGAGAGTTAGCTAACGTTAGCCGTGGCGGAGCTTCTATGAGAGGTTTAACATCAGCCGCCGAGAGTGTTGGTTTTGTTACCCGTCCGGTGAGAGCTAGTTTGGATAAATTAGCACAACAAACTCTACCTGCGATCGCACATTGGGAGGGTAAACATTATATCGTTGTCTATGAAGTTACCAAAAAACGGGTAATTATTGGTGATCCGGCGATCGGGCAACGCAATCTCACCGTGGGTGAATTCAAAGCTGGTTGGACTGGTTACGCCTTATTACTACAACCTACGACTTTACTCAAAGAAGCCGAAGAAGAAAATATCCAATTCTGGCAGTTTTTTGATTTAGTTAAACCTCACTGGAAAGTGCTATTAGAGGTATTCACAGCTTCGATATTCATTCAACTATTTGGGCTAGTTACACCCCTATTTACTCAGCTACTTTTAGACAGGGTAATTGTTCAAGGTAGCACCTTAACGTTAAACGCCGTGGGTTTAGGATTATTGATTTTTGGGTTGTTCCGTGTTGCCATTAACGGACTGCGCCAATATCTTTTAGATCACACAGCCAATCGTATCAGCTTGTCACTCTTGGTAGGTTTTATCAAACATACCTTCCGCCTACCTCTGGCATTTTTTGAATCTCGTTATGTAGGTGATATTGTTTCTCGTGTGCAAGAGAATCAGAAAATTCAGCGTTTCCTGACAGGTGAAGCGTTATCTATTATTTTGGATTTGCTGACAGTGTTTATTTATGTCGGATTGATGTTTTGGTACAGTCCGTCAATGGCTTTACTCAGTTTAAGTATTGTCCCTCCTTTTATGCTGTTGGCGCTTGTGGCTACACCTTTTTTACGCCGGATTAGTCGTGAGGTTTTTAACGCCACAGCCAACGAAAACAGTTATCTAATTCAATCCTTGACAGGGATTCGTTCAATTCGCTCAATGGCCATTGAGCAAACAGTCCGTTGGCATTGGGAAGAACTGCTGAATGACCTAATTAAAAAGACATTTAGTGGGCAGATAGTCGGGAATCAATTACAAATTTTCAGTGCGACGATTGAATCAGTTGTGACTACAGGTTTACTGTGGTTTGGGGCATGGTTGGTAATTCAAAACCAACTGACAATCGGACAACTAGTGGCTTTTAATATGCTTTTAGGCAATATTATTCGCCCTTTTCAGCGGCTGGTTGTACTGTGGAATCAAGTGCAAGAAGTGATAATTGCCACCGAGCGAATTAACGATGTTTTAGAAGCAGAACCAGAAGAAGATTTACAAAATCAACCCCGACAAATTTTACCAAGATTACGCGGACATATCCGGTTTGATAATGTCACCTTCCGTTATCGTCCAGACAGCGATATTAATGTCTTAGAAAATCTCAGTTTTGAAATCAAACCACAGCAAACAGTTGCTGTAGTTGGGCGGAGTGGTTCGGGCAAAACTACCTTATCCAAGTTGATTTTAGGGCTATATCCGCCGACAGATGGCAAAGTTTTAATTGACGCTCACGATGTGACTAGTATATCCTTGCGATCGCTCCGTTCTCAAATTGGAGTTGTTGATCAAGACACCTTCTTATTCGGCGGCACAATCCGCGAAAATATCAGCATTGCTCACCCAGAAGCCACCTTAGAAGAAATTATCGATGCCGGGCGTTTAGCAGGAGCAGATGACTTCATTAAACAGTTACCATTGGGTTATGAAACCCAAATTGGTGAAGGTGGAGGAATGTTATCTGGCGGACAACGCCAACGTTTAGCGATCGCTCGTGCCTTACTGGGCAATCCGCGGTTATTATTATTAGATGAAGCCACCAGCCACCTTGACGCTGAATCTGAACGCATCATTCAAAACAACCTGACAACCATCCTCAAAGGACGCACAAGTTTAATCATTGCTCATCGCCTGTCCACCGTGCGTCACGCAGACTTAATTCTGGTATTAGATCGTGGCTTACTAGTTGAAAGTGGCACTCACGATCAATTAATTGCCAGAAGAGGTCATTATTTTTATCTCAACCAGCAACAACTGGCGCAAACAAATTGAGCATCTGGGAAATATGCACATGAACAGTGAACAGTCAACAGTCAACTGTTGTATTACCTATGCCAAATTCTTATCCCATTTCCTCATCCGTACTGACCGAAAAAAAGCAGGATGAACTTCGCCAGTTTGATGACTCTTATGTAGTTGTCGATGAGCCAATACAGGCATCTGAGATTAACGATTGGTACTATGGCACCGAAGAACTTCTAGATGCCTTGCCAAAGCTCTGGACACGCTCGATGCTCTACTTGCTAGTAGCTTTTGCTGCCATTGTCATACCTTGGACAATGCTCACAGAAGTTGATGAAACAGGCTCTGCTAGAGGGCGTTTAGAACCCAAAGGTGCAACGCAAAAATTAGGCGTTCCGGTTGCGGGTGCAGTGAAAGCTGTTAACGTCCAAGAAGGCGCAACTGTGAAAGCCGGACAGGTTTTGCTGCAACTAGATTCTGATGTGTTACAAACAGATTTGCAACAAACTCAGACTAAACTAGAAGGGCTAAACACTCGGTTATCTCAGCTGGAATTACTCAAAAACCAGCTGATGCTGGCGATTAACATTCAAGAGCAGCAAAACCAAGCCCAAGCATTAGAAAAAGTTTCTCAAGTTAACCAAGCACAGCAAGATTTTGATGCCAAAGTTAGTAGCTATAACCTGCAAAAACTCGAAAAACTTGCTTTAGTTGAGCAAGCTAGGCAGAAAATCCGTTCCACGAACATTGACCAAAAATTAGCTCAAAGTCGTTTTAATCGAGACTTAGCAGAAGTCAACCGCTATCGTCAACTTTTAAACGAAGGTGCGATCGCGCAAGTTAAAGTGGTGGAATTAGAAAAGGTAGCAGAAGAAAGCCAACGTTTTCAAGAACAAGCCAACGCTGAAGTTACCCAATCTCAATTGAGTTTACAGGAGGAAGTCAATCGTTATCAGTCCATCATGAATCAAGCCTGGGCTGATATTCAGCAAGCAAAACTACGGTTAGAAGAGCAGCAAAGCAGCTATCAAGGCGTAGTGCAAGCAGGTAGATTGGCGCTGCTTAAGAGCCAAGAACAACTCAAAGACATGCAGAACCAAATTACTACCCTGCAATCAGAAATTGCCCAAACCAAGAGCCAAATTACCTCCTTTAAACTTCAGCTACAGCAGAGAGTAGTGCGATCGCCAATTGATGGCACAATCTTTGAATTACCAGTGCAGAAACCTGGCCCTGTAGTCGAAGCTGGACAAATAGTTGCTCAAATTGCGCCTAAAAATAGTGAGTTGATTGTGAAAGCTCAAATGCCCAGTCAACAAAGTGGCTTCTTGAAAGTGGGTATGCCAGTCAAAGTTAAGTTTGATGCTTATCCTTTCCAAGATTATGGGGTCATCCAAGGGCGCGTCAATTGGATTTCACCTAGCTCGAAAGTACAGACTAATAGAGAAGGACAAGCCAGTATCGAAACCTATGAGTTGGATATTGTCTTAGATCAACCGTATATCCAAGCTGGTGAAAAACGGATTATCTTAACACCAGGTCAAACAGCGAATGCAGAAGTGATTATTCGTCAGCGTCGCGTAATTGACTTTATCTTAGATCCATTTAAGAAATTGCAAAAAGGCGGGCTTGATCTGTAACTATTATTTCTACTTAAATCATGTATCTTGATTGTGAATAGGGCAGGTTGTGAAAGCCTGTCCTAATTTCATATTTAATTTTATTCATTAGGTTTATACTATTTGTTGTTTTGCTTCATGGCTTTCTCATTTAAGAAAATTGACGCAGCAAGAAGCCTGTTTACTGACTCTTTTTGCCTAACTGCTTTCTCAAAAAGCTTGATCACTTTCTCATTTCGGTAAATTCCGTAAGTAGAAAGGCAGATTACTTGAGCAAAAAGCTTGATCACTTTCTTATTTCAGTAGATCACGCACTTATTTTAGTAAATTTAGCAAGTAGAAAGGCAGATTGCTTTCTCAAAAAGCTTGATCACTTTCTTATTTCAGTAAATTCAGCAAGTAGAAAGGCAGATTACTTGAGCAAAAAGCTTGATCATTTTCTCGTCAAAGCTATTTGTCTAACAAAAAATCTCAATTATAAACCGAAACTCCCATTAGATAGAGATAAGAATGGCTTCCTCAAGCAAACATATATAGACATGCGGCTAATTTCGATAAAACCTTCAAAAGACTAACTATAATTAGTGGAGGAAATTAATTATGGCAAAGCTTTTTAATATGGCTGTTGATGACATTATTTACTACATCAAACTATCTTGCCAAATTCCTAGTATATTAGAAGCGATCGCCACGCAGAGAATTATTGCTGAGACAGTTGAAAAAGTCGGTCTTACAATCGAGTTAGAAGAACTACAACAAGCCGCAGATAGTATTCGCTTTACCAACAAACTCTTGAGAGCAGAAGACACTTGGGCTTGGCTAGGAAAACACTATCTTTCTTTGGATGACTTTGAAGAAATAGCTAAAGCCAACGTTATATCTGCTAAGTTAGCAAATCATTTATTTGCCGATAAAGTCGAACCATATTTTTATGCCAACCAAATTGATTATTATGGAGTAGCTACTTATGAAGTTGTCTTAGATGATGAAGATTTGGCATTAGAGCTATTTTATGCCTTGCAAGAAGGTGAAATTAGCTTTCAAGAAATAGCTCGTCAATACATCCAAAATCCCGAAATTCGCCGTGCTGGTGGTTATCAGGGCATTCGCCGCCGCAGCGATTTTAGACCAGAGATTGCAGCAGCAGTTTTTGCTGCCACTCCCCCACAGATTCTTAAACCAATTGTTACACCAAAAGGAGTACATATAATTGCAGTTGAAGAAATCATTAAACCGCAATTAGATGAACAGTTACGTCTGCAAATTATGGGAGAATTTTTCACTAATTGGTTACAACAACAAGTTGCTACTATAGAAATAGTGGCAAAGCAAGAAAGTAATACTAATTCTCCACCTTCTCAAGATTTACTCAAACCTGCTTAATTAAAGTTGCATAAGTAGTAAGGGACACGGTATTGCCATGTCCCTAAAATTTGGGTGTTTTTTAATCGTGAATTGCTTAACTACTGCTAATTTCTCCCTGTTTTATTTTAATGTTTGTAAAATTTGAATTCCTGCTGTCAAGCTTATTTAAGCTTGCTATGCCCGGTAAATAGTTGTCTTTCAACACTCGCATATAAGTTTCATAAGGTATGTATTCTGTGGGAATATATCTAAGGAAATGAAGGAATAAAATACAAGCTAAACAATATTTACCTAAAAGGATAGCTTTGATAATTTGGATAAATTCTTCAGGATGGATTGTGGTGTCTTTCGGTTGATTATAATCGAGAGTTTCTTTAGTCATCGTTCTACATTTTGTAAAAATACTTCACACGTCTTATACCAATTCTCTAAAATCCGGCAACATATTCAAACCTCGAAACCCATACTGTATCTGACCTTCTTAATTACGAATTACAAATTACGAATTGGTATTAAGAAGTAAGCGATAGGTGATAATTTTGTCTGGATATAATATGGTGTCCAATCAAGTAATTTTAGTTCGATACTTATGAACCATTTAAATTGATGTGATGTACTTAATTCATTTGAACATCACTATAAAGACAAAAAAGTGTAGATATCCTTGGAGTTAGCATTCAAGTAAGGACGTTGCAATTCAACTTTACGCAAAGAAAACTGTTGCAGAATCGATGTTATCCGCGCCTCTGGTGTGTCATTTCCTTGATGCCAAGCTTCCAGCAAACCATTAGCAACAATTTGACAACGGTTTAAACCAAAACTTTCTTGTTCACTAAATTTTTGGTTTGGTTCTTCAGCGATCGCCAGCCCCGGTGCGATACATTTAGTAAATAAAGGTACTTGCTCCTGAAAATACTGATCACATTCTGCATATACCCTTTCTAACACTGGCTGCACATCTGCATAGTCTTTTTTCTCAAAATAAAGCACTGCTGAGTCGTAACGTCCATAATCAGAAGGGTTGTATAACGCTTTAAATGTAAAAGCAATCGGTATAGAGTTGAGTTGGGCAGTTAAACAATCCATGACTGCAACTGCACCGTCTGGAGTTAAATTAAAGTAGGCGCGTACAAGATTTTGCCGATTGGAAGTGTTTGCTACGTTCCCAACTGCCACATAAAAACCGTTCTGCACTAAATTTTTAGGTAATTTAATGGCTACTAAATCCCCTACAGTTGCAGCTTTATCTAGTGATTGAGGATAGCGCAGCCGTGCTGCCGCTTGTCGTAAGACATCAGGTTCAATGTGCAGTGTCAAACCATCTCTCCGCACTGCCAAAGCGCCATCAATTTCTTCCTTAACTACCTGCCAATTGTAGCTTAGATAGCCTTCACCTCTATTACTTTCATGCAGGCGACTGTAAAAAGCTATATCTACACCCAACAGAGTGTTATTTTCTAGATTCTGATTTAATGCTAAATTTGCTTCTGCATCGGGTGCAAGGTCACGTTTCAAGGAACCGTTGTAATAAATGCCGTAGAGAAAACTACGCAATTGTTGACTTAAATACTTACTTTGAAGCTCCGAAGGCAATTGCTGAAAGCGAGCAATTGCTGATTCTGGTAATTCCAAGGATTGGTAATCTGGATGCTTAATACAATAGGGTGATTCGATTTCAACCTTATGAATGATATCTAGCAATGATGTCTGCAATGACTCAGGAATATTGGCAAATTGAGTTGGCAATGAATTTAACAGTTGCATAAAAGCTGACCTGTAATATTACATCTGGTTCAAGACTTTGGAGGTAAAGCGCAAGGGGAAATGATGCGTAACTTGAATGAAGCGAATGAGTATTTATAGCAGTAGCCACATAGATTAGGACATCAATAAATCACAAAACCCTTACTTCAAAGGGATTTTAACCCTGTCACCTGCGGTCACTGAGCGGCTGGTGAGTGCAGTCGAACCATGCCGAAGTGTCCTCTGTTACCTGTCACCTGCTATGATAGTTTTGCCTCAAATCCCAATTTCAAAATCTTTTAAATTCTAGATAAGTTTGTGGGATAGAGGTTTAAGACATTCACACCAAAAATTGTTGGTATAGATGCTTCTGGACGGCATAATAGACTCTTCGCCACCTGGAGCATACATATACCGGGATTACCAAATCTCTTTTCGTGCTGGAGTGTGGCTTGAATAGACCTAATTAAACCAAAACCGCAAAATTGCATAACTCGCCGCAAAAAATCTGGACGATGTTCTAAAATTTCGGGAAACTCAGCTAGATATGCACTGACAAGTGTTGCGAGGGAAGGTTGGAGCAATTGCAGAGGGATGGTGGCTAAACGTAGAGATTCTTCAATTGCCATCGTTTTGCTAGTAACAATGCTGTACAGCCACATTTGCAGGTAACTAGCAAGTAATGTTCCTAAATCAATAGCAGGATCTCCCCAAGCACAGCGTTCCCAATCAATTAATCGAATCATGCTCTCATCAGAGAACGATTCATGAACATCTGCGGTTTCCCAACTCAAAGATAAAAGAATATTATTTAGCTTGAGGTCATTGTGGGTGAGACAACAAGGAGTGAAGGCTTTACTCAAATCAGCGATCGCCTGCCCTAAGCTGTCATAACGTTGATACAATGAGAAAAATTTCAATCCATCCGCAGGAACCATGCCATAAATTTCTGGAGTAATTCTTTCTAAGCCAAGAGTAAGATTGAATTCTGGCTGATATGTATCCTCAGCTTTTTGAAAGAATTCTTGATAATTTTGACAGTTCATAGTTGCGCGATGAATAGATGCCAAAGTTACTCCCACGACTCTAGCAATTTCAATCGGAAAAATATTATCTTTGGCGTAGAAGTCTGCTACATCACGATAGTTGTTGAGATAATTAAAAACAATTATGTAATTTTCTGGGTCAAAATGTAACGCTTCCGAAATTAATGGTCGAATGTGGTTAACTTCTGGAAAGCTGCGAACAAACTCGTGAATGCGCCATTCTGTCACAAACTCGCCAATAGATTTACCTTCTCGGTTGAGCCGTTCCTGTTTGATGAGAAGTTGCCGATTTTCTGGCAAGCTGAGTAATAAATTAAAGTTTTTAGCAGGTTTTAGTGTAATTTCACTTGAAGACTGCTCATCTTGAATACAGAGATTGTGGTCAATCAGATATTCAAAAACATTTTGGGAGCTTAATAAAAATGACATAGTTTCAGGTTCTTTTCAACTTAACAACTAACAGTCTTTTCCCAGTAAAATATTGCTTGCGGTGTGTCAAGCAACTTTAGCTCCACATTCATGAGTTTAGTCACATTTAACTCACAGACTTTAATTTGTCATTTATGGAGCAAAAATTTATTTTTGTTTCTCCATTTTTAGCAAAAAATTAAATCTTGATAAACTTATTTTTCTAAAAAGATGTAACATAAGAAATTAGTGCGATCGCTATGTACAACTTTTTAGCAAAAGATTTAAAGTTTTTGGCTGAATGAGCTTAGTGATTGAAAACTGCCGTTTCTCAAACTGAATGATTTAACCAGGGATGTAATGCTCTGAATCGCATAGATTACAACTAAAAATTCTAGAATTTTTGTTGTAAATTGGATAAATTGAGAGAATGCGTAGTCTTGACTAGTATATCCACCATATACAGATAGACAATCTACATTACTCAGGTCATCAAGAAAGCTACTTTTTGAATCAGAGGGATACAGGTCAGGAATTATGATGTTCGCCATTTACTTCACTTCCCCAAAATCATTAATTTTTTGAGGTGAGCCAGATTAAGCAATTTAACACTTAACCTAGCTCATTAGTTAAATACAAAGCTTATGAGTATTTAGTAGGCATCGCTGTATGATTTAGCCAAATAGGCAATATGATCAATAGCGTAGGTAATAACAAATGCCTCAGCCAGTTTCACAAGTGTGGAAAGATCACTGACTTGGTAGCCGTAATTACCGCCAAAAATAGAATCTATATCTCCCAGTTCGTCAATAAAACTTTCGGAATCTTGGAATAATTCAGAACCAGTGATGTGCAATTCAGCCAGAGTAATATTAGCCATGATTGACTCCTTTAAGACTTGCTTTGCAAGTTAGTAATTTTTGTGGTCAAGAAAACTTTGGATTGGTTTATATGGCTCTCCATATGCAAGATATAAACACAAAAATTTGTTTTTATCTTAAATTCCAGGAGAGCCATTATCTCAGTAGATAACTACAAAGCTATGATTAGTAGCCGTAGCCGCCGTCGCTGTAGCTGTAGGATTTAGCTAAGTAAGCGATATGGCCAATGCCATAAGTATTTACAAATGCTTCAGCCAGTTTTTCTAATGTGTAAAGGTCGCTAACTTTACCGTAGTTACCACCAGAGATAGCATCTACATCTGTCATTTCGTTGAGGAAGCTTTCAGAATCTTGGAATAATTCAGCACCAGCAACATGCAATTGATTAAGAGTGATATTAGCCATGATTTTTTCCTTTAATACTTGTTTTCAAGTGAGTAGTTTGCGCGGTCAATTAAGTTGAATTTTGCTTAGTCGGCTCTCCGCAGTTATTGGTCAGAAGAAAGCTATGTTTGATAACAAGAATTCTTTTACCTTAAATTCTGGGAGAGCCATTACCTCAGTAGATAACTACAAGGCTATAATTAGTAGCCGTAGCCGCTGTCGCTGTAGGATTTAGCTAAATAGGCAATATGGCCAATGCCATAAGTATTCACATATGCCTCAGTTAGCTTTTCTAGTGTATAAAGGTTGCTAAAACCACCGTAGTAACCACCAGAGATAGCATCTACATCGGTCATTTCATTGAGAAAACTTTCAGAATCTTGGAACAATTCAGAACCAGCAACATGCAGTTCTGTTAGAGTAATGTTAGCCATGATCTACTCCTAAAATACTTGTGTTCAAGTCATTATTCTTCGTAGTTAATTAAGCTGTTTTGCTTAATTGGCTCTCCAAATTTCTTGGTAATAAAATCTTTCACTGTTAATGATAGGATTTTATTTTTATCTAAAATTCTAGGAGAGCCGTTACTTCAGTAAATAACTACAAAGCTATGATTAGTAGCCGTAGCCGCCGTCGCTGTAGCTGTAGGATTTAGCTAAGTAAGCGATATGGCCAATGCCATAAGTATTTACAAATGCTTCAGCCAGTTTTTCTAATGTGTAAAGGTCGCTAACTTTACCATAGTAACCACCAGAGATAGCATCTACATCGGTCATTTCGTTGAGAAAGCTTTCAGAATCTTGAAATAATTCAGCACCAGCAACATGCAATTGATTAAGAGTGATATTAGCCATGATTTACTCCTAAAAGACTTACTTTCAAGTCAATGTTTTTCGTGGTCAGTTAAGCTTTGTTTTGCTTAACTGTTACTGCCATTTTTATTTAGCGGAATCATAAAAATCAAGAGTAAAAACAGGTTAATACAGACATAAATAAAAGTTTTCAGTCTTTATATATAGCAATACTAAATTATTCATGAACAACAAGATACCCGACTGCTTAAAGAAATCGGGTATCTGATTATTTTGATATTCATAAATTAAATAAGATTACTATTACTATAACTCAATCAACTTCAATAGAAGTTAAAAATATCGATACATTAGCCTTTGGCATAATCTAACCTATTCGATAGAAACAGCTACAATATTATATGATGATTTTCTTGTGGGATAAGCTTTCTAGCCTGTTTGCTGCAATACTATATATAAAAAAATTTTGCGCTCTAATAGTTATCTTAGAGCGCATAGTCAAACAGAAAAAAGCTAATAAAAAAAGATGGTTGATGTATTTCCTGCGGCAAATTAGAGATTTCCTAACTGGTTGCGTAGATTGTACATTGTTTCACCTATTTCTGATCTCAAGTTAGAGAGTAAATCGTCTATGCTGCTGAGTGTGCTGTTAATCGCATCATTTGTGTCAGTTGTACTACCTGATGTATTTCTAGGTGGTCTTCTTCTGGTGACTACACCACCCTCAATAGTTTTCATTTCCAAATCATTCAGTTCATTGATATTCTGTATATCACTACTGAGATGTAGGTCAGATATAGTTATCTTTGCCATTTTAGTAACTCCAAATTTCGACGATTGTAATAAACACAATTTGGTAAATAAACCAATGTAAAACCCAAATTGCCCTCATATATTATTTTGCAATTTAATTTGAGCAATTCAACATTTTTAGAGGATTTTTTTAGACAGAATTCAAAGATTTTTGTCTGTAAAAGTGATAAATTTATAGTAGTGAAATTATTTTGTCTGGTATTTCTATCCAATTAAATAGGGACGCAATTGATTGCGTCCCTATTGGTTTGAGTTTAGAGACGTTGCATTACAACATCTCTACAAAGATTAATTTTGTGCCTGTGGTTGTATGCCAGGAATTGTTACGTCTATTGGCATTACCTGTTTGGCTAAACCTGTCAACGGCGGTTGAATTGTGGTTTGATTGCCCACAACCAGAGTTACTAAGTTTTCTGGTTTAAGGTATTGCTTGGCTACTCGTTGCACATCGGCTGCTGTGGTGGCAGCGACAGCTTTTTGATAACGAAACAAAAAGTCAGACGGGTAGCCGTAATATTCGTATCGCATCAACCGGGATAAAGTTTGGCTGGGATCTTGAAAATTGAATACAAAAGAATTGAGGGTAGACTCTTTGGCAAAAGCTAGTTCTTTGGCGGTTACAGGTTGAGCTTGGGTGCGCTTAATTTCAGCCTGTAAGGATTTGACAAACTGCACAGTAGCATCAGAACGGGTTTGTCCACCAGCTAAGAAAATTCCAGGGTAGTCAAAGCGGGGACTCCATTGCCCATATACAGAGTAAGCCAAACCTTGACGCGATCGCACTTCGTTAAATAAGCGGCCGCCAAACCCATTCAACACTCCATTCAATACATCTAATGCAGCATAGTCGGGACTATCAAACTTGCCCCCTAAATGCCCAAGCAGCACGCTACTCTGAGTTAACTGTGGCTGATTGACAAAAAATACCCCACCCACCTTTGCTGCTGACACCTCTGGTAACTGGGGTTTAGTCATTTTAGGGTTGCGTTGCCAATTACCTAACTTAGATTGGATGAGCGATCGCATTTTTTTAGAGTCAAAATCCCCGACAACCCCCAAAATTATATTATTGGGGTGAAAGTATTGCTGGTAGAACTTTACCAAATCGTCACGGTTAATCCGATCTAGAGTTTCATATTCTACCGTCCGCGCATAAGGGCTTTCTTGTCCATAGATCAATTTTTTGAATTCTCGACTGGCAATAGCATTAGGATCGTCATTGCGACGATTAATACCGCCTTTTACCTGCGTCTTAGCTAAATCAAGTTTTTCCTGAGCAAATACTGGCTCTCGTAGCACCTCAGCAAACAATCCAAACACTGTTTCGACATCTTCACTCAATGCCTCAAAGTCTGCGTTACCTGTAGCCTCATTAATACTAGTTTCGACAGAAGCTGCTCTCTGTTCTAACATCTCATTGAGTTCATCTGCCGAATGCTTTTTAGTTCCGCCAGTCCGCATAACAGTTCCTGTCAAACCAGCTAACCCAACTTTCTCGGCTGGTTCCCAACGGCTCCCTGTACGCACCAACGCTGTACCACTGACTAACGGCAGTTCGTGATCTTCTAGTAGATACACAACCATGCCGTTTTGTAAAACAAACCGCTCATACTTGGGTAATTTTATCGCAGGTAGGGCTGGTAGTTGTAAATCAGTGTAATGCTTGGCTGCTGCTGTCGCCGCCAAAGAAAAGTCAAAAGTCAAAAGTAAAAAGGCAAAAGCAAACATTAATACATAAATCAATCTCTTGCCATTTGATATTTTGAATTGCATCAACCTTTTACCCTTCACCTCATATCTGTGCATATCTCTTGTCCTTCGCGCCCTTTGCGTTCTTTGCGGTTTGTTTTTCATCCTTGTTTCGACAACAGCTTACCAATAGTGCGATTTTCAGGTATAAACGCTGCCTTTGCCACTCGCTGAATATCAGCCGGAGTTACCGCCGCAATTTGATCTAACTGCTTGAACAAGTTCTGCCAAGCACCTGTTTTTACCTCATATTCCAGCAGCAGCTGTGCCATCCCCGTATTAGAATCAAGGCTGCGTAATAAATCTGCCCTGGCTTGAGTTTTTACCCGCTGTAACTCAGTGGCGTTCACAGGTTGAGTTTTCAATCTGTCAATTTCCTGGCGTAAACCTACTGCCAACTGATCAACAGTATTTCCCGGAGCCGTCAGCGCATAAAATAGCATCAAATTGGGATACTTATCTCCAGGAAATCCGCTAAAACCTTGAGCAGTGAGCGCCAAACGTTGTTTTTCTACCAAAGATTTATAGAGTCGCGACGTGCGTCCCTCGCTCAGTAGCCTACCAATGATTTCATAAACAGCATTATCTGGATGGGTAATTGCTGGGCGGTGATAACCTTCCAAATACCAAGGTTGAGAAGGTAGTTCTAAGGTTACTTCCCGTGTTTGTGTTTGCTTGGGTTCCGTGGGAATTTTGGATTGCGGCTTGGGTTTTGCTTGGTAGCGGCCAAAATAAGTTTGTGCGAGTCGTTTCACTTCATTGGGGTTGACATCACCGACAATTGCGATCGCAATATTATTTGGTACGTAATAGATATCAAAAAACTTCTGCACATTGTCTGGTGTCAAGTTGCGGATATCTTCGTCATAACCAATCACTGGCCGTTTGTAAGGATGGACTTTGTACGCCGTATCGATAAATTTTTCCACCATTTGTCCAATAGGTGAATTGTCTACTCGTAAGCGTCGCTCTTCCAAAATTACATCTTTTTCTTTATAAAACTCCCGACTCAGTACAGGTTCAAGAAATCGCTCTGACTCTAGCGACATCCAAAGTTCTAACTTATTAGATGGAAAGCTGTAAAAATAACGAGTGGCTTCGGTAGAAGTAGTAGCATTTAAACCTACTCCTCCCGCTTGTTGGACAATTTGCCCCATTTCGTTTTGTTTGACTAGCTTGGCTGCTTGCGCTTCTAATTGTTTAAATTCAGCTTGCAACTGTGCTATCTCATCTTTTTTACCATCGGCTTTGGCAGTTCTAATTTGGCTATCTAACTGCTCTAAGCGTTCTAGTAGAGGTTTTTCAGCTTTGTAATCTGTAGTACCAATACGTTTTGTGCCTTTAAAGGCTAAATGTTCCAGAAAGTGCGCCACACCTGTTTGCCCATCTGGCTCATCTATACCACCAACATCGGCGTATGTAAGAAAGGACACCACAGGTGCTTGATGGCGTTCTAAAACGATGAACTTCATCCCATTGCCAAGCTGAAACTCTGTCAATTGCTTAACAACTCGATCCAAGTAAGGTTGAATCGAACTTTTATTGGGTGGGGCGGGTGCTTTGTTTGGTTGTAATGTTCTTGAAGGAGGCGGCGCAGTTTGAGTTTGCGCTAAAGCGATTTCTGGTAGTGAAACCCATGAGAACGTTGTTAGCGCCAATAAAGTAATCAACAGCCAAGACAATTTGACAAACACTTGATTTGAGTGATTTAAAACTACTTGCCGGCTACTAAGCTGATTCATAAGCAAAAATCAATTCAACTACAGGTTGAGATAGAATTCAGGATTACGATAGCAGTCCTGAGTTCTAAATGGAGTCAGATAATAATCTTATTAGTAGCATCAGCAACTAGCAGATGGCGGAGAGCTACAGGAATTTCTGAATCGGTGCGATCGCCTGATCTTGTAGGCTGTGTTATTTCATTAAATGCAGCGAACCAATCATAAAATGACAGTAGGCAATTACAAGCACTTTTCATGGATGGCGTGGCGTAGTGCTTGCACTTGCTCTAACTGTTATATTTGTTATTGCAGACGTACAGCCAGGCGATCGTACACCAACTCACATAACTCAAAAATTATCGGATAAGTGATTTCGCAAAAAACATTAATTCCTTGTGGCTGGAGAGTTACTATACCCATTTGTATCAATACTTTCAGATGCTTGGAACTGTAGGGGACTGCGAACCCTAAGGACTGGAAAGTTTACCCAAGTTTTATACCAGATGGAGACCAAATTGTGAGGCAGCGCGTTGCAAGGGTTCCCCCGTTGTAGCGACTGGTGAAACCGTGAGGGTGAGAAAACATATATGACGCGAGTGGAAAATACAAATACTCGGTTACGTCATTAACTTGCACGTCTTCACCGCAAAACTTTATACTATTCCAAAGCCGAACAAATATTTAGATGCTCAATTAAATTATTACTTCATTATTTAAAGTATCAAAATATACTTGTATAAATCAATTCATCCCTTCATTCCGCAACGCCAAAAAACCCTCTTAATTAATAATCTTCATACTCAAGTCTAACCACTTTGATTGAGTTATCGGTGCACTACTAGAAATATAATCAACCCCAGTCCCAGCTATGGCACAAATAGTGTCCAAAGTCACATTTCCAGAAGCTTCAATTTTTACTAAACTATTCTGTTGGCGAATTAGATGCACTGCCTCACGCATTTTATCCAGACACATGTTATCCAACATAATTATGTCGACTTTGTAATGTAAAGCTTCTTTCACCTGCTCTATACTTTCCGTCTCTACTTCTATCGTCAACGGATAAGGTATTTGAGAACGAATACAGGTAATTGCTTGGCCAATTCCCCCAGCCGCAGCAATATGGTTGTCCTTAATCATCACCGCATCATCTAACCCCATGCGGTGATTAATTGCCCCACCCACAGCAGTCGCATACTTTTCCAACAGTCTCAGCCCTGGTGTAGTTTTACGCGTGTCTACCAACCGAGCAGGTAAATCAGCAATTTTCTCTACATATATATTAGTTAAAGTTGCAATTCCACTCAAACGCATAGCCAAATTGAGTGCCACCCGTTCCCCTGTCAACAACGCATCTAAGGAACCTTTAATCTCAGCTATTACCTGTCCTGATTCACATCTTGCACCTTCAGCCACGACAGCCACAAAATCTACTTTTTCATTCAGAAGCTGAAACACCCTCGCTGCAATTGGTAAGCCGGCAATTACTCCTGGCGCTTTGGCTATCCATTTAGCTGTTCCTGACGTAACATCTTCAGATAGTAGGCTATTTGTTGTGCGATCGCCTCGACCAACATCCTCCAGCAACCAACCTCGTAACAGCGGATCTAAAACCAGCCAAGGCGGTAAAACACCAACTTTACTCACAACTTAAATTACTTCCTTTGTTACTTCCGCAAATACCATAGCCTAAAAGCCCTACTGTCCAAACTCTAAAGCCGGATAAAAAAAGTTAAAAAAAAGGTTGACACGCTCAAAGAAGATAGATATATTAGATAAGTGCCTGAGAGACGAGCGCTGCAAAGCGGAGTCCGAGGGAGCCGAACCTTGAAAATATTATAGTTTGA
>NZ_JADEXZ010000035.1 GCF_015206815.1 Fortiea sp. LEGE XX443
CTTTGCTCCTAACTGCCCATCCCAAAATCCTATAGAAGATATTTGGTTACAAGCAAAAACCTGGGTTAGACGTTTTTGCGCTTTAATTCCAACATTCTCTCATTTAAAGTGGATGTTTGAGTGGTTTCTCCGAAACACTACCTTTGATTTTCTCTCTCTCCAGATGTACGGAGCTTTTTCAGAAATCAAATACTAGTCCTATAGTTTTCATTCCATCAAGTAAAAATCTATTCTCCGCTTCCATAATTAAGCTCATAAGTCAAATATGAACGCTATATTTATATTTGACTTATTTACATCTTTCTCCAGTTATAAATCACAACATTATGTTGACTTTAAAATATCACATAATATTGAACAATACAAAGACAAAATGTCAGTATTTATGTCTGAATATCTCATCTATAAGGGTTGATATTTAATTTTTTTTAGGCAAGAATAAATATAACCTCTAATAAAGAGTAAGCGATCTTGGTGACAACCTAACCTTATCCAATGTCCATAGTCCGCGCAAGCGGGCTTTTTTTTGCATATATAAAAATTCAAAAAAGCTACGTTAATTATGTCTAAAAAAATATTTTTAAAACTTGCTTTTTAGCATCAAATTATAAATAATAAAGATGCCATCTGACAGATTTGTTGCCCATATAGGTGACAATTAGCCCTTATAGTTAGTCCGCTAAAGCGGACTAAATTTTTTATAAAAGTTTGGGAGATATTTTCATATTCCATACTTAAATAGGAGTGTTATGTAAAACTCCTAATTTTTAGGTAAATCAGACATCGCAAAGAGTCAGTAATCAGGCAGAATGAATTACAAAAATTTTTGACTTTTGACTTCACGGCGGTACTAGCTTCCAAAAAATGTAACATCTCTTATGTAAAGGCTCTTATTGGCTTAAATATTTTTATACTTTATATCTAATTTTCAGGTATAAATAGCAAATAGCATGATAGTAGCTAGTTAAGAATAAAAAGCTATGGCTATTTATGATGTCCTCTCTCGTTGCCAGTATCCGCCTCCGAACGCTTTATTTCAGTTTTTTTCTCAAAAAACCAGTATTGCAGTAGTTCTGATTGGCTGTATTGTCCTTGTGGGGTGGATTAAAGACATTACAGTTCTCAAGAGCGTTGTGCCGGGATGGGTAGCGATGAAAGCCAACACAGCTATCGGTTTGATTTTAGGAGGAACATCTTTATGGCTGTGGCATTGGCAATGGAGAACTTACATAACACGTCGTGCTGCTCAAGTCTGCGCCTTCTTGGTTTTAGTGATTGGTTTGTTGACACTGATTCAGTATGGCTTCAACTTAGACTTAGGCATTGACCAACTTTTCTTCCAGACTAGTATCGACCCATTAAGTGATGCAGCTCCTGGTCGCATGGCAATTCATACTGCCTTTATTTTTGTGTTGCTGGGCTTGAGCCTACTGCTGTTGAGTCTTGCACAACCCAAGTATTTTGTAGCTCAGTTATTTGCTATGGTGGCATTTTTCATCGCCGGAATGGGGCTATTAGGCTACGTATATGGCAATGCTTATTTCTACAAATTTGGCTCATTAACATCAATTGCAATACATACAGCCGTTGCATTTCTCTTACTAATCTGCGGCATTATGTTTGCCTGTCCTAACCGTGGACTAATGATTGTGGTTACTAGTAAGAATGCAGGTGGGATCATGGCAAGGAATCTATTACCCGCTGCAATTGTGTTTCCGCCAGTCATCTGCTGGTTAGTTTTATTTGGTTACAGAATGCAGATTTATACTGCCGAATTTGGACTGTGTATTGTAAGCATGTTGAATGTTATTTTTTTTGCAGTGCTGATTTGGGGGAATGCCCGATCGCTTAACATTATTGATCATCAGCGGCGGCGATCGCAAATCGCGCTCAAAAAAGCCAATGAAGAGCTAGAGCAGAGAGTTTCCTTACGTACAACCGAGTTGTTACAGACTCTTGAACGATTACAAAATGAGATAGCCGAGCGCCAATCGGTAGAACAAGCTCTTTTTCGAGAACAAGAACTCGCCTTAGTAACATTGCAATCTATTGGTGATGGAGTAATTACAACCGATGCAACTGGTTTGATTAAATATCTCAACCCAGTAGCCGAAGTCCTGACTGGTTGGAGTCTAGCCGAGTCCTTGGGGTTGCCGTTGACAGAAGTCTTTCAGATTATTAACGAAATATCCCGCGAAGCCAGAGAAAACCCAGTAGAAAAAGTCTTGCATTCTGATGCCATTGTTGGTTTAGCAAATCACACAGTCCTGATTACCCGCAATGGTAGAGAGTTGTCTATTGAAGATTCCGCCGCTCCAATTCGTACCAGCGATGGCCAAATAGTTGGTGTAGTGCTAGTGTTTCATGACGTTACCCAAAGCCGCAATATGGCACGTCTATTATCGTGGCAAGCGAGCCACGATGGCTTGACTGGACTAGTGAACAGGCGTGAGTTTGAAAACCGCTTAACACAAGCTGTCACCAGCGCTCAGACTGGTAATGAAAAATATACATTGTGTTATTTAGATATAGACCAGTTCAAGATTGTCAATGATACTTGTGGTCATATCGCTGGCGATGAACTACTGTGTGAAGTTGCCAGTTTGTTTCAAACCCATTTACCTTCCGGTGAGACTCTGGCACGTTTAGGTGGAGATGAATTTGGCATCATACTCAACAATTGTTCTCTAGAGGCAGCACTATTCATTGCTAATACTTTACGTGAAGTTGCCCAAAAGTTTCGCTTTGTTTGGAAACAAGATAAAATTTTCCATCTGAGTGTCAGCATTGGCTTAGTTGAAATTAACGCAGATACTCAAAACATGAACAGCGCCTTAAGTGCTGCTGATGCAGCTTGTTATGTTGCGAAAAATCAAGGGCGTAATCGTGTACATATTTATCAAGCTGATGATCTGGAGTTAGCAAGGCAACATGGCGAAATGCAATGGGTAGGAAGAATTACTCAAGCACTAGAAGATAATCGTTTCCGCCTTTATTACCAATCCATTATCCCCGTTACCCACACCGAGTCGTTAACAGAGCATTACGAAGTTCTCCTGCGCCTGATTGATGAAACAGGTGAGTTGATAGCACCAATGGCCTTTATTCCAGCAGCTGAACGCTACAATCTCATGCAAACTATTGACCGTTGGGTAATTCACACGTTTTTTACTTATCTAGCTCAATGTGTAAATTCTCAACAGCCTAATTGTCCCTTGCTAGAATACTATCGTGGCTGTTTGTATACCATTAACCTCTCTGGCGCTAGTATCAATGATGATAAATTTATTGATTTTGTTTGTAGCCAGTTTGCATTACACCAGATTCCACCCACAGCAATCTGCTTTGAAATTACTGAAACTGTTGCCATTAAAAACTTGGGCAAAGCAGCAGGATTTATTCGCTCACTGAAGGAATTTGGTTGCCGCTTTGCCTTAGACGATTTTGGTAGTGGGATGTCTTCTTTTGCTTATCTCAAAAATTTACCAGTAGATTACTTAAAAATCGATGGTAGTTTTGTCAAGCATATTGTAGAAGAGCCGATTGATTTGGCAATGGTAGACGCTATCAACAAAATTGGGCAGGTAATGGGAATTCAAACCATTGCTGAGTTTGTCGAAAACAAAGCCATTTTAGAAGTTATTCAAATCCTGGGGATAAATTATGCCCAAGGCTACGGTATTGCTAGACCAGTTCCTTTTTATTTCAACTAAATTTAGTTAATAAATTCTGCCCGAAATTGATTGACAACGCGATCTAACCCTACGGAATGAGCGGCTTTAAATAAAATACGATCGCCTGCTTGGACAAATGTTTTGAGTCGTGCAACTAAATCGCCATGACTGGCAAAGCACTCTGAAGGGATACCTACGGCACTTTTAGCGATCGCTTCGGCATCTTGTCCGTCTACTAAAACTAGCAAACCATCTAAATTCAAGTTGCGGACAGTTTCGCCAACTTTAGCGTGTAATTGTAGCGATCGCTCTCCCAATTCTTTCATAGCTCCCAATACGGCAATTTTGCGCTTTCCGGGGGTGTCTGCTAATAACTGCAAGGCGGCTAACATAGCTTCTGGTGCAGCATTATAAGTCTCATCTAAGATTACAACATCATTGGGCAAAGCATAACGTTGCGATCGCCCGGTGGGCATATCTACTGTTACACCAGCCCTCAAGATTGACCAATCAATTCCCAGCACCTTAGCCACAGCTAAAGCCGCTAAAAAATTCGTCGCATTGTGACGACCAGCCAGCGGCAGAGGTAATTGAATTCCTGCGACTTCTACAGTTTCACTATCAATCAGGTTTCCTTGAATATCGCCACCAGATAAACCATAGGTTAAAACTTCTCCCGACCAAACTTTCTTGGCTGTGGCAATTAATAAAGGATTGTCGTAGTTGAGAATTGCCACATTATCTTTTGGCATTTCGGCTAGTAATTCACATTTTGCTTCAGCGATCGCCTCTTCTGATCCCAGCAATTCAATATGCGCTGTCCCGACGTTGGTAATTACCCCAATTGTCGGCCGGGCAATGTGCGTTAGTTCAGCAATTTGTCCCTTACCGCGCATGGCCATTTCAATCACGGCATAGTTGTGTTCTACATCCAATTCCAGCAGCGTTTTCGGTACACCAATTTCATTATTGAAATTCCCATAAGTCTTGTGGACTCTGCCTTGGGTAGCTAAAACTGCCGTAATTAATTCCTTTGTTGTGGTTTTACCTACAGAACCAGTAACACCAATCACCGGGATATCAAAGCGATCGCGCCACCATCTAGCGATTTTTTGATAAGCTTCTAGAGTATTTTTTACCTGCAACACAGGGAATTGCGAATTGTCGTAGTCAAAATCCACAATTGCCGTCAACGCACCTTTAGCGATCGCGGTTGAGATAAAATCGTGTCCATCAAACTTTTCGCCGCGTAAAGCCAGAAATACTTCCCCTGGTTTCAGTATCCGAGTATCTGTCTGAATACCGCAGATTACTTGCGCCAAAGCAATTTCAGATAAATTGGCAGACTGAGCAAAGAGAACTTCCCGCAGTTGGGTGAGGGTAGCAGACCAAGACATAGTAGATATTTTGTGATGATTTTTATAAGAAATGGTTATCTGTTTTGTTAACTAAATCGTCCACAAAGCAGACACAGACAAAATTCTTTCTATCGTATAATCCTTGTGTCAAAAACACAAAATACCATGCCTTTTCGTGATGCTGCAATTCTAGGCGATCGCTTAGAAACTTGCTAATAACATAATACAAAAGCCTGTTAGTCAATTTAAGCGTGATAGAGTATTCACGATTGCCTAATTTTGTGATATGTCAGACGTTTGACGAAGGCTATCTGTATGGATGTTTTGTCTTTAACTCTCCACATTCATTAAGTATTCATCAGCCAAAACACAGCATTGCCTACCTACATCAACGACAGAGGAAGACATGATCTCACACAGTTCAGGGTTGTACATCTTACTAGTCAGTGTTCACGGTTTGATTAGAGGACACAATCTAGAGTTAGGAAGAGATGCTGACACAGGTGGACAAACAAAATATGTCGTCGAACTCGCCTGTACATTAGCCAAAAATCCCCAAGTAGAAAGAGTTGATTTAGTTACGCGTTTAGTAGACGACCCAAAAGTAAGCTCTGACTATGCTCAACCTGTAGAAATTCTCTCAGACAAAGCCCAAATCATTCGTCTCGCCTGTGGCCCACGTCGTTATCTCCGCAAAGAAGTTCTCTGGCCATATTTAGATACCTTTGCAGATGAATTACTCAGACACATTCGCAAAGTTGGTAGAATCCCCAATATCATTCATACACACTACGCTGATGCTGGATATGTTGGTTGTCGAGTTGCCGGTTGGCTCGGAACACCACTTGTACATACAGGTCATTCCCTCGGACGAGTCAAGCAACAACGATTACTAGAACAGGGAACTAAATTAGAAGCTATTGAAGATCACTTTCATATCAGTACGCGCATTGAAGCCGAAGAAATTACCCTTGGTGGTGCAGCACTAGTTATTGCCAGTACTAATCAAGAAATTGAGCAGCAGTACAGCATTTACGACCGATATCAACCGGAAAGGATGGTAGTGATCCCCCCTGGTGTGACTTTAGAGAATTTTTACCCAGCACCTGATAATTGGCAAGACCCACCCATTCAACAGCAATTGCAGCGTTTTCTCAAAGATCCGCAAAAGCCAATGATCATGGCAATTTCCCGTCCAGCTATTCGCAAAAACGTGAGTACTCTGATCAAGGCTTTTGGCGAAGATCCCGAACTGCGTCACCTAGCAAATCTAGTAATTGTCCTAGGAAAACGAGAAGACATCTCAACGATGGAATCGGGGCCGCGTCAGGTGTTTATGGAAATCTTGCAATTAATCGATCGCTATGATCTCTATGGTCACATTGCCTATCCTAAACACCATAATTCCCAAGATGTACCTGATTTATATCGGCTGACAGCAAAAACTCGTGGAGTATTTATCAACCCTGCACTCACAGAACCATTTGGATTAACTTTGATTGAAGCTACAGCTTGTGGTGTCCCCATCATTGCTACATCCGATGGCGGGCCACGGGATATTATCGGCGCTTGTCAAAATGGCTTATTGATTGATCCCCTGAATATTAAACAAATTCAAGATGCACTGCGTCAGACTTTGACAGATACAGAACAATGGCAACGCTGGTCTAGTAATGGTCTAGTTAATGTCTGCAAACATTTCTCTTGGGAAAGTCATGTCAAGCAATATTTAGAGAAAGTGCGCCTCTTTCCCCAACAAAAAGTTCAATCTTTACTCAGTCCCCTGCGGCAAATTTTTGCAGCCGATCGCCCAGACTGGAACATACCTGATACAAACCGCCTACCAACAGCCGATCGCTTCCTCATTACCGAAATAGATAACACCCTCTTGGGCGACCAGGAAGCTTTGCACAAGTTGATTCAGCGAATTCGTAACGAAGGACATACAACTGGTGTTGGTATTGCCACAGGTCGCAACCTGGAAAGTACCTTAAGTATGTTGGAAGAATGGCGGTTTCCGATGCCTGATTTGCTGATTACGTCTACGGGTAGTGAAATCTACTACGGCCCACAAATTGTCACAGATACGAGTTGGCAAAAACATATCAGCTACAATTGGCAACCAGTGGCAATTCGAGAAGCGATGAAGGATATTCCTGGAGTTGAATTGCAGCCACCAGAAACTCAAGGCAAGTTTAAAATTAGCTACTTTTTTGATGCCGATAAAGCACCTAGCTTCCGAGAAATAATTCGCCACCTCCGGCAGCAACAACTTCCCGTCAAGGGAATTTTTAGCCACAATATGTATCTGGACTTAGTGCCATTCCGCGCATCTAAGGGCGATGCTCTACGCTACGTGGCTTTGAAATGGGGATTACCTGTGAAACGGTTCTTAGTGGCAGGCGCATCAGGTAATGATGAATCAATGCTGGCGGGTAATACTCTGGCAGTCGTGGTTGGTAATTACAGCAAGGAAATTCACAAGTTACGAGGATCTTCACAAATTTACTTTGCTCAAGGGCGCTATGCTTGGGGGATTTTAGAAGCTTTAGATCACTACGATTTTTTTGGTAACTTATCTCAAACACAGCCGGAAATGCAGGCAGTTTGATTAGAAGCAGGGGGCAGGGAGCAGGGAGAAGAGGGGACTGTAGGTACAAACCGAACTTCGTTCCGCTCCGCTAACACCCCTTGTGGGTGGCTTTTCTCCCCTGCTCCCTTCCCCGTGCGACCTACTTGTATCAAACTTAAAGTGAAACGATATTACCTCTTGATTGGCACTCTGAGCATGAGCGCACCTACCCAGTCCGCCGTCGGGCCAGCCGGGAAGTTGACGTGACAGAGCGCACATTCTGCTCTGAAGTTACTGAGAGGGATTGAGCGTCGATAGTACCATTGATTATCCACGCGCTGAACGGATGTGTATGTCTGCCCTACCATTGCCAGGGCGTTTGCTTGACGCTCAAAGCTGTCGCTGGGGCGATCGCTTTCTTGGAGGGGGTCAAGTGTGCCGACAAGCCGCATATCCCGATTGCGATCATTAAATATCAGTGAGATGGAATGCTTGCCCTGCTCCACATTATCCACGGTGGTTTCGTCGAACTCCTGGGTTAGCGCCGCAAATAATGTGTTGAGCATGAGATCACTTGTCTCTTGCGCGAATGCAATCTGTCCTGTTGTAGGTGGAATATAATAACCGTGAGCAATTTCCGTAAAACTGAACCCGAAAACGAGGGATAGCATCACAATCCCACAGCTGACTAGCTTTCTCAGACGCATTTTCTTATCCTTTGGTTTTGTATTTTTCCTGATTCAGCAACTTGGCATCACGGATAAGACATTTCTTATGCTTTGTCAGCACAGACATAGCCTATCCAGATGACTCCGACTCAGCGTTTGTCAGCCTATAGACACTACTAATTTTCAGTTCACGGGAACCCCAATCATCCATAGCAATTCGCCACGGTAGGAGAGAATCTTCCATACCTTGAGCGAAAGAGCTTTTATTACCTGACTAAACTGAATTTAAAAACTTGATAAGTAATCGGACAGAATGAATCACACAATGTCATTGCTTTAGCCTAAGCCTTCCCGCAGATGAGCGATCGCAATGAGTATGAAAAAGAACAGTCACAACAAAGCAGCCCACAAAGTGGGTTAGGAACACAGAACTAATTACTGCTTGAAATATTTACTTTTTTTAGTAAATATTATTGTTTGTTTACTTATATGAAATTTTATCAAGTTATCCGGGAAAATACAAGCCCATTGTCCGTCTTTTTGATACAGCAAATAATCAAGATACTTTCTCTGGCGATCGCACCCTATTGACTTCGGTGTGGGGTGTATATAGCAGGTGACAGGGAACAGGTGACAGGGTTAAGAGTCTTTTAGTGCATGAGTTTTATCATTGGCCGATGTCCTAACTGCCTTGGCTACTGCTATAAAAAGAAAGTTTTTTCTTCTCCCTTCACACCCAACACCCTAGTTTTGGTCAATAAGCCTTGACTTAAGAATAAACTTAGTGTTTGCTAAGAGTTCTAATTACCGGAACACACTTGTCAAAATCAGGTTAATCATATAAACAGATTTGCAACAAATCTCCGCAGAACTTCTTTATTGTTTTGTAATTTTCTAAATTTTTCTTATGGTTGCCCAGTTAGAGTCCACAAGAGCCAATTCGAGCCTCACCTTACCACATCCAGTAGAAGGGCTATTGCAAGTTTTCACTAGCTCTCACCGTAACTTTTTTACCAGCGTTATAGCTCAAGCCCTGAGAATTGCTGGTCAAGGCACATCAGTATTAATAGTACAATTTCTCAAAGGCGGTATTAATCAAGGACACGACAAACCAATTCAGTTAGGACAAAATCTCGACTGGATTCGCTGTGATTTGCCTCGCTGCATCGATACGCCACACTTAGACGAAGCAGAAAACCAAGCATTACAACAGTTATGGCAGCATACCCAAAATGTAGTCTATGAGGGTAAGTATTCACTAGTGGTTTTAGATGAGTTAAGTTTAGCCATCAACTTTGCTTTTATTCCCGAAGCAGAAGTTTTAGCTTTTCTGGCAAAACGTCCGCCCCATGTCGATATCATTTTCACAGGAACAGAAATGCCCCAATCTCTTTTAGATGTTGCAGATCAGATTACAGAAATTCGTCGCAGTCATCGACCCTAAACAAAAGACTCCGTTCACGATATCCTAGTAGTTCGGTTTGAATTACCTGTGAACTTGTGATTAAGAACGATAAGTGGATTACTGAAATGGCTCAAAAAGGGATGATTTCGCCCTTTGAGCCTAGCCTAATCCGAAAAGTGCAAAAAGATACATCTGTTGATATTCAACCTGTAATCAGCTATGGTCTATCTTCTTATGGTTACGATATCCGCCTGTCCCCAGCTGAGTTTCGCATTTTTCGCCACATTCCGGGAACTGTGGTTGATCCCAAAAACTTTAATCCACACAATCTAGAGTCAACGCTACTGCATACGGATATTAATGGCAGTTATTTTATCTTACCGGCTCATTCTTATGGATTGGGAGTTGCTTTAGAAAAGCTAGAGGTTCCAGATAATATTACAGTAATTTGTATAGGTAAAAGCACGTATGCACGTTGCGGCATAATTGCCAATCTAACACCCGCGGAAGCGGCATGGCGCGGTCATTTAACCTTAGAATTTTCTAATTCTTCTAGTGCAGACTGCCGCATTTATGCGAATGAAGGGGTAGTACAGTTACTGTTTTTAGAAGGAGAACCCTGTGCTATTAGTTACGAAGCGCGTCAGGGTAAATATCAGGATCAATTAGAAATTGTGACCCTAGCTCGTATATAGTTATACCAATTGTCAGAGTCGATGGGCGGTATTATCCGCCGCACCTCTCTGTTCAATCTGGGCGTGCAGGTTTCCCCGCACTCAGCTTTCGATATTCTTAGCGTTCGCTTTTGCCGATATGTTTAAAATCTCTCCCCACTCCAACTCCGATAACGGCTGAACCTCAACCTCCATAGCAAAACAATGTTTAGCCGCAGCAATCAAAACCGTCATCATCTCTTCAACACTCTCAGGAAACTGCACATCAGCAACAGACTCTCTACCAAACACCTTCGCAAACAATTCCGTATCCGGTTGCAAACGCATAGAACCATGCTGCAAAATTACGTCACCACGCCGCATCTGGGCGCTACCAATAAGTTTTGCGCCATTGGGTAAAACTAAATCTGCACCTGTTGCAGTCCCAAAACAGTTAGGGTTATGGATATAGCCTCGCCCAGCTGTACCGTAGCTTAATTCAACACCAAGCGATCGCCATCCTTGAATCAAAAACTCACAAATTTTTGCGTATGCTTGTAAGCGGTTTCCAGTCAAACCAGATGTGATTACAGCATAAGTTAAATCGCCTTGGTGTAATACCGCCCGTCCACCAGTGGGACGACGTATTAAATCGAGTTTTTCACCTTGCCAAGTTAAATTTTGCCATTCTGAGGGATATTGGCGTTGATGATAACCGAGAGAAATAGCGGCTGGCGACCAAGTATAAAAGCGTAGAGTGGAAGGATGTGTTCCCGGCTGGTGCTGTTCTAATAGCCACTTATCAATCGCCATCTGCACATTACCAGAGGCTTCCAAGAAAGGAATCAGTCGCCAAACCTGCTTATTGGACATTGATTAATACTTAAGCTGCACCAAATTCAGACTGTAAAACTTCATCGTTGTTGTCGGCGATCGTGGCGACAATCGTAATTAACCGCGAAACTTCTCCAGGAGACAATTCAGCTAGTGTACGTGTCGAAATAACTACCACTTTGTTTTCAATTATCCCGAAACGAGCTTCAAAAGTGCTAGAGCAATTCATCTCCAAAAGTTGGCGCATTAATTTGGGTTCATCTTTGGCGGGTAATTTTAGCACCACAGACCAAACTGTGATTGTGTCTTCGTCGGTTTTCCCTGTAAGTTGAACAAACACTTCCACACTTCCATAGTTAAATTTCCAGAGATAACCACCGTCTGGAGTGTGGCTAACCATTGCACTGTCATCTTGTTCTAGAGAGTCGATGACGTTTTCAATAACTTCTACATGGTTGATAGTCGCTGTCTCCTCAATTAGTTCCTTGAGTAATTCGTCGTTAGTTAGGGTTTCCTGGTAGCTTGCCATACAGATTTTTGCTTCAATATGTTCGTTGGTTCACTCAAACATACTTTAACGTGAGTTTATCCGAGAGGCGCACCTGTGTAAAGAACGAAAAAAACAAAGGATATTTCTTAGTTGCGCCTTGACATCTCATCTATGTACATGACTGCTGTAAGTTCTAGCGATCGCCTCATTCGAGTAAAGTATCTTTTGATAGAATCTTTTTCCGGGATATAACAATTTTCTTTACCGAAACAGTAAACTATTACCTACATTGATAAATCTGTTTGAGATTTAAGAAATTTGTTTACCAAAATGGTAAACTTATATTCAGTCTAACAACGTATGGAAATCACCTTCGCTGACAGCCGACTACAAGAACTGTGCGGACAACAAAACCTAGCGGAAAAAAAATTAGGTAAAAATTGTGCCAAGAAATTGAGAAATAGGTTGGGTATGCTTACTGCTGCTGGTAGTGTTGCTGAATTAGTTGCAGGTCGTCCCCACCCCTTAAAAGGAGATCGAGCAGGTGAATTTGCAGTAGACCTAGAAGGTGCTAAACGACTTGTATTTAAGCCAGATAATGATCCAATTCCTTTTAAGGAGGATGGAAGCATTGATTGGTCACAAGTTACTGCTGTTTGTATTGTTTTCATTGGAGATTACCATGACTAAGACAAACCAACCCTTTACTCCAGATTGGGTTTCTTCCCCTGGTGATACCATCGCTGATGTATTAGAAGAACGTGATTGGACACAAGCAGAGTTAGCAGAGCGTTTAGGCTATAGCATCAAACACATCAGCTTGCTGATTAACGGCAAAGCACCCATCAATGAAGAAACAGCCCTAAAGCTAGAACGGGTTTTAGGCAGTACAGCCGCATTTTGGCTCAGATATGAAGCTCAATATCGCGCTGCTTTAGCCAGAAAAGAAGAAGAAAACCGCTTAAAAGAGTGGACATCTTGGTTAGATAATTTACCCGTTAAAGAATTGATGAACCAAGGTGTAATTCCCAATTGCCGTTTAATTGCCAAGAATAAACCAGGAGTAGTCAAAAGTTTATTACATTTTTTTGGTGTGGCTTCGCCGGACGAGTGGCGAAGTTGCTACGCAGGTATGGAAGTGTCCTTTCGTCGCACCCGCAAAGAACAAAGTGATGTCGGAGCTATTTCTGCTTGGTTACGTTTAGGTGAAATAGAAGCAGAAAAACTAGACTGTCCCAAATACAGTAAACCAAAGTTTGAAAAAGCAGTGCGAGAAATTCGCACTTTGACCCTGTTATCACCAGAAGAATTTGAACCAAAGATACAACATTTATGCCGGGAAGCAGGGGTTGTGCTGGTTTTAGTACAATCAATTAAAAGAGCGCACGTTAGCGGTGTAGCACGATGGTTAAATCCTCATAAAGCACTAATTCAACTTTCGCTTTACGGTAAAACCAACGATCGCTTTTGGTTTAATTTCTTCCATGAAGCAGCACATATCCTATTACATAACAAAGAAAATATTTTTCTAGATGAATGGGATAATGGGGAAAGTTTGGAATCTGAACAAGAACAGGAAGCTAATCAATGGGCACGAAAATTTTTGATACCGCCTGAGTATGAAAGAGAATTAACGCAACTGCAATCCAAAAATGATGTGATTAATTTTGCAGAGCGTATCAGTATCCATCCTGCTATTGTTGTAGGACGGTTGCAGCACGATCATTTAATTGATCCCTCTTGGATGAATAGCTTCAAAGTAAGTTTGTATTTTCAAGGCGAAGAAGTAGAATAGCTACAACCTGTTCCTTGTTCTTTTTGACGAATTACGAATTGGTATGTCATCTCTCTCTCAAGCTGTGCAAACTTGTGATGTCCGGCAATTGGGTATTAACTTAAATCATTGGTATGTAGTTGCACGTAGTAGTGAAGTCACAAATAAACCTGTGGGAGTGACATTTTGGCATCAGGCGATCGCACTTTACCGCGACGGTACAGGCAAAATTCACGCTCTGGAAGACCGTTGTCTCCATCGGCAAGTTAAACTGAGTCACGGACAAGTAATTGGGAATGAATTGGAATGTGCTTATCATGGTTGGCGTTTTAATTCATCAGGTGAGTGTGCAGAGGTTCCTTATTTAGCTGCAAATCAAAAACTACCAAACTGTAAAATTCGTCACTACCCAGTCAAAGAGCAAGATGGTTTTATTTGGTTATTTCCTGGTGATGCAAAACCATCTGTAAAACCATTGGATTTACCAGAATGGGAACATTTGAATTATATTGCTTCGGTTGCCGTGATTAACTGTCAAGCTCATTATTCTTATTTAATTGAAAATCTGATGGATATGTATCACGGACATTTACATCAAAATTTGCAAGCTTGGGCATCAGCATCTTTACAAGATATTGATGAAAATGATCACCGTGTAGATGCTCATTATACAGCCCAAAGTTATTATAAAATTGATAAAATTTGGTCGATATCTCAGTTATTTTTTCCGGCTTTGCGACGACTACATCCTGAACCATTGGATGTGTGTTACGTCTATCCCCATTGGATGTCAACACTAGGCAAAGACTTTAAAATTTACTGTTTATTGTGTCCTATAAATGAGACACAAACCAAAGCTTATTTAATTCATTTCACATCACTAAATGCTTTTTGGCGATTGCATAAATTACCATTATGGTTTCGACAGTTTATTAAAGATAGTTTATTTAATGCAGCCAAAAAATTACTTGATGGTTTAGTAGTTCAAGATGTAAAAATGATTGAGGAAGAACAACAAGCATATTTACACAATCCCCAAAGACGAAATTATGAATTGAATCGAGCATTGGTGAGTGTGCAAAGATTGATGAAGACTCAGATAGGCATCAAAGGCGATCGCGCTCACGCCGATCACGAAGTATCCTAGAAATAGAGGTTTGATAGTTGTGGAGTGGCGATCGTGAATACCCAGGAATTCCTGCGATTAATCGACAAGCAGGGTTCATGTCCCCAAACCCTGCCAAAAGCGTTGCAAGCTCTATGGTATGACAAAAAAGGTAATTGGAACCAAGCTCATGAAATAGTTCAAAATGCTAATGATGCTGACAGTGCTTGGGTTCACGCCTACTTACACCGCCAAGAAGGTGACTTAAATAATGCACGTTACTGGTATCGTCGCAGTAGTCAGCCAGAGTTTATCGGAGAACTAAACCAGGAATGGGAACACATAACTTCTCTATTACTGAAAAAGGTCAACACAACTCATGGATGTTGAGCAACTTAAGCGACGTTACTTAGCTGGTGAGAGATATTTTCCCGCAGCGAATTTAAGTAGAGCCAATTTAATTGCTGTCTACTTACCGGGAATTAATTTGTGGGGAGCAGATTTGAGTGAAGCTAACCTCGCAAAAGCCAAACTCTGGGGAGCAGACTTGAGTCAAGCTAACTTAGCAAAAGCGAATTTGACGAGAGCTAATTTGTGTGGTGTTAAGTTGAAAGATGCAAATCTTCGGGGAGCCAAACTCAACTTCACCAAGCTGTATGGAGCCGATTTGACAGGAGCTTGTTATGATGACAGCACCCGCTTTTCTAGAGGATTTGACCCCGTTAGTCAGAATATGCGGAAGTTTTGATTGAAGCAGGTACTCTCAGATTTGGAAACTGATGGCAGGAAATTAAAAGCTGGAAGTCAAGCGCTCAATGATTCCGGCTCTTTACCAGCTATTTCTAAAACCCGACGCAACCAATCTTGTGTTTGCCCAGCAGCAGATTGTCTTTGTTCAACATTAGACCAGATGTTGTCCCAATTAAATAACCAACGAGTCAAAAGACGAACCAAGTCAACTAACTCTGCGGCTCGGTCAATATCATCTGCCTTTACCATGTCTGGGACAGTCCACTCGATAAAGTATCGACTTTCTTTGACCAGAGTGAGTATCAATTCTTGGGATGATGCCTGAGTCCACAAGGCTTGAATTTGTGATAGATGTGCGGCAAGATGATGCAAACGAGTAGGGACATCATCTTGCATAAAAATTTGCTGTCTTGGTGTTATTTCAATCATACATTTCCCAGGAACTCGATAATAATTTGGGCTATTCTTTCTCTAATATTAGAATCCAATATTTCCATTGAGCGATTTTGGCGAGGACGGAGATTGACTATAGACTCATAGATAATCTTATGAGTTGCACGCATAAAGCTGGCAGCCCAAATATCTTGTTGCCTACTACCGTCATCCAACAACATTTCTTCACAATCAGCATGTATATCGCCACCACCAACCAACACTTGACGCTCAAGGTCTACTGCGGTTTTGATGTAGAACTTATGTTTTTCCAGCATTTGTTCAAGTTGTTCTCTAGTGGCGCAATTGCGTAACAGCAGAATCATTAAAATCACAATCTCTTTATTTATGGAGTTTACCTTCTTCTGCCTCACCTCAACTGCGCTCGGCAACCACCTGCCTTCTTACAGTTCTTCGGCTTCAGGTAGCGGAAAGATTTCGCCTGCTAAGTAAGCGTCAAAATGCTTTTGGAAATACAGCCAAGAAGTCATATCCTCCCCGTCAAAAAATGCTTTGGGAGCTTGTTTATATAAAGGAACGCGGTGATTAATTTCATCTTGCAGTAGCTGGGGTAATTCTACTAACCCAGCTACTTTGCTACCAAAAGCACTATAGATAAGACTACCAGAGCGATCGCCCATTTTCATCCAAGGCAACCATTGACCAATCCTATCCCAACTCAAGCGAAGTTGAGAAACTGAAGTTAGTTCTGGGTTGAATAAATCTGCTGTTGGTACAGTTAATTTAAATAATTCCGCAGCCTGATAAGTTTTATAGGGACTATATTCGGCAAATTTCGGCTCTATTGCTAGAGGGTTCGGATATGTAGGAAAAATATCAAATACAAAAGTTGTGCTGTCTCCATCAACTTGTGCTGGAAATTTACCTTTAAAATGTCCTTGCACGGGATTATTTGCAACGTGTAACACAGGTACAGTTTCAGCAGTCCAAGGATTTTCCCATTTCCGCAAAATCTCTCCCGTTTCTGGGTGTAAATAATAAGTTAGTTCTCTAGAAGTAAAATCCCAGCTACCTTCTTCTGTGGAAATACATCTACTGACACTTACCCCCATCATTTTAAACAGAAGTTTTCTTTTCTCCCCTGGGATAAAACTATAAATTTTACCTCTCCAGATTAAGAATGTAGATTCACTAGAATCAAGGGAAGAACGAGTTTTTACCCAATGTTGAGCCTCTAATTCTTGAATTTGTGCTACCATCTTATGTCTCCTGATTGACTAACTAAACAAAGGGTAGTCTTAAACAGGCTAAAATTGCGAGTCTAACTACCTGCTTGCCTTATTTTTCTTTTTGCCTTTTTACTTTTGCCTTTTTGTACTAGCATTCATCTGCTAAATGTGTCGATAATTCGTGGTGTAGTAAGTTTTTACCTTTTTTTTTGGCGCTGTACATCAAATTATCGGCTCTTTCGATCATTTCAGTTACTGAAGTTGGTGGAGTAATAAAAGTAATTGCACCAATACTAAAAGTTACAGGCCAGTGCTGTTCTTCCATCGCAGATGATAGAGTTTTTTGTAATCTTTGTAATACTATTTCTGATGCTTCATAACCAGTACGTGGCAATAAAATAGCAAATTCATCGCCACCAATTCTAGCGATTACGTCAATTTTACGCAGGTTATTTTTAGCATTTTCAGCTACTAGACACAGTAGGCGATCGCCAACAGGATGACCAAATTGATCATTAATTAATTTAAAATTATCAACATCGAAATAAGCAATAGTTAAAGGCTCTTTATGTCTTAAAGATTTATGGATTTCAATATTTAGTAAATCCAAAAAAAATGACCTGTTATTTAATCCAGTTAAGGCATCAGTGCGAGCCAGTTTTTCTAAATTTTTTAATGTCAGTTTTTGTTGTGATAAAAGATAATTAGTAAACAAGAAAAAAACTAAAATTACAATTGTATTCCAGTAAGGTACTAGAGGATGCAAATAGTGAAAGTTTGGTCTTTGATTTACTAATAGATTTGTAATTGCACTAATAATTGATGTTGATATTCCACCGCACTTATCAGAAAACCATGTGGCAATACCAATAGGAATTAAATAGAAGATTGCTATCAAAATTTCTGGTGGTATGTAATAATCTAACCAGCCTATCAAGGCTATGAGGAACACACTGAGGCATATTACGCATAATTTAGGTTGGTTCTCTAATATTTTGATTAAATTCATATTCCCTCAGCTCAACTGCACCATGTTTTGCAGTTCCTTATGGGTTATAACCGTACCCTTTATTTTTTACCCAATCATATATTCTTTAATTTGTCAATATTAATCGAATGAGAATAATCTACTGATATAATAATAACTAAGAGTGATAATTCTTGATTAAAGATAGTCACAAATGCAATCATCAAGTCACTTTAGGCAACACGACGACTTTAACAAATAGTTGGATTAGTCAAGTTACAACACCATTATTATGAATAGAGATTAGATCCCTTATTGTACTGATTTCTAGACTCCCGCGATCGCAAAATAGTTGCCAGTTAAATCACCTTGATATCAGATAAGATTCCTCACTATTGTGCATTTCTCCGGATAAAGCAAAAAAACAACTGAATAATGTTTCACATCAATTCTCTACACCAAAACCTATGGAACTGCCTCAACGCGTATCAATTCGCTACAAAGACACTTCCTACAATATAAGTGAGATACGGTTAAAAACTTTTCAACTTGGATTCCGAATTTGGGAAGAACAAAGTAAACCCAGAAAAACTGAGCTTTACGATTTCATCTTGAATTGCCTAAAACAATTTGACCGCCAAGACCGTTTTATCGTTTCATACCTATTTCTAGAATTGACAGATGTTATCCGTAATTCTTCTCTAGAAAGAGGCATGAGAGAGGTATTAATTAAAACAGCTTTTAGAGAGTTTGCTTGTGCATTAACAGATTTTGAAAATGCTGAAAAATAAACGGCAAGATTAAGGTTTTGTTGGGTTGAACGACAGCGAAAATCAACTTAATATTTTCTTAGCTGAACCGTATTACCATTGGTTAAAATTAAATTAAGTTTCGTTTAAAATCAGGAGTCAGATTATCTGACTCCTGATTTTTAGGGAGATGCTTTAGTGGGTTTTAAATTCCTAGCTTTGTAAAACATTTCTAGGCTTTGGCGATCGCCTACAAAACGCCAATGCCAAGGTTCATAACTCACGCCTTGGGGATTATCTTGAGGAAAAGATATCTCAAAGCCGAAGCGAGCTGCGTTTGCTTGTAGCCACCCAAAAGCTTTGGTTTGATCAAAATTTGCTTGGAGATTAGTAGCTGGTACTGCTCCATCTCCTATATCCACAGCATAGCCTGTGTGATGTTCGCTATGACCAGGAGGCGCACTCAAAGCGGCTCTTTGTGCTGGGGTTTGATTCCGCCGCGCCCCTACATCAAAAAATAATTGTTCTTGCTCATTCACAGAACGAAAGCCAGAAATTGGCACTAAAGTTACACCTGCACGCCGTGCTGCTTGTGTCATCGCCCGAAACTTTTCAGCCGCAGTTTTTCGCATTTTAATTCGCCGATCTGCGGTAATTGGCGCTAACTCTGACTCTGGTGCTTCTGGGTATGCTAAATGCCCTAACACCACATTATTATCTTGAGGATTTGTAGAACCAGTGCTTGGAGTTGTTGTAGTTATGGAATTAGCGGGCGCTGATTGAGAATCGGCAGTTTTTTTCGGTGTAGTGATGGAAAACAAAAAACCACTGATGACGGCCAGCAGAATAAATCCCGCGACTCCCCCAATCAGCAGAACCTGAGGTTTTAAGCGTGTCTTGGCGGCGACATCAGGAGTATCGCGTAAAGCTACTGGAATATCATCACCTGAATCACCAGACGAATTTGGGGGTTTTTCAGAAAACCCAGCTTTATTCAAGGGTTAACTCCTGCTTTTGTGAAAGATTTATAACAGACTGTAGACTAGACAGAGATTGGCATATTCGGTACATTTTACATCTGTCTCTGTTGGCGAAATCTTGGCAAACCTCCTAGAACTATACGTCAAACTGGTAGGCTTAATTTTAGTAGGATTTTTCCTGGGACGGAAACTGCCTGCCACAGTTCCACCTCGTTTGGGACAGTTGCTTTTCTGGGTGGGAGTACCTATAAGTATTGTTGCGTTTTTACGTAAAGCTGACTTATCAGCACAGATTTGGATTGCGCCTGCGATCGCCTATATAGCCATTTTATTGGGCGCATTTTTAGCCTGGTTAGCTATTAAAGGACAAGCATATCTTACAAACACAACTCTTCAGCACCCAACTCAGGGAAGTTTGATTTTAGCGGCAATGGTAGGTAACACAGGTTATATAGGCTTTCCTGTCACTTTGGCAATGGTAGGCCAAGATTATTTTGCCTGGGCTTTATTCTACGACTTACTGGGGTCACTGTTTGGCTCTTATGGCTTGGGTGTGGCCCTAGCATCTCGTTTTGGCGACGGTGCGACAAACTATTGGCAAATGGCTCAGGCTATCTTAATTAACCCGGCACTATGGAGTTTTGGTTTTGGCTTATTGTTTCGTCAGATTAGTATCTCTAATATGGCGGAATTTTATCTAGAAAAATTGGGTTGGGGTGCTGTGGCCTTATCCCTAATATTAATTGGTATGCGACTTTCGCAGTTAAACTCTTGGCACAGACTACCACAAGCAGGAGTGAGCTTGGTAATTAAAATGCTGTTGCTTCCTCTGCTACTTGGCGGTACTTTATCATTGTTTGGTGTAACTGGTTCCGCAGCACAGGTAATTGTTTTACAAATGGCCATGCCGCCAGCATTTGCCACAATGGTACTGGCCGAAACCTTCAATCTTGATCGTGAACTGGCAGTTACGTCCTTAGCCCTAGGAATTATGCTTTTATTGCTCACTCTGCCAGTTTGGCTATGGCTGTTTTGAATTTTAAATTTTGGATTTTAGATTTTGGATTGGTGAATAACAAGATACCCGACTTCTCAAAGAAGTCGAGGATCTGAGTCTTCTGGTTTTCCAGTGTAAATTTTTCACCAGAAAGTAAGTAGGTCGGTGTTAAAAATTGTCGTCATGACAAGGCAGGAGGCAGAGGGAAGAAGGCAGAAGGGAAGAGGTTTTCAAGCTACTTTACTTTCCGTTACATAGTTCGGTTTATTTGCACCTTTCTACTTATTACTAGGGATAGTGTTACAAAAGCTGAATTAATCACAAAGTAACGAAATAAAGTACCGAATTTTGTTCGTGAGTTACAAGCGATCGCTTCATCCCTGTATCACTAGAGTAATTTCATACTTCACACTTCATACTTTAAGCTATGGCAGCAGAACATAATTTGATTCTTGATCTAACCACTGTGTTAGGAGCCTCAGCATTGGGAGGATATTTAGCCAACCAACTGAGACAACCTGTTCTGCTTGGCTATTTAGCGACTGGGTTAATAGTAGGGCCTTACGGCTTCAAGCTGTTAAGTGATGTGCCGCGAATTCAATCTTTAGCATCGATTGGTGTAGCTTTTTTATTATTTGCTTTAGGTGTGGAATTCTCCCTGACAGAATTGAAACGAGTTAAGGATATTGCTATCAAAGGCAGCCTACTGCAAATTGGATTAACTACATCTGTGGTGGCATTATTTACAATTATTCTGGGTTGGGCTGAGGGATTTACCCAGGGAATTTTTGTGGGAGCAGTGCTTTCTCTTTCTTCTAGGGCGGTGGTGCTGAAAACACTGGCAGAAAGAGGTGAAACGAATACACTCCACGGTCAAGTTATGCTGGCAATTTTAATTGCCCAGGATTTGGCATTAGGCTTGATGTTAGCGATTTTACCTGCTCTGAATCAGCCGCAAAATATTGGTTGGGCATTAGGCAGTGCTTTACTCAAAGTTTTGTTATTTTTAGCAGCTGCGATCGCATTTGGTAGATGGATAGTACCGAGTTTAATTAGTCGGGTGGCAGCAACAGAAAGTACTGAACTATTCGTTTTAACTGTGATTGCTCTGTGTTTGGGGGTAGCAATTATCACTGCTAAACTTGGTCTTTCTATCGAAATGGGCGCATTTGTCTCCGGGTTAATGGTTTCGGAAATTGACTATGCAGATCACGCACTCGCAAAAGTTCTACCGTTGAGAGACACCTTTGCCTGTCTTTTCTTTGCCTCGATTGGTATGCTGATCGATCCTGGCGTTTTAATCCAGAACTTTGGCTTAATTCTGGGACTGGTAACTTTAGTCATGCTAGGTAAAGCAGTGATTGTTCTGCCAATCATTTTGAAATTTGGCTACTCTCTCAAAACCGCTATTATTACTAGCCTTGGCATTAATCAGATTGGAGAATTTTCTTTTGTTTTAGCTTTGGCTGGTTTGGAATTAAAGCTCATTCCCGAAAGAACTTATCTTCTACTGTTAGGCACAACGGCAATTACACTAGTTCTCACCCCTATGTGGCTCAATATCTCCCCACATTTGGCAAACCGTCTGATGCGGATGCCATTGCTGGCAAAGTCACTGCGGCAATTTGCAGAACCCAAAAGCTTGTCTGTGCCAGAAACAATCAGCGGTCATGTGGTTGTGGCTGGTTATGGTAGAGTCGGGCAAGTGATTGTCAAAATTCTGCACAATCAGGGGTATACAGTTTTAGTCATTGAGAACAGCGAAGCTGCAATTCAAAGGTTGAGAATGCAGCGAATTCCTTACATTTTTGGCGATGCTGATTCGGAACTAGTATTGGATAAAACTCATTTGGAAAAGGCCAAAGCTTTGGCAATTGCCCTACCAGATCCTGCCAGTTCGCGTTTACTTCTCAAACGAGCATTAAGCATTGCCCCAGGATTGGATATTATTGCGCGATCGCACTACGATCATGAAATTGACATCCTCACTCAAATGGGGGCAAAGGAAGTAGTACAAGCAGAATTTGAGGCTGCACTAGAGTTAGGCGCTCATTTACTAGCAACTTTAGGTGAACCCCCAACTCAAATCCACACAGTCATCACCGATATTCGCACCGATAAATACCGGAGTATTCGCTCAGAACGAGCATAGCTTGTCTTTAGCATAATTGATTCAACTTTGCTGCCAAATCTGCGGGATTGGTGTGTTCGTAGTGTTCAAATGGTTGATGAATCCAGGGATTATCAGGCAAGTAATCCACATAATAATCGGGTTTGATGACCGAACAGGCTTTATACCAAATTACGGCAGTGCGAATTTCTTCTATGGGAAAATCAGAATTTTCTTTGAGCCAAGGAAGAGTCTGCTGAAGGGTGATGCCAGAATCTACCAAGTCATCAATTAAAAGAATGTGAGAACCTAAGTTTTCAGTAATCATCGTTAAATGATGAGAAAACGTTAAACTTCCTCTTTCTTGCTTACCAGCACCACTGTAAGATGATGTAGCTAAAATTGCCAGTGGCTTTTGATAGATCCGAGAAATAATATCTCCCACTCGCAGTCCTCCCCTGGCCAGGCAAACAATTTGGTTGAATTCCCAACCGGATTGATACACCTGAACAGCCAGTTGTTCAATTTTATAGTGATACTCTGACCAAGAAACGTAAAGGTCTGGCATAAAAAAAGTCATTTTGAGGTAATACTAGAGGCGATCGCAAATTCTTTATTTTAGTATGAGCGCAAGATATCATGAACAATTCTGCCCAGGATGCTGCATTGAGTCCAAAACTGGATTTTAAAACAAAATTAGCTTATGGTGCTGGCGACTTAGGCCCGGCAATTACTGCCAATATTTCGATATTTTTCTTGCTAGTTTTTTTTACAAATGTCGCTGGGATTCCAGCAGGTTTAGCTGGTAGCGTGTTGTTAATTGGCAAAATCTGGGATGCAGTCAACGATCCATTTGTGGGAATGTTGACTGATAAAACAAAATCTCGGCGTTGGGGTCGTCGTCTTCCTTGGATGTTATATGGTGCAATTCCCTTTGGTATTTTCTTTTTCTTGCAGTGGATTGTACCGCAGTTTAGTAGCGATCGCAGTAGTAATATTTGGGCTTTGTTTTGGTATTACGTGGTGGTTGGATTGATATCTCAGGTATTCTACACCGTTGTCAATTTGCCTTACACGGCCATGACTCCAGAATTAACCCAAGATTATGATGAACGCACTAGCCTCAATAGTTTTCGCTTTACCTTTTCTATTGGTGGCAGCATTGTATCGTTAATTTTGGCGCAAATCGTTTTTTCTCAGATTGCTGACCGCCAACAACAATATTTAGTCTTAGCTACCATTTGTACGGTAATTTCGGTTGTCTCGTTGTATTGGTGTATTTACGGCGTGCGCGATCGCATCTTGGCATTTGAAGCCAAACGCATTCAACTTGAGGAACCTCCATCTCTACCGTTTTTTGAACAGTTAAAAATCGTTTTTACCAATCGACCTTTTCTATTTGTGATTGGTATATATCTTTTTTCTTGGCTAGGTGTCCAAATCACAGCCAGCATCATTCCCTATTTTGTCATCAACTGTATGGAACTAAAAGAAGCAGACGTACCAACAGTGATGATTGCTGTGCAAGGAACCGCTTTAATTATGTTATTTGTCTGGAGTGCTTTAAGTAAAAAACTTGGCAAAAAATTAGTTTATTTTCTCGGAATGAGTTTATGGATTATCGCCGCGGCTGGACTATTTTTCTTGCAACCTGGTCAATTAGTTTTGATGTACATTATGGCTATGATGGCTGGTGTTGGCGTGTCTACCGCTTATTTAGTTCCTTGGTCAATGATTCCCGATGTGATTGAATTAGATCAACTCCAAACTGGACAACGCCGCGAAGGTATATTTTATGGATTCATGGTTTTGTTGCAAAAATTTGGGTTAGCTTTTGGGTTATTTCTAGTAGGAAATGCTTTACAAGCTGCTGGTTTTAAAGAAGCTGTTGTGGGACAAAGCACTCTACCTATTCAACCAGAATCAGCACTCACAGCTATTCGTTTTGCTGTTGGGCCACTACCCACTGTTTGTTTAATTTGTGGTTTAGTTTTGACTTATTTTTACCCGATTACTCGTGAAATGCACGCAGAAATTCTGTTAAAACTGAAAGAGCGTCAGGAAAACAAATAAATTGATTAGTAGCAAATAGTACTTTGTTGATTAGCATTTTGAAGCTCATAAAGACTGATGTTTCAGTCGCAGATAATTTGTGCCAAATTCTGACTCATTAATTCTTTCTAAATCAAAAATAAATGATGTTATCAAAGATTATTGTTGCGATCATAGTTTACCACCTTTGTAGGTAGTGATAATCCACAGGTATCCAGGTATAACTCTTATCCTCTGCACGGATGTGTCCTTTTACAGTTTTACCTGTAGCTATGCCTGAAGAACTATACGAGATTGTAATATTTTAACTTAACGTGAGTTCGACGGAGATTAAAAACCCCTCTCCAAACCTCTCCCCTGCAAGAAGCTACCGTGTACACACAAATGCTATCTGCAAAGGTTTCAGGCGTTATAGACCTTTGAAACTGTCATTACGAGTGCAGCGTTAGCGGAACGTTCGCGTTAGCGTCTCGTAGAGAAGTAATCGCATTATCTCGTGGTTTTTGCGATTGCGTCGTCGTTCCTCTTCTCTACGAGACGCTACGCGTAGACTTCGGCGTGAGCTCAGTCGAACGCTTGCTTCCCCGCAGGGGTACGCAGTAGCCTTAGTAAGAGGAGCCACTGCATTGCGGAGAGAAGTAGCAAGGAGGGTTTGCCTCCGTTGTAACAAATGGCGTGAGGGTGCGAGACAGCGCGGGTGGGGTGTATTTCATGTACCTGGGAATTGTTATATCTATACCAGGTACTCAATACTAAGCAGAAGCAGTCAATTTAATCTTGACAACAACATCGTTAAAATCACCATCACCACCGCCGACTAAATCCTCAAAGCCAAAAGTATTATCACCCAACACCCGCACATGACGAGAATTGTCAGAATTAGCACCCAAGAACGTAAAGAATACCGTTGGGTCGTTATCAGTATTACTATCTAACAAAGCCTCAACGCCACTATTGACAACCAAAAATGGTACATAGATGCCACCACCAGTAAAATTACCTTGACTATTACCTCTACCTTGATTAGCCACAGATAAACCAATCTCTGTCAACCGTGAGTTAATCGCAGCTTGCAGATAACCTTCTTGTCCAACCAGAATGTCGGCCACACCATCACCATTGGTATCAATGCCACCATTTTCATCAGTAACTTTATAAAAACCAACATAATTGTTGAAAGAAGCTTCGCGGTAGATGCTAAAGCTGGCACTAAAAAGGCTATCACTGCCAAAAGCTCGCAAATCAATAGCTTCTCCTTGTGTTCTTCCTTGTAAACCGATACCGATGGGTAAATCTTCATCGGTTTCTTGAACACCAATTACTAAGTCGTCAAATAATGAGTTGCTGCGTGAACCGTCATTCCAACCGATGGAGAAACCACCTGTGCTTAGAGAGGTGATTTGTTGGGTGGTGGTGCTGGAGAAGATGACGGTGGTACTTGTTCTCAAGTAAAAGCGTAGTTGTGTACCACCTTGAAATTCTAGGATGCGGCTGAGGTCATCGGAGTTATAGCCAGTGGGGTTGTTGGTCAGAATTGAGAAGATGGTTTTGGAGCGTGCTAAGGCTTTTTCTTGATAACCAACTGCACCAGGAGCAATACCATCAATCTTCCCTTCGCTGTCATCAACGTTGAAGATGCCGAGTTCGTTGAATTGTTGAGAAATACGTCCTTTAATTGTGATTTTGATTCTGATTTTAGTAAATTCTGTTCCACCAAATTGGAAGATGTCGTTACTGGGGTTGGTGAATTTACTCTGGGGAGTGGAGTTGTTTAACAGTACAGACAGGGCAAGATTATCATCATTTATTGTGGAAATATCATCTTTGCCATCGTTGTTAAAGTCTCCCACTTTCACCAAGTATGGTTCATTCCCGACAGTGAATTTAAACGCACTGCCAAAGCTACCATTACTTTTGCCTAACAGTACAGATACTTTGTTAGTCTCTTCGCTGACACTGACTATATCTAGGATGCCATCACCGTTGAAGTCCCCTACTGCTACTGCTGCGGATTCACTGCCGACGTTGTAGTAAGTGGCATCACCAAAGCTTCCTACGCTATTACCAAATCGGACTGCGATGCTGTCTTCGCTGTCGTCATCATCGTCGTCATCATCATCGTCATCGTCACCGATACCGGGACTGACTAAATCTAGGATGCCATCACCGTTGAAGTCCCCTAATGCAACTGCATAGGAATTTCCTGCGGCGATGGAGAAGCTTTTTAGAGAGCCGAAGCCACCGGAGCCGTTGCCAAACCGCACTGATACGCCTTCGTCACCGTCTGCTACGGAAATGTCTTTATTGCCATCACCATCAAAGTCACCCACTTTCACTACTTCAGCATAAATTCCGAAGTTAAAGGTGATGGCAGAGCTAAAGCTACCAGATTGATTATTCAGTAACAATGAGACAGTTTGGCTATCTCCGTTGGCGGTTACTAAATCTAGGTAGCCGTCGCCGTTGAAGTCTCCTACGGCTACGTCATAGGGATAATAAGAACTACCAGACCCAGAACCTACATTGTAGGATTGGGCAGTACCAAAGCCACCAGAGCTATTACCTAAGCGAACGTACAACTGATAATTATCGTCTTGATCATTATCGTCTATGTATGCCAAATCTAGGATGCCGTCTTTGTTGAAGTCTGCTGCGATGATTGACTGAGGATTCAAGCCAATGCTGTAGTTAATGACGGAGGCGAAGGTTACTGATGTCGTCATAATTTGTCTCCATTTATATGTTTGCTTACTAACCAGCTACAGGCTTGTGAAAATTCAGATAAGTGGGTGGGGAGTGATAAAAAGGTATTTTTATCCTGTTGTTGTGGACAAGATTGCTGGTTAGTCTTGATATTGAGTTGCTAGTATCTTTGATAACTCTTAATTTATGAGTGTGTCAAAGTTTTATTACCTATAATCCTAAATTTACAAGAGATAAACGCTTTTTCCTTACCTAGTATATTTACTTAAATATTTTCAGTTTATTGTTTTATATTAGAGATTTTACTGATGTTTTCTCTCTGCTACTGGAAGGTAAAATCTGCGGTGAATTAGTGAATTCCCTTCGCTGCTACATCAATCAAATTCTCAAATGCTATCCAGATCCTCGACTTCTTCAAGAAGTCGAGGATCTAAATCCACCTTCCCTAAACTAAAATTATGATTGTCACACCCGCACTCAAACGCCCGATCGCTCTGCAAATTTCTGCTTCTGTTGATTTCGTTAATTGGTTACAATCTCAACAGATCAGCCTTGCTATTACTAGCCAGCAAAGTTCGCGGTTGATGTTGTTAGGTGTAAACCATCAAGGACAAATTTCGGGATTTGAGCGGGTGTTTGAGCAAGCTGCGGCGTTGTTTGCTACCCGTGAGAGAATTTACCTAAGTACCAAATCTCAAATTTGGCAGTTAGATAATGCTTTAGTAGCAGAACAACTTTATGATGGCTATGACAAACTTTATATACCACGCATTGGCTATAATACCGGGGATTTAGGAGTTCGGGATTTAGCAGTGGAGACTGAAAATAGCCGCATTGTGTTTGTCAGTAGTTTGTTAAACTGTGTGGCAACGGTAAGCGATCGCTATAGTTGCATTCCCTTATGGAAGCCTGAGTTTATCTCTAATTTAGTGAATGAAAATCGCTGTCACTTGACTGGTTTGGCGATGGTGGATAGTAAACCGCGTTATGTGACAGCTTACAGTCAATCTGATGTGGCGCATGGTTGGCAGCAGACATGGCAAAATGGCGGTTGTGTTATGGATATTCAGTCTGATGAAGTTATTGCTAAGGGTTTATCTTTGCCCCATTCGCCACGATTTTATCAAGATAAGTTGTGGTTGTTGAATGCTGGTGCAGGGGAATTTGGCTATATCAATATATATAGTGGCAAATTTCAAGGGGTGATTGGCTGTTCTGGTTGGTTGCGGGGGTTGGCGTTTGTGGGAGATTATGCGATCGTTGGTTTATCTAAAACTAACTCTCATAATATACAGCTAGTTAATAGTAACGCTGATACTGACTGCGGGTTGATGGTAATTAACATCAAAACTGGCGTAATGGTTCACTGGTTGCGTTTAGAAGGCGAAATTACCGAAATTTTTGATGTGCAGATATTATCAGGAGTTAGCCGTCCCCAAGTAATGGGATTTCTCAGTGATGAAATTCATCAGTTAGTTACTTTAGATCCTCTCTCGTCTTTAGTTAAACAAAGTGTGCCATCACCAGCAATTAAATTAACTGAAAATCAAGATATAAATTCTATCCCTTACTACCCAGATACATTGCAACCAGAGTTGATTTATCCGACAGATGATCATCTCTACGAACAAGCATTTGCATTGCAGAAGCAAGGGAAAATTAAAGAAGCGATCGCACAATATGAACAACTCATTTCTCAATATCCTCATTATGCAAACGCTTGGCATCAATTAGGCATAATTAAGGAACGTCAGGGAAAAACTGAAGAAGCTATTTTAGCTTATAAAAAAGTCATAGAAATTAACCCTCATCATGCCCAAGCACACAATAATTTAGGTATTTTACGGGTAGGAGAAAAAGATTTAGTTGAGGCAATTAAATGTTTTAAATCTGCTATTGAAAGTAAACCTGACTATGCTTTTGCCCATAATAATTTAGGTTTAGTTTGGCAAATGCAGGGTAAATTACCCCAAGCGGCGACAAAGTTTCGGGAAGCTTTGCAGATAAATCCAGAGTATGCCGATGCTTATGTAAATGTAGGGGTTATATTAGAAGCACAAAACAATTTAGAAGGTGCGATCGCTTGTTTTCGTTCGGCAATTCAATACAAACCAAATTATATTAAAGCCCTTAACCGCCTTGGGGTAGTGCTAACAATGTTAGCTATGTTTGGTAAAGGTGAAGTTAACGAGCCTAAGCGAATATTTGAACGAATTTTAGAAATGCAGCCAGGTTCGGCTGAGGCCTTTACGCATCTATTTTATCTCAAAGAAATGACTTGCGATTGGCGATCGCGTCAGGATGATTTAACCAAAATTTGGGAACAGACTATTCAAGAATTAGCCACAGGTAAACAGACGACTCTTGATCCATTCAATTCATTAAACAAACCTTGGGATAGAAAATTATTATTGCAATTAGCCAAAACTCATGGCAATGCAATTTCTCAACAATACGAACAGTTGCGACAAACTTTAAATTTTCAACATTCCCGTTCTTTGGATGGTAGATTACGCATCGGCTATTTATCAAGTGACTTTCGCGCTCATGCAATGAGTCATTTAATTACTGGGATTTTTCGAGAGCATAACCGCGATAATTTTGAAATTTTTGCTTACTCTTCTGGAGAAGATGATCATAGCGAATATCGCCATTATATTGCTAAAAAATGCGAAAACTTTAAAGATGTTGCCAGTTTATCTATAGAGGAAACTGCTCATTTAATTTATGATGATCGAATTCACATATTAATTGATTTAAATGGACATACTTCTGGTTCTCGTACTCCAGTTTTAGCTTTAAATCCTGCACCAATTCAAGTTCATTTAATGGGAACTCCTGGTACAATTGGCACAAATTTTATTGACTATATAATTTGTGATTCTATAGTTACACCACCGGAATTTGCTGATGGTTTTAGCGAAAATATAGTGAGATTGCCTCACAGTTATTTCTTTAACGATAAGCAACAGGTAATTTCTTCTCATCCTGTGCAGCGATCGCAGTATAATTTACCAGACGCAAGTTTTGTTTTTTGCTGCTTTAATAATCACTATAAAATTGAACCAACAATCTTTGATGTTTGGATGAAAATTTTAGCAAATGTACCAGGAAGTGTTTTGTGGTTAATTGCAAGATCGCCTATTAACGCAGCTAATTTGCGTCGAGAAGCCCAAGCACGAGGAATAAATGGCGATCGCTTAATTTTTGCTCAACACGAATCCAAAGCCGAACATTTAGCAAGGCATCAATTAGCAGACTTATTTTTGGATACTTTATATTACAATGCTCACACAGGTACTTGTGATGCTTTGTGGGCTGGAGTGCCAGTAATTACCTGTCCTGGTGAAACTTTCCCTTCCCGGGTAGCTGCTAGTATGTTGATGGCTATTGGCTTACCAGAGTTGGTAACTAATAGTTTAAAAGGGTATGAAAGGTTAGCGATAAACTTAGCAAATCATCCTGAAAAATTGCGACAAATTAAACAGAAATTAGCCCAAAATCGCACCACATATCCATTATTTGACACACCACTTTATACCCGCAATTTAGAGCAAGCCTATCATACTATGTGGGAAATTTACGCATCAGGACAACGAGCAAAGGCGATAACAATTAATGCGTAATTGCTTTCGTAGAGAAGAAGAGGTTTTTGAGAGATAAAGATCAGGAAATCATCTCGCATTTATGCAACACCAAAAATTGGTATGAGAACCAAGATCCCGACTTCTTAGAGAAGTCGGGGATCTGAACACCACAAATTCTTATATAGCAGTAGCCAAGGCAGTTAGGACATCAGCCAATGATAAAACTCATGCACTAAAAGACTCTTAACCCTGTTCCCTGTCACCTGCTATAAATCAAATTGCTATATTACCCAGGATAAACTCGTCCTTTCCATGCACCGCCGCGCCCTTGCCAATGACGAATAGCTGAGTCTATTGTCATTAAAGTGTAGAGAAATGCGATCGCAGGTAAACTAAAAGCAAGCAAGGGTGAGCATTTATAAAAGCGGATGATGGGAAAGTAACTGATAGTCATCAACAACCATGTAGATAAACCTGTGAGTGCAATTATCCAATTACCTAACACTGCACCTATAATCACGCCTAAAGGTGGAATCAGGTAAATCAAGGTCATTGCAAATACAGTTCCCATTAATAATATAGGTGAATAATTTAACTGAGTATAAGCAGTCCGCGCCACCGTCTCCCAAATCGTGTCTAGGGAATTGTAGGGACGTAAACTGCGAGTTAAGTCACTTAATCCTAACCAGATACGTCCTTGAGTTGATTTAACAGCAATAGCTAAAGCACAATCATCTATCAAGGCTTGACGAATAGTTGAAATACCACCAATTCGTTCTAAAGCTGTTCTGCGAATTAGGATGCAGCCGCCAGCAGCTGCCGCAGTGGTATTTTTAGGATTATTCACCCAGCGGAAAGGATAGAGTTTTTGGAAGAAGAAGACGAAAGCCGGAATCAAAAATTTTTCCCAAAAGGTTTCACATCGTAGTCGCACCATCACCGAAACCAAGTCTAAATCTTCTTGCTCTGCTTTGGTAATGAGTCGCCGCAAATTATTGACATCGTGTTCAATATCTGCATCGGTGAGCAGAAAATAATCCGGTAGAGACGTTACATGTAACGTCTCTACATGTTTAATACCTTGTTCAACTGCCCAAAGTTTACCAGACCAACCAGCAGGTAATGGTTCACCGGAGATAATCTGCAATTGCTGGGGTTTGTCTACAGCGTGGGCGACTCCTTCAGCACAGCCTGATGTTCCATCAGTGCTGCGATCGTCTACTAAAAATACGTTGAAATTACCATCATAATCTTGCAGGAGGAGCGATCGCAGACTAATAGGTAACACATCAGCTTCATTACGAGCAGGAATCACCGCACACACCCTAGGTAAAGATTTTAGCTGAGGATGTGTTAGCTCTAATTGCTGGTCTAATCGCCAAAACTGCCCGCGAAAACTCAGTAATCCCAACCAAATGATTAAGGATAAGACCATCAACCCCAGTAAAATTGCCACCATGATTTCAGAGATGAATAATCAAACCTTGGTATTGTATACCTTTCACAAGTCACAAAAACCATCCGTATTCTCTTCTATTCATCCTTCAGACTTCGTGGTATCTTTCTTTCATACTTCATAATTCATACTACCCTTCGGGAAGCTACCCAAAGGGTGTCTACATACTTCATACTTGAGTTGATGCGAACACAAGACAGGGTACAAGTCAATAAAGTCGCAGATGCGATCGCCAAGAGCCAAGAATATCTGCTTTCGATGCAATATCCCGCAGGTTATTGGTGGGCGGAGTTAGAATCTAACGTCACCATCACGGCTGAAGTTGTCCTGCTGCATAAAATTTGGGGAACAGATAAAACTCGGCCATTTCATAAAATTGAAACCTACTTGCGTTCTCAGCAACGACAGCATGGAGGCTGGGAACTGTTTTATGATGATGGTGGTGAACTTAGCACTTCAGTAGAAGCATACATGGCGCTGAGGTTACTCGGTGTACCAGCAACCGACCCAGCTATGATGCGGGCGCGAGATTTCATTCTCCAAAGGGGCGGTATCAGCAAAACTCGCATTTTTACCAAATTACACTTAGCCCTGATTGGCTGTTATGACTGGCGCGGTATTCCCTCTCTACCGCCTTGGGTGATGCTTTTACCACCAGCCTTCCCCGTAAATATCTATGAAATGTCTAGCTGGGCGCGTTCTAGCACTGTACCACTGTTGATTGTCTGCGACAATAAACCTGTTTTTCTGGTTGATCCAACTATTAATCTAGATGAGCTATACGCTGAAGAGGTTGATCAAGTCCAGTATGAATTACCGCGCCAAGGTGATTGGACAGATTTATTCCTCACTTTGGATCAAGGGTTTAAATTGGCAGAAAGCCTGAATTTAGTTCCTTTCCGCCAAGAAGGTATCAAAGCTGCCGAAAAATGGATTTTAGAACGGCAAGAAGTTACAGGTGATTGGGGTGGGATTATTCCCGCCATGCTAAATTCTATGCTGGCTTTGCGGTGTTTAGGTTATGACTCTGCCGACCCAATTGTGGAGCGTGGGTTGCAAGCAATTGATAATTTTGTTATTGAAACTGAAGATAACTACTGTGTCCAGCCGTGCGTGTCACCTGTTTGGGATACAGCTTGGGTGATTCGGGCTTTGATAGATTCCGGTTTTGCACCCGATCATCCGGCTATTGTGAAAGCGGGAGAATGGTTACTGCAAAAACAAATTCTCGATTATGGTGATTGGGCGGTAAAAAATCCCCAAGGAAAACCAGGCGCTTGGGCGTTTGAATTTGACAATCGTTTTTATCCCGATGTGGATGATACAGCGGTAGTTGTCATGGCTTTAGATGCTGCCAAACTTCCTAATGAAAGTTTAAAGCAAGCTGCGATCGCCCGTGCTTTAAATTGGGTTGCATCTATGCAATGTCGCGCAGGTGGTTGGGCGGCTTTTGATTTAGATAATGATCAAGAATGGCTCAACGCTATACCCTACGGTGACTTAAAAGCCATGATTGATCCCAACACGGCTGATGTCACCGCCAGGGTGATAGAAATGCTGGGTGCGTGTAACTTATCCATTGAACCACGCAACTTAGAACGCGCCCTTAGTTATCTCTTAGCGGAACAAGAACCGGAAGGTTGTTGGTTCGGGCGTTGGGGCGTAAATTACATCTATGGAACTAGCGGCGTTCTCTCAGCTTTGGCTTTAATTAATCCGCAAAAGTATCAGCAGAATATAGAACGAGGCGCTGCTTGGTTAGTAGGATGTCAAAATTCAGATGGTGGTTGGGGCGAAACTTGCCGCACTTACAACGATCCCAGCCTCAAAGGACAGGGACGCAGCACTGCATCTCAAACTGCTTGGGCTATCATTGGGCTAATAGATGCAGGTGAAGCAACTGGTAAATTCTCTAAAGAAGCGATCGCACGAGGTATTGATTACTTAGTATCAACTCAAAAATCAGATGGTACTTGGTTTGAGTCCGACTTTACGGGTACTGGCTTCCCCTGCCATTTTTACCTGAAGTATCACATGTATCAGCAGTACTTTCCTTTAATTGCTTTAGGGCGATATCAAGCCATCAAACTAAAGCAAGAGTTTTCAAAAAAATAAAACAAAGATGCACCCAATAGCTTATCTGGTTGCATCTTTGTTCATCTGCGGTTTTTATGGCTAGACTATATTTCTTTCTAGCCTCCCTAGCTTATCCAAAAGTATTGAGATTACTTATTATTATTAGGGGCGGAAACTTCTCTTACGTTGCCTATGCCTAGCAACTTCTTTGCGCTTGTGCTTTTCTAGCGGCGTTTCAAAATGACGATGCTTCCTCATATCTGGAAAAATTCCCGCTTTGGAAACTTCTCGTTTAAATCGACGTAAGGCAGACTCGATGTGTTCATTATCGCCCACTATTACTTGGGTCATTGTATCTCCTACTCAGTTGACTGACATTAATGCCACAAACAAACAGTGACAATGCAAAAAAAAGACAAGCTCCTTATCTGAACCTAAAGACCGACTTGTAAAATTTTGGTTTTAAAGCTTAATAGCGTCTGCCGCCACCGCCACCACCGCCGTATCCTCCGCGATTACCACCACCAAAGGAACCTCTATCTTCTTTGGGTCTAGCTTTATTGACTTTCAAGCCACGTCCCATCCACTCAGCACCGTCTAAAGCCTCAATCGCAGCAGCTTCTTCAGCTTCTGTACCCATTTCTACAAAAGCAAAGCCGCGCAATTGCCCTGTTTCGCGATCGGTAGGTAGTTTAACTTGCTTTACTGAACCATATTCTGCAAACACAGCAGTTAAACTATCTTGTGTTACCTCATAAGAGAGGTTGCCTACATACAATGACATAGATGATCTCCGAAACCATAAGTGTGCAGAGATTTAGATTTGGGAGAAATGTCTGTCATCCTAAAAACAAACGCTGCAACCGAATTTAATTCTCATTTCCTATCTTAGCGGATCATTTCGTTTTTAGTTTTCTTAACCTCAGACAATTATTTTGAAATTATATTCCATCTGCAAGTGAGGATACTGATGGTATTTTTGACTTACGGCACTACCAATCCAATTTCAAAGGCGGTCAGTTTAAGTGATTCAGTTGTTCAATCTTGGATAATCAGAATTTTCTGCTTCAAATAGTGCTGGAGCAAGCGATCGTTCTTGATAAATTGCCGTATTTCAGTTAGCTGTTCGCTACTAATTTCAGTCACTCCAGGAACAAAACATATTCCTAAAATAGATATGTTAGGTGGGAGATATTTCCCTGTTTGTTTATACTTTACTGTTGCCATAAGCTCACCATTTTCTTCTCAAGCGAATGAGTAATGTGTTGACATAAGAATCTCCAGAATCAAGTGAGGTGTAGAGATTTAGATTCAAAAGAGGTGCTAAATGTGGTCAATCACATAGCCTGAAAATAATTCTCTATAGTTCAATCATAACATCATACAGAAAGTAAGCTATGTGTAAATATCTGTTATTTAATCTCTATAACCTCTGTACAGACTGATTTTCTCTGCAAAATCACTCTCAGTTCATGTGGGCTAAATTTTTCCCGTTGTTCTTTTTTAGGCCGCGCTCATAAATATCTTATTTTTTCTTTACTTATTGTTACTAATTTTAACCCATTGAGAATAGTTATCAGCTTAAAACCCCGATTATTTAGACTTTTCGAGGCTTAACGAGAAAAGTCTGGTCTTTACTTCGGTTGTAATTGTGTTGATTAATTAATTCTTCAGCAGAAATCATCCACAAACCAGAAAACTGTGCAAATATAAAGAAAAGCTTAAGAGGTTAGAGACTCATGATCACCACCAAAATGATGCAACAGCTTTGGGCTGTAATCGAGTCGACTAACGTCAGCACGTTACTCCAGTTTGATGATGTAGCTCTAGTACAATTGCTCTTCCAGCAACTAAAAGCCAAGCAGGAAATCGATGCACAGGCAGATAGTAGCCTGAATACTTACATAAAGTCGAAACTACCTTTAATTAGAGACACTGCTGAAGGACGATTATCCTTCGGGCAAGATAATCATTAAGATAAGAATTAACTAATAAAATATGAATCACTGGCTAAGTATTGCCCTTATAGCTTATCTAATTGGAGCGGCAATTGAAGGGTTAAGTACAGTCGGCCAGCTATCTCATTCTTTGCCGGAACTAACCAAAGATAAGCAGTCCCAGCCATCAGAATCGGCTCATCCATTTCAAGAGAAGTGGCGAGTTTTTCTTGCTATTGCCTCTGTAAGTCTTTGTGGAGCGTGCATTTGGCCTTGCCGCCTGTTTCACCGTTTAATTAAAGAAAACGTTTCTGAAGACTCTTAGAGGTGATGTATCTGAAAAAAACTATTTAGCTATTTAGTATGTTGCGATCGCCAAGTTTATTACCAATGTGCAGAAGATGAAGATTCTTGGGAAGCTAGGGCGATCGCTAGAGATGATAGTTGCAAAACATCGTTGTTAGTCAGGCGCAACCAGTTTCTCTGCAATATGATGGTTCAGTGACCAACGATGATCAACAGTCACAGAGGTAACTTCGCAAATCTCTTCTAATCGTTTTTGTTGGACGGCGGCTTTGCGGAGAGTAATAATTAGCTGATTTACTTGATGTCGCAAATCGGGATTTTGATTGACTGCTAACAAGGTTTGTCTTTCTAAAAGTTGGAGTAATAGTTCGTAGTGAATAGGTGACGGTAGAGGAATTTGCTCCATGTGGCTTAATATTACAGATGTATAATTTGTGTTTTTTTAGAGTTTATCTCTTGCCATGAATTGTTACACAAGAAACAAACATTTGGTTGTGACCTGCGTGTAGTTAGAAATTAAGTTTTAGCAAAGAGATGGGTAATTACGGTTGATACTATGTTGTTGTTTGTACAAAGTAATTTTACTCTGTAATTGCAGAGTAAAATTACTTTGCTTTTAATAACTTTTGGGCAATATCTGGGCGATCGCTAGTTCTGGATCTGGTTGTTTGACTAATGATTCCCCAATCAGCACAGCGGTTGCACCTGCTTGTTCTACTACACTTAAATCATCAGGTGTATGCAGTCCTGATTCGCTGACAACTAAAATATTTCGTGCTTGTAATTGACTCCCTCTCGCCGCCAATAGTTGACAAGTAGTTTGCAAATCTACGGTGAAGTCTTCCAAATTGCGATTATTAATACCAACTAGAAATACACCATCTAAAGCCAGTACTCGATCAAGTTCCTCTAGGCTGTGGACTTCAATCAAAGCTGCCATCTTTAAGGCTTTAGCAATTTTAATGAAGTACTGTAAGTCTTGGTCGCTGAGGATAGCTGCAATTAATAAAACTGCATCTGCGCCCTGAATCCTGGCTAAGTACATCTGGTAAGGATAGATAACAAAATCCTTACATAACACAGGTAAATCTACGGCAGCACGTACCTTAGCTAGGTTATCAAAACTACCTTGAAAAAATTTGACATCTGTCAACACAGAAATACAACTCGCACCACCTTGTTGGTAGGATAGAGCGATCGCTACAGGGTCAAAATCTGCGCGTAAAACTCCCTTGCTGGGAGAAGCTTTTTTAACTTCGGCAATTAACGCTGGTTTTGTCTTACCTTGTTTGAGGGCGGCGACAAAATCTAGAGTTGGTGGTGCGGAGAGTGCTTGCTTTTGCAATTCTGCTAAAGGCTGCTTTTCCCGCATTTGCTCAACTTCAAGTTCTTTTTGCCAAACAATTTCTTCCAAGATATTGTTAGGTTCTGCATCTGGCATGGCAACCTGATAACACAATATAGATACAGCGATCGCTTGGCTAGGTGAACGACGACGGATTTGCATGGAAGTATGAAGTGTGAAGTGTGAAGTGTGAAGTCTAAAGGATGAAGTCAGAAATTTATATTTCAGACTTCTGACTTCATCCTTCAGACTTTTTTAGGCTACTGCCCGTTTGTACGCTTCGTCTAGAACTTCCGAGAGGGTTGGGTGGGCGTGAACTAGATGGGCGAGGGTGTGGACAGATTGACGGTTAGCCAAGGCGGCTGAGGCTTCGTGAATTAAGTCTGAGGCGTGCATACCGAAGATGTGAACGCCTAAAACTTCGCCTGTATCTTTGCGATAGACTACCTTAGCCATACCATCGGCTTCGTTTTCTGCCAATGCCTTAGAATTGCCTTTGAAGTAACTTTTACTTGTGCCAACTTCAAAACCTTCTGTTTGTCCCAATTCCTTCGCAGCGGTTTCAGTTAAACCGACATAGCTAACTTCTGGGTGAGTGAAGGCAGCGGCGGGAATGCTGCGATAATCCACAGTACGCGATCGCCCGACAATATTTTCTACAGCGATAATACCTTGAGCGGAAGCTGCATGAGCCAGCATCATTTTGCCATTGGCATCACCAATCGCCCAAAGATGAGGTACAACTTCACCCGCACTCAATACGGCCATGTGATCGTCTACGGGGATAAAATTCCGTCTGTCTAATTCCACACCCACAGATTCCAAACCCAGATTTTTGGTAGCGGGGATGCGCCCTGTCGCTACTAAACAAGCATCTACCTCAATGACTTCTAAATCTTCCTTGGTTTTGAAATCTGCTAACTCAATCACCACCGGAGAACCGGGGATAACTCTTTTCGCGTAGATACCGACTTTGGTTTCAATATCGCGGGGGGTAATTAATACCCGTTCAGCGAGTTTAGCAATATCTCTATCAAAACCTGGCATTAACTGATCTAGGGCTTCAATCATCGTGATTTCGCAGCCCAAAGCCGAGTATACATCAGAAAATTCTAAGCCGATGTAACCGCTACCAATAATTGCCACCCAGGGCGGCAAAGATTCTAGCTTTACACCTTGATCACTAGTAAACACAGTTTTACCATCAACTTCAATCCCTGGGGGGACGAAGGGAACTGAACCAGGAGAAAGAATTATATCTTTAGCCGTGATCGTTTTTTCACTGCCATCGCCAGTCACAGTAATTTTTTGTGTACCTGCGATTTTCCCCCAACCCCGGATGATATCAACACCCAGACGCTTGAGGCTGTTGGTTAAATCGCCTTGAATTTTCGAGACTAAATTACCGGCATGATCCGCGATCGCTTGACGATCAAATTCCACATTACCAACTTGAATGCCCAGTGACTTGAGGTGGTGGGCATTGCGTAACTCCCGCACACGTCCAGCTGCTGCTAATAGCGCTTTCGATGGAATACAGCCCCTGTTGACACAGGTTCCTCCCATGTCTGCTGCTTCGATAATCGCTGTTTTCAAACCGCAGCTTACCGCGTGTAGGGCAGCGCCATGTCCGCCTACACCAGCGCCAATAATTACTAAATCGTAATCAAATCCATGACTCACGTTAGTTTCCCCGTGTGCTTCGCCTATTTATTCTCAACTTGAATAGCAATCCTGACAACCCCTTGAGGGTTGGGAATGGCTAAATCAACTATTATCATTCACGCTAACAGGCGAAGAGGTAATTTTATGGACAATTTTAGTAAATATTATTTACTTATTTAATTTTATACTGATATGGCTAATTTTTTCTGAAGGGGGTAATAGCTCATTCAGGTTGTCAAAAACTGCGGGTTTTTACATTTGTCACTTTCTTTTGCTTTGATTCACCAAAAAATCTAAATAATTAGTATTGGAAAATACTAGTACACATTGACGGAAGTCCATCTCATGTTTAAGTTAACTTTTTGTCTTTTGCTTTATTGTACTAGTATCATATTGTTTGCCATTTCCAAACCTGATGGTGATGACTGAGAATTCAAAATCCAAGATCGGCACGAGCCAAAAAGTCAACCTGGATCTAAAATTCATTTACGCATAGGATTTTCGCACGCGATCGCCCGATGTCTATTCCCAAAATCAGTGAATTTACCATTCGTCGTTATGCCAACGGCAAATCTTACCAACGAGGTGAGGCTTATTATGAGTCTGGTGCTGTAGATACCATCACTCGACGAGGTGATCTATTACAAGCAGAAGTTGATGGCAGTGAAGCCAGAGCTTATCGTGTTAATCTCAGTTTTGATGGTCATAGCGTCACCTCGGCAAATTGCACCTGTGCCTACAACTTTGATGGATGGTGTAAACACATTGTCGCAACTATGCTTGTTTGTGTCCGCCAACCAGAAATTATTGAGCATCGCCCGACTTTGGAACAATTACTAAATCGTCTGGATCATGTACAAACTCAGCGGTTGGTGCAAGAATTAGTCGCGGAACATCCACAACTGATTGAGACGATTGATCGCCACATCACCTGGATGACAAATCCTGTTCCCCAGGCAAAAAAGCTCAAAGCTTTGCGCCGCAATACTATTGATCCGAATCCTTTGCGGAGAAAAGTGCGGCAGATTATCCACGATGGTGTGCGCTATTTTGAGGATGGCTGTGAAGAAGATCCGATCGCTGAAGAATTGCTGAGTTTAGTGCAAACTGCTGTAGATTTGAGCGAACAGGGACAAGGGAATGAGGCGATCGCAGTTTTGGAAGCGATTACTTCTAGCTGTATCGAAAATTGGTATGAAGTAGCCGAGTATGGTGCTGATTGTGATGAAATTGCCTGGGAACTAAATAATGCTTGGTGTGAAGCCATTCTCAATGCTGAACTCACTCCTGAAGAAAAAGTTGATATCCAGGTAAATTTGGAAGTTTGGCAAGATGATTGGGATGTGGATTTTGGTTTAAGTTTAGAGGCTTTGCGCCAAGGTTGGGATTACCCGCCACTGGTGGAAGTTCTTCAAGGCAAGATTGCCGAAAGGGGAGTGTGGGAAGGTACAATCCCAGACTATGCCGATGATTTAGCTTTGATTCGGCTGAAAATTCTCGAACGTCAAGAGCGTTATCAAGAATACTTATACCTTGCAGAGGCTGAAGGGCAAACCCGACAATACTTAACTATGCTAGGCAGACTCGGTAGGGTAGAGGAAGCCTTAGAAGCTGCCCACACTGAGATGAATTCAATGGAAGAAGCCTTTGCTCTGGGGAAAACCCTGAAAGAGCAGGGAGCATTGCAACAAGCTTTACATATTGCTCAAATTGGCTTGAAATTATCGGGAAATTGTCAATATGACTTGGGCAATTGGACAAGTGATTTAGCCGAAAAGTTGGGAGACAAAACTACAGCTTTACAAGCAAAAAAGATGGCTTTTCAGGCTTATCCTTCTCTAGAGGAATATCAAAATATCAAAGATTTGGCTGGGGAAGAATGGGAAACTGTCAAGCCTGATTTGTTAAAAATTGTCCGTGTTTCTAGTGGTTGGGAAACTGGCCCAGTCAAGGTGGATATTTTTTTACATGAGGGACTGATTGATGAAGCGATCGCGATCGCTAATGAACTTAATATCTATCACTCTGATCTCGTTCATCGTGTTATGGATGCGGCTATTCTCCATCGTCCTGAGTGGGTGATTACTCATGCTTGTCGTCATGCTGAAGCAATTATGGATGCAGGTAAGGCAGAATATTATGATGCCGCAGTCGAATGGCTAAAAAAAGCTCGCGCTGCTTACTTAGCATCTGATAGACAAGCTGATTGGTCAAATTATCACAAAAAATTAATGGAAATCCACGCCCGCAAGCGGAAATTGATGGGAATGTTGCAGGGACGAGATATGGAATAATAGTCAAAAATCAAAATTAGCAAAGCTGCACCAGAAACTGAAGCTTGTGAGAGAAGTCGCGATCGCTCTGTCACTTTTCATTCAACCAGTGAAAATAGCGACTCGCACATCATAGATTTTCCTCATTTCAATTAAGTCATTCCATCCCGCTCAATATCCGACGAAATGATTGGGCAGGAAATAATTATGGAAACGGCATAACGACCCCGTTCACCCGCCGCTAGCAACCTCTCGGACTCACCGACCATATTAATACGGTCGGTGTGCAACGGGATTGTTCGACTGCGCCGCCGCAAATCGAATAATTGAATAGTTTCACTTTTGATAACCGTTGCAAGCAAATTTTATATATTTATCTACTATGTCCCAAGCAATCTTAAATAACTCACCTTTTTCAGCATCACTTATATATTTTGTATCACCATGACGAAAAGAGTTTGCCACTTTTTCCAGTTGCCTAATACTATCTTCAGAAACAGACAGTTCCGATCGCAAACTTTCCCAAGCTTGCTGCTTACCTCTTTTACTATCATCAGTACGAAAAGACTGCATTAGCGCTTCAATAGCTCGGTAGATAAAGAAACCCATATCACGAGGTTCTCGAATCGCCTCACGCAAATCTGCAAGACAGAGCCGTAAATAATTACCTCTGCTGTCTTGAAATAAATTGAAAACTTTTTCAAAATCAACGGATCGGTTTTCATCCGCAAGTACTGGGATGCCGACCCCAAAAATGATTGGTTGATTACCAAGAGAGTCAGCAACTTGAGTAATCTCCAACTCGTAACCGCAGCCATTAACGTATCCTAAAATATCAAGTTCTACTCTTATTGCATCGTGAACATAATTCCGAAGTGTGAGTAGATCAGCAATCTCGTTACTGGCTGTAAAGCGGGCTGTGACTTGAGATAAGGCGATGCTCACAATGAGATTACCATCGATTCCAGTATCAGGTTGGATAAGCCGATAAGCTATTTGCGATATGGTTACATTTGCTCTTTCAGGCAAAACTTTGCCAAAGAACGTATAAACCGCAAAATTAGAAGCCATATTTCATGAACTCCTGCTAGGAGTAGTGTCTGCAAACTGTCCTCTACACTTTAGCGTTACATCCAAGCAGATAGCTTTACTGTACAATCCTATCTGAAGTACAAAGCAGTCGAACTATTTATTATGCCGAAGCTTTCCATATATCAGCCTAAGCGATTCTGGTAGGGAAAGGATTACGGGCGTTTTAATCATAATATCAAGAATTTTTCCGGATATCGTCAATATCCAGCTATTATACAGAATTTTTCCGTATAACTACCTCATTTGGAGTGGATATCAGGAACTTTTCTGGATACTGTCCAATAAAGCATAATATTTTGTCCACAATATCTTGAGCAATACGACCGGATGGAATTTTACCACCAGCAAGCTTTACTGCCTGTTGCCAAGCAAGACGTTGTTGTTCTGGTTCTAAGGAAACCAAGGGTCTAGCTTGGCGATCGCTTGTTGGTAAGATTTGGGAACCATTGGTTCCCCTTTGGCATTTTATAATGAGATATGGACAATAAATTTTCATGAGGTCAAAAATATGACACACTCTTCACCAGAAAGAATTGTCAGACGTGGGAGAGTATTTCCGGAAATTCAATGGACAGAAGCACAAAAAGCTCAAGAAAAAGCCAGAAGACAGGCATTTTATGAGCGTTGTTGGGTGATTTTTGAGCGTTTAAAACCAGAAATACTAGATAAATACTATGGTTGGTATATTGCCATTGAACCTGATAGTGGTGATTATTTTATTGATCGGGATCAAGAGGTAGCAAGTAAAATGGCCAGAGAACAATATCCTCATGTGATTCATCATATTTTTGGTATTAACGAAACCGGAGTTAGTGGCAGAATATGATTGAGGGGAGATTAGGAGATAAAGGTCAAGTTTACTTTGAAATTGATTTAATTGGAGGGGATGACTTCAGCTTTCCTGTAGAAACAATGTTAGATACGGGATTTACTGAATTTTTAGCTATGAACAAACAAGATGTACAAAGTCTTGATTGGTCTTTTTTGCGTCAAAATAAATTAAGAACTGCTCAGGGAGAAACTGAATTTGATGTTTATAGTGGTAGGTTAATAATCGATAGTCAAGAGTGGGAAATTCCTGTATTTGCTGGAGATGAAATCCAAGAAATTTTATTAGGTTCTCGATGGCTGAAATTATTTATATTAGTCGCTAATTATAGTCAAAATATAGTAAGTTTAGAGTTAATTTAAAAAAGAGTAGATGGTCATCTGTCATAAGACAAATGACCAATGACAAATGACCCTAAATCCGTGATCGCACAAATTTCTCCAATCTGTCCAATCCCTTTTCAATAGTCGCCAAATCGGTAGCGTAGGAAAGACGAATGTTATTATCTGCACCAAAAGCAATTCCGGGAATGACTGCAACTTGATGTTCTTCGATCAAAGCGTCGCAAAAATCTAGGGATTTGAGTCCGGTTTTGCTGATATCGGGGAACAGATAAAAAGCGCCGTCTGGCTTGGGACAACTCAAGCCTGGGATAGCGTTGATTCTCTCTAGCATGACTTGTCGCCGTTTGGTGAAAGCTTGAAGCATTTCGGCTACGCAGTCTTGAGAACCTTGTAGGGCTGCGATCGCACCATATTGGGCAAAGGTGCAAACGTTAGATGTACTATGTCCTTGAATGGAATTAGCTGCTTTAATAATCTCCACTGGCCCGGCTAAATAACCCAATCGCCAGCCTGTCATTGAGTAACCTTTAGCAAATCCGTTACTAACGAAGGTGCGCTCAAAAATTTCCTTACCCAGAGAACCGATGCTAATGTGTTCTGCGCCGTCGTAGAGAATCTTTTCGTAAATTTCATCAGAGACGACAAAGATATCTGCATCAACTATTACTTCTGCCAAAGCTTTAATTTCATCTGGCGTGTAAACCATCCCTGTAGGATTGGATGGGGAATTGAGGACAAATAACTTAGTTTTGGGTGTAATGGCTTGGCGCAGTTGCTCTGGTGTAATTTTATAGCCAGTGGAAGCATCAGCGTTGACAATTACTGAGACTCCACCAGCCAAAGTTACCATTTCGGGATAACTGAGCCAATAGGGAGCCGGGATAATCACTTCATCACCCGGATCAATGAACGACAATATCAAGTTGTACAAAGAATGTTTACCGCCATTGGTGACGATGACATTTTCTGACTTGTAATCTAAACCATTATCAGTTTTCAGCTTGTGGGCGATCGCTTCCCTTAACTTTGGTTCTCCAGCGGCGGGGCCATATTTGGTTTTGCCTTCTTCCAAAGCTTTCACTGCTGCGGCTTTAATATGCGCTGGGGTGTCAAAATCCGGTTCTCCGGCGCTAAAACTGCAAACATCTATACCTTCTGCCTTCATTGCCTTAGCTTTAGCTGCGATCGCTAAGGTTAAAGAAGGCTTTACCTGACTTACTCTTGCTGCCAGTTTCATTCTTACTTATTCTTTGGCAAATCTCTCACTTATTTAAGGATATCCCAGAAACTCTACCGAGTTTTGTCTTTTAGTGAATTCCTTGGCTAGTCTAATAGCCAAACATTTGCACCGCATAAATCTGGCCATTTTTCCCGACGGCTACACCATAACCAAATTTGCTGTATTCACGGGTGAGGAGGTTTTCGCGGTGACTATTACTGTACATCCAACCGCGTTGAAAATCTTCGACTGCGCCGTAAGTTAACCCTAAACCTTGCACACTATCTTTAATAATATTTTCGCCAACTCCCACGCGCCGACTACCACCAACTGCAATATAGCGATCGCGGGGAGTTTTACCATCCAGAGAAATATGATTAAAGTATTGCTGCTCCAGCATATCCTGGGCGTGGAGTTGCGCTGCTTGTGAGAGCAACGAGTCTGGTTTTAAAGTTTTTAAATTATTGATCGTGCGATCGCGATTTACCAGTTCCAATGCAAACGTTCTTAACTCTGGAACAGAACGCAACTGTTCAGCATTCCAGATGGTGACTTGTGACTTGCCAATTTTCCAATCTGCGCCACCATTACCGTTATAAAGACCTTGTTTTAGCAACCCAAAAGGAGAAAGTTCTGTCCAAAAGTAATTCACATCTAGTGGGTATCCCCGCAAAGCCTGGTGAATGAAAAGGGTAGTTGGCCTAACTGCCAAAAGCACTGTAAATAAAATAACGTATCTCCACCAAATGTTAACTTTGCTTTTTGTATCCATTGTCTTGATTCAAGGTTAAGGATGCACAAACCACTGAACTAGTTATACATCTGTATACGGCTTCATTACGTAAAATTTACAGTAAATATTGCATTGGATGGCATTTCGGATTTCTCTTCACTCAGCCGAAGCAGGTGTGAGCAATTTTACCTGTTAGGTCACGAATCATAAACTAGCAAAGCCGCGATTGCCTTAGGTAGTACGGCACTCTTAGCACTTAGTATAGTTAACATTTTTATCTTAATTTAAGTATTACCGCTTATATATCTCTGTCTTCTGGATTTATGATCGAGCAGATTCCAGCGACCAATCCTCAAAATGTCGTACTTAGCAAAATCAGGAAAAGCTTAACTAGTCAAAGTAGCTTTAAACATAATTTTAAGGAGTATTCTATGCTGCGATCGCTCAAAAAAACATTCGTGTTGGCAATAGTATTGGCTTTCTCGTTCATACTATTTTCTAACCCTGCTCTAGCGTTGGTTCCCTTAGAAGGTCAATTCACCGCTATAGGCGCTTGCGAGGCTGTAATTTCGATTAAAAAAGGGACTAACCCCCAAAATGTGAGATTGCTGCCGGGACAAACTTATCAGATAGTGGGAAAGAATAAGGATGTCGCCTCTCACTACCTTCTGGAAATTCCTAGTGCTAGACCCGCTCGGCGTTGGGTTCCTATTAGTTGTGTTAGCTCTGATGGTTTGCCTACTGACACAACAGAAACCACACCTCCTGTGATTCCTGTTGCTATAGGAAAGGACTACTTACTAGCCCTGAGTTGGCAACCAGCTTTCTGCGAAACCAAACCCGAAAAAACTGAGTGCCAAATTTTAGCTAAAAACCCAGATCGTCCTGAAGCTACCAATTTCGCTTTACACGGGCTGTGGCCTCAACCTAAAGGTAATGATTACTGCGGTGTAAGCCAGAGTGACATCGCTTTTGATAAAGCAAAAGCTTGGTCGAAGTTACCGCCTGTAGAAGAACAGCTTTCGCCTGAGACTTGGGAAAGACTAAAAGTTGTAATGCCCGGAACTGCATCAAACTTGCATCGACATGAATGGATTAAGCATGGCACTTGCTACCAAGGTACACCAGAGGAATATTACGCCGAGTCAATTGCCCTTTTGGATGCCTTTAACAAATCGCCAATTCAAGCATTAGTTGCTAGTAATATTGGTCGCCAACTCGCTCTCAAGGATATTGATCAAGCCTTGTCGTTTTTTGGTACTGACTCTGGCGACAAAATAGAAGTAAAATGTCCTAGTTCAATATTGGGTGAATTTTGGATTAACCTTGCAGGCGATATTACTTTAGAAAGCCCGATTGCTGTCTTACTTCCCAATAGCCCAAAAGCCAAGCGTGAACAGTTTACATCTTGCCTAATTGACGATGCCCGTGATTAATTAAAACTATTGGGCATCATGTTCTGAGCCAATTTATAAGACTAGGCGATCGCTAGACGAGATGCGGTGCGATCGCCCTAGCAAATCAGTAAATGGAAAAATAGCGTTGCTGAATTCAGGAATGAAAATAATTTTTTTGATAAATATCGCGGTAAGTCTCTACACCAAAATTCCTATATCTAATCGGCAATGCCCAATTTCAATATCAACTGTGCTAAGACAGGAATGACCTAAAGATTGACATTCCATGCAACAGCAAAAAAATCAATTCAGTCATCTCACAGCAATAGAAAGAACTTTCCTGTCATTTCCTGTACAGTTTTTATTAAATCAAAACTTACTGCGAGGCAAAATACTAGATTTTGGCTGTGGTCTTGGCAATGATGTTACATTATTGCGTGAAAAGGGCTTTGATATTACTGGTTATGATCCTTATTATTTTCCAGATTATCCTCATGAGCAATTTGATACCATAATTTGCTTTTATGTTTTAAATGTTTTGTTTTCCGAAGAGCAAGCTAATGTTATTATGGAAGTATCACACCTATTAAAACCCGGTGGAAAAGCTTATTATGCAGTGAGAAGAGATATCAAAAGAGAAGGGTTTAGAGAACACTATGTTTATAAAAAACCTACATATCAGTGTATTGTAAAACTTCCATTTCATTCAATTTATTTAGATGATAGTCGAGAGTTATATGAATATATGCACTATAATCATCTAAAAAAATCGTCTATTAGTTGTATATTTTGTAATCCATACAAAAGCTTAAAGCTATTAACTGAATCAGCAACTGCTTATGCTATATTTGATGGTTATCCCATAAGTAAAGGACATGTCTTAGTAATTCCTAAACGTCATGTTAGCAGTTATTTTGAACTACCCTTTAAAGAGCAATCTGCTTGCTGGTTTATGGTGAATAAAGTCCAAGAAATGCTCAAAACCAAATTTGCACCTGATGGCTTTAATGTCGGAATGAATATTAATCGAGAAGCAGGGCAAAATATTATGCACACGAGTATTCATATTATCCCTCGCTACAAGGGTGATAATATGTGTGCTAAAAGTGGGATCAGAAATGTTATTCCTAAATCTAAATAACTTACAAAGTTTTATAGATTTGAAATTCAATACATTACTATCAAACACTAGAAATAAAATATTTAATTTTTAGAATATATTGCAACCCAATCATTTATTCAAGATACTTTTGCCAAAACAAGCATTTTTTTTGTCGCTCAGAAAGATGTTTAGATAGTATGATTAAATCTTTTTGAGACAGGGAAGGATTAATGTAAAATAGCTCTTTTTTTCTTCTTGAAGTGTAATCAAAAAAAATAGTAAATCTGTCTGAATTTTCAGGTGGTTTACCTCGATGAAAAATACCACCAGTACCAGCAAAAACTACTGTACCAGAATTCCCTATGCAGGATTTGTAATTGCTTGGTGAAATCACTTTTTGCATAGTTTGATTTCGGATGTAGCCGTAGGTATATTTTAAAGATTGAGCTATACTCGAGGTTAAAGATAAAGGAATATATTGAAAAGGCCCCTGGTTATCTGTAACATCATTTACATAAACTATTATTTTTAATACTTTGCGGTCTTCTTGGTCTATATGCCAAAGTCTAGAACCTGTCTCTAATTGATTGGCAATATCTCTCCGAAAATATGCGCCATGATATGCTACTGGTAGACAAAAATAATGCTCGACAATATTAAGTAAACGTTCTTCCAATCCCCACAAAAAAATTTCGGGATGTTCCATGATTTGTTGTTGACTAGCATGAACAACAAATTTATTTTGATCACTATCAATGTTAGGTTTCATTTGGGAAGCAATGTTTTTTGCTGCCTTAAGTAGTTGAGTATTAGATAAAATGCCTAAATTATCTAATGAAGTCACTACAACACCTTCATTATTAATTCTGTCAACTAATTCTAGGTCATCTTTTGAAATAATAGGTAGATTGGGTTTATACTTATCAACTGCTATTTGATAAGCAATATCAGTTTTATGTCTGATAAAGGGAATTTGATAAATTTTTTTAAAAAATTTTTTTTGAACTTTTTGCAATAACATATTCATCTAATTTTCCTGTTATTTATTTAATATACTTCTACGACGGTTAATTATTCTGATTTGAACCGTATTGCATTAGAGATAATTCAATGATTATCTTGAAATAAATATTATTAATAAAAATAAGCTGTGTTTGACACTTCATCAAGTTACTTAATCAAGCAAAATTAAATCTCATACTTTAGTTGTAAGTTTGATAAAATAATTATCTATATAGGTAATTTTTAATACGCAAAAAATAATAATTATAAAAAGAGGGATATGAAGGGGTGGTAAAGGGGGTGAAACAGAGTAAATGGAGAAGTTTAGGCATTTTCTTAGGCTTAAATACTTTACAAAGTATAGGCATTAAATTTCAATATTAAGTTAACTGCGAATTTCGCATTTGGCAAGAAAAGCTAAAATAAGAAGTGTGGGATTGGGAAAATAGTATTGTCATCAATTCGTCCACATGAGTTTTGGGAATTTGTCGTGAGACGGATGTAGCGAAAGTTGCTCGTCCGCTTATAATTGGCAGAGGCGGGAGATAATACTGCTTCTCGACCTAGCTCAATACTGATTTTTGCTCATACTCTGCCAAGCGTGGTTTATCGCCATCCCACCAAGATAGAATTCCTTGAGTAGCATGGGTAAAGAGAGTGGGGAATAGTTTTGTGTAGAATCAAACATGTAAAAACAACAAGAATGACACCACAAGACACACGACAATACGCACCAGCAACAGAGCGCAACCGCGAACCAATTCTAGAAATACTTTTACAGGTATTGCCTGGGAGTGGTACAGTCTTGGAAATTGCCAGTGGTACAGGTGAACATGCAGTCTATTTTGCATCCAAACTCAAAGATTCTATATGGCTACCAACAGATGCAAATCCACAAGCAAGAGCCAGCATAATTGCATGGACTGAACATTTTGGATGTAGTAACATTTATCCACCGCTTGAGCTTGATGTTAGAGAACCAGTTTGGAGCGTGGAAACGGAGACAGTAAGCCAGTGGCTGAATACTTCGCCAATTATTGCGATCGTCAACATCAATATGATTCACATTTCACCGTGGTTAGCCTGTCTAGGACTAATGGCAGGGGCGGGTCGGATCTTACCAGTGGGCGGTATCCTCTATTTATATGGGCCTTTTAAACAAGGTGGAGAACATACAGCACCGAGTAATGCAGCTTTTGATGAATATTTACGCGCCCAAAACCCAGAATGGGGTGTGCGTAATTTAGATGATGTAGTAGCAGCAGCTAAAGCAGAACATTTGACCTTGAAGCAGACTTACCAAATGCCAGCAAATAATCTCTCGGTAGTCTTTGAAAGGTAGATAATAAAGAATTTGCCTAGGCTTTGAGCAATCAACAATATCCCAATACAGTTCGGGTAAGTTCCAAGCGGTGTATTATGAAAATTACTAAATTAAGAATGTAGAGACAAGAAAATTTCCGTCTCTACATAGCAGATGCTAAATAAACATCTACTCTAGCCGAAACTTAAGAGTGAAAACTAGCATTGTGTCGTACCAAATTCATAAACTCCTCACGAGTTCGCGCATCTTCTGAAAACACACCGCGCATTGCACTGGTGACAGTCCAAGAACCGGGTTTTTGCACGCCGCGCATCACCATACACATGTGAGTTGCTTCTATTACCACTGCAACCCCTTGAGGTTTGAGTAAACCTTGCAGTGCATCAGCAATTTGTAGGGTGAGACGTTCTTGTACTTGCAAACGTCGGGCATACATTTCACAAATGCGGGCAATTTTCGATAATCCTATCACCTTACCATTAGGAATGTAGGCAACATGAGCGCGACCAATTATTGGCAGAATATGATGCTCACAGGAACTAAAAATATCGATATCCCGGATTAATACCGTTTCGTCAGCATCTTCTGTAAATACTGCCCCATTTAACAGTTCATCCAAAGATTCATGATATCCCTTGGTGAGAAACTGCAAAGCTTTGACAACTCGCTTAGGAGTATCTATTAACCCTTCTCTGTCAGGATTTTCTCCTAATCCAATCAGCAAAGTACGCACAGCCTGTGCCATTTCTGCTTCTGTAACAGTTGGTAACTGCTGAGTAGATAAAGATGAAACCACTTGAGCAGCAGAATTTATATCAGGACGAATCGATAGAGTCATTTTCTCTGTTTGATTGGTATAGATTAATAAATTAGTTAATAGTTCAAGATTCATAAATAACTATTAACTAAACCAGATAATAACTTAATACTTATTAATCATACCAAACATTTATTAAGTTGTGAGTAAATTTGGCTAATATCCAACTTTCTACCAATAAAAACTGCCTGATTTTTAGGTTGAGTCTGCCATTCATCAGCATGTAAACTATAGCGCGGGCCACTCAGTTGAAAAATATGGCGTAAGTCACTATCACTAAACCACAAAATGCCCTTGGCTCGAAATACATCCTGTGGCATTTCTTCGGTGAGAAAGTTCTCAAATTTATGGACATCAAATGGTCTATCAGTTTGGAAAGAAATCGAAACAAATCCATCATTTTCTAAATGATGTGAGTGATGTTCGTGATGATGATCATGGTGTTCATCCTCATGAGTATCTTCCGCATCATTAGCAGTATAATCATCTATTGGAGTTAAACCCACATCTAAAATTAATGGTAACGCCACCTCTCCATGTTGGCTGTGCAGAATCTTCGCACCATTTTTTATATCATGGATGAAATTTTCTACTTCCTCAAGTTTTTCTGGAGTAACAAGGTCTGTTTTATTCAGGAGAATAATATCTCCGTATGTAATCTGTTTTAAAGCAGCTTCACTATTGAAATGTTCTGCATTAAACGTCTCAGCATCTACCACAGTTAAAATCGAGTCTAGGTTTGTAAAATCTCTTAATTCTGTACCCAAAAAGGTTAAAATAATTGGCAGTGGGTCAGCAACGCCAGTAGTTTCAATGACTAGATAATCAATGCGGTCTTCTCGTTCTAAAACTCGATAAACTGCATCGACTAAATTATCATTGATAGTACAACAAATACAGCCATTAGTCAGTTCGACCATATCTTGGTCTACAGAAATTAGCAATTGGCTGTCTATGTTAATATCACCAAACTCATTCACGAGTACAGCAACTTTTAAATCTTCTTTATTTTTGAGAATTTGATTTAGCAGCGTAGTCTTACCACTGCCTAAAAATCCTGTAATAATCGTAACAGGCATTCCTTGTTTAGGAATATCAAGGCTTGGGTTTGAAGTTGGTGCGGTTAGTTGAGCCATAATCAATTAAGTCTTCCGTAAGTTTCAAAGTTTTAGTATTTTTATTAATTGCTAGTAGTTAGTTTTTAAAAGTTCTACTAACTAACTACTATCTCCATTAGGTGGAGGTAGAATTCTCGCCAGAATCCCTTTTTGTAAAAAACTTCTGGTCTTTCCTCTCGTGCCACAATGCCATTATGGCTGGCATAATATTATTCAGCAAGTTGCACATAAGTCCCACCAATAGTTACTTGCAGGTTGAATGTCTGCAACAAACAATAAAGATTCTGGTTTACCAATATCGGGACTACCAATAAAGTAGCGGGTAATTGTCTCTTTTTCTGGAATGCGTTCTAAGATTTCTAATTTGTAAGGTTCGTTGAATACTGTAATTTCGGTGCGAATTTCGTCTCGTTGTACTTCTTCGCGGATGATAGGTAAATTTGCTTTGATTATCCGCCGCATCTGTTGCTCGATTTTGTCCAAGTCATCAAGAGTGATGCTGACTGGACAATCGAAGTCGTAGTAAAATCCGTTTTCTGTGATTGGGCCAGTTGCTACTTTCGTCCCTGGAAATAGCTTTTGCACTGCCATCGCCATTATATGGGCGTAGGTATGACAAATCCGCAGCAGTTTCTCACTGTCGTGTAGGCTTAAGTTTTCCTGGGACTGGGTTAAGGAACTGACCATATATAAAAAGAATGAGAATCGTTATCATAGTAGCGCAAAAAAAGTTTGATGGTACAACCTGGATGGAGAAAAGATATTTAGTCTAGTACCGCTGCGCGTAATTCGTAATTCGTAATTAGGTTTTTGCAAGAGTTTCAGACATTTCTTATGGGTGGTTCTCTTGCAAAGTTTGGCGGGACGGAAGCCGACACCGCCAACGCCAGTTGACGCCAGTCCGTTCAAGTCGGGAAACCCGCCCACACGGCTGGCTCCTTTAAGCCGGGGAACCCGTCCAACACACTGGCTCAACTTTGCGCTTATTTCCGCGCCCGCTGTACTAGGGTCTTTGCTCAACCTGCTTGTACTCTGCTGAGGGTATGGGCAAAAGCTACACTTGGCTTGACAATAGCTGGGACAATTTTCTCGCAAGCCATTCTCGCACCTGATAAATTCCGTGCTGTTGGCCCTACTTGCAAGGCGGCTAATCCACCCATGATAAATAATTCACAACCAGGCCAACGCAGACAAGTATCTAACACTGGCAAACCTTTGACTATGGGAATGGGGTAGGCTGCTAAAATGTCCTTTAATAAGGGTTCAGTGGTGACATCGAATTTAGTGCCAGTCGAAAGCCAAATGTAATCGCACTCATGCTGACTACCATCACTACATTCCACGCGCCAATTTTCACCTAACCATTCGGCTTTTACTACTTGACAGTTTTCATCAATTCTGATTCTACCACGACGCAATTGTTGCCGTAGTTGGGTAGCGATCGCTCTTGTCATAGAGCCACCATTTCTAGCTTGTTGAATCATCATTACCCGTTGCTCCCAATCAGATTGAGCAAAAAAATCTTTCAGATACTTTGGCCCTAACCAACCCGGTTCCGCATCGAATAACTTTTCTATTAACTGCCGCCGAATCATCAAATGAACCTTTGCACCACGAGAAATAGCACCCAATGCCAAATGTCCGCTTGTCAAGCCACCACCCACAATCAATACTCTCTTACCCATCAACTGTAATTTTCGTAAATCAGTAGTTTGTGAGTGGCAAAGTCTATCTTGTGGGTAGGCTGTCTGAATCTGGTTTACCCAATCAGGTATTTGAATTTGAGCGCTACCAGTTGCCAATACTACCCGCCGTGCAATGATTCCTTGTCCGTCTTGCAAGCACAACCGGAACCGGGGAAGCAAATGATGAGGTAAGAGTTCAATACTCTTGACTGCCAAAGGAATAACTTGCTCTTGCAGCTGCCAAACTCGAATCACATCTTGGCAAAAATCCTCAAATAGTTGCGTCCCTGGTAAGTCATAGGGGGGAAATAACTCATCAGGACGAGATTGGGCAAATTTCCTTAAAGCAAAAGGGTTTGGGTCGGGATGGTGGACGGCAGGGGAGCGTAAATGAGGGATTTCCAAAGCTTTAAATTGGTGTTCCCATTGACTCATCCATCTGCCACTAGGATCAAATATAGCTATCGCCAATCGTATTAGGACATAGACTATAAGAATCCTTGTAGTCTGCGTGTGACCTCCGATGGCTAAACCCTACAGTTATGATTTCCGGCAAAAAGTGATCCAAGCGATTGAATTAGA
>NZ_JADEXZ010000036.1 GCF_015206815.1 Fortiea sp. LEGE XX443
TGTTGGATGAGGATCTCTTGCCAAATGTTTAAGAATTTGTAATTCTACATCCATTGCCCTACTTTCCTTCCAGAGTTTTTTCTTTTCATCCTTTTATTCAGAATACTCGGAAAGTGACAGAAGAGGGGTATAGCCGTAGTCACTGAGCTTAGGACAGTGTTGATGACTCAAAGCCTTATAGTTACTGGTTTTATACTCAGCACTCAGCACTTTGCTATAAAGTAGCTTGTTCAACTGCACGGATGGAAAGCACAACAGCTTGAGCAGCGCGATCGCTCATGAGTTTCTCTTGGTCGTATCCTAGTACAAGTTCCCACCCATCACGCGGATACTGTTCTGCTAAAGGCAAAGCTACACTATCCAACATCCATTGACCGTGACGTTCATCTTCTTTGATGTGCAGTGCCCAATAACCCATCGCTGCTTCTGACAGTTGCAGTCGTTGCGCCGCAGCTAAATAGTTTCTGTAAGCCGCCGGGCCAGCCACTTCAAAATAAGTTAATGCGCCGCTGTAACGCAGAAAATAACGTTTGCGTTCCGTCGTTAAAAAGTTTTGATTAGCGCCAGCCAACACTTCCCAAGGCACTAAATCAAAGTATCCTTCTGGTTCAGTATTCATGCCAAACTCGGCTAACATTTGGGCAAAAAATGTCGAGTGCTTGCGAGATAAACGCCCATTGCCGTATTCTTCTAGCAGTACCCGCACTAACGTACACTGCACCTCATTCGCCGCACCACCCAAAATCCGCGACAGACGACTACCTTCGACTAAACCATCAAAAGAAGCGATCGCTAATAAGTGACGATAACCAACTTCGCTCATTTGCTCCCGGATGTAGCGACTTTCTGATGACAACGGCGGATCTAAATCGGCGGTAGCGCGTTCAATTAGTGCTTGTTTGACATTTAATTTTTGCAATGCCGGGACATCAATTTGTGCTAATTCCCAATCTTGCCAAGCAGCTTCAATTTGGTTACGGCAGCAACTCAAATAAAGCGATCGCTCGTTTGTGTAATGGCGTAAATCGTCGTACCAAAATAGCTTCAGCCGATTAATCCAATAAAGTATGCGCTGAAGAAACAGATGAGCGTGATCTTCACCATAGCCGTTTTGATAAGCAGCATCAATTGCTGTAGAGAGCGTTTGTTCAAACTCTCTGGCTTTTGCTGCTTCCTGATGTAGTTGATTGTCTAAATCGTCTATTGCCAGTAATTCTAAAAATTGCTGTTCAGCACGTTCATACTGCGTAGCTGTTTTTTCCTTTGGTTGTATAGTCTTTGCTACTTGCTCAAAGTTAGATGAGGTAACTAAATTACTTTGCATGGAATCTTAGATAGCTTTGCCAAAGAGTGAAACTGGTTTCATCTCTAATATCTAAATTTCCACACTTGTAGCTTTCTTAACCTCTTTCCCTGGTTATAAAGAAATATTAAATCGAAAGGAGCAGAAGTTTCTCTAGTCATTAGTTCTTCTCCCCCCTGTTTCTCTCTCCCTTCTACTAGCGTGGTGTTTCTGCTGCGGAATTTGCTTGTGGTGGTGGAAGTTGTTCTAGAGGAATCAGTGTTTCCATCACCGATTTGACAATTGGTGCAGCAACAGTAGAACCATAGGCGTTTTCTCCCTTCGGCTCATCAACTATTGCCAAAATCACATAGCGGGGAGCTTCTACTGGCAAAACTGCTACAAAGCTGGTGATTCTAGCACCAGGGATATAACCACCGTTGGGACTAGCTTTTTGGGCTGTACCTGTTTTACCCCCAATACGATATCCGGCAATTTTTGAAGGTTTACCAGTACCTTCAGACACAACTGTTTCCATCATTTCTACAACTTTTTGGGTAGTTTTAGTTGAAAAAATTTGGCGTGGTGCAGGGAGGGTTGGTGAATAATGTATTTTCCCTTTGCTATCAACTAACCCCCGGACTACATGGGGTGTAACCAATTTTCCACCATTGGCTAAAGCTCCGTGCAGTTGTACTAGTTGTAATGGTGTGAGGGAAAAACCTTGTCCAAAAGATGCAGTTGCTGGTTCAATTGGAGAGGAAATAAATTTTTGTTGACTTTTCAGCGAACCGCTAACTCCAAAAGGCAAATCTGTTTCTAAGGGTTGCCCTAAACCCATACGTTCTAACCAAGTGTGGTAGAGCGAAGGGCGCATTTTTTGGATGATTTTCACCATCCCAATGTTGCTAGAATTTTGCAGAATCTGAGCAATATTAATCCGCCCATAACCATTGCGTTGAGCATTTTTAATTACGCGGTCAGCAACTTTAATAAAACCAGGGTCATTAAAAGTATCATCTGGTTTAATTGCACCATTTTCTAATGCGATCGCCACATTTAATGGTTTGAACGTTGAGCCTGGTTCATAAAGATCAGCCACTGTCCAGTTTTTAAACAGGTCAATCTTGGCTTTGCCGTATTCATTCGGGTTATAAGTAGGCTGAGAAACTAGCGTTAGTAAGGAACCGTCTAACGCATCCATGACAATTACAGCTCCACGTTTAGCCTGAAACTTTTCCACCTGGGCTTTGAGAGCCAGACGAGCAGCGCGTTGTAGACGGGTATCAATAGTTAGTTGTAGTCGTAAGTCATCAGCATGGAGAAAACCTTCAGGAGCATTATCTGGCTTTAATTCGCCCTTGGCAGTTTGCATTAACCGCACCTTCTGCACAGAACGTTCTAGCAGTTTATCTTGACTGTATTCCACACCTGCTTGACCACGACGCTCAAGATCGACATAGCCAACTACATCGGATGTCGCATCTGATTGCGGATATAATCGGGAGTATTTTGGATTTAATTCTAAGCCATTTAAGCGCAATGCAATCACGCGATCGGCAATTTCTTCTGGTAGCGCCGGAATAATCATAATTCCACTTTTGCGGCTTTGAAAAGATTTGACTAAATCAGCCGCATTTTTATCGATGATTGGTGCTAACTTTTCGGCTATTTCTTCATTAGATTTATCAAACAGCTTAGGATGGGCATAAACAGTATACACAGGACGGTCAATAGCCAAGACATTGGCATTGCGATCGGTTACTAAGCGACGAGACATAAAAGGACGCAAGCTCACCATTTGCTGATTGCGAGCTTTTTGGGTTAGTTTTTGTCCTTGAAGAATTTGTAAGTTATATAAGTTAACAGCTAAACCTAATCCTGCTGCTATTAAAATAGCCCACACTATCAAGAGCCGAATTTTGCTACTTTGGATGGTTTCTTGAGCGTTGGGGGTTACTGTTCCCATAAACCTTTGTCGGGAAACCCTCTGTCGCTTTGTAACTGCTGGATTCCTGGAATTTCGGAATTTTAATCTACTTGATGACTTCTGCATCGGCTGCGTCCTTTGTGATTTGTCATTTGTCTTTTGAAAATGACTAAATGACTATTGCCCTTAATATCCCAATGGTGAGGAAGTTGGCTGTCGTGTTGGAGATAATGGTGTTGTGCCAGATGGCGTAGAACTGGGGGGATTAGATGCTGAAGGTAAGAAAATCGTCTTATCGGGCGCAGGTGATACCAATCCCGCACTTGGTTGTTCTGCTTCTTCAGCCATTTTGTTTTTTAGCATGGCGTTGGTTGTTGTTAATTGTCGCTCATTGCGTTGCAGGTTTTGCAAGCGGCGGAAATCTTGATTCCACATTTCTTGGGAATAGACTGTCCAACCATAAACTACGAGAGCCATTGCAACTAACAGAAATGTCACAATAGAGGAATAACGATGAACAGTGTACAATCGCAGCAACCAATGAGGTAAAGCTTCAGCAGTAGGCACAATAGGCAAATTCAAAGAACCTGACTTAGCCTTCTTGGATTGATTTCGGCTCTGAGAAACTTTTGGTTGAGCTAATTCTTGTAACCTGTTGCTTGCAGAACGTCGCTGACGTTTAGGCGATACCACTGAAAATTGATCTGGAAGTGTAGATGCACTTCGACTTGCGGAGCGCCGCCTCCTCACGGTTGAGTTGGAATTTTGCCAGAACCATGTACTGGGTGCAGACACAGCTGATTTACGAGCAGCAGCCATAAATTTTCTTGGATAGGAAATACTGTATTTTAGTCTGTTTATTTAATTTTGCTCAGGTTAGAATTGCCTTTTTTGCGATTTTCATGAGCATAGCTCAAACTTTAGACCTTGTTAGAAGTTTTTTAGGTAGCTAGATCAATATTTGTCTCACTTGAGTATTGCAATAGTTACAATTAGTGATTAACTCTTGGATAACTTGATATTTTAAATAGTGCATCTCAGTCTGGCAATACAAGACAAAAAGCAGCAAGTCAGCGCGATCGCCTGATCATCTTTGGCATGGTAAAGTCTGAAACAGAATAACTCAATCAATAATAATCAGCCCTAGGTAGTGTTTTTAAATATGTTATGGATAGGTCTTTAAAAATTTAGCAATAAATAGGTTATCGTATTCAAAAGGCACGAACTTTTGATTGCCACGATTGGTGAAAGAGGAGTTATGAAAACAAAAATCTTTGGATTAGCTGTAATGTTAAGTTTGGCAGCAGTTCTGGGAGCATGTGAAGGTGGTACTAATACAACCAGTCCTACAACTTCACCAGCTGCTACAGGCGAACCCTCAGATACTGGATCTACACCCACCACTACTACACCAGCTGTTACTACTTCACCCACTGCAAGTCCAACTACAACACCCTAGTACAATAAGGCAAAAGTAAAAAGGCAAAAGTAAAAAGAAAGAGTACTGATACCGCAAGCTTTTTACCCATTTCAAATAGTCTGCTTATTTCCGCCAAGCTGTACTAGTTTTTGGTATTAGATTCAGTTTTAAGCAAGCGTTTGGTATTGAGCTTCACTACAATTGCTTGAGTTAATGAGTAACAAGAGAGAACCTTCGTATTCTTAAGAGAGTAGATACCACACTCAAGCAAACTTCAGATATCTGTCAGGGTAAGACAGTTGTTATATTAGGACACTTGTAATGTCGGATTATACCGCAAGCAAGTGTCCATTTGAATTTGTAGCCTGATATTGTCAATCAATAATTTAGACAGATAAGTTTTTGGTTCATCTCTGCACTGTTTTGTGAGCCTTAAAAGCCGGATGACCAATATTTCAACACAAAAAAGAGAAGAAATCGAAATTAGATGGCAAGATTTGATTAGTATTTCTTTTATTTACCTGCTTAATTTTAACTTTAGGGTGGTGAGATGGGGAAAGGAAAATCGGCAAAGCGAATAATGTTTGGAATTTTAAGTATTACTACGACTATTGGTGTGTGGTTAATTAGCCATTGGGGATCTGCCGTCATGGCCTTACCACCACCAGAAGACATACCAGAGGAGATATTGCGGACAGAAATAATTATAGATGCGCGATCGCCCATTGATGGCAAACCTGTCAGCGCTGCCGAGTACGCAGAACTACAAGCACAACTGCAAATTGCTCCACCACCAGAATTAAACACTAAACTGCGGCAAACCGTCTTTCTGTTACGCATCCGTAAAGCCCTGCTCCAGTTTTTCCCATTCCTAGGCATTTAGTCAGAAGGCAAGAGAATAAAGCTTCATACTTCACACTTCATACTTCATATCGCCCTCGTCCCCATCTGATGTACTATAACGGTGGCGATAAATTGCAAATAAATGTAAAGAATATATATAGATATTACAAAAGTCAGTTTAGTTAATCACTTTATTCAACATAGGTAGCTTCATGTCCATAGCCACGATCGCTCAGGAACAGGTTGACCGCATAGTTTGGAATCAGCATGATGATCCGTTTGAAATACTTGGTTCTCATGCCATAGAACAAAATGGTAAAAAGGTGTGGGCTGTGCGTGCCTATCTGCCAAATGCAAGTGCAGCCTGGGTAATCGTTCCCGAAGAACGAAAAGAATACCCAATGCAAGCCGTACATCATCCCCATTTTTTTGAATGTACGATTGAAACCCCAGAACTAGCCAACTATCAGTTACGGATTAAAGAAGGAGAACATGAACGAGTCACCTATGACCCTTATGCTTTCCGTTCTCCCCATCTGACAGAATTTGATTTACATTTGTTTGCAGAAGGCAACCATCATAGAATTTACGAAAAACTAGGAGCGCACCCCACAGAAATCGACGGTGTGAAGGGTGTTTATTTTGCTGTTTGGGCCCCCAACGCCCGTAACGTTTCGATTTTGGGAGATTTTAACCTTTGGGACGGGCGCAAACATCAGATGCGTAAAGGCCCTACAGGTGTTTGGGAATTATTCATTCCTGAAGTTGGAGTGGGGGAACATTACAAATATGAAATCAAAAATTTTGAAGGACACATTTACGAAAAATCTGACCCCTTCGCTTTTCAACAAGAACCCCGCCCCAAAACAGCATCCATCGTTACTAATTTAAGTTCCTATCAGTGGAATGACGAAGACTGGATGGACAAGCGTCGTCACACAGACCCCCTTACCCAACCCGTCTCCGTTTACGAAGTACACCTAGGTTCTTGGTTACATGCCTCCAGTGCTGAACCTCCTAAATTACCTAATGGTGAAACTGAGCCTGTAGTTATTGTTTCTGAACTTAAACCGGATGCACGCTTTCTAACTTATCGGGAATTGGCAGACCGACTCATTCCCTATGTTAAAGATTTAGGATACACCCACGTAGAATTGTTACCAATTGCCGAGCATCCCTTTGATGGGTCTTGGGGTTATCAAGTCACTGGCTACTATGCACCCACCTCTCGTTTTGGTAGCGCCGAAGATTTCATGTATTTTGTTGACCAATGTCACCAAAATGATATCGGTGTAATTGTTGATTGGGTTCCTGGCCATTTCCCTAAAGATGGGCATGGTTTAGCTTTCTTTGATGGCACTCACTTGTATGAACATGCAGACCCCCGCAAAGGTGAACATAAAGAATGGGGAACGCTGGTATTTAACTACAATCGCAACGAAGTCAGGAATTTTTTAGCCTCAAATGCCCTCTTCTGGTTTGACAGATACCACATAGATGGCATTCGTGTAGATGCTGTAGCTTCCATGCTGTATCTTGACTATTGCCGTAAAGAAGGTGAATGGTTAACTAACCAATACGGTGGTAGAGAAAACTTAGAAGCGGCAGATTTCTTACGTCAAGTAAATCACCTAATTTTTAGTTATTTTCCTGGTGTACTTTCCATTGCAGAAGAGTCAACTTCTTGGCCGATGGTTTCTTGGCCTACCTACACAGGTGGTTTGGGTTTTAACTTGAAATGGAACATGGGCTGGATGCACGACATGTTGGATTACTTCAGCATGGATCCTTGGTTCCGTCAGTTCCATCAAAATAATATTACCTTCAGCATGTGGTACAACCACAGCGAAAACTTCATGCTGGCTTTGTCTCACGACGAAGTTGTGCATGGTAAGAGCAACATCATTGGTAAAATGCCCGGCGATAGATGGCAGAAAATGGCCAATGTGCGCTGTTTATTTACCTACATGTTTGCTCACCCAGGCAAGAAAACCATGTTTATGAGCATGGAATTTGGGCAATGGAGTGAGTGGAATGTTTGGGCGGATTTGGAGTGGCAATTATTACAGCATGAACCACACCAACAATTGAAAAAGTTCTTCCAAGAACTCAACCAACTTTACCGCTCTGAACCATGTTTATACACCTTAGATTTTGCCAGAGAAGGGTTTGAGTGGATTGATTGTAGCGACAACCGTCATAGTGTTGTTTCCTTCCTCCGCCGAGATAAGGATTCTGGCAATTTCATCATAGTGATTTGTAACTTCACACCCCAACCCCATTCCCACTATCGCATCGGTGTCCCAGAAAAAGGATTTTATACCGAGTTGTTCAACAGCGATGCTCGTCAGTATGGCGGCAGCAACATGGGTAACTTAGGCGGTAAGTGGACAGATGATTGGTCAATGCACAATCGTCCTTATTCCCTGGATTTATGTCTACCACCTTTGGGCGTGTTGATGTTCAAATTGGATCAAAAAAAGACATCTGAGGTATTGGAAGGTTAATTGAAAACCTAGGGTGGGCGTTGCCCACCTAGTCCTTGCCAAAACATTAAAAATTGGCACTAATTAGGGATTTCCAGTTTGCTAAGTCAGCCAGAGAGCGATCGCGGTAACGTCCGTAACGCTCCTGTTTACTCTTAATTTTTACACCTAAATCTGGCAAAATCCCAAAATTGGGCGGCATTGGTTGGAAATGTTTGGGCGAAGCCGAACTAATAAATTCTAATAGCGCCCCTAGCATTGTTGTGGCTGGTAAAATCAATGGTTCTTTACCCAAAGCCAGCCGTGCTGCATTAGTTCCCGCCAGCCAACCACCGGCGGCGGCGGCGGTGTAGCCTTCCGTCCCAATTAACTGTCCAGCGGCTAATAAGGTGGGACGTTGCTTAAATTGTAAAGTCGGCTGCATGAGTTGAGGCGCGTTGATAAAGGTGTTGCGGTGCATGACTCCCAGACGCACAAATTCTGCTTTTTCTAAACCGGGGATGAGTTGGAAGATGCGCTTTTGTTCACCCCAACGCAGGTTAGTTTGAAAGCCTACCATATTCCAAAGTTGACCGGCTTTATCTTCTTGTCGCAACTGCACCACAGCGTAGGGACGCTCCCCCGTACGACTATCAGACAATCCCACTGGCTTTAAGGGGCCGTAGCGCATGGTATCTTCTCCCCGTTGCGCTTGTTCTTCAATGGGTAAACAAGCTTCAAAAAATTTCGCCGTTTCTCGTTCAAAGTCTTTGAGTTCTGTTTGTTCAGCTTGGCAAAGTTCTGTCCAAAACCGCAAATACTGCTCCTTATTCATCGGACAGTTGAGATAGGCGGCTTCACCTTTGTCGTAGCGCGATGCCATAAAGGCAATATCACGGTTAATCGAGTCTCCCACAACAATTGGACTCGCCGCATCAAAAAAGCTCATGTATTCCATCCCGGTGAAGCGGCGCAAGTCTTCTGCTAAGTCGGGACTAGTTAACGGCCCAGTTGCCAATACTACAATTCCTTCAGGGATGGCGTTTACCTCACCACGCCGAAATTCCACTAAAGGATGGTTAGATAAAGCTTCCGTCAAGTCTTGGCTAAATTGGCCTCTATCTACTGCCAACGCCCCACCAGCCGGAACCGCGTGTTCATCGGCTTTAGATATGACAACAGAACTTAATTGTCGCAGTTCTTCGTGCAGTAATCCAGTCGCGCGATCGCTGGCCATTGCCCCAAAGGAATTACTACATACTAACTCTGCTAAATGTTCTGTATGATGGGCAGGGCTAAAACGCTTAGGACGCATCTCATGAAAAATTACAGGTACTCCCGCCTGGGCGATTTGCCATGCGGCTTCTGTACCAGCTAATCCACCTCCAATTACTTGTATCGGTTGTTGTTCCATAATCAAATTTGTAATGTATTAGTTCGTTATGTATAATTCAGGGTGGGTTATTGGCAACTCCCAAGATGCGGGGATGGTGTACATGCCTGCCGGATAAGGTGACACCCACGAGTTAGGATGATGTCCTGGCAATACAATTTTGACTCTACTCTCAGACACCCACAAAACATTGTAGATGTAACCGCGAAAGTAGATTTGCTTTCCACTTGTTAAATTATTCTTGCTTGCTTGCTTCATTGCCATCTTGCCTTTATTAACAGCGTGCAGAACGCGGCAGCATGAACTTCTGCCCTTCTGCTGCAAATTCACCACGCACCATCAGCACTCCATCTTCTAGTTGGTAGGGAACAGCTTGGATATCTTCTAAATCCAGCATTTCTGGACTAAAGTAAATGAAAACTTCGGCAATTAATTGGGGGATTCGAGCCAGAATTTCTGTTAACGGATATATTTGCGTTGCAACTACGTCAAAAAGATGCAGTTGATTATTTTCTATGTTCATACAGCAAATTAAATCTAAATCTGCTGCATAATATAAAATTCTACTGCCTTCATTGAAGCAAAATAAAGGTTTTTCGTTAACAACTCCAAGGATATGAGAAACAGGCGATCGCCTTTCTAATAATCTATGCAATAATTCTACATCCTGGTGATCAGCAATATTTAAAACGCGAAAGCCATTGCTACCAACTTGGGCTTTACACTTGGTTTTAAATATGTATTCTGGGATAATGCGAAAGCCAAAAGGGGTGTAAAATTCTGGGTTTGATGTCGTTAATACAAGAGTTTTATATAATTGGTCGCAGTATGTTAATACCTCTTCCATGACTTCACGATAATAGCCGCGTCTCCGAAATTCTGGATGAGTTGCTACTGCATGAATTCCTCCCACAGTCATAGTATCATTCATGATTTGCATGGGAATTTTCAATACTCCGACATGAGTAATAGCTATGTTGTTATGAAAATAGATAAACGGTGTTGAAGCATCTTCCCAAGCTACACCTAATTGCTTAATTTGTACTGCTCCATTGCTGATGCCTGGAAACACAATTTCTAATAATTCAAATAACTTCTCACTTACACCATATTCATCAGCAAATGAACGTTGAAAGCTATATTGACTCATAATGCCAGCATATTTATCAGTTCTTGTATTATATATAATACAAGAATCTAGATTATGGCGATCGCTACATGAACCTTACTCAACGATCAAAATCACTGATTAACTAAAGTAATGTGTCAATTTGTATATATTTTTTACAAAACCGCTTATTGTTTAACTGCTTTGGGATTAATAAGGCAATAAACTTTGTGGTTTTAGTTAATTATGCAGTATCCTCTGGAACTTACCTTCAAATTCTGGGCATTAGCGCCACAAATTTCTATTATTAATGCTCAGGGTAATTTGGTTTTCTACGTCAAGCAGAAACTTTTTAAACTCAAAGAAGCAATTACAATCTTTGCTGATGCTGAACAAACTACACCCTCATACTACATCAAAGCTGATCGCATTATTGACTTCTCGGCTCGCTATGAATTTACCGACACAAACAGTATAAATATCGGTGCAGTTAAACGTCGGGGTTTAAAATCTCTTTGGCGAGCGCGTTATGATATCTTTGATGGTGAGAGTACTTATTTAACTATCCAAGAGAAAAACCCTTGGGTGAAAATTGCAGATGCTCTATTTGCAGAAATCCCCATTTTGGGTATGCTTACTGGTTATGTATTTAATCCTATCTATTTGGTGAGTCGGGCTGATGGTACAGTGGTGATGCGTTTGGAGAAAATTCCTACTTTCTTGTCTAGGAAATTTACCATCAAAGCCGTTGATAAAATTAGCGATCGCGAAGAGCAGCAGATTTTGTTAAGTTTAGTTATGATGCTGCTACTAGAAAAGAATCGTGGCTAATGTAAACAGGCAGAAGAAATTCTCTTTTGCCTGTTTACACTACTAAGAACTAGCCAATCAACTTCTGCCAAGAATTTGGCCCAACAATCCCATCAGCAACTAAACCATTTTGCTGTTGAAATCTTTTGATTGCTGTTTCTGTTTGGGGGCCATAAATCCCATCAGCTTCTACACCCACACGGTATTGCAAATATCTTACAACTGTACCACCAGCGTGATTTGGTCTAATAATACGTTTTGCCAAAATCAAATTGATGGCATTCCATGTAGCTGTATTGGCAACTCCAGATATTGCAATCCCCACAATTTTTTGAAAGTTTTCGACAGCAGAACTAGTTATTGCTCCTAAAGCATTATCTTCAACTAAAGGCTTACCATTTTTATCGGTGATTTTTAACCGATTTAAAGCTTTCTGCAATCTAAGAGTTGTGGTATCAACATTCTGTTCTTCATCTGGAACTGGCGGAACTTGAGTAGTAGGTACTTTACCAGTTAAGCCTTTGACAATTGCACTAGCCATCGCTTCAGAGTTAAAAAGATTCATATCTTTTTGGGAATCTAGGAAGCAACATTCAACCAGAATCGCAGGCATATTAGTATTTCTGATCACAAATAAGTGAGAACCACTCTTAACACCTCGATTAAAAAAGCCTAATTTGACAATTTCATCTAATACAGGTTTTGCCATTCTTCTACTTGTCTCACTACCAGCAAATACTTCTGTACCGTTGGCTTGACCATTAAAGGCGTTAAAATGTATTGAGACAAAGAGTTCCACTCGATTAGCATTAGCTTTATTCACTCTTTGTGAAAGTGAATCTCTTACAGAAGAACTAGGGCGATCTGGTCTACATGGTATGACCTCATGCCCCAATGTTTTTAATTTTTCTATAACTTTGTTGCCTACTTCTACTGTTAAAATATCTTCAACTCTTATACCTCTAGCTCCAGTATCTGGCGGAGAATTATGCCCGATATCAATTCCAAATTTCATGTGCGATTCCTTGTTTTTATTTGATACTAGTTTTAAGGTTGAAAAGCTTGATTTTTCAATTTGAAACAATCAATATTTTCTCAAGTATATTGTCTAGCATAAAAGTTCAATTATCCATTTTTATTTTAACAAACGCTAATTGTTATTGAGTCTATTTATTAACATAAACAAAATTATCACAATTTATTAATTTTATGGTGAGAAAAAAATATGAACTTTATTTCTGGATTAACAATGTAGTACGACTGCTTTACTACATCCAATTTCAGAAGAATAGGCTGTGTCAAATCCCAGATTATAGATCACACTCACTAGATATCTACACTCCGTTTGGTTAATCTTCCGAATATGGTTTAAGCAAAACAAATTAAGAATAGCATGTGATGTGATCCATGCCTGATTCTCGGAGGGTTAAGTTGACCATGCCAATTTGAGCGATCGCAAACCCTAGCATAACTTGAGCAGGCGTTCGTGTGAGTTTGCCCACTGCTATACAATTGGGCTTAGTCTACGATAAGCACTCACAATTCTTGGTGACTGTAACTGTCATTACCCCATTGCCGCTTAACCTTTTGATAATATCAGCTGTGACTTGTATTACCCTCTTAACGAAAAATGCCCATTGGTAAGACTAATGCCAGATGCTAACTGCTCAGAAACTAGCAAAATGACTTACTAAATATGGGGGCAAACAATCGCCGCTAGGGTTGGGTAAAAGTATCTTTTTCGGGGAGTTGGTATGCCAACGGACTTGACTTGGCTAATACGCCGATCAAATCAGATCGGCAAGAGACTTGTATTGGTATAAGCATTTTCGTTAAGCTGGCAACCAAAGATGCAAATTAAGGTCTGAATTGCTTATAAACGTAATTTGGCTATGTAGTCATTGGTCAAGAGTCATTGGCAAAGACAAAGGACGAATGATAAATGACTAAGGACAAACCAACACGGCTTGTCCTGTTTTCGACCCATACCCACTTGAATAAGATAAAAATGGCAAACAACGAAGAATCACGCGGTTTAAAGTCTCTGTTTGATTGGTTTGCAAATCGACGAAAATCAGGTTCTACCAACCCAGAACGTCAAGAACGGGAAATTGCTGATGGGCTGTGGCACAAGTGTTCTAAGTGTGGTGTTTTAACCTATACAAAAGATTTGAGAGCTAATCAAATGGTCTGCGTTGAATGCGGACATCATAATCGCGTAGACAGCGATGAACGCATCCGCCAATTGATAGATAATAATACTTGGCAACCCATAGATGAGCATTTGCGCCCAACTGACCCCTTACAATTCCGCGATCGCAAACCTTACAGCGATCGCTTGCGGGAAATGGAAACCAAACTCGGTCTTATAGATGCAGTGAAAACTGGTCTGGGACAACTCAACGGAATGCCCGTGGCGTTGGGAGTGATGGATTTCCGCTTTATGGGCGGTAGCATGGGTTCCGTCGTTGGGGAAAAACTCACCCGCTTAATTGAAAAAGCCACTGGGCGACGCTACCCTGTAGTAATTATCTGCACCTCCGGTGGGGCGAGAATGCAAGAGGGTATGCTCTCCCTGATGCAGATGGCGAAAATCTCCGCAGCTTTAGACCGCCATCGTGAAGCCAAGTTATTATATGTACCCGTATTGACTAACCCGACTACAGGCGGCGTAACTGCCAGCTTCGCTATGTTAGGCGATATTATCTTAGCAGAACCTAAAGCAACCATCGGTTTTGCTGGTCGGCGCGTGATTGAACAAACCCTGCGCGAAAAACTGCCAGAAGATTTTCAGACAGCTGAAGATTTGCTTAAGCACGGCTTTGTGGACGATATCGTACCTCGTACCCAGTTAAAGAACACCTTAGCTCAGTTAATTTCTTTACACCAGCCAGTCATAACCGCCCCTCATGTGATGCTGTGGGAGACAATGACTTTAAGTTCTACAGCAGTTGAGTAAGACAGGCAAGGGAGCAGGGGAGCAGGGGAGCAAGGGGAAATTTGCTCTCCTCTACTCCCTGCACCCTGCCCCGTTTCCTCTTCCTCACTTTCCTGGTTCTTGCACAAAAAATAGTGGTACAAGTGCAGCTAGGCGCAACAAGCCAGAGAAGGCGAATAATCCGAGTAAGCCGCCCCAAATGGAAAATTGAGCGATAAAACTACCGATAGTTGTGCCTAAAGCACCGCTACCACCAGCTACAGCCGCAGCGATCGCAAAATATATTGACTGATTTTTAATTGGTGCGATCGCTAATTGCAAATTGTTATTACACAAGTCAATCGCTGCCCAAGTCACACCAGCTAAAATATGTAAAAGTGGTAACCACAGCCAAATATCAAGCTGATTAGCATTTATCCCCAACCAAAAAATTGGTGTCAATCCCACCATAATCCCTACAAAAATGAGGATGGGAAGATTACCTACCCTGTCTGCCAATTTGCCCCACCAAATTAGCATTAACAAATTTGCTCCTGCTTGCAAACTGCCATAAACTGTTACCCAACTCACATCTATACCCAAGGTATCTAGCATATAGAGGTTAAAAAAGGGAGCGCTTAAATGAACAGCAAACATCCATAGGCTGATATAAATCAAAAATATTAAAAAGTTATAATTTTTCCAAATACTGTTAGCAGAATGATTTGGGATAGTAGGTGAATGAACTAATTCATCTCTTGAGTTGGGTTTTGTAGACGTAGAACCCAAGGAATTTTGCAATTGGGGATTGATGTCTACTTTAAAGTATTGACAGCCAATACTGACAATTCCAAACACAATCCCCACTAGTAGCACTACCCCATAACCTTGTATAGTCCCACCATACCAATGAGATACACCTAGACCGGCTAAAGGCATACAAATCAAATTCATCAAGCTAACCGCACTATTGCGAATGCCAAAATATCTGCCACGCAATCGCCGGGGAACAATCATCGCCAACCAACTCAGCCACGATGCGCTACCCAAGCCCCCTAAAAGATGGCTGGCTAAGACAATCAACAACGTCAACCAAATCAACTGCTGGGAACTCATCCCTTCCCAACTAAAGATAGCAATAGCGATCGCTAACATCAGCCACAGTAGGCGAGCCGTTCCATATATCCCCACAGAATACCGAAAACGGCTGGTAGTGCGTTCTGAGAAATAAGCACCCAAAGGCTGAATTAAATTCACCAGCATGGGTATAGAACACAACAACCCAAATACTACTGGGCTTGCGTCTAATTCCACCAAAAAATTACTGAGTAGAATACCGCTAGTAGTTATAGAAAAACCTGTTGCTAAAACAGCATCCGCAGTGGAAGCTCGTAAACTAGTCCGAATAGCATCCTTAGGAATGCGGAAACTAGGTTTTGGCGCAGGAGCAGGTGTTGTAGACGTTGTCACAATCTGGGGAATTTCCAGACTCAGAGAAGCCGCTGTTTCAATCTGAACAGAATCCATAGTTTATGATTGGAAGTAATACACTTCAGCGCGGTTTTAGTTACAGATTGAGGAAGGGAAGCTTCCTAATCAGCTTTGGTGATAATTTTTAGATATTTTATCTTGTTAATTCTCAATAAAAATTCAAATTAGTTAAACATCTATCCTGGGCTACAGACGATATAAGTAAAGTGAAAGATACTGTCATCCATCTGTGAAAAGAATCAGCTTGTGGCGATTTTTGGGTGTGGTAATGGCGATCGCGATCGCTGTAATTAGTTGTCACAGTCTACCACTACCAAAATCAAACGCAGTAACCATTAAACTCAGTGGTTGGGCAGGTTCTCCGGTTGAGCAAAAGTTACTAAAACAAGTTCTGCAAGACTTTGAAACACAGCATCCAGATATCAAAGTCAAATATGAGGTCATTTCTGACCAATATATGGACATAATCAAAACCCGCTTGGTCGGAGAAGCGGCTCCCGATGTATTTTATCTTGATGCTTTAGAGGCTCCTTTTTTGATGAGTCAAAATGTTTTGCAACCTCTAGATGCCTACATTAAACCGAAATTTGACTTAGAAGATTTTGAACTGACTTTACTTGATAGTTTTAAATACCAAAACCATATTTATGGACTTCCTAAAGATTATTCTACATTAGCTCTCTTTTATAACAAAAAAGCTTTTACATTCGCAGGTTTAAATCATCCTCCAACTACTTGGTCAGAGCTACGCAGTTACTCTCAAAAATTAACAGGCAAACTCAACAAATATGGTTTTGGGGAAACTCCTGAATTAGCACGACATGTATACAAAATTAAAGCTTTTAATGGGCAAATTATTGATGAGAATGGTTATGCAACTTTTGCTAGTGAAGCCAGTTTAAAAGGATTGCAATTAGTCATAGACCAATATCGCCAAGACAAATCCTCTGCCCAAAAATATGATGTTGGCACAAACTCAGTTAGCGAAATGTTTGGTCAAGCAAAAGTAGCAATGGTGATTGATGGTAACTGGGCAATTCCTTACTTGAAGGAAACCTTTCCTCAACTAGAATTTGCTACAGCAGAAGTGCCTACAATTAATCATAAAAAAGGCACAATGGTATTCACTGTAGCCTATGTGATGAGTAAACAATCACAACATAAAGCCGCAGCCTGGGAGTTGATTGCCTATCTCACAGGCAAAGCTGGAATGCAGAAGTGGGCAGAAACAGGATTTGCCTTACCAACACGCAAATCAGTAGCACAGATTCTAGGTTACGATCAAAACCCCCTGCGATCGCCATTAGTTGCAGGAGTTAATTATGCGACACCGTGGCAAGTAGGTAAATATCCCGCAGCAATAGTAAACAACTTTGATAATCAGTTTGTCAGTGCCTTGTTAGGTCAACAATCATTAAAACAGGCAATGCTAAGGGCGGAAAATGCCGCGAATCAGCAGATTAAAGCGATGGAGTAAAAACTATATTTAATAATAGGACTTACGCAAGAACTCTCTAAAACCTTCTTAACTTTGTGTCCTTTGCGGTTCGTTTTTCCATAATTTTGTGTAAGTCCTAAATAGCAGACAAACTGCTCCTGATAGTAAGGTATGGTAATGCACTGGAAATAGCCCGCGATTTTAACCCCAGTTAGATAGGGTTAGAAAAAATTTTACAATAGAGCAGGTATCTATGCTTATTTCTTTTTAGAAGTTGAATAACCTTGTGATTGAGTTTCTTGGCGTAATTGTTGCCGCCCGTTGGTAATAATTCTTAACATATCTTTGAGGTCTTGCTCAATATTTTCCAAGACATGATCAGCGTATTGATCAGCACCATCTTCAATTTCTTGAGCTTGAGCGATCGCAATTTGACGCATTTGTTCCAATTCTTCCATACAAGCTTGTCGTTTGCTGTCAATTTCGGCAAGGGTTTCTTGCATCATGTCCTCACATTCTTGCTGAGTTTGTCGCCGTAGCTGTTCCGCTTCCCGTTCTGCTTGTCTGAGAATATCGCTTTCTGCCAAAATTTGCGCTCTTTTGGCTTGGGCTGCTTCTACAATCTGCTGTCCATATTCTTCGGCTTCTAACATAACTTCTTGCTTGTGTTGCAGAATCGCTGCTGCTTCCTGAAACACCGATGGCAAAGAAACTCGAATAAAATCAAGCTGTTCAAACAGTTTTTCTTCGTCTATGAGTGTGCGTCCTGTCAGGGGAACTCGCCAACCAGAGAGAATCAAGTCTTCTAGGCGGTTGAGTTCTTGCTGAATATCTACACTTCCGGTTCGGGAATTGTCCCCGTTGGCGACTCCATTGGAATAGTCTGGAGGGGGGGGATAACTGCCGTTGTGGCTAGGTTCGCTGTTGGATAGTTGTGGTTGTAGCATTTGGATATATCTAAAGCAATGTGGGGGGGAACAAGATGATCGACAGAACCACCGAATCTTGCGATCTCTTTTACCACACTACTACTTAAAAAACTATACTCATTTGATGTGGCAAGAAAAACTGTTTCAATTTGAGTAGACAGAGTTTTATTCGTGTGGGCCATCTGTAGTTCTACTTCAAAGTCAGAAATCGCCCGTAAACCCCTTAATAACACTTGTGCTTGGCGCTGTTGGGCATAATTGACGGTTAGTCCATCAAAACTATCTGCTTCGACATTCGACAAATGTTGCGTAGCTATCCGAATTTGTACTAGCCGTTGCTGCACAGTAAATAGTGGTGCTTTATGGGGATTTCGCAGTACAGCCACAACTACTTGGTCAAACAGCCGACTACCACGCTGAATAATATCGAGGTGGCCTAAGGTAATGGGGTCAAAGCTGCCGGGATAGATAGCAATCACAATATATTGGATGTATCAAAGTTATTGAGGTGATTATATCGAATTCTGCTGTGGCGATCGCTCATCTTACTCAATTAATCTAACTCATGCTGAGAAAAGCAATTTCGGATCAATTAATCGAAAGATGATTTGTTAACGGTATTCTCTTGGTTGAGAAATACCGTTAATTGATGGGTTTTCTGATGAAACCACTTAGAACGTAAAGGTGGTTCTTAATGTACCAATTATCGCATCTTCACTATTAGTACTTTGACCAGGATTGGTTAACCAAATCACACCAGGCGTAATCGAAATGTTATCGCTGACTCGGTATTTATAAAAGCCTTCAATGTGATATGGATTGCTGCCAGTACTACTACCAGCATAGGGTTGAGCACCGGCAAAAATGCCTAAAACGTTGCCTTTTTTACCAAAATCAGGTAAGGCTACTCCTAGCCCATAACTCCAAACATCATCATCATCGTTGACTCCAAAGCCTGTAATTTGACTGTAAAGCACAAAACCACTAATTGACAGTCTATCGCTAGGTTTAAAAGCTGCTTCAAAACCATAGGAATTACTAACGAAGGCGTTACCGCTACCGGGAAAATCTTGACGGTTAGCTTGTCGAGTACCTACCACACCAGTAGTTACAGAACCAAAATCAAATAAGGCGCTACCTGCACCATGATATCCGTTAACGTAGGTGGCAGCTAAGGTGAGGCGATCGCCAACATTCAAGTTCAGTTGTGCTAAGGCTGCATAGTTACCATTAAATAAACCTGCACCCGGACTGGGATCATTTGGTTCAGAGGCTAAATAGCCCAAAGTTAATGAAGGTTTAAAAGTTCCACCACCACCAAAGGCTAAGTTTAGCGCCGCACCTGCACCGCCACCGATGCGATAAATTGGACTTTCTGAAGCAAAGGTAGATAAAGCACCATTACCACCATCAAAATCTTCAAAGTAGGGATTGACGGTAGGAACGTAATCACTATGAATACCACCAGTAGCTGCAACATAAACTTGCGAGTTACCCACAGGAAAGTAATAAGCTAACCAATCGATAAACGCATTATTGTTACCACCGAGGAACACGTTAAATGTTTGCGTTCCCTCGGAAGTGTTGTTTGCTAAAGGTAAGACAGTAGCATTACCAGTTGCAATCCGAGTGTGTAAGATATCTTTACCTGTGAAGCTGGTTTGGAAGTCTAGACGCACCCTATTTTGAAAGACGGTGTTGTTGTTGTCGTTGTCGCCAAAGCTATCGGTGACAGCAAAAATTGCCTCACCAACTAGTTTAGTAGTAGTAGAAAATTGATTTGCTTCCAATTCAGCCGTGCGGGTTTCTAGCGCGTCTACTCTACCGCGTAAAGTTGCGAGTTCTGCCGAAAATTCTTCTTGCAAACGCTGAAGAGTTGCCAAGTCTTCTTTTTTTACTAAATCTGCGGTTGCTGTCGCAATCAGTTCATTAACTCTATCTAAACAAGCATTCAAACCTGCGGCGAACTCATAACGCGTCAAGGCACGATTACCGCGATAAGTGCCGTTAGGATAACCTGCAATACATCCGTAGCGCTCAACTAAAGATTGCAATGCTTGGAATGCCCAATCAGTTGGCTGTACATCCGAAAACTGCGAAACTGATGTGACTTGAGATCGTGAATTTTGGTTTTTACCTTCAAGACTGTATTGGTTTACTTGTTCTAAAACTTGATTTTCTTCAGTTTTGGCTTGAGAAACTATTGATGACTCTGTTTCAACTTCAGCAGCTACTACCTTCGCAGAAAATAAAACAGCTACTCCTAAACATACAGGAGATAACACTAGTGTTTTCCACAATAGATGAGACATGTTCTGTTTTCCTCACACTGTTTTGTTAGGATGACGCGATCGCCACCTGTAAAATGTAGTCTAGAATACTTTATTTATGCTTCTGCTAATTTTTGATTTATTGTGTCAAAATAGCCACATTTTCTGATTTTTCTCAGTGTAAACTCTTGTTTTAGCGATTTTAATTCAATTCTCTTAGCATCAAAAGTATCTTGGCTCTATCAGTAAAAATCAAGTTATTAACTGTTGCTGCTAACAAGCGATCGCTCAAATTGAACCGCAGATTAACATCACCGTTTGGACATTTTGGCAATATTTTTTTGATTTTGGATGAATAAGTCAGAGCGATCGCGTTTATTGCTAGAGTATCCTTGTTCCTATTGGATTTTTGATTAAAAATCTAAAAATCATGGCAAAGCTCACCGTTTACGGAATTCCCCTCAGTACTTATGTTCGTACTGTCCGGTTGCTGCTTGAGGAAGCGGGTGTAGACTATACCCTCAAGGGAATTGATATCTTCAAAGGCGAAAACCAGTCGCCAGAGTACCTCGCCAAGAATCCTTTTGGCAAAGTGCCAACACTAGAAATTGATGGGGAAATAATTTACGAAACGCCTGCAATTACCGACTACCTCAATACAGTCTTTGCCAATCATCAGTTCAGCCCATCTGAGCCGATGCTTCAAGCGCGGATGCGCCAGATTATCACAATTATTGATAACTATCTCTATCCTGCTGCGATCGGGACAATTGTCATTCAACGCCTGATTGTTCCAAGCCAGGGCGGTAAAACAGATGAGGATAAAGTAAAAAATGCGATCGCACCTGCACAAAAGGCTATGAATGCAATTGATTCAATAGCTGTTGTTAGCCCATATCTCCTTGGTAGCCAAGTGAGTCTTGCTGATTTCTACCTAATTCCTGTCTTCATCTACCTTTCCCAGACTCCAGAGTACGAGGAAATTACTGCTCAAACTCCCAAACTGCGGACTTGGTGGGATACAGTCAACCAGCTTCAGAGCGTTAAAAAAGTGTGTGCGTAATCGTAGTTCACTCATCAACTTACTCAGAAGCAGCCAGCTAGATTCATCCACATAACTAAAACGGGGAAAGAGTGGTGAGGTTTTTGAGTAATCTTCTAGAGATACACGAAACCTCACACTCTACCCGACAGATGTTTCTACTGAACAGCTATTACTAAATATGAGCGATCGCCACCTGTAGAGTAATTTTGCTAAACTCTCAATGGCAACTATCGAGATAAATTTGGTTCAACAACTGTGGGAAAATTCTCAAAATTACGCTTTACCCAATCCATTCCCACTTCATTATTTAATTTGATCTGCTTTGGCGTGTTAGGGTATATTTTTCCTAAAATCTTTGCATCTTGCTCTACAACCACATCAATTAACCTCAATAAATTGTTTTTGAGTAAGTGTGCAATTGGGGAATGAGCCTTCATATACATCAACACAAATACGCGAGACTGGCGATCGCTTTCTGGAAGATAAAAATGACATTCTTTGAGGCTGAGTAGTTTATCTTCACCATGCAGTAATCCCATAAACGGGAAAAAATTTTCTAAATGAGCTTCTAGTACTTTTGGTAATGCGAATTGAGCAGGATTTTTTAAAATGTCGCGGAAGGTAGGCTGCTTGCGAAGTTGTGACAAGTAAGCATGAGAATGTAACCCCTCATCGATAAACTGTTTTACCTCCACTTGTTCAATCTCGAACAAGTCTCGATGAGTGCCGTTTTGATGATTATAGTCGTGCATGTTCAGCAGTAAACTTAAAAGATCAGTCGGAATACTGCGTTCTCCTGTCACGCCGATGAACTCGTATTCTGCTGCAATCTCATTCATAATTGAGGGAATGGAAATTTTTGGTTCATGATCACCATAAGACCAGATAAAATCTCCTTGAATAATTAAATCCAGTGGTTTAAGCAGAGATTGAGTTTGTTTGTTAGATCCTGGTAGGACAGTGCAGCCTGAATGATTGAATTCCAACGCATGAAATGGACAAGCGATCACGCTACTACCATCAGTCTGCGTTACACACCAACCTTCAGATAGCATTGCACCCATATGAGGACAGGCATTCGGCAAGGCGCTAATTTTGCTATGAATATCTTGCCAAAGCACGTAATCATTACCCAGTAGTGAAATCTTTTTTGGCTGATTGGGTTTCAGCATGGAACGATGTGCTAAAAGCCACGGCGCACCTTGCAATTGATTCATATTCAGCTTACTTACTAATTAATTAGTAAGTTTAGCAAATGCTTGATATTTGGTCAATTTATCAGTAGATAAAGTGACTCTTTGGTAGGATAGAAAAGCAAACGCTCAATTAAGATACAGTGGTTCGACCGAGTAAACGAGTTGCGAAATCAGTCCGCCCATTCCGCGATGCTGAAATGACAAAACAGCAAATTCTCGATGCCGCAGAACAAGAATTTTCCCGGCATGGCTTAAACGGAGCGCGAATGAGTGCGATCGCAAATCTTGCTCAGGTGACAACCGCAACAGTTCATTACTACTTTGAGAATAAGGAAAACTTATATAGAGCAGTTTTACAACGACCGATTGATGAAGTTCAGGCTACACTTGGGCAATTAAACTTTGAGGGTTTATCTCCAGAAGAAGCACTGAAGCAAATTATTCGGATTGCGATCGCCAACGAAGCGAAAAATCCGCAACGACAAATGCTGTGGTTTCAAGAGTCCAGCCAAAATCAAGGAATATATTTTCAAGAGTGCAATGTTTTGAGCCTGCATGAACATTTGCTCAAGGTTTTAGAATTGGGAATGGCGCAAGGATATTTTCGTCCACTCAAGCCGTTTCTGGCTTTGACTCATATCTTGAGTGTTTGTCTGTTTTATTTCACAGTGCATGAAAACTGGAAACATCTCACACCAGAGATTGATCGCCTGAGTCCAGAAATGATAGAGGAACATACCCAAGAAGCGATCGCATTTATTTTGGCAGCTGTGAAGCAAAATTGATTAGGCGATCGTACATCGCTGAGATTGTAAACTGGAGAAAAATTTTGGTAAACTTTGGCTAATTGCAAAGTTGTGCAGCAGCAGATAAACTTGATTTCTAACCAATAATTGTATAGCTGCCAATCTATAATTTCCAACTGAGGCAAACACCGCCCCAAGAGTAAACATGAATTCTGAGCAAAGACTAGACTACCTTTACAAAGAGTATGTTCGACTAAGCCAACAAGCAGAAGAATATATCAAAAGTGCCTTTGAAGATTTTAAATTAATGGGCGTAATTGGGGCAACTATTGCGCTTTGGAAACCTATTGTAGATGTTATAGTACTTGCGAACCCCAAAATTGAATACAGTGGACTTTTATTTTTAGGTTTTCTCAGTCTTCTGTTAATTATTGCGATTATAGGATTCTGGAATCTGATAAAACAATCATTTATAATTTTTTTTGCAGATAATCTTCAAGGTTACGAGGAAGAAATTAGAAAAGAATTAAATGAGGTAGAAAACTCCAGAGTTTTCAGTTTGAATCTTGAAAAGGAAACAAAACTTCTTCACAGTTATAGAGTAACTTTTGCAGCTTTTCTTTCAGTTTTTGCAATTGCAACTACTATCTTACCATTTTTAATTTTACTTTCTTCTAAAATAATTTATTCAACTATTTACTTACTACTATCATTAACTATCTTCGGGATTTATTTTAAAGTACTTAAGAAGTCAACAAGGAAGTATTTTAATGGGTAAGATGTACTAGCCCAGAGCAATCGCATCTAACATTTTGACTAAATATTTTTTCAATTGAGCGATCGCTTTTTTAAATAATTCGGTCATCGCAAAAGCACTCCTACCAAAAAAGTACTAACTATTATTGCTTACTGAACTATTTATTAGCCCATAGCAGGATATCTCCATAAACTTTCGCAACATGGAATACTAACCGGCTTTGAGGAAAGAACGAACTGTTAAAATTGCATCGGGACGTAAAGCTTCTACCGCAGAAATTGGGACAGCTATCACGGCAAGAGATTCGCCAACAGCGTTGAAGACTTCCAGCAAACATCCCTGTTCACCGCCATGAGGGTGAGAAACAAAATCAACTAGTGTGGCAATATCTCCTGTTCTCAGACTATGTTCTGGTAAGTCACGAGTTAAGGCGACTTCCTGGTATAACTCAACTGTCATATCAAGGCTCCCTAAGAGGTTTGAGTGTCACAAACTGGAATTTCCTATCAATTTGTCGTTGTAACCAGATTGTAACAACAGAAAGGCTGACACCATTTACGCCAACTAACTCTCCAGCAACTTGATAGAATACTCCATACTCATTGCTTCCATCTTCAACACCTTCACCTATTGCTATAAGTGACTGGATAGCTGCAATTAATACTTCTGGATTTTCTAGGGTAAATCCAGCCTGTGCCAAAAACTTTGACTTGTCATTCCTAGCTTTTTGCACCAGTAGATAACGATTGATTTTATCATCTGGAATGAGCGCATCTTCAGGAATTCTCACGCCGCTACCTCTACTGCCTTGATCATTAGATCACTATAGAACTTTCACCTAACCACTCGAAAAGCGTAAAATAGGTTACATACACAGCACTGAACGAGTGATACCCGAACCTTGATAAGGTAAATGTCCGTAATAGCTAACAAGGGAAATTTTCAATTAATTTAAATTACAGGTAGCACATACCATGCTTTAGTTCCCGTATTGAGAATCTGAAGCAGTAAACAAAAGTTAGTCCGCAGGAACTTCATCCAAGCTGTAAAAATAACTGTAGATGGATTTGTCACGACTAAGTAACAATTCGGCTTCTAAATTTAGGTTGTGATTATGCGATTGTCCAAAATATCCCGTTCTATACGTCGACTTAGTACCCACATTTTCGCCATATTTTTGGGAGTCTTGCTCACCGTTAGCACTCTGCGGGTGTTACCTTCTTCAGCGGAATCTGCACCCAGTTCAATGAAAATGGGGGATGCACCAGAACTGATTGCCCAAAAGCAATCGCCAGCAACTGCTGCTATAGGTAATAGTAGTTTTGTCACAGCAGCGGTGAATCGTGTCGGGACAGCAGTGGTGAGAATTGACACGGAACGCACAATTACTCGCCGCCGTGTTGATCCGTTTATGGAAGACCCAATTTTCCGGCAGTTTTTTGGCGATGGTTATTCTCAACAATTACCTCCAGAGCAATTGCGTGGTCTTGGTTCTGGATTCATTATTGATAAAAGTGGTTTGGTTTTAACTAATGCCCACGTAGTTGACAAAGCGGATAAAGTTACAATTCGCCTCAAGGATGGTCGCACCTTTGAAGGTAAAGTTCAAGGTATTGACGAAGTAACAGACCTAGCGGTTGTAAAAATTAATGCTGGTAAAGATTTACCCGTTGCACCTTTAGGTTCTTCAAATGCCGTGCAAGTTGGAGATTGGGCGATCGCAGTGGGAAATCCTTTAGGCTTTGATAATACCGTTACTTTAGGTATTGTCAGCACCCTCAAGCGTTCTAGCTCCCAAGTGGGAATTGCTGACAAACGCTTAGACTTCATTCAAACCGACGCGGCAATTAACCCTGGTAACTCTGGCGGGCCATTGTTGAATGAGCGGGGTGAAGTGATTGGAATTAACACCGCGATTCGTGCTGATGCAATGGGTATTGGCTTTGCTATTCCTATTGATAAAGCCAAAGCGATCGCCACACAACTGGAACGAGATGGTAAAGTTGCTCACCCCTACTTAGGTGTACAAATGATCACCTTAACACCTGAGTTAGCCAAGCAAAATAACAGCGATCCCAACTCTACTTTTGAAATACCAGAAGTTAACGGTGTTTTAGTTATGCGAGTTGTACCAAATTCTCCAGCAGCTAAAGCAGGTATTCGTCGTGGTGATGTGGTCTTCCAAGTAGATGACCAAGCAATCACCAGTGCAGAACAGCTACAGAACTTTGTGGAAAATACCAACCTTGGTCAAGCATTACAGGTAAAAATCCAACGGGGTAGTCAGACAAAACAGCTATCAATACGCACAGCTGAGTTACAAAATGCTTCTTCATAAGTGCTGAGTTTGTCAAAAGTTAGATCCCCGATTTCTTTAAGAAGTCGGGGATCTGAATATTAGCAATCATCAAAAATTCACTCATGCTATATAAAAGATTTGGACGCACAGAATTACAGATGCCGGTGTTTTCCTGCGGCGGCATGAGATATCAGTTCAAATGGCAAGATGTTAACCAGTCAGAAATTCCCGCAGACAACCAGAAAAATCTGGAAGCAACTATTCGTCGGGCAGTTGAAGTAGGAATTAATCATATTGAAACTGCCCGTGGTTATGGTAGCTCGGAAATGCAATTGGGGAGGATTTTGCCTAAATTTCCCCGTGAAAAATTGATTGTGCAAACTAAAGTTTCACCCGTAGCTGATGCCAAAGAATTTCGTAAAACATTTGAGCGATCGCTACAATATCTCCAGTTAGATTATGTAGATTTATTAGGTTTGCATGGGATTAATAATGCTGAATTACTAGACTACAGCATTCGTCCAGGTGGCTGTTTGGATGTAGCAAGGCAGTTGCAGGCCGAGGGCAAAGTTAGATTTATTGGTTTTTCGACCCACGGGGCTACAGATTCAATTATTCAGGTAATTAATACTAACCAATTTGACTATATAAATTTGCATTGGTACTACATTAATCAATGGAATTGGCCAGCCATTGAAGCTGCTACTCGTCTTGATATGGGGGTATTTATTATTAGTCCTTCCAATAAAGGCGGGAATCTATACAGTCCACCGCGAAAATTAGTAGATTTGTGTGCGCCTCTAAGTCCAATGGTATTTAATGATTTGTTTTGTCTGAGTCACCCACAGGTGCATACTTTGAGTATCGGCGCAGCAAAACCCCAAGATTTTGATGAACATTTGAAAACATTAGCATTACTGGATGATTCATCAGAAATTTTGCCGCCAATTTTGACGAGATTGGAAGCAGAAGCGATCGCCATTTTAGGAGAAGATTGGGTAAAAACTTGGCATGTCAACTTACCTACATGGGAAAATACACCAGGAGAGATCAATATCCCAGTGATTTTGTGGCTGTGGAATTTGGCCACCGCCTACGATTTAGTAGACTACGCCAAAATGCGCTACAACCTACTAGGCAACGGCAATCACTGGTTTCCCGGTAACAAGGCAGATAAGCTAAAAGAATTAGATTTACGCCAATCTCTTGCCAACAGTCCCCACGCTGATCAAATTCCCCAAATTCTCACTCAATCCCATCAAATGTTGAAGGGTGAAGAAGTGAAACGATTATCACAGAGTTGATGAATAAATGCTTAGAAACACCGGGCGATTGAAAATCGCGGCTATACAGACTAAACCCGCCTGCGCAGGTTTGTAGACAGTCCGTGTGGTGCGCCAAGCGCAGCGCAAGCGTGATAGGCAGACTTTGTTTGTATAGCCCCAGACTTCAGTCTAAGGGGCTATTTGGTTACTTGTGCCGTTTTTGATGCCACTGCCAAGCATGGCTGACAATATCTTGAATGGATGGGTATTGCGATCGCCAGCCCAGAATTTTTTGAGCTTTTTCACTACTACCAATCAAAATAGGTGGATCACCAGGACGGCGATCGCATTCTTTGACTAAAATGGGTAATCCTGTAACTGATTCAGCCGCCGCAATGACTTCTCGCACAGAGAAACCATTCCCATTACCTAAATTGAAAACTTCGCTGTCTCCACCCTTTAATAAATATTCCAAACCCAAAACGTGGGCATCTGCTAAATCGTTAACGTGAATATAATCACGAACACAAGTACCATCAGGCGTGGGGTAATCTGTACCAAAAATTGAGATAAACTCTCGCTTACCCAAGGCTGTCAACAATACCAAAGGAATTAAATGCGTTTCTGGATTGTGGTCTTCACCTAGCAAGCCGTCGGGATTAGCACCAGCAGCATTAAAATAGCGGAATCGAACTGACTTTAAATCATAAGCGACATCAAAATCAGCAAGAATTCGCTCCACCATTAGCTTAGTAGCCCCATAGGGATTAATTGGGTCTTGGGGATGGTTTTCGGGAATTGGAACGACTTCTGGGACTCCGTAGGTGGCACAGGTGGAAGAAAAGACAAACTTGTTAATTGATGCAGCCAACATTGCTTCTAACAAAGTTAGCGTGCCGACAACATTGTTGCGATAATATTTTGCTGGGTCAGTTACCGATTCTCCTACGTAGGCGTAGGCAGAAAAGTGCATGACTGCGGCAAACTTGCGAGTTTTGAATAAATCGTCTAATAAAGGGCGATCGCTCGTATCACCCACGACCAGTTCTACTTGTAAAACCTTTTCTACCAACTCTTGATGACCATAAACCAGGTTATCAAGTATTACCACGTCATAACCCGCTTGCTTAAGAGCAAGTACAGTATGGGAACCGATATATCCTGCTCCCCCTGTGACTAAAATTCTGGGCTTTTCAGGCGACATAGTTTTTCCCTCTGAGTTGACAATTTCTCAATTAATTTAGTCTACTGGTGCTACATGAACCACCTGGAAAATTATAAATAATAGACGCAGTGTGAAAAAATTGCTCTAAAATCACTACGACGGTAGTCTTTAGGTGTAAAGCAGGTAATATTTGCAGTCAAGTAAAAGTGCGATTACAATTTGACGGTCAAATATACATCTTGCTCCAAACCCTAGGCTGACTGCACTAGAAAATTTGAGAGTTAATCTATGTTCATATTGTTAAGCCGCGTACTGCTGTGGCTGCTTGTTGGCACTATCGTATATTCTTTGTTCCAGAGGTTCTATCCTCAAGGGACTTTTGCTGGGCGAGTAGTTTTAGTAATCGTTTTAGTTGTCCTAGCTTTGTCATTCATTAACCCCAATGAACCAGCTGTGGCATCTTTATGGAGGGTGGTATCATTTCCACTCAAGCCTTTGGGAGCATCAGTATTGCTGATGATTTTTGCAGCCCAGAAAATTAAGGGTGGTGGGATAGAGAAACCAGGAGGGTATTTGCTGGGGTGGTCTCTGACAATTTTACTGTTGTCCAGTACACCAGCGATCGCTTACTTTTTGGTCAGAGCGCCAATCGCCACAGTCACTAATCCCACATCTGGAGTACTTGTAGCATTAGCACCAGCAACTATAACTACCGATTTAGTGGATAGTAAATTAGGGCGGACTGCTTTGGCCCAGTCCACCTTAGGCATGAACATCCCACCTTATTTGTTACAAAATCCTCAGCAAATTCGAGACCGAGGTTTGCGACTTGAGGACTTTGTACCCAGTGCTGAAACACTACAACTTACCACCCAAGTCTGGGAAAGTTATCTCAACCAGGTTTACTTTTTCTTGCGTGGTCGCCAGTCCTAGGGTTAAAAAAGTAAAATTAACAAGGCCGCAACGCTACGCCCTAGTGGCTGGCCTTATTTATAGCAGGTGACAGGGAACAGGCTTCCGCCGTGAGCGTCAGCCGAACGGTGACAGGTGACAGGGTTAAAAGTCTTTTAGTGCATGAGTTTTATCATTGGCCGATGTCCTAACTGCCTTGGCTACTGCTATAAAAAAAGAATCCCGAATTCAGAAGACAATTTAGATGGGTCAATTCTCCTCTATACTGACTTCTGTTGCTGCACGCGAGGAAACCTCGCCAACGCAGTTCTCTTTAGAATTTTTTCTAGATAAAATATAAACCTACGATCCGTTGGTTTAGGATGATGGAGTTGCAAAATCGCTGTCATGGCAAAATCTCGACGGCTGGCTAAACTCGGTGCTTACCTGCGTCCTCATTGGCTAGAGGCAACATTGGGCATTTTTGCTTTGTTGTCTGTCAATGGCTTGGGTGTTTATATTCCTTGGTTAATTCGTGGCTGTGTTGATAAACTTTCAACCCAATTTAGCTGGGATCAATTACTACATTATGTAGTAATCATCATTTTGTTGAGTTCAGCAATGTGGTTAATCCGCATGGCATCACGGATCTGGCTGTTTGGCGTAGGACGACAGGTAGAATTTGACCTAAAACAACGGATTTTTGAACATTTACTCAAGCTAGAACCTGCTTATTTTGCTACAAATACCGCTGGAGATTTGATTAGTCGAGCTACCAGCGATGTCGAAAATATCCGGCGATTGTTGGGTTTTGCGGTGCTAAGTTTAGCAAATACTTTTTTTGCCTACACTTTGACTCTGCCGGTGATGCTGACGATTAGTAGAGACCTCACACTGTATTCCTTAGCAGTTTATCCCTTCATGTTCTTGCTGGTACATTTGTTTAGCGATCGCCTACGCAAACAACAAGCAACTGTACAAGAGCAACTCTCTGAGATCAGTGAACTGATTCAAGAAGACATTAGCGGTATTGCTTTAATTAAAATCTACGCTCAAGAAGAAAACGAGCGTCGAGCTTTTGCTAAAAAAAATCAGCAGCTTTTAAAAGCTAACCTGCAATTGGCAAAAAGCCGCAATGTCTTGTTTCCCTTGATTGGTGGTTTAGCTAATATCAGTTCTTTAATCATCATTTGGTTAGGAACAACACGCATTTCTGGAGGAAGTTTAGCAGTTGGTGACTTTTTAGCACTGTTGATTTATGTAGAGCGTTTGGTATTTCCCACTGCTTTGTTAGGCTTCACAATTACTACCTATCAACGAGGTGAAGTCAGTATTGATCGCCTAGAATCGATTTTCAGTGTCACACCCAAAGTTCAAGATGCAGCTGATGCTGTACATTTACCACTGGCCGAAATCAAAGGAGAAGTTACAGCGAAGAACTTCAGCTTTACTTACCCAGAGGCGATAACACCTGCTTTAGATCATGTCAACTTTACAATTTCCCCTGGGGAGACAGTGGCTATTGTCGGAGCAATTGGTTCTGGGAAATCAACTTTAGCCAATGCCTTACCTCGGTTGTTGGATATTGGGACAGGACAACTATTTTTGGATGGCGTAGATATCACCAAAATTGCATTAGCCGATTTGCGGAGTGCGATCGCTTATGTTCCCCAAGATAGCTTTTTGTTCAGTACTACAATCAAAAATAATATCCGCTACGCTGACCCAGTAAGAGAACAACAAGATGTAGAATCTGTGGCTGTCATGGCTCAGATTAATTCCGAAATTACTAATTTTCCCCAAAAATACGAAACTCTTGTCGGTGAACGAGGTATTACCCTTTCTGGCGGGCAAAGGCAACGCACTGCTTTAGCTAGGGCTATGCTAGTTGATGCCCCAGTTTTAATTTTGGATGATGCGTTATCTAGCGTAGATAATCAAACAGCCACAAAAATTCTCAAAAACCTTTCTAGTGGAACTGACCGCAAAACTGTGATTTTTATTACCCACCAATTATCAGCAGCAGCAGCGGCTGACCGAATTTTGGTGATGGACAAGGGCAAAATTGTTCAAACTGGCAATCATATCGAACTTGTGCAGCAAGAGGGTCTTTACAGAACATTATGGAGCCAACATCAAGTCGAAGAATTGCTGCGTTAGTGTTTAATTACTGAAGACGATTTTTAAGGTAGCGAGTATAATTTGTCATTCTTCACCGACAATAATATACTTGTTTCCTATGTTGCAATTTCTCCAGGAATTTTTCGCTGATGGCTCGTTTATTCCACATGGCCATTGCTACCTTTGGCGGCCGAGTTTGGTATGGTTACATATCTTATCAGATGCGCTAACTGCTCTAGCCTATTATTCTATCCCCGTCGCTCTGGTTTATTTTGTCCGCAAGCGACAGGATTTGCCTTTCAAATCGATACTTGTATTATTTGGAGTTTTTATTGTTTCCTGTGGTACAACCCATGTCTTAGAAATCTGGACACTTTGGCATCCTACTTACTGGCTATCTGGTTCTATCAAAGCTTTTACGGCTTTTATCTCGGTTTACACAGCAATTGTTTTAGTGCCAATAATTCCCCAAGCATTAGCTTTACCGAGTCCGGCAGCATTAGAAGCAGCTAACAGCCAATTAAAACTTACCCTAAAAGAATTGGCGAATACCCAAGCACAATTGATTCAAACTGAAAAAATTTCTTCTTTAGGACAATTAATTGGTTGCCTTGCCCATGAAATTAATAACCCGATTAATTTCATTTATGGCAATACCACACTCATCAAGAACTATACGGAAAATTTATTAGAATTAATAGAAATTTATCAGCAAAAATATCCCAATGTAGAACCAGAAATTGCAGATGTTAGTGAGAAAATTGACCTCTCTTTTATCCAGGAAGAATTACCAAAAATCTTAGTTTCTATAACAGTTGGAGTAGAGCGCATTCGCAAATTAGTCTTATCTCTGCGTAATTTTTCAAGACTAGATGAAGCTGAGTTAAAGTTAGTTGATCTTCACGAAGGTATTGATAGCAGTCTTTTGATTTTACAAAATCGTTTGCGAGGCACGGTAAATTATCCAGATATTAAAATCGTTAAAGAATATGGAAATTTACCAAAAGTCGAGTGTTATCCTCGACAAATCAATCAAGTGTTGATAAATATTTTGAATCATGTTACTGAAAATTTAAAAAAATCAATACACGGTAATCAAATATCAACAATTAATCAAAAAAGCACAACTAAAAATCCTCGAATTTATATTTCCACTGAGATTGTAAATAGCAATCAAATTATGATTAAAATTTCTGATAACGGTTATGGAATGACAGACGAAGAAACACAAAAAATATTTGACCCATTCATGAATACTCAACCTACGGCATCAGGGACAAATATGGGATTATGGATTAGCCATCAAATTGTCGAAAATTATGGTGGTCAACTGAAGTGTACTTCCATACCACTGCAAGGTACAGAGTTTTTACTAGCAATTCCAGTACGCATCAATCCCTTAAATCATGTGTAAACCAAGAGATACCAGACTGCTTAAAAAGGCTGGGTATCTAACGCTGATGGCGTTAGTTTTTTTGGTACTTGGGCAGTATAAAGTACCAAAAAACTAATGTGGTATATAGTTATGTTGAAAGATAAATTACTCCAGCGTCACATTGGCGCGATCGCTGCTTTAGCTATCATTAGCTTGCTGAGTTCATGGAGTGGACTACCATTTCACCATGAAATTTATAACTCCTGGGATGGCTTTTTGTGGGGAATGGCAGATCCGGTGCTGGCGTTAGATAAATTAGTTGGTATCTTGACAATTGGTTTACTAGCGGCTGGGAATGTGCGCGGTAGATGGATAGCCGTTGCCCTTGTATAGCAGGTGACAGGTAACAGGTAACAGGTGACAGGGTTAAAAGTCTTTTAGTGCATGAGTTTTATCATTGGCCGATGTCCTAACTGCCTTGGCTACTGCTATATTAGCCAACATTTTCGGAACGGTAATTCATCTATTACAGATAAATTTACCAGTTACAGAAATAGCGATCGCTATTGTCAGCATTGCTTGTGGTATGGTTCTAGTTATGCCAAAGCAGCCTAACTTGTTCACACTGCTAATGCTAACGGCGATCGCTGGTTTATTTCAGGGTTATTTTAATAGTGACTCGATTCTTGAGGCAGGAACAATGCCTTCAGTGATTTATATTTTTGGTGCTGCCTTGACACAGTATGCAGTGGTGATGAGTACTAGAGAAATTGGCACTAAAGTTAGTCAAGCAGAGTTGTCAGGTATTTTGCCAAGAAAAATGAGTTTAGTAGGCTTCGCTATCTGCGCTCTTGGTATTGTCTCTTTGAAACACTGGATAAACTAATTAAACTAAGTATTTGGTGTATGGCTTCTAAGTTTAGCCACAGTTAAGATTTCTCTGCCTTAAAAAGCTCCAACTTTACCAAAGATGACGTGGAAGGTTTTTGTAATCAGAAATAAGTCATACAATGGATGCCATTTTTCTTGGTAACGCAAGTCTAAATCAACTATTTGTTCAAAATCTTTGACATGAGAACGACCATGAACTTGCCATTCACCAGTTAAACCCGGTTTGACATTGAGACGTTGCCAATGGCGCTGATTGTACTTGGCTACTTCGTCAGCAGTAGGTGGACGTGTTCCTACCAAGCTCATTTCACCTACAAGCACATTCCAAAATTGAGGTAATTCGTCTAAGCTGGTACGACGTAAAAAACGCCCCACTTTTGTGACTCGGAAATCATTCTTGTTTTTAAAGATTAATCCGTTAGCTTCGTTTTGGACAAGAAATTTTAGTTGTTCAGCATCGTTAACCATTGAGCGAAATTTACGGAGTTGAAAAGGCCGTCCCTGGAGTCCATAACGCTCTTGAGTAAAGAAAACAGGGCCTGGGCTGTCGAGTTTAATCGCGATAGCGATCGGTATAAACACAACAGCTAAAATTATTAAACCCACCAAACTCCCCAAAATATCCAAACAACGTTTGAATTTAGAATCTACAGAAGAGTGTGGCGTATCTAATTTCCAAGTTTTGTAAGTAGCACCTTGACTGACGCTTTGCAAATGTGTTTGGTACATTATCTAGCCAGATGTATATTAATCAGGGTAAAATCACTTAAATTTGTTTCCGAATATAAACTTTGTATTATTATCAAAAGTGCTTTTATACGGTATATTTACTGAATCTTCATCAAGTTTACTAAACATATGAAATTTTATAAATTTTACATGAAGTATATTTTATCTATCTTTTGGAGGATGTTTAAGTAAATCTAATATGTATAAAAAAATGCGTGAATATTCAAACTAGCTACTAATTTATTAGATGAGCCAGAAAGCTAAACTGAAGTATCTAAGAAAAATATCTAAGTATTATGGGCAGCACATCCCTAAATAAATGATGTAATCAGACTAACTTCAGATGGCACCTCTTGTTTGTAGATATGGGCAGATGTCATGAAATATGTACATCAGCATGAATACATAAAGACACACTGAGGCTAGAAACTGTGACTGGTATTTTTATGATGGGGTCGTGGAGATATGATTTCAGGTGGAGTCGAAGTTAAAGTTAGTCGCTTAGAATCTATTGTTGAACAGATTGGAGAAGCAGTACTTACCACTACTGAGACGATTGAAAGTCTTGCAGAAAGATTAGATCATCTCAGTATGCAAGTTGAAGCCCAAGGAAAGCATTTGCAACAGCAAAGCAATCAAATTTTTGCATTGTGTGATGCCCTTCAAAACCTAGCTCAATCTCAGGATTATACTGTGCAGAAACTCGCCCAACTTACACAAACATTAGACAAGCTAACATCCTTGATTCAAGGGTTAGACGAGGAAGTATGAAGTATGACATTACCCCTAACATTACTGCTTTTTCATCACCTCTAGGGAGAGTATAATATGATCAAATATTCAATTTGAGAGTATAGAAAAATACTTATACTTAGTTGATTCATCTCGCATTTATGCAAGGCTATTTTTCATGCTCAAAAATGCCAGAATCATCAAGTATTATTTTGGCTATTGCATAATCATCTGGGCTACTTGATCCATAACTTGACTAAAGGGATGTTCTGGATGACGTAAGCAGAATAAATCGCTACTGGCTAGTTGAATCAATTCTTCGGACAGTGGTAAAACACCAGCTACAGGTGCGTTGTAGGTTTTTTCTACCTGTTGTTTGAGAACATCAAAATCTAGGGCTGGTAGTGCTTTGTTGATTAACAATAACATCTTTGGTACTTCTAGTTTGCGGGCAACTTCCACTGTTACGGCTGTACCTTGAAAATCTTGGCGATCGGGGCGTAAGATGAGAACCAAGATATCAGAAATGGCAATTGAGAGTAAGGTTTCTTCGTTGAGTCCTGGGTGGGTATCAATAAATAGGTAATCTAATTTCAAAGTAATCAGCAGTTTTTGAAAGCCTTCATTGAGTAAGTTAAAATCGAATCCTTCCCGCAGAACTTTAGTAATATCTCTGGCTTTAATACTAGAAGGTGTTAAATAAATTCGTCCTTTTGCTCCTGCTGTTTGACCTAAAATTGAGGTAACGTCGTAGGCAGATTCTTCAATATTACAGCGTCCCCAAAGATAATCGTTGAGGGAGTATTTAATTTTCTGCTCATCAAAACCAAACAGGACGTGAATACCTGGAGACTGAATATCTGTATCAACAATACCAACCCGATAGCCATAACGTGCAACTATTGCTGCTAAGTTAGCGGTGGAATTTGATTTACCTGTACCGCCGCGAAATGAGTGGATGGATACAATTTTTGACATGGTGAAAATAGTTTTTTTAACCGAACCGCAGAGACGCAGAAAGTGCAGAGTAATAGTTTTAGAGTTTATCCCATATATTTTGAGGCAGTTTACTTTTCTTCTGAGTAGAAAAAAGTGGCTGATAGTGAAGCAAGCCACTAGCATTTAATTCTTGAATAAATCCTTGCTCTATGAGATTTTGCAGATGTTGTTGTGTTAGTTCTTCAGAAATTTTGAGATGAACTGCTACTTCAGATAAAGTAACTTTTTGCTGGTGAGTTATCCAGTTAACAAGTTGTCGCTGTTCGTCGGGTAAGTTCATTACGTCTAAAATATTGTTTTGGGGCGATGATTCGATAAATTCTTGGGGATTCATAATTATTATTTATTTTCTTTCATTTTTTTACTACGACGTTGTAAATCTGCCAAATATTCTAATTCTTCTTGTTCTTCAATTGTTGTTGGTGTTGTGGTTATTTCTAAGTTATGAGTTTGGGGTTCTATAAGCGTGGTTTCTTCAGAGTTGGTTTTGTTTCGCTTGTTGCGTACTTGCTGTAAGTAATCTATTTCTGTAGTTTCGATATTTTTTGGTTTAGAGATTATTGTTTCAGGTAAAAGATTATTGGGATCTAAGTTATTGACAACGGGAGTAATTGTGATTGGTAAGATTTCTTGATGATCTCGAATTCGTAAATCTTTGGCTTTTTGCTGTAATTCTAAAAAGTAGTCACTTTCGGTGATAGCAGCTACTTCTTGATTTTTTTTGTCTTCATCAATGTCAATGTTAATTTTAAGAAAACCTTTAACGGTTTTAACGATTGTGGCGGCGTATCTATCTATTAATACAACACCAACAGCAGTGGCTAAAAGTCCTAAAACTGGGGGGACTAGAGGTATCCAACCAGCTTGAAGAAATATTAGATAGGTGCTACCCAATAGTACAGCGATCGCAACTCCTCCACCCAATACCAAAAGCCAAGGTTTGCGAATCCGCCAAGCTAAAAATCCTCCCACTAATGACCAAGCAAATACCCATAAACCTTCTTGCGATTCGTTCCAAAACCAAAATAGAGGTCGTTTATCCAAAACTGCACTCAATATCTGACTGGCGTTTTGGGCGTGAACTATTACCCCCGGCATTTTTTGGCTATCTGCTGAACCCGCGCTGTAAGGCGTATAAAAAGTATCTTTGACAATTTGGGCGGTGTAGCCAATCATCACAATTTTGTCTTTGATTAAAGCTGGGTCAACTTTATCAGCGAGGATATCTCTGAGTGATACTTGCTTGACGGCGTTTTTAGCAGAACGGTAGTTAAGCAGTATTTGGTAATCTTCTGTATCAATTTTGTGATACCCACCCGATTTTGGTGTTAAGCGTTTGAGAACTGTCGAACCTAATTGCAATTCACCAGATTTTGTTGGTTGTGCTTCAATTCCCTGTTCGGCTAAATAACGCACCGCCATTTGTAAACTTAAGGATGGCAATTGATTTTCTGAGTCAGCAATATTGCAGATATGTTCGTTAGGCTTTGGCAATTTTGAGGCTTTAGGGACGGAAATCAGCATTCCTTGACGGACTGTACCGCCTGCATCTACGGGAAAGTCAGCGATTCCGACTCTATCTTCTGTAACACCGGGTGCGGCGGCGATACCAGGAGAATCTGGTTTACTCAAGACGCAAACAGCTACAATATTCTCTGTTTCTGATAATATTTGTACCAATTCTGTACGACCTGCGGCTGCACCTTGCTTCACATCCCGCAAAATATCTATACCAATGACTCGCGGTTCGTGTTCTTCTAGTTTTGTCAATAACTGCGCCATTGTGCCGTCTTCAATGGGATACTCTTTGCGTGTTTGAATATCTGTATCATCGATACCGACTACTAAAAAGCGATTGTCTGAACCTTCATCAGGGCGCGATCGCATTAACCAATCAAATGCTGCTAACTCCATTCCCTGCAAGCTACCGAGTTCTCGTAACCCCACAACTAATCCAGCGATCGCTACACTGGTAAGAACTACCGTACCTCCAATGGTTAATGCTGTTTGACGTAAATTGCGGAGCCTGGAATCTCGATTTACCATTGGTTTTTCCTCTTGATCTATGAGCTAAAAGTGTGAATGTTAAAAAATAGCCTGATTTTTCCAAGAAATTTGTATTTGGTAAATTTCTTTGTATTAACTAATATCCAATTAATATGTATCCAACTTACCTAGTTTCTTAAGATTGTCATTGTTTTTTAATATTTCTAAATGAAATTGATGTGTGAAAATCAATAAATTAAGATTCCTGAATTTTGTGATGATTCGGGAATCTGATCACGGGAATGCTATAGTGATTTCGCTGAAGCTACAACAATGTAAAATTGACTAGATTCAAGCAGATAATATTGATCAAACGGAACTTTAAGTATTACGAAATAGTCATTAAGAAAAACATACATATTGTAAATAAATATGATCAAAAAAACCTTACTATTAATTACACTAGGCTTAACTCTAATTCCAGATTTGCTACTGACTACAGTCACAACAATAGCCGCACCTACCAATAGCGTTTCCCAACTGACTATTCCACGTCCAAAACCCAGATTTGCACCACGTCGCCGTTCTTTATTAAGATTTAAAGTCCCAGGAATTCGCGGTTCTCGCAATCTCGAAGCCGGAGCAGCACGGGGAAAATGCAGTCCGCAAGATATTAATGGAGTTTTACCACCAAAACCTGCGACGATCGCTGCAAATCAAATTCCGGTGGAACTAACCATCAGCGATCGCCCAACATTTTTTGTGAGTGTACCGCGCACTTCTGCAAAGCAAGCAGTATTTTTACTCAGGGATGAAGCGGGAGAAGAGATAGTTGACAAAACTTTGCCATTAACAGCCAGCAGCGGAATTATGAGCTATACCTTACCTGCGGATTTTCAGGGGTTGGAAGTGGGTAAGAAGTATCGATGGCGCTTTTCTCTACTGTGCGATCCGACAAGAGGCGATCGCAGTGGTGATCCAGTTGCCAGTGGATGGATAGAAAGAACAGAATTACCGGCAACAGTAGCTAAAAAGTTAGAAACAGCAACAAATAAACAGCGTATTCTCATTTATGCAGACAATGGTTACTGGCATGACACCCTCAAAACCCTCGCTGACTTACGTGCTGCTAGTCCCAATGATTTAACTTTAGTACGTGATTGGGATGACCTCTTGCGATCGGTGGGATTAGAAACAATTTCTAAGCAGCCTTTAATTCAACTCAGTATCACCACAGCTTCTAGCCCATAAAAATTCTCTAGTTTGCCTCAAACAAAAGTTCTAGCCCACGAAGGTGGGCTTTAAGATTCTATGACTAAAATTATGGGTTATCATGCTATTTTTATGGTAAAAATTTAAAAAGAGCGCCACCAAAATTAATTTCATTTTTACCTAATAATGTTAAACCAAAAAATCATTAAATATACTTCAAGATTACCTTTGCATTTTCCTTGGTTTATTATTGTTATTTTTTCTGTTTTTGGTTTAATAGGCATTCTCAACCATTCGATGTGGCGAGATGAACTAAATCCCTGGTTGATTGTCAGAGATAGTGAATCTTTTGGGGATTTGATTGCAAATATTCATTATGAAGGTCATCCTGTTCTATGGTATTTTTCTCTGGCATTTCTGAGAAAAATAGTAGATAATCCCATTATTATGCAAGTTTTTCATTTGACAATCACAGTTATTTCTGTTGCTTTTTTTTGCCTATATAGCCCTTTTAACTATCGACAGAAATTTCTGTTTTCTTTTGGTTTTTTTACTTTTTATGAATATCTTTTAATTTCTCGAAACTATGCCTTTAGTATGTTGTTCATTTTTGCATTCTGTACGGTATTTTCATCCAGGAAAATAACTTATGTTTATTTAGCAATTTTATTAGGATTGCTCGCAAATAGTAGCGCTTATGGATTATTAGTATCATTTTCTTTATCATTGACTTTGCTTGCTGAATTTTTATTTGATACTAGACATCGCCAGCAATATTTTAGTCAAAGTCAAAAATATGACTTATTTTTAAGTATTATAATTGTCATATTTTCTTTTATTTTATCTATTTATATTATTACTCCTCCAACAGACTCTTATCTTCATGGAGGTTTAAATAAAGGATGGCAAATACAATTAGATATCCATCATTTTTTGAGAAGCATAGGTAGAATATTTGGTAGTTATTTATTAATTATTCCTACATCAAAAAGATGGCTAGATTTAATTGTTTGTGCCGCAATTGCTGTATTTATTGTAATTTTAACTTTGATTAAATTATCTAAAAAGCCAGTTCCTTTATTTTTTTACATTACAGGTACTTCTCTAATATTTGCCTTTACATACTTGAGATTTATAGGTGTACATCGGCATTTTGGACATTTCTATTTAGTTTTGATAGCAGCTTTATGGCTGGGAAGTTATTATCAAGAGTCTACAGTTTTACTGGATAAACTTTCGATTCGGACAAATTCAATTACATTTGTGCATAAATGGCATCATATTGCATTGATGCTAATTCTTTATATCCAGTTTTTTGGAGGAATTTATAGTTTTTCCAGAGATTTATTTATCCCATTATCTAGCAGTCGGGAAACATCTCAATATATTCAAAAAGCTGGATTAGATAATGAGTTTATTGTTGCCAGTCGAGATGCAAATATGGCTCCTTTATCTGGCTATCTCAATCGAAAGTTTTATTATCCTGAGCTTCAAAAAATGGGAAGCTTTACTTTATTTAAAAAAGGGCGTAAAGATGTAGAACAAGCTGAGATATTAAGCCAAATTAATGATTTATTCAAAAATCAAGGTGAACACAAGAAAATTTTGCTGATTTTAAATAAAAAGCTGAATGTCGGCCGCAATGATTTAAAGATTGTTCCGATTAAAGATTTTCAGAGGGGCTGGGTAGATAATGAACGATATTATCTTTATTGGGCAGAGAGATTTTTTCAGGAGAGATGAGCGAAAAAAGCCCTCTTACTCAGATTTGTGAAAATTGAGAGCTTCAATGACGGTCATTGAACAAACATTGTTGTCCATAGTTTCGGACTGTTCGCCATACTTCTTGAGAGACTGCAAGTTTTGGTTTAGTTACCTTAATCTTGCCGTTTCCTTTCTTTTTTGCTAACTCAACTTAACATATCAATCCAGGGATAATTTTTAGTTAACCATTATATAACCTCAAAATAATTCTTGTTAATTAAGTTAATTAAAATCTGAGACACGCTCTGGTATCTGAGCAACAGGCATCGGTATCAACCTGTTATTAAAAGCAGGTTAACTGGAGTTTAAATAGAGAAAAAACTCATATAGATTGAGTAATTTCTTCAGCATTGAAAAGCGTTGATTACGGCTAAATCTACTCTGATCCAAAAGAGGAACATTTTGATGTCTACATTAAGTCGAAGACAGCTTCTAGTATTTTTTGGTGGTAGTGCTGCGGCTACCGTATTGGGAGACAACCTATTAGGAGGTTTGTCTAATTTTGCAGGAGCAAGCACAACACCACTCAGCTTTACGCCAATACGCTTACCTCATCCTTTACCGATTTATCAAACTAAGTCTAGTTTCTTAGCAACAGGAATTGGACAAGGGCAAAACATCGCTCCGTCTGCAAGTCCAAATTTGCCTAGCTACACCGTTCTTGATGATGTTATCGTACCACCAGAATATGAACGTTACGTCATTGTAGGCTGGGGCGATCGCGTATTCTCTAACCCTGATGAATACGTTGGCTACAACTGCGACTACACTGGTTTCATCTCTTTGGGCAGAACGACAGACGAAGGCTTTTTGTGGGTTAACCATGAATATGTCAGCTTCCCCTTCTCCGGTTTAACCCCAGGCGCACCCGCCGATGTCCAAGCACTAACAACCACATTCCCCACAGTCATTGGTCGGTCTTTACCAGCAGCCAGAAGTGTGGAACTTGATGGAGAATTTTTATACAACCTTGGTGGTTCAATCGTCCGCATCTCTCGCCGCAACCCTGCTAGACGTTATACCGTAGTTAGAGATGCGAGAAATCGCCGGATTCACGGTCTATCTGGCTTGGGAATCAGCAGCGAAAGAACCGATGGATATCAAAACGTTACTAGCTGGGGAAGCCTCAGCTATCAACAAGGCGACCAGAATTTCTTAATTGGTACTGGCCCAGCAGCAACCCAAGTATTTGAAGGCGTGAATGCTGATGGACTGGGTAATAGAATTATTGGTACTGCTTACAACTGTTCTGGTGGTACAACTCCTTGGGGAACCATCCTTAGTGCAGAAGAAAACTTCCAAGGTGGCGGTACATTTTTCGTGGGTGTGACGGAAGCAGTTCTACCCAATGGAAGCCAAACAGGTTACACTCCCGGTACAACTGGTCAAACTTTTGGCTTAGTTGGCGAAAAATATGGCTGGATGGTAGAAATTGACCCTGTTAACCCTGGTTTCCGTCCCCGGAAACATTCTTGGTTGGGTCGTTTCCGCCATGAAAATATCACCATGCGTGTGGAAACTGGTAGAAAACTAGTTGCTTACATGGGTGACGATAGAAACGGCGGACACACATGGAAGTTTGTCAGTGAAGGTACAGTAACTTCCCCAACTAGTAAAGCCAATAGCAGTTTGTGGGAACGCGGTCGTTTATATGTAGCCCGTTTCAATCCTGGTGGTACTGGTGAATGGGTACCTCTACTGTTAACTACCGCCACAAATCCGCTTCCTCCTACAGTAATTTCTTCTGTAGAATTTGCGGCGCGTGGTTTAGCCACAAACCAGGGTCGTTTACCATTACCCAGACGTAACGGTATAGCTGGACAAACTATCGATGGTGGCGTATTCATTTGCGATCGCACTAACGAAGCCACCACATTACCCCCATATCAAAACAGAACACTAGCAGATTTCTATCCTAACCAAGGTGCGCTGCTCTGCGATGCTTTCCTCGCTGCTAACTTGGCTGGCGGAACTCCCACAGGCCGTCCAGAAGATTTAGAAGTGCATCCCATCACCAAAGAAGTGTTCATTGCCTACACCGATGGTGCGCCTAGTGGTGATGGTTATCCTGATTCTCGCATTTTCCAAGTCGCTAAGTTAACCGCTGATATCAATGCGACCCAACAATCAGGCGGACTGTACAAAATTATCGAAGACAGTGCCGATGGTACAGGACTCACCTTCAGATGGGAAAGATTAGCCCAAGGTGGTGAAGCCGGGTCAGTAGATGGTGCTGGTTTTGCTGCTTTGGATAACTTGGTATTTGACAATCAAGCTAACGTTTGGGGTGTAACGGATATGTCCACCAGCACCCATAACGGTTTCAACGTGGGCGCTGCTGGTAATCCCACAAATATCAATCACACAAATGTTGGTAATGTCTCTAGTTTTTCAGGTGTGTTTGGTAATAACTGGCTGTTCTATATCCCCACTACTGGGCCTGACGCTGGAAAAGTCATACCTTTTGCCCACGGGCCTGTGCGTTGTGAAATGACAGGGCCGACTTTTGTGGGCGATACACTGATTCTTGCGGTGCAGCACCCCGGTGAAGATTCTCCAATTAATGATGGTACAACTCTCAGCCGCTCAATAGAAATGCTGGCTTTGAATGGTACAGTCTTCAATCAGACTCGCTCTGTCCCTCGTGGTAGTAGCTGGCCTAGCAATATGTCTACTGCTGATGGTGGTCAAAGTCAACCCCAAGGTGTTCCTCGTCCAACTGTAATTGGTATCCAACGTCGTAACCCGATCAGCGGCAGATTTGTTTAAAATCTTGCACTCAGAGAATCTGAATATTTAGAAATAAGGATGTACATGGTTTACGTTATGTACATCCTCACATTAAGTAGGGTGGGCATTAGAATGCCCACCCTACTGCTACTATGCTGCGGATGCTTTTTTCTTGCGATTTACCAAAAATCCGGTAGCTGTAGCGATCGCAGTGCCAAAAATCGCAAAAGGTTCTGGAACTCTGGTATAAGTAACAGTACCTTCTTGTGTAGTAGATAATAAATCAGCACTCAGAATGCTATAAAATCTATCTCCAGCAGTTGACGGAGTATCTACATCACCAATAAAGAACTGATCTTCCACTAAATAGCTGAGTCCTACAAAGTTGCCATTGTTAAAGCTAACCAAAGGTGCTATTCCTGATCCAAAGTCAAAATCATCAACTTCTGTGTACCGAGTACCTAAATAATCAAATACAACGGATTGTAATCCATTGCTAACATTTAGACTCTCTTCGCCTACACCATTTAAGTTGCTGTCATCATAGCTAAAGGAACCAAAATATTGACCTCGGTTAACGCCAGATGTCACATTGGCTGTGAAATTGAAATTAAATACAGCAGCTTGTGTCGGTTTAACTTCAACAACAGCCAAAGATAAAGCAACAGCAAAAGTAGCAATGCCAAAGTTTTTGGTTAATTTCATGAGACTAAGCTCCAAAGCTCAAAAGTATAGATTGTGGCTACATCACTTAAATAAGCTTTGAAGTTATCTCCAGAGGTTAAGAAAAATAGAATAAATGGTTAAGCAGAATCAGATAGAGCCGTCATAAATCATTCTTAGGCCAAAAGATACCTGACTTATTTGAAAATCTGGTTATCTAAGCCTCTCAATTTCCAATCCCTAACATAGACGAATTACTAGAGTGACACTGAGGTTCTGTTCAATTTTTGAAGATTTTTTCTACTAAGGACTTTGCTTCTTTACCATTAGAATACGAGTTTACCTCTGTTATTTTCTTGTCTTCAGAGGGAACTTTCACATTCTCCAGATTTTCGTTCTTTATGGGAGTATTTAAATCAGAAGTATCGATGATGGGCAAAGTAATTTTCACAGTTGTCCCTTGATTCAAACCAGCACTTTCTAGGGAAATGCTACCGCCCATGAGTTCAATTAAGTTGCGAGAAATTGCTAGTCCCAATCCTGTACCATCAAACTTACGTGTAGAACTACCATCTATTCGCACAAAGGGACGAAATAATTTGTGTTGTTGGGCAGGTTCAATACCTAAACCTGTGTCTGTAACAGAAACGACTACTTGAGAATTGCTATTGTGATCTTCAATTGTAGTAGCGATCGCAATGCTGCCTTCATCGGTAAACTTAGTAGCGTTGCTAATAATATTAATCAGTACTTGCCGCAGTTTTGCTGCATCTGCTTTGATGAGAATTGGCTGATCATCCAAGATAGTTTTTAACTGTAAACCTTTTTGTTGCACAGTAACTGATTGTAAATTAATTACCTCCAACAGTGTGTGTCGGAGATCCATTGGCACTGTAACCACTGACAGTTTACCTGCTTCAATTTTGGAAATATCAAGTAAATCGTTAATAATGCCTAGCAAGTGGATGGCGGTTTCGTCAGCGCGTTTAAGAAACTCCAATTCTTCTTCGCGGCTATCGCACATGTCCTCTCTCACTAAGCGCACACAATTAATAATGATATTAAGCGGATTACGCAACTCATGAGAAGTTGTTGCCAAAAACTGACTTTTAATTTGGTTGGCAGTTTTTGCTTCTTTCCAAGCTAGTTCTAGTTCGTCAGCCCAAGCTTTGAGCCTTTCAAACATTTGGTCAATTGCTTGTGCTAGTTGGTTAAATTCGCGGATTTTGAAGTTTTGCGGTACTTTTTGGGCAGCATGATGACTGTGGATATTCAGCACATAATCTCGTAATTCTTCTACAGGGGCGGCTAAATAAGGAGCCAAATATAACGATACCAACAAACTTGCACCAATTAAACTAACTGTCAAGACAATTAAGATGAGTTTGATTTCCTCTAAACCAAACAGCGCATTATCTACACTAGTAACGGCTAAAATGATCCATTTCTGCGGCTGCTGGGAGATCGGATTAGCAATGACACTATAGCCAGCGACTAATTCTTCATCTTCTTGAAAAGATAAGTTGATAGAATTACTTTGTCCGGCCATTGCATTCTGAATAATGCTTTGAATTCTATCGGCATCTGAGTACTCTTGAATATTACTACTGACACGCCCTGGTATTGGGTGTGCGAGTATTGTTCCATCTTCCTCAATCACTAGTGTTGATCCTGCAAGGGAGCCTGGATGATTTCTGGTTTGCTTGTACAATGCCAACTGCATTCTCAAAACATACTTTAATTGCCCGCTTTGACTGTGAACTGGGGCAAACATTACCATTTGCAGTTGGTTTTCTGTATCTCTTTGACCAGTTGTACCTGCTTTTGGCGGTAACATTGCCTTGATTTCAACTCCTTTGTCAGCAAAGGGCAATTGCGGTTCTGTAATTGTTTTGTCACCACAACTACTAGCAATGATGTCGCCGTCTTGCAAATTAGTTAACTGTAAGCACTCAATGTAGGTTGGTAGTTCTTGCGCTACCTGATTGAGAAATGCTTGTACTTCAGTCGGCGAACCCGATCGCAATACTGATGCTTGACTGGCAATTAATAAACTAGTTTTGAGGGTAGCGATCGCATTTACGATCTTCTCACCTTTGAGAACAGCACTTTCTGTCAGGTTTTGACGTGCAGTGTTCAGCAGGCTAGAACGCGCTTTATTCAAGGCTACAATTTCCCCCAGCAGTAAAACTGGGACAAACAGCAGCAAAATTCTGGTTACTAAAATACGTCTAAATGACGATTCACGGAACTTAGCCATCGAGTGTCTCACTTCACATCTGCAAACCACAACAGCAAACGATATGCAATTAGATTAGCTAAATGAGACATTTTTATGTTGTGAGAGTTTTATGAACAACACCCAACATTATCAGATATTGAAGGCTCAAAAAGAAAGATGTTATACCAAAACTCTTATGGGTTAAATAGAATTGCGACGTATGTTGCATAAAGATAAAGTTACGAAATTGGTAAACAGTAACTTGCTGGGCAGAGATTTTTTGACAATCAACGCACTAGCAAGGAAAATACTAAGACTATCAAACCAATCCAATGGCGCAACATCGTCCTCATACCACAGTAGTTTTGGCAATGAGTGCAGATGGCAAGATAGCAGATTTTAAGCGATCGCCTGCTCGATTTGGCTCAAGGGCTGATCAAGCACACCTAGAAAAACAGATCGCTGCTGCTGATGCCATTCTATTAGGTGCTGGCACTCTCCATGCTTACGGTACAACACTTACCGTATCACAACCAACACTGCTGCAACATCGAATCCAAGAGGGTAAGTCGCCCCAGCCGGTTCATATAGTCATTACACACTCTGCGAATCTCAATCCGGAAATCAAGTTTTTTAAACAGCCGATCAAACGCTGGTTGTTGACAACAACTGTGGGGGCAAGTGTTTGGCAAGGACGCTCAGAATTTGAACAGATTTTAGTTTTTGAAACCTCAAATGGAAAAATTGACCCCGTTGCTGCTTTGCAACACCTGGCATCTATACATATAACACGCCTAGCAGTCTTAGGTGGTGGTCAATTAGTAGCGTCTATGGTGAACTTAGATTTAATCGATGAGTTCTGGCTTACCATCTGTCCGTTGATTTTGGGCGGTGCTACAGCACCCACACCTGTAGAAGGGCAGGGATTTTTAGCTAATTTGGCTCCTCGGCTCAAACTTTTAGACGTTGAACAAGTTGAGCAAGAAGTCTTTCTACACTATCAGGTGCAACGACATTAAACTAAGGAAAGTCAAAAGTAAAAAGGCAAAAGTCAAAAGCTTCTTTTAGTTTTTTACTCTTGACTTTTACCTTCCTAGTGCCTAATCTTCTAAAAAGATGGTGGAACAAATTAAGCCGCGCTATTCTATTGCTTGGATTAATAAAATCGCCGAAGTACCCCAAGATGCCTGGGATGCTTTAGCACTGTCCTTAAAGACTCCATTTTTAGAGTGGCAATGGCTAAAAAATCTCGAAACATCTCACAGTGCTACAGACAAAACTGGCTGGTTGCCAAATCACTTAACGTTGTGGCGAGACAGAACCCTGATTGCAGCTGCGCCTTTTTATCTCAAAGGACATAGTTATGGCGAATTTGTTTTCGATCATCAGTGGGCAGAATTAGCCGATCGCATCGGTGTGCAATATTATCCCAAACTATTGGGTATGGCTCCATTTACCCCGGCGGAAGGTTATCGGTTTTTAATTGCGCCAGGAGAAGATGAAGATGAAATCACCGCCATGATAGTGCATGAAATTGACACTTTCTGTACCAAATATAAAATTTCTGGTTGTCACTTTCTCTATGTTGATCCCGAATGGCGAGCAGTTCTAGAACGCAATGGATTTAGCACTTGGTTGCACCACAGCTATATTTGGGAAAATCTTGGATTTAATACTTTTGATGACTATTTAGGAGTTTTCAACGCCAATCAGCGCCGAAATATCAAGCGGGAGCGCAAGGCTGTAGAAAAGGCTGGCTTACGGCTACAACCACTGACTGGTGATGAAATTCCCAAATCTTTGTTTCCTTTGATGTACCAATTCTACGCCGATACTTGTGATAAGTTTGGCTGGTGGGGAAGCAAGTACCTCACAAAGCAATTTTTTGAACAGCTACACGCCGATTATCGCCATCGGGTGGTATTTTTTGCAGCATATAGCGAACAAGATGAGCGTCAACCTGTGGGTATGTCTTTTTGCCTTTATAAAAACGATCAATTATATGGGCGCTATTGGGGTAGTTTTCAAGAAATAGATTGCCTACATTTTGATGCTTGTTATTACACACCAATTGAGTGGGCGATCGCAAATAATATCCAATTATTCGATCCCGGTGCTGGTGGAAGACACAAAAAACGGCGTGGATTCCCGGCTGCACCCAATTACAGCTTGCATCGCTTTTATAACCACCGTTTGGCACAAATTTTACTTCCTTATATTAAAGAAGTGAATCAACTGGAACAGCAGGAAATTGCAGAAATTAATGCGGAAATGCCATTTAGTCAGAAAGTTAACGATAAATAATCAGGTAAAATCCGCTTCAAACAAGCTGAAGTTATTATCAAGGCACTGTATTTTCATTGCTCCTGTCGACACAGGCAGTTTACGATAATTAGTATGCAAGCACGAAAACACTACTCACGCGCCCCAATCACTGAAGCGTTAATTGATATACAAGTTCAACTTCCACAAGATGTTAAACTTGACGTTTTAGCACAGGTGTACTCAAGTATTAAGACTAAGTACTCCAAGCGTGAGGAAATGCTTGTATTTCAGGGTCAAATGATTGCTGGTGCTAGTTTTGGAGCGACAGCAAGCCAATCTCAAATCGGCTATAGAGTCGTCAGCGACGATCAAAAACAAATCCTTCAAGTACGTTTGGATGGCTTCACCTTTAGTCGGCTTGCTCCCTACGACTGCTGGGAAACTTTCCGAGATGAAGCAAAGCGATTATGGAGCATATATCAGTCGTTGACAAATCCAGCCGCTATTACTCGATTAGCCGTGAGATACATTAACAGGCTGGATATTCCTCTACCTGTTAGTGATTTAAACAATTACTTAAGGACATTTCCGGAAGTCTCCTCTGACTTACCACAAGGATTAAGTGGCTACTTTATGCAGCTACAAATTCCTCAAGAGAAACTAGAAACAATGCTTGTTCTCAATCAAGCACTCGTTCCTCCTCCAAGTCCTGATTTTATTTCTATACTATTGGATTTAGACTTGTTTGTAGAACAGGATATTCCCAAAGATGAAAAAGAACTTTGGGAAATTGTGGAACAAATGCACGAACAAAAGAACAAAGCTTTTGAAGCTTGCATTACAGAACACACAAGGGAGTTGATTAATTAATGGCGACAATAACCCCTCCACGTCCTAATGACACCGCAACCAAACCCAGATTAATTGTACTTGAGCCAAGAACTACCTCTGTTTTGCAAAGTCCAGAAGGACGAAGGATAGCAGAGGTAACTGAAAATGCTTTGCAAATTTTGGCTCAGATAAAAGAATACATAGAGTATATTAAAAGTATTAGTGAAGTAGATTACAATCCACTTCCACCAAAGCGCTCAGAGCGGGTAGTTATGCGTGCCAAGTTCAAAGGGCGTAAAAAACCTCTGCCTTATCTTTTAGATGAAGAATGACGATAGACCCTTTCTGGGTGCAGGTTAATGAACCGACTCTCAGGCAAGGTGATTACCTACCTGGGTGTCTCGTACCAGTACCATTATTTGACCCGACAACTTTTGGAAAAAAAGACAATGAAACTCAAGAAGTAGAGGTAGAAGTCAACGAATTAGATTTAATTGTTTTAACTCAAAGTTGTGATCTGGAACAAAAAAAAGTTAGTCAAGTAGTTGTGTGTGCAATTTACCAGATATCAGAATTTGAAGTGACTAACTCAGAATTTGCAAGAAAGGGCAAATGGAATGAGGTTTTAGCGGGTAGAATAGCGGACTTACATCTACTTGCATCGCCAATTAACCCTGAAAATAACAGAGAAGCGTTGGTTGTAAATTTTAGAGAGATATACAGTTTACCTTACGAATATATTTTGAAATACGCCACCGATATAGATTGTCGGTGGCGATTAAAGTCTCCTTACTTAGAACACTGTTCTCAAGCATTCGCAAGATTATTCATGCGGGTGGGCTTACCATCTTCAATTCCACGTTTTTGATAAGTTAACCGTTATCTACTTGGTTGTCCAAAAGAAACTGGCACATCTCCTGGTTTCGCTGGTGTTTCCTCTGGAGTTGCGGGGGTTGGTTGGGCTGGTGTTGCTACATTCTCAGTAGGTGCGGGTTTTTTGCCAGCTTGACGTTGCTGTTGCTCTTGTAATTTCTGTTGAGCAATTTGTTGGGTAATTTGCTGCATTAATTGTTCAACTTTTGCAGTTTGCTCTGTGCTACCTTGTTCGCGGTAGTTATTACGCGCACGCTTCAAAGCTTCATTAGCCTTCTTGAATTCGCCCTGATTGTATAAAGTGATGCCCAAGTTATGGTGAGCCGTAGCATCTTTAGAGTTTTGGCGAATTGCTTGCTTATAAACGGAAATCGCCTCAGCAGTTTGACCTTGAACTACCAGCAAACCAGCCATATTATTGTAGGCGGTGGTATTTTTCGGATCTAGCTGGATAGCTTGGCGATAAGCTGCGATCGCTTGTTCTAATTGTCCTTGTTCTTGCAGGGCGATCGCAAGGTTAAAGAATGTACTAACATTACCGCTATCGAGATTAGCTGCTTGCTGATATGCTGCGATCGCAGCTTGCGGTTGTCCTATTTCATATAGTGCCACACCCAAGTTATATTGGGCGGCTGCCATTTTTGGCTCTATAACTAAGGCTTGGCGATAAGCTGTAATTGCTGCTTCTTTTTGTCCTTGCCTGTGCAACGCTAACCCTAAGTTGTAATAAACCTCACTTTGATTCGGGTTGATTCTAATCGCTTCGCTATATTCTTCGACGGCTATATCCAGGCGATTTTGTCTTAGGAGAATATTGCCCAAGTAATTCCTAGCCATGCCTATATTAGGATCATGCTCTAATGCTTGGCGAAAGGCAGATTCTGCACCGTCTAAGTCTTTGCGGTTATAGAGTGTAACTCCTTTTTGGTAATGAATAGCTGCATCCAAATCCTGAGAGATCACATTCTCGGCCAGTAACTTGCTTCCTGGTAAATTCGTTACTGATGGTGTAGCCAACACCAAAAACGCCGAGGCAGCTGAGATAATTGTCAAATGAGACTTCCGCCAATTGATTACTCGGTGAAACCCCAAGCTAGAAAAGCAGCAATACCACTGACGAAATTGATGCTGTTTATACATAAATTGCAGCCTGTATTTGTAGTGAGATCCTATAAGTCAGAGTACCCACTACATTAGGAAAAATTAAAAAAGTGGCATGAAAAACATAAAGGGTAGGGGTTAATAAAATTCAGGAGTTATTTTTTCTCTCCCTTGCGCCCTGCCCTCTGCCCCCTTGCTTAATTCTTCGCTTCTGGCAAAATCAGCATGGCATCACCAAAGGAGTAAAAACGATATCGGGAGGCGATCGCTTCTTGGTATATTTTCAATAATCTTGGTCTACCAATTAAAGCACTTACCAGCATCAACAAACTAGAACGCGGCAGGTGAAAATTAGTAATCAACCCATCCACCACCCGCCATTGATAGCCAGGATAAATAAATAAGTTGATTTTACCACAAAATGGTTGTAATTCTCCAGATTGAGCCGCACCTTCTAAGGAGCGTACTACTGTTGTACCAACGGCAATAATTCGACCACCAGCAGCTTTAGTGGCGCGGATTTGTTCTACTGTGGCAGCAGGAACTTCAATCCATTCTTCGTGCATTTCGTGGCTAGTGACATCTTCCACTTCCACGGGGCGAAATGTGCCGACACCAACATGCAGAGTTACAAAAGCTTGATGGATATTGCGATCGCGCAACTTTTTTAGTAATTCTGGAGTAAAGTGTAACCCAGCTGTGGGCGCTGCGATCGCACCCGGTTGTTCGGCATAAACTGTCTGATACTGTTCATCAGCCGCTGCTGTTGTGGTGATGTAAGGCGGTAAAGGAATTTCACCAAACTTATCTAACAGTTCTACTAAAGATTTTCCTGGTGGCACATCAAATTGCAACAAACGTCCGCCTGTCGCCCCATCGGTTTCCAAAACAGTCGCAGTTAACTGGGATAGCCCATCTCCTAATCGCTTACAGGGAAAAATAATCTTTGAACCTGATTTAAAACGCTTTCCCGGCTTGACGAGGGCTAACCAACAGTTATGTTGTCGCTCTTCTAAAAGCAATACCTCAATTTCCGCTCCGGTAGATTTATAACCATAAAGTCTTGCCGGAATAACTTTTGTATTATTCATTACTAACAAATCCCCAGAACACAGAAGTTCAGGTAAATCGCGGAAGATATGGTGTAGTGGTGCTAAATCATTACCTGTGCTGGGAGAGTTGACTACTAATAACCGAGAACTATCTCTTGGAACTGCCGGATTTTGAGCAATCAATTCTGGAGGTAGTACATAGTCATACCCAGTTAATGAACAATCTAAGTGTTCGTCTTCTACTCCTGTGAAGGTAACTTTATTAAAATTTCCTTGTGTTATTGGTGTCTCCATTGACATTTATGCTATGTTCTAGGCGTTTATTAGAGATTTTCTCAGGAAAAACCCAATTTTATTCATAGAGTTTTTAGACTGGCATCATTAAGTAATACGTAATGATTAATCATTAAATTGGGTAAAACTCCCCATCCAAAGACGGGGGCTTCTACCCTACCGGGAAAGTAATCTATTGAGGATGATAGAAGTGTAGGATTGGCATTGATCCCAAGCACCAACATGGAATATTTGTATTACCTGGCAAATGCCAGTCTAACTTTAAGGGTTGTTCAACATCTGCACGCAACACCCCAAATACCTGTCTCGTTCGTTACCGTGATTCATCAAATTGATGGCTGGGTGGTTAGGATAAAACTTAACTGTCAAGTCTCAGCCCAACAAGATGGAGACTTTCGGGCTTTTATGAATGAATTGGGAATTAGCTACGAGCCACCTATGCGGGTACAAATGGCACTTTGGAGTTTGGAAGCAGGGCAATGTCCTGTGGACGTAATGCGCCGCTATCAAGTAGCGATCGTTTCTCATGGTAGCCCAGAGAGAGACGAAATTGAAGCATTTCGACAACAGTTTGTCCGAGGGTTAGGTTACTGTCCCGAAACTCTAGCGTGAAACTGTTTACTGTGAGGGCGGCTAGTAAAGAATTTGTAAATGGTACTTGCTCATAAAGATATTTGAGCAATTATAAATTATCATTCGCCCTCATTCTCATCAATCAACTAAAGAATCGAAAGCTGCTGGGATATATTCTTGAAGATAAAATTTGTATCCAGCAACCGATGAACTAAATAGAGCATCTTGGTTTGATGTGAAGTTAGTGGGTAATTTTGATATTCGCTGACAACACACAATAGCTACATCAAAGCGACAGGGATAATCGGCTTTTTCAGGATATTTAGTTAAAAACATTTCTGCTGTTCGCCAGAGTTTCGTCTGTTTTTGTGGGGTGATAGCACTTCTTCCTCCTGCATCCCAATTACCGAGACTGCGGGTTTTCACCTCAACAAAAGCTAGTGCCGAGTTTTGAGTGCTGTTAGTAGGGTGTTGAACCCATGTTGAGTTTTTAATACTCCCCTGCCCCCTTGCTCCTCTGCCCCCTTGCTCCTCTGCTTCTTCTCCTGGATATTCAGCAATAATATCAATCTCTCCCCAACGGCAAGAAAAGCGCTGATGCAGAATCAACCAACCTGTAGACTGTAACCATTGTGTAACTAAGTCTTCACCTAATTGACCAATATTTAAGAGTTTCATATAAGTCAAAATTATAAGAAACAAATGTCAATATTTAAGATTAAAAGTATAGTAAGAGTGGTAGTGGTCGCCTCAAAATCATTCTCATAAATTTATAACAGATAATTAAGGATAAGCTGTTAAAGTTGATACTTGTAATTTAGGAGTCTACAATATACCGCAGTATTGTCATAATCTCCAAAATGGTAAATTATCGAAGAAGCTATGAAGAACTTGAGAAAGTTGCTTCTAAGCATTGGCCGTTAGAACTGCTAAAACAAGAATCAGAGTTAAGCATTATACCAATTCTTATTGGGGACTTCCAGAGAATAAGATATACAAGCCATAAAAATGATAATCATTCTGAAGGGGGAAAGAGCAGTTGCCGTCGGCAACTGCTCTTTCCTCCCAAATATATGCAAGATAAATGTCTGCACTCAAC
>NZ_JADEXZ010000037.1 GCF_015206815.1 Fortiea sp. LEGE XX443
GTTCTTTACTATTTTTGATAAAATCTTCTAATGATTGCATCCACATCACTACACCCTCACCTTAGTTGCAAGCGCTACCTTTCTATCTTCTAAGTATTTTCTCATGAATCATTCCGGATTGCTATATCTATTATTGGTAAGTACTACTAAACAATAAATAAAATTTCTTCAATCTAATCATGAATCACTACACGTTATCATTTTTTCAGTATCTAAACTTTGCCAAAAAAAATAGTTTTTATGAAATTTAATCATATAGCAACAGCCAAGGTGATTAAGACATAAATAGATGATAAAACCTGGATAATAAAAGACTTTCACCCCTGTCACCTGTCTTCTGCTATATAAGCCTCACTTCTGTATTCTTCTAGTTTTGGCATGTTTTTTGATTTTTCCTGTAGGACATTCACAAAAACTAAAATAATACTGCCTAGAGTTACAGCTAACAATATAATACGTAGTTTGCTCCAAATCATCATTGGCTTTCAGACCTTGTAATATTCTTTTTTTTAGCATCTTCTTGGTTAAGTAATAACCAGTAGAATAATCCAAAAATAATGACTGTAATCATGCCAAAGACGAAGGAACCATCTCCCACATGCCAAAACTTAAATGCCGCTTGTTGGTCTTGGTTAGCAGCAATAACAGCTAAAATGGCCACTCTTACTGCGTTAACTATAAAAGCAATAATTACAGCCACAATAGGTACGAAGATTCTTTTTTTAGGGTCTGGAGGAAACATCAATAAACCAATTACAGATAATCCTAAAAGATGGCAAATCCATTCGATACCTGCACAGTTTTCTGCAACTTTAATACCACCAGTTGGTAAATTTATATAGACATCTTGGAGATAGACTTCAAAGCCACTATACCAAAGTATTAAAGTGGAAAACTTGGCAGTTAAAACAGATAGTGGTGTAATATCTAGTAAAGCAAAAATTAAGACTTTAGGTACACCAGCAAAAAAAATAATGACGAGTTCTTGCCAATATTGCTTTAATCCCTTCACTCCCGAAGCCAGTAAACTCAATCCAAGAGCAGCAATAAAAGGTGATAGATGAGTGTATACTGCAAATAATTTCCCCTGAGGAAAATACTTGCTAAACCAAAGTACAATGCTTATTATTAGTGCGCCTATGACACTAGAAAAAATATCGCTTTCTAAATTCAGTTTATGTTTTTTATCTCCTATTAATGAGGCTACAGCAAATAAAGCTAAAACACTCATTCCCAGATGAGAATTATCGTCAGCCTTCCAAATTACGGTTAGAAGAATTGCGACTAAACCGCCACTTATTCCTAATAACCACCATTTGGGGTTTTGTATTGGTTGATTTAAAACGTGAGTAGCTTTCATGAGTTGTTTAAGAATAAACGCCTAAAACCAATTCAACTTGAATAATAATTGTTTTTAAACCTTACAAAGAGAAACAGCATCTCGGAAGATATGGCTTGTGGTTGTTCATGTTAGTTAAACACAGAGGTCGTAATGAAATTGTTAACCTTACTATTAATTTGTGATTAACTGATGTTTTTAAGTAATACTTCTCGATGTGTTTAGTAATTAAGATTACTTGTTAAGTAAACAGAATCAACTATTTTGATGAACTTTTATTAAATCTTTAATTTAAAAAAAATCTGGTAATTATTTCCTATTCAGCTACAAATGCTTTAATATCAAGCTTTTATAATCGGAAACAGCAGTCTCCTTTTATAAAATTTATGTAAATTTATTTTTAAACAATGGTAAGCTTGTATTAGTTTATACTCTAAATAAATTTATAAACTCCAAATTTGTAAAGATTTTGTATTCATCCCATACTAATATTTAAAGTGCATCCAACTTTCAGAAGATTTTTTATTTTTAGATTTACTTTAACGTGAGTTCGACGGATTTAAAACGTTATAATCTTTGCGAATCAAAGGTTTTGAAAGTCAAGGTTCAAACTTAGCTCAATCATTTGTTGAGAACAGTGTCAATAATTGACAGATTCAAGGGTTACTGATTTTATTGTCAATAAACCTAGAGATTTTTAGAAATTCTTAGTTCTCACAAACAATACTGGTTAAGGGTTTCCGGCTTTATAGCTCATCGAACTCACGTTACTTTACGAAGGATAATCACCGTATCTCCGTGTCAGCCTCAATCATCCTATGATTCAGCAACGCCCTCTCGACCCTAGCTTAATACCGTATTGAGATATGGGCTTAATGTCGATTGCACACAACTTCTTTAATTAATCTACCGTCTTCCATGTGAATAATTCGATCTGCAATATCTAAAATACGGTTGTCGTGAGTGACCATTAAAATCGCACAATTCTGTTCCTTAGCCAGTTGTTGCATCAGGTTAACAACATCTCGCCCAGATTTACTATCTAAAGCGGCTGTAGGTTCATCAGCTAAGATTAATTTGGGATGACTGACTAAAGCACGGGCGATCGCTACCCGTTGCTTTTGACCTCCAGATAAATCTGATGGGTAGTAATTAATTCGATGTCCTAACTTAACAGCATTAAGCATAGCCTCTGATTGAAGGCGAGCTATTGATTCGGGAATATCTTTGTGTAACTCTAATGTCATTTGAACATTTTGTCTGGCTGTTAAAAAATCCAACAAATTGTGAGCTTGAAAAATATAACCAATATGACGACGTATTTGTACTAATTGCTCATTACTAGCCCGATAAAGCTCTTGATTTAAAAATTTGAGGCTTCCCTCTTGAACAGAACGTAAACCCCCTATTAAAGTTAACAAAGTTGTTTTTCCAGAGCCAGAAGGCCCAGTCATAATTAAAATTTCACCAGATTTAATTACAATATTAATATCAAATAATATTTGGGTTTTTAATTGCTGTTTTCCTAAGTATTGGTTGAGATTGTGTATGTTTACAATAATTTGTTGCTGCATTTTTAAAAAAGTATTTAATTAAATAAAGTGAGTTAAAAAATATCTGCTGGATCTACATTTCGTAGCTTGTTTGTAGATAAAAATCCCGAAACCAAACACATTAAAACTGCCAAAAATAATACTGTAATTGCTCTTTGTAAACTCATTGAGATAGGTAATTTAGTAGCATTTTTTGCTATATCATATAGACCAAGAGATATAGCAAAACCTGGAATGTAACCTAGAGATGCTAAAATTAAAGCTTGTTGGAATACTATACCCAGTAAATATTTATTTTTAAAACCCATAGCTTTGAGTGTGGCATATTCCGCTAAATGAGTAGAAATATTACTATATAGAATTTGATAGACAACAATTACACCAACAACAAATCCCATCACTACCATCAGGTCAAATACAAAGCCGATAGGTGTTCTCAAAGTCCAATAATCTTTTTCTAAATTAATAAAATCATCACGAGTAATGACTGTCACATCTTTCGGTAATTTAGCTGACAACTCAGCCAAAAGTTTTTTTTCATTCGCGCCGGGTTTGAGTTTAATCAATCCTATATCTATATTTTCCACCGAACGTTCTTGAAATATCCGCAGAAAAGTTGAGGTACTAACAATTAAATTTCCATCAACTCCAAAAGAAGGCCCCATACTAAATAAGCCAGCAACTGTTACTTGATACCCAACTAAATCTGTGTATCTAAATATTTCAACATCTACAGTATTTCCTTGGGCAAAATTTTGAGCAATTTCACCAAATTCTGGACGAGAAGCTCGGTCAAATAAAACCTTGTTAGGAAGTTGTAATAAATTGAGATTTTCTTTAATATTCGCTATATGAAAAATTGATCTTACAGGATCAAATGCTAGTATATATATGGGGTATTTCAGACCAGTTTCTTTGTTTTTTAATTTAGCAAATTGTACATATAAAGGACTAACTAATTCTACATCTTCAAAACCCAAAGCCTGATATAAACGCTGACGAGGAAAGCTCTGATTAGAGGTCAAGGATTGATATTGGATACTAATAATAAATAAATTTCCTTCCAGGTTTTGATGTAACTGTGTAGCACTTGCATATAGAGCATCTTGAAAACCAATTTGCAAAAACATCAGCACCGAAACAAAGGCAATTCCAGCTAAAGCGACAATAAAGCGAACTCTTTGTTTAGCTAATTGTAGCCAAGCTAAAGGTATCTGAAGAATCATTAGAAAAACCTCAAGTGATGCAGATGAAACTGCTGATGAGAATAATATAAAATCCGAGAATAATCTCTGTACTCATTTATATATAAATGAGTACTTGTACTTGTAAATTAGTTAAAGCAGTAACTTGTTGGTTATCTGTTAGGTTATTGATCCGAATTTTTACTTCAACTACTTTATTATCAGTATTAGCTTGAGGATTAATATCAAAAATATTTTGTCTACCAACTTGTAGGCCAATATCTGTGACTTCTCCTCGTAATTCTCCTGAAAAAGCATTGCTGGTAATAATAGCCGACTGGCCTAAACGCACTTTTTGAATATCAGTTTCATAGACTTCTGCAACCACAAACATCTGTTGTGTGCGTCCTAAATCAGCTATGCCGTCGTTGCTGATAATTTCTCCTGGACGAGTATTAATTTTTAGCACTTGTCCGTCTATGGGCGATCGCACAGAACTTAAATCCCATTCAGCTTGAGCTTGTTTGACTGAGGCGATCGCACTTTCAACCTGAATTTGTGCTGCTTGTATATCAGTAGGACGGATTTCAGCAATACTATTGAGCCTAGCTGAAGCTTCGCTTAACTGCTTCTGCATACTTTCTACAGTCAGGTAAAAATTAGCTTGTGCTTCATTAAGTTGTTGTCGCACAGTATCAACTCGCAACTGCCTCACCTCTGAATCAGAAGCTGAAATAGCGCCTTCTTTGTATAGCTGTTGATATCGTCGATTTTCGCTGTCAGCATTCTGTAACTCAGCTTCTAAGCGAGCAATCGTCGCTTTTTGTGTAGACATCTTTCCTCTCATCTCAGCTTCTAAACGAGCAATCGTTGCTTGTTGTGCAGAGATGTCTCCAGCTTTTGCTCCGGCTTTTACCTGGTTGAGATTAGCTTGAGCCACTAAAACTTGTTTTTGGGCTTTTTCTAAGGCTGCCAGTTGAGTGTAGTAATTATCTAGAACTGCCACAACTTGTCCTTGACGTAACAAGTCTCCTTTATTAACTAAGAGTCTTGCTACTCGAACACCAGCTTGAGAATTAGCCGCCGATAGACGAATGATTTCATCTTGAGGCTGTAAACGTCCTAATGCAGCAACAGCAATTATTTTTGGGGTAACGTTTGATGTAGTTGGAGGCTCCAATGTAGAGCTTAAACGAAATCTCGAAACACTGTAGAAAGAAACTGTACCAGTAGCTATTGCTATAGCGATCGCCAAAATTATTGACCACTGATTTACAGGTTTTGTGAATGACTGCTTTTGTTTGGGTATCATAGTTACTGTTTTCGTCGCAATTAGAAATGTCTAGCTGCAAGTCACTTGCATTAAGAAGCATCTAGGATAATTCCACATGGGTTGTTGTCAACCTATGTATATTTTTACCTTGCAACTTGAACAGCATTCAATTGCATTTTCAATCATCCTAAGATAAACAGTTTGATACTCAATTGCAACCCATATGCAACAGCTTTGTAGATTAACAATCGGCACAATGGCATAGATAAACTTTATAAATAAGTTATACAAAATAATAGATTTTCATCAGATTCTTTACTCACGTAACTTGATGTGTAACTAAATTTATTCCCCTGTCATCCTTGAGATATAGTTATTAGTAAATAATTTTACATTTCAGCATAAATAATTGATTAAGCCTATCTTTAGAAAGAGAAATTACATGGTTTATGCAATAATTTTAGTATTAGCATCACAACAAAAATAAAAAAGAAAATTCGCAAGTAATGGTTTTGTTTGAAATCCCTCTAAAGAGGTAAAACAAATTTTGTAATTCGCTGAAAATTGCTCTGTATGCAACTTGTATGCAATTTATTTAAATAAATTTTAATTATGTGGCACACTAATGAAATCAGACTTTTAATAACTTTAGAATTAGTGATTGTTCCCCTTCATTAGCATAGAAAAAATGAGATTACAGCGATTCATGCTCTCATTACCAAGTTTTGATAATCGGAGGCTAATCTTTCATGCGTCTCGTCAGACTCTTCGTAAAGCGGAGATGGCACGGCTGGCGGTGCATGAATGGCTAAATCAACACGATTTAGAGCTAGAAGAGTGGAAAAGCAAAACAGCTTTTGAGCTTGGTATTAGTATTAGTGAGTTAGAACAAAAGTTACTAGCACGTCACGGTGGAAATAAGCAGACTGTTAAATAGCCAAAACTTTGTCCTTGTAATTTTACTTACAAGGTTTAGCTATTGTCTAATTAAGGTAGTGTTCTTGATAACTAAGCGATGTATTTAACTGCCTGCATGAACAGCTTTTTTTAGGTAAAACATATTAAGTTGCATATGAGTTGCAATTGAGAATCAAGCAGTTTAATATAACTGCAATTGGCAAATTCATAGGATGACTTCCATTAGGATTAAGCTTCTACGCTAAACCATCCAAACTAAATTTGTGAATTTAGTTACACAGTAGCTTTAAAGATATCCAAAATTGATTTGCCTAAAAAACTGTTTTACCTAAAAAAAATTTCCTAATTTTCTGACTGGCAGAGGAAAGCAGATTTTCCAAATGTCTATCTACATCTCCCAAACATAAAAATCAAGAGCAAGTCATGGTTGCTTCTAGAATTGAAGCTGAATTAGAACAGTTGCAAGCTGAAATCAGCAATTGTGAAAAATCTTTACTTAAGCTAATACAGGTTCAGAATATCATGGTGAACACTGCACCGCTAACGACTAGCGAAATCAATACACAACTGCAAAAGACTCAGATTGCCATTATTGGTATGGCTTCTATATTTCCGCAATCCCAGAACTTACAGGAATACTGGGAAAAGATAATTCACAAAGTAGATTGTATTAGTGATGTTCCTTCTTCACGTTGGAGCATAGATGATTATTATGATCCTGACCCCAAAGCACCGGATAAAACCTACTGTAAACGAGGTGGATTTATCCCGGATGTTGATTTCAATCCTATAGAATTTGGACTACCACCTAATATTTTAGAAGTCACAGACATTTCTCATTTGCTGGGTTTACTGGTTGCTAAAGCCGCCATAGAAGATGCTGGTTATGGCGAATCTCAACAGTTGAAGCGTGAGATTTACGATAAACTTCGCCAGCGCACTGGTGTAGTGTTGGGTGTGGCTATTGGTAGGCAATTGGCGATACCACTCAGTTCTAGATTGCAATATCCCATCTGGGAAAAAGTTCTCAAAAGCAGTGGCTTATCTGATGAAGATACGCAAAACATAGTTGAGAAAATTAAAAGTGCATATGTGCAATGGAACGAAAACGCCTTTCCGGGAATGTTAGCTAATGTAATTGCCGGACGAATTGCTAACCGCCTAGATTTAGGAGGAATGAATTGTGTTGTAGATGCCGCCTGTGCTAGTTCATTGGGGGCGCTGCAAATCGCAATTAGTGAGCTGATTACCGGTCGTTGTGACATGATGCTCACTGGTGGAGTAGACACAGATAACTCTATTCTGGCCTACATGTGTTTCAGCAAAACCCCGGCTGTTTCCCCTAGTGAGAATGTCAAACCTTTCGATGCTGAATCTGATGGCATGATGTTGGGTGAAGGCTTGGGCATGTTAGTACTAAAGCGTCTGGAAGATGCCCAAAGAGACAACGATCGCATTTATGCAGTTATCAAAGGTATTGGCAGTTCTAGCGATGGTCGCTATAAAAGCATCTATGCACCTCGTCCAGAAGGTCAAATTACAGCCTTACGCCGTGCTTATGAAGATGCAGGATTGCCACCTACAAGTATTGGTTTAGTTGAAGCACACGGTACTGGGACGATGGTGGGAGATCCCACCGAATTTGCATCGATTAAAGAAGTTTTTGGCGAAAACAATCCCAAACAACAACATATTGCCTTGGGAAGCGTCAAATCCCAGATTGGACACACAAAAGCAGCTGCGGGTGCGGCAAGTCTAATAAAAGCTACCTTGGCTCTCCACCATAAAGTATTGCCACCCACAATTAATATCACTAAACCCCACCCAAAACTGAATATTGAAAATTCTCCATTTTATTTAAATACAGAAACCAGACCTTGGCTAACTACTAATAACCAACCAAGACGTGCTGGTATTAGTGCTTTTGGCTTTGGTGGGACAAACTACCATGTTGTTTTAGAAGAATACCAAAGCGAACACAACAGCCCTTATCGCATACATAACAGTTCCCAAACCGTACTGCTATCAGCAGCAACACCAGAACAATTGCGATCGCGCTGTCAAGAATTCCAACATCAATTACAATCCGACGAGGGACAACAGCATTATTTAGAACTGATTTCGGCATGTAAATCTCTAAAAATTCCAGTCACAGATGCCAGAGTTGGGTTTGTTGTTGATTCTCTAACTCAAGCTAGAGACTTGTTGCAAAAAACCATCGACTCACTCACAACCCAGCCACAAGCAGAATCTTGGGAGCATCCCCAAGGAATTTATTACCGCAAGACGGGAATTACCACAGAAGGGAAAGTAGTAGCTCTATTTTCTGGTCAAGGATCACAATACTTAGAAATGGGTCGGGAATTGGTAATTAACTTTCCTGAGCTACGGCAGACTTATGCTGAGATGGACAGCCTTTTCCAAGACGGTTTACAGACCTTATCAGAAGTCGTGTTTCCGGCTCCTGTATTCAATTCCGAACAAAAGGCAGCCCAAATAGAAGCTTTGCAGATGACAGAATACGCACAACCAGCAATTGGGGCTTTTAGTGTTGGTTTGTACAAAATACTACAACAAGCTGGATTTAAACCAGATTTTGTTGCCGGACACAGCTTCGGAGAACTGACTGGTTTATGGGCGGCTGGTGTTTTGAGTGAGAAAGATTACTGTTTTTTAGTCAAAGCTAGGGGTCAAGCTATGGCTGCACCAAAAGACCCCCAGTTTGAAGCAGGAGCTATGCTGGCAGTGAAAGGAGATATTAATCAAGTTCAAGAACTGCTCCAGAATTTTCCTTTAATTGAAATTGCTAACTTTAATTCTCGTCAACAGGTAGTACTTGCAGGGGCAAAAGCTGAAATTGCCAAAGTCGAAACAGCGCTGAAAACGCAAGGATTCCATACCGTATTGCTGAAAGTTTCCGCAGCTTTTCACACATCTCTTGTAGCTCATGCACAAAAACCCTTTGCCAAAGCAATTGACAAAATTACTTTCAACCAGCCGCAAATACCTGTTTACACCAATGTCACCGGGAAGCCTTACCCAACTGAACCACAAGCTATTCAAACAATTCTCAAAGAACATTTGGTGAATCGAGTTTTGTTTCAGCAAGAGATTGAAAACATCTATGCTACAGGCGGTGATTGCTTTATCGAATTTGGCCCGCGCAACACTCTTACCAATTTAGTCAAGGATATTCTGAGCGATCGCCCGCATCTAGCTGTAGCTTTAAATGCCAATCCCCGCAAAGATAGCGATCGCGTTTTGCGAGAAGCTGTTGTGCAATTACGTGTTGCTGGCTTGCCTTTAACAAATCTAGATCCTTATCAACTAGAGAGCAAAATCCCCACAGTTCCTCAAAACAAGGTCTTAAATATTCGCTTAAACAGCAGTAACTATGTGTCGGAAAAAACGCAGCAGTCGTTTGAAAAAGCTCTACAAAACGGACATTCAGCAAAATTGTCCATTAGCAATGGTAGTAAATCAGCAGCAATTGTCAATGATCACTCATCAACACCGGATGTTTTCACTTCTGTATCTACAAAAAGCATAGCAGTCAATGGTCAGGCTAAATCTATGAAAAATGCACAATCAGACAAACTAGATCAACTGGATATCGTATCTAGTCCGAGCAACTACCAAAGAGCTATAGATAACTTAGAGTACACACTGATCGAGTTTAATCGCCATCAACGTCAAATTTTGCAGGTTCATGAACAATCCTTGAAGCATCAAACAGAATATGCTAAAACCTTCTTCCAGTTAATGCAACAACAGCACTTATTGTGGGGAAATAGTAAATTCACCGAACAACCAGAGCCAACCCAGCAACTGGCAATTTCCAGTTCTGAACGCAGCATCATGCGGTTTCATGAACATCAAGCTGATAGCCTCCGCATTCATGAGCAATATCTCTACTATCAACAGGAATATACTCATAATTTTTTCCAATTACTCCACCAACATCAACTGCCTACCTCTCGTGATGTGACTCATGACTATCTGATCCCGTTGCTCAATGAACAAGATAGTTCGATATCAGCAGATCAGCTTGTTTCAGACACAACTGATGTAAAGTTTGTCACCCAACCTGAGTCAGTTTCCACAAATGGTCATCACGGTAACGGTAATGGTAATGGTAATGACGCAAATCATGAAATCAAATTAGTTGTAGATACAATTACGCTCAAAGAAAATCATCCTGAAACTGCAACAATAGTATCTGCACCACCAATAGCTCTTGATTTAAGCAACCTCAGTCAGACTTTGCTCAATGTTGTCAGCGATAAAACAGGCTACCCCAGCGAAATGTTAGATCTGTCGATGGATATGGAAGCAGATTTGGGGATTGACTCTATTAAACGTGTGGAGATTTTGGGAGGATTATTAGAACTATATCCCAGTTTACCCCAGCCAAATCCCGAAGCTCTGGGGCAACTACGTACCCTTAATCAAATAGTTGAGTATATGAAGACTTTGGCTTCTGAAAAATCAGAAATGCCTGTCACCATAAATGAAGTCTTAGCAGATCAGGAAGAAGAAAGATTAACATCTCCATCCCCCCCAGTTCCATCCATTGATTTAAGCAACCTCAGTCAGACTTTGCTCAATGTTGTCAGCGATAAAACAGGCTACCCCAGCGAAATGTTAGAGCTGTCGATGGATATGGAAGCAGATTTGGGGATTGACTCGATCAAACGTGTGGAGATTTTGGGAGGATTATTAGAACTCTACCCCAGTTTACCCCAGCCAAATCCCGAAGCTCTGGCTCAACTGCGTACCCTTGGACAAATAGTTGAGTACATACAGCAGCCGACTGAAGTGACAGAAAAAAAAATTCTTTCCATAGAAACACCGCAACACCAGTCACTTGAAAAAAAGACAGAACAGGGGAAAAACTCTTCTCCCCTGCATCCTGTCCCCCCATCTCTGATTTGCCGCAGTCCTGTTAAACTTAAATTTTTGCCTGAACCCGATGTTTTAGATTGCACCTTACCCGCAGAACACATTGTTTTGTTAAGTGATGATGGTTCCCTCACCACAGCAAAACTAGCTGAGGCTTTAAACAAGCGGGGCTGGAAAACCGTTGTCTTAACTTTTCCTCAAAGCCTGATTAAACAACAGTCGCCTTTACCTGAAGGAATCAATCGCGTGGTGCTGGAAGATTTGAGCGAGGAGCATTTGCAATCTCAGTTAGCCGCGATCGCTAGTGAATATGGTCAAGTCGGTGCGTTTATCCATCTGCATCCCTCCAGCCTAGAAGATACAAGTAATCATGTTTGCTATCTGGAAGCAGAAAAGGTGATTTTGCGCCACGTCTTTCTCATGGCTAAACATCTCAAAAAGTCTCTTAATCAAGCAGCAGATTATGGACGTAGTTGTTTGTTCACCGTTGCTCGTCTTGATGGTGAATTCGGATTAGGACAGAAAACTAATTTTGGCGCGATCGGTGGCGGACTTTTTGGACTAGTTAAAACCTTGAACCAAGAATGGGAACCTGTATTTTGCCGAGCATTAGACCTCAGTCCTGATTTAGATGCTCAAACCTCAGTAGAGTATATCCTTGCAGAACTGCACGACCCGAATAAATTAGTTGTAGAAGTGGGATATAGCTCACAAGGACGCACAACGTTGGTGTGTGAACCACAATTAGAAACTAGGGAAATATCCACAGACAAACAAATTTCTTCTGCTCAAGTATTTCTTGTAAGTGGTGGTGCAAGAGGAATAACGGCTAAATGTGTGATCCAACTAGCACAACGTTATCAATGCAAATTCATTCTCCTGGGTCGTTCTGCGGCTGAACCCGAACCAGTATGGGCTGAAGGCTATGTGAGCGAAACGGAATTGAAACAGCGAATTATAGAAGATTTTATCGCCAAAGGAGACAAGCCTACACCTGCAATGGTAGAGAAAAAGTTTCAAACTATTGCATCCAGGCGAGAAATAGCCGCTACCCTACAAGCCATTGAGCAGGCGGGTGGACAAGCAGAATATTTGAGCGTAGATGTCACCGATGCGATCGCCTTATCTGAAAAACTTGCTGGTGCAGTAGAGCGGTTGGGTGCAGTCACAGGAGTTATTCATGGAGCCGGTAATCTGGCTGATAAATTGATTGAGAGAAAAACAATCCAAGATTTTGAAACAGTTTACGCAGCCAAAGTTAAAGGTTTAGAAAATTTACTGGGATCTGTACCAGCCAGCCAACTGCAATATTTAGTTCTGTTTTCTTCTGTAGTTGGTTTTTATGGAAATGTGGGACAGTCAGATTATGCGATCGCTAATGAAATTCTCAACAAATCAGCTTATCTATTCAAACGCAATTATCCCCATTGTCATGTAGTTGCCATTAATTGGGGCCCTTGGGATAGTGGGATGGTATCTCCAGAATTGAAAAAAGTTTTTGCACAGCGCAATATCAAGACAATTCCTCTAGATATCGGGGCGCAAATGCTAGTTAATGAACTAGATAGGGCAAATCAAAATACCACACAAGTGGTAATTGGTAGTCCTTTAATCTACACACCAACAGCACTCAACCCAAAGTTAAATAGCTTTCGTATCCAACGGCAATTAACATTAGCAAAAAATCCATTTTTATTTGACCATGTAATTGCCGAACATCCAGTGTTACCTGCCATGTGTGCATTCGCTTGGATGGCTAATACCTGTGAACAACTCTACCCTGGTTACAAGTTCTTCAGTTGTGCAGATTTCCGGGTGTTGAAAGGAATTATCTTCGATGGTAATCAAGCCAATGAATACACTTTAGATTTAACAGAAATTTCCAAAACTGATGAACAAAAAATCGAATTACAAGCTCAAATATCTAGTCATAATTCTGACAAGCCGCGTTATCATTTTAGTAGCCGTATTCAGCTACAATTGCAACTACCAACGCTGCCAATTTATCAATCATTCAATCAAGAAAGAACCGTCTCTGAATCAAGCACAACATATTATCAAAATGGGGCATCAAGCCTGTTTCATGGAACAGCTTTTCAAGGTGTAAAATCAGTTTTAAATATTAACCCCAACAAGATAACCGTGGAATGTCTTTTACCCATATTAGAGGAAAATAAACAAGGGCAATTTCCAGTTCAATCCTTCAATTCTTATATTTTTGATGTTCAGATACATTCATTATGGATTTGGAGTCAATATTTTCATCAAGTTGGTTGTTTGCCTTCAGATTTCAAAAAACTAGAACAATTTGCATTCATACCTTTTGATGAACCATTCTACATTTCTTGTGAAATCAAATCGAAGAACGACTTAGCAGTAATTGCTGATATCATCACACACAATCAGCAAGGACAAATATATTCCCAAATCCAGGGAGCCAGAGGAACAATTCTACCTCGACAGTTAAGCAAAAACATTTAACTACACATTGTCCACTGAAGTTATACATAAAAGTTTTAAGAGGTGGGTAATGGACAAGATTACACACAGTAAAATACCTAAAATAGCAATTGTGGGAATGGATTGCTATTTGGGTGGTAACTGCCAAGGATTAGATAATTTTGAACGGAGTATTTATGAAGTAACTCAACACTTTATTCCCCTGCCTACTCAGAGATGGCAAGACATCGAAACGCAAAAGCAGCTACTAGAAAAATATGATTTTGCTAATGTTCAAGCATCATTAGGCGCATATATCAAAGATTTTGAAGTCGATACTGTACGATTGCAAATTCCACCAGAAACAGTGGATAAATTTAATCCTCAACAACTGTTGATACTTCAGGTGGCTGATAATGCTTTGCAAGATGCAGGTTTTCATCCAGGTTCAAAAATTGCTGTAGTCATCGTTACTGCCACAGAACTAGCTCTACCTCCAGATACACCAATAGAATACCCAAACATCGAAAACCAACCGGCTAATTATATTTCTAAATTGTGGAATTTTTCTAGCCCGGCATTAACATTAACATCTGAACAAACGTCTGTTTTCAAAGCCTTGGAATTAGCACAAAATTTACTCACTCTCCAAGAAGTTGATGCTGTTTTAGTCGGTGCAGTAGAACTTGCTGGTAATAGTGCCAGTGTTCTGCTAAGGAATCAAGTTTCACCAGTCAACACAGGTGTAAATACTCTTAGTTACGATCGCCAGGCTAATGGCTGGATGGTAGGTGAAGGTGCAGCCGCTATTGTCTTGCAGCTCCACGAAACCGCAATCCAACAAAATAATCGCATATATGCAGTCATTGATGGCATCAGTCTTGTAGAAAAAACTAAATCTCAAATTTATTCTATTCCCACTGCTATAGATGCGGCTGCTGTAACGCAAGCTTGTCAACAGGCTTTTGTGTTGGCAGATATTAAACCAACAGATGTCAACTATTTAGAAGTTACTGGCAGTGGTATTCCCTTACAAGATGAGTCAGAAATTCAGGGTTTGCACCAGGCTTATAGAACTTCTGAATCTAGTCTTAGTTGTGCCTTGGGTAGTGCTAAAGCTAATGTCGGTCATACCTATGCGGTATCAGGGCTGGTGAGTTTAGTTAAAACAGCACTCTGTCTATATCGCCGCTATATTCCTGCTGTTCCCCAGTGGAGTAGTCCCAAAATGCCTGAGGTGTGGCAAAATACTCCCTTTTATGTGGCTACGGAATCCAAACCCTGGTTTTTAGAACGAGGAGCTACCAAAAGAATAGCGGCTGTGAACGGTATGGAGGTGGATGGCAGTTATGCACATTTAATTTTGTCCGAGGAGCTAGGCCAGCAAAAGCATAGCAATAAATATTTAAAGGAAATTCCTTATTATTTATTTGCGATCGCAGCTGATGATTGTTCCAGTTTATTAGAGCAGATCCATACTCTGCAACAAACTATTACTGATTGCTCTTCTCTTGCTGCTGCTGCCAACCAAACTTTTGTCGCTTTCCAAAAGCATCAAACAGCAACTTACGCCCTGGCGATTCTCGGACGTAACCAAGATGAATTGATGCGGGAAATTCAACGCGCTGTTCAGGGTATTAGTGTTGCCTTTGAGACGGGCAAAGATTGGAAAACTCCTGTAGGCAGCTATTTTACAGCCAAACCACTAGGTAAAGATCATCATATAGCTTTTGTTTACTCTGGTTCTTTCAGTGCTTATGTTGGTATAGCCAGGTATCTCTTTCGTTTATTTCCCCAAATTTATGATGACTTAGTAAATAGAGGAGTTTACAACCGTGCTGCCAGTATAGAAAAACTGCTTTATCCCAGAAGCTTAACTAAAATCTCAAAAAGGCAATTGGAAATAATTGAACAAAAATTGATAGATGATCCAGTAACATTACTTGAATTTGAAATATGTTTTACCGGATTCATGACTGCAATTCTAGGAGATTATTTTCAAATTAAGCCTCAAAGTGCTTTTGGATATAGTCTGGGTGAAACTAGCATGATGTTTGCTCAAGGTGTCTGGACTAACTTTGAGCAAACTAGTAAAATTCTAAATTCATCATCTTTGTTTAAAACCAGGCTATCTGGCCCTAAAAATGCTGTGCGCGAGTATTGGAGATTGCCTCTACAACAGAAAATTCAGGAGGATAATCTTTGGTGTAACTATGTTCTTTTATGTCCAATATTTCGTGTTCAGGAAGCTATCAAAGCAGAAAAAAAAGTTTATGTAACTCTCATCAATACACCAGAAGAAGTTATCATTTCTGGTGAACCACAAGCTTGCCAGCGAGTAATTGAAAATCTCAAATGTAATGCTTATCCCACACCTATTAAGCATGTTATTCATTGTGAGCCAATGCGCTCTGAGTACGATGAACTTGTTCAAATTAACACTTTACCGATTCAAAATTTATCCAACACCATTTTTTATTCCGCAGCGGAATACAAACCCATGACTCTTGATAGTCATTCTATTGGTCACAACATTGCCCAAACTCTATGTCAAGAGCTTGATTTTCCTCGGCTAGTTAATTGTGTCTACAATGATGGTTCTAAAATCTTTATTGAAGTAGGTATTGGTGGTAATTGTTCTCGGTGGATTGATAAAATTCTCCAAAAAAAAGAACACTTTGCTGTATCTTTAAATCAAAGAGGAATAGATGATCATGTTTCAATTATCAGAGCCTTAGCAAAGCTGTTAAGTCATCGAATTGAAATGAACTTATCGCCACTTTATTCTCTCTCACCACCAATTTATAGTTGCAATAAATTAGGATTAAAAACCATTACTATAGGGACTAATAAAAGTGATCCGATATTTTGGCATGAGAAAATTCAGGAAAATTGTGCCAAATATCCAACATCTGATTTACTGACTAAGGTTTCTGAACAACAGCATGAATTACTACAACTTAGTGAATTAGAAAACCTCAGTCATTCCAGAATAAACCATTTGAATAAAAGTGAGCAAAGAAATCTGATGAATACTTTAATTACTGAAAATACACTGGAAATTATTGACTCTAATAATAGTAATAATCCTGAACAAACCTTACTGGGCGATCGCGCTACTACATCTGAAAAAAAAATTCCAAATCATGAGAATTTTTTGACAAAACAGGAATTGTTGCCTTCTAGCCATATAAATGACAGCTTTCTCAGCAAAAAAGATTTACCTAATTTACGTCATCTTCACTATCAAAAGCTCAGTGAAAATGCTTTTCGCATTACCGAAGCCCATGCTGTTTTATTACAAGCACGCCACGAATCTCTCCAGCAAATTAGTTTGGTAATCCAGCAACAATTAGCTTTATACAATAAGTTATTTGACGAAGCTTCAAGTGCTAATTCTTAATTAGTGAATGAGTTGCAATCGCTGTTATTTTTTTCTAACCTTATCAGGGTAAAATGTCATGCTTTCTAATCATAAATTCAAGCAAAGAAATACTATTTTTCCTCTAAAAATCCCAGATTTTTTTATTAAAATAAATCAATATTGGCAAGGTTCTTTAGATACAGTATCTTTTGACGAAGACGGTATAAAAACTAAACTACTTAATTTAGCCAAACCGTGTTATGTGATCAAATTTGAAGAAGAAATTGGTATTACGAACGAAGGATATTTGCTAGATTCACATAATAATCAAACAGGAAAAGTCGAACTGCTCATGGCTATTCCAGCTATGCAGATTCAACATTTAGGTGATCCCAATTTTTTAAATTTCCATAATGTGAAATATGCCTACGCTACTGGTGCAATGGCTCATGGTATTGCTTCTGAAGAATTAGTAATTGCACTGGGTAAAGAGAAGATTTTGAGTTCCTTTGGTGCAGGAGGTTTATCTCCTTCCCGTGTGGAAGCAGCCATCAACCGTATTCAGCAAGCTCTACCCCAGGGCCCTTATGCTTTTAACTTACTCCACAGCCCCGGTGAACCTGCTATTGAACGCGGTGTCATTGATTTGTATCTGCAATATCAAGTAAGAACAGTCGAAGCTTCGGCCTTTTTAGATTTGACTGATAACATTGTTTACTACCGGGCTGCGGGATTAAATTTAAATGCAGCTAATCAAGTGGAAATCAAAAATAAAGTCATTGCTAAAATTTCTCGCAAAGAAGTTGCTACAAAATTTTTACAACCTGCTCCCACCAAAATTCTCAAACAATTAGTAGAGCAAGGTCTCATCAGTGAGTTACAAGCAACTCTAGCCGCCAAAATTCCTATGGCTGATGATATCACTGTGGAAGCAGATTCTGGTGGTCATACAGATAATCGTCCTTTGGTTTGTTTGTTACCTTCAATTCTAGAATTACGAGATCAAATTCAACGCCAATATGGTTACGAAATACCAGTCAGAGTTGGGGTAGCTGGAGGAATTGCCACTCCACAATCAGCTTTAGCTGCCTTTATGATGGGTGCTGCGTATGTTGTGACTGGCTCTATTAATCAATCTTGTATAGAAGCTAAAACTTCTCAACATACTAAACAATTATTAGCTCAGGCAGAAATGGCTGATGTGATGATGGCTCCAGCCGCAGATATGTTTGAAATGGGAGTAAAATTGCAAGTTCTCAAAAGAGGAACTATGTTTCCTCTGCGGGCGCAAAAATTGTATGATTTATACAAAAACTATGACTCAATTGAAGATATTCCATTGGCAGAAAGAGAAAAAATAGAAAAGCAAGTTTTCAGAAATAGCCTAGATGCGATTTGGCAGGAAACAGTTAATTATTTATCTCAACGTAATCCCGATAAATTACATAAAGCTACCAACAATCCTAAACTAAAAATGGCCTTGATTTTTCGCTGGTATCTGGGATTGTCTTCTCGTTGGTCTAATTCTGGTGAAAAAGGTAGGGAAATTGATTATCAAATCTGGTGCGGGCCAGCAATGGGAAGCTTCAATAACTGGATACAAAATTCTTACTTAGCAGATTTAAATAATCGCAAAGTAGTTGATGTAGCTCACCATATTATGATAGGTGCGGCTTATTTATACCGATTACAAAGTTTAAAAATACAAGGGTTACAAATCCCTGATTCTTTTAGTCAATATCATCCAGTTATTTCTCAAAATTTGTAAAAATTTTCCCTACTCGACCAAACTAAACAAGAATCATACAAAAAAATGATTGATAACAGAAAGCTGGGATGTCTTGAGCAGGCTATGGAAAAGTTAAATAGCCGTGCTAAAACATGGAACATAGTAACTATCAGCCGTATCAAAGGCATCCTCAATGAGAAAATTATGAGACAGGCTTTAGATACTATACAGTGTCGTCACCCCCGACTTAATTCTCGGATTATCCGATTTCAGAATAGTCTTTATTTTCAAACTGAAGGGACAACAAAGATTCCTTTGCGTGTTGTAAATAAATTTGATGATCAGCAATGGCAAGAAGTTGTTCAAGAAGAGATGAACCTGGTAATTGATAGTAGCAAATGTCTAATGCGATCTGTACTTGTTCATATCCAGAGTCACAGCCAGATAAATTATCTGATTACAACAGGACACCATGCTGTGGGAGATGGATTATCATCTATTCAACTACATTCAGAAATTTTGACTTATTGTCAGCAAATTATCTCTGGAAATTTAATTACCCCAGTTGCGAGTTTAGTTCCCCTACCGCCTGTAGAAGAATTATTACCTGCGTGGACTAATAAGTTCACAGGTAAAATCAGCAGTACACTTTTTTTGTTGCAGCTTGGGTTACAAAAAATTTGGTATCGACCTAAAACTTTAGGCTTTGAGAAATATGCACCCATTGATCAGCGTAGTTGTCATCTGATTCATAAACAACTTGACTCAGAGTTAACGCAAAAATTTGTTAATTGTTGTCACCATGAGAATACAACTATAAACAGTGCTTTATGTGCAGCTATGATGTTTACAGTTGCTAGTAAATTTACGAAAAAAGAAAAGAAATCTATTAGGGTTAACTGCCTATCATATCTGGATTTGAGGAGATATTTAGAGCCGAAAATCAGTGATGAGCATATGGCTGTATTAGCTTCATCTACTATGGGTTTTTATAGCATACAAAACAATACAACTTTTTGGGATTTAGCGCGGAAAGTTCAACAAAATATTGCGGCTATTACTAAGCATAGTGATATCTTTAAAATGATTTTAGCGGCTAAACATCTAATAGATTTTTCTTTGAATTATCCTAGGCAAGTAGCTGCTACAGTATCTGTATCTAATGCAGGTAGAGTTAATGTTCCCAAAATCTATGGTGAATTTGAACTCGAAGAAATTAGTTTTCTTGGCTCTCATGCTTTATACGCAGGTATGTTTATTACCCATGCTTCAACTTTTCAAGGAAAAATGCTGTTGAATTTCGTATTTTCTGAGCCTTCAATTAGCCAGAATACAATGGAAGAACTTGTAAACAATTTTATGCTGCTTATTTGGCATATTTGCCAGTTTAAAAATGAGAAAAGTTTGACGACTGTTTAAAGCTAAAAATATTTTACTCATCAATACTGACACAGCATTTTTGTTTCTAATTGAAATTTGTGAGATTTAAAAAACATGAATGCTATTTTTTTACTATCTTTAAGATTTAATTACTGTTAATTTAGGGGTAAATAAATGAGTCAGTCTATTCCCAATTCAAATGCTAATCAGTCTTATACTGTAAAAGAAATTCAAGGTTGGCTGATTTCTCATATTGCTGAACATTTGAGTATAAAACCCGATGAAATAGATGTTAACGAACCGTTGGAGAGCTATGGACTAGATTCAGTACAGGCTATTTTGCTGGTAAATAAAGCAGAAAAATTTTTAGGATTTAAGCTGTCTCCTATGCTCCTTTGGCATTATCCTACCATTTCATCACTAGCTAAACGTTTAGTCGAAGAATTGGAAACTTCAGATTCGGAAATCTTTCAAATTTAATCGGTTGCTAAGAGTGTGATTAAACTCATATTTTGCTATAAATAGGGAATTTTGGAACTTATGAATACATCGGAATTTGTTACAAGTCTGACTCAACAAGGTGTTTATTTTTGGGTTGATAATGATAAACTCAAAATTCGTTCTCCAAAAGGAGTCATCACACCAGAAATTCAGGCTGATCTCGCAGCTTATAAAACAGAAATTATAAATTTTATTCGTGAGAAAAATATTATCAAAAATACTGAGCTTGTTCCAATAATTCAGGGCATCAATCTACAAACTATTGGACATTTAATTGGTGGATATATCGGACAAGAAAATGCAGAAGATAAGCCACCAATTGTTGATCCTAGAATAATGGCTCAACAATTAATAGTTACTTTTAAGTCTTTACCTGAAAATTATAAAAATCCAGAAATTTTGCAATTTCGTCAAGATTTACAACATTATTTCCAAGAATATGGCGCGAAAATTCTTCCTTGGGAGCAAGCAACTACAGAATTTAAACATGACATTTTTTTCCCTATCATTAACCAGAAAAAAACCTTTAAATTTAGGGGTGTTAAAGCTGAAATTAATGCTGTGATTGATGTCGAAATACCTGCATCTTGGATGAGAAAATTGGGGATTTTAGTGGCTGAAAATTGGTATTATTTTTATTCCAAATTTATATTAAAAAAACGAGAAATTTCAGTATCTAATATTGCCAGACTGAGTAGTTGGGCGGAAGATCATGCAGCGAAATATGTTGAAAATCCTACTAATACTCAGGTAATAGTTTTAACTGAAATAGATGATGATTTCATTAACCCTGATATTCCGTATCAACAAAAAATTAATATTGGCTTGAATACTTTGGTACGAACTTTTTCAGAGATTGTAATTGGAGTTGCTGTTGATAAGATTTCTATTTTAAATATGAATCTTTCAGACTCTATTTTTGCAAAAAATGAAATAGAAACTTTTGTATTAAATTCATTAATTCCGAAAATTTTTGTGCCAATTTCTCCCCTTTTATTGAATAGATTTGAAGTAGGACAGTATCAACCGAAAGAATCAATCTATGCTAAAAATTTAGTAAAATTGGGTCAGGAACTGGCATCAACAGGTTTATTTCCACCTGGCTTTAAACTAGATGAAGTCATTAAAAGGAAGTCTCACAGAGATATTGTCGATATTATTGTCAACGGCAGAACAGGTGTTTCTTATGGTTTTGTAGCTTATGCTGAACCGCCACAATATTTTGGTGCTAAAGAAATCAATATAACGGAATGGGAAAGTCTGTTACCTATTGCAGGATTTGACAGCAATGAACTTCGTCAAAATGCACAAGGTAGACGTTATCTAAAAACCAGCATACAAGGTGAAGATGTCTTTCAGCAAATTCCTGATGTCTGGCTTGTTAGTTCTCGTTCTGGGTCGAATAAAACAAACTTGAATATTGCCAGTGATATTATCAGAATTGGTTTGAAAGAAAAATTATATCTGGAATTACCTCAAGGTATTCATACAGAGCTAGTAGATATCAAACCTTCTTATGATATTTATGTCATGCTTGCTATTAGTCTTGCTGCTGCTTTATATGCACCAAAATTAATTCAAGATGGTGCGCCAATTGTGCATTTTCATGGCTACCCGGCATTTAATTGGTTTCAAGCAAATGAATATTGCGTTGGAGTACACAACCCTTCAGTACCTTGTGGTACTTATGAATCAGGAGTATTCAATTTTTTAGGAATTTCCAGTTTAGCAAATCAAGCGATCGCAAATATATCTTTAGTCAGTCTAGTCGAGCCAGATCATGGCACAAATTTTATAGCTCACGATATGGATTATTTGCTTAAAAGATTGAAAACTGGATGTGCAGAGGGGCAAATTGAGTTAGGTGGGAAGCATTTTGCGTCTCTCAAGGCTAAGGTAAATAATTAGGAATGGAATAACACTAAGAAAAGCACAAACGCTTATCTGGAGTAAAAGCAAGACGGGAGTATCCCATAGTCTCATTGGTAAGGTGGGCATTATCGTAAGTAGAAAGGTGCAAATAAACCGAACTATGTAACGGAAAGTAAAGTAGCTTGAAAACCTCTTCCCTTCTGCCTTCTGCCTTGTCATAACGACAATTTTTAACACCGACCTACTTACCCATCCTATCAAGCCCATCAAAACCCGGCTATGGGATCAGGTTGAGATTGTAAGTGTTGTAGAAAACTGTGCAATTCTTCTTCAGTAAGTAAAGTGCGCCCTCGCTTACCGTAGGTTTTAATCAGATGCTCTCTTCCTTGTTCTGGTGTCCAGCCTAAACGTTGAAGCTCAACATCGGTTTTCGCAATTACATCCGACAAATCCACTGGTTCAGCTTTCTTTTTTCTCTTGCTTGTTCCCGTTGAAGCAGGTGTATTTTCTTGTGAACTATAACTGCGGGGCGTAAATGGTGTGACATTACTAGCAGCCATCCCTGAAAAAGTTGGAGTTCCTGGCTGATGACTAACTTCTATTTCCAAATTATCCCCAGGGGTAGCAAATGCTGGCTCTTGGCTAGTAGTTAAAGGTAGGTTAGGGCTTAAATCTTGATTGTAAGTATCAGCACTTAGTGTTTCAGTTACGAATAAATCTGGCTGAATATTCTTGTCAGTGGGCAACGGTAGAGATGTTTCAGCCATATTTGTGGCTGATCCCACATCCTCATCTTTTGTAAAAAAATAAGTTGATTCACGTAAATCTGCTGTTGTGTTAATGACGGAATTTAGCTGTACCGGAATTGTTGACTTGGGAGATGGTTCAGCCTGTGTTTGTGGCGAACTTGTGACACCCAAAACCATCAATGCCCTTGTTCGAGCTTGGTCTTCTGCGGCTTCCACGGTTTCTGCGGCTGCTAACCCAGTAGCACGGGTTACACCGTCAATCTGCACGCTGGCTCTAACAATATATTTGCCTTGAAAAATGTCTACTAATTCCGAAATCAAACTACCGTTGGGATACAAGCTCTGAAATTGAGCCAACATAATACTGTCACCAAATCTAATGTCTGCTAAATCACGGGGTGAATACTATATACCCCAGTCAGTTGTCCTGCCTGTGTGCCATCTCCTGAACACTCAGATTTTAGGGAATTTGAAACTGTAGTGGGAGACGACTTATTTTGTCCACAGTAAATCTATGGAAATATTTTAATTTTAAGTCCTTAAATCCTTTGTTGGCAGAGAAATATGTGATTAAAATTAAATAATCTTTGTTTGAGTCGCTGAATTTGTGGGAGATTGATTTCTCAGAGTGAGCGATCGCCAATTACTTACCACCCTGAACTATCGGGTCACTTTGTCTGGTATCTTAAAACTCAAGGTAATGTTTGTGCTGTGTTTGTGTGTTCTAATTTTGGCAGTAACTATTTTTTTCACTAATATGATTGACTACTGCCCCTATTAGCTAGGTGATCTCATCTTCAATGCTATACTATTTACCTAATTCTTGATCTAGAATTATTTCCTGGAAGTACGCTCTAAATCTACAATAATGGAGATAAGGTTCGCCCTCACTGCTTGTATGGCTGCCGACTTAATTGTTACCGATTCTACATGTGGGAAAATTAGGTTTATCGGCAGTTTCTCCTAGTTAAAAATCAGAGTCTGATGGCATAAAAGCACCTTCAAGCTAGACAATCAAACACCTGTGGTTTTTCCTAACCTAGCGCTTTTGGGCAGTGTGGAGAGTAATCCTAAGCCAGCCTCTCAAAAACCCTCTGCGTAATTACTTAGTAAGTAAAAACCCATTAGGCGTACTTTATCAGTTTGGTTAGGTGTAGAAGCCCAAGCGCAAGCTAACTCTGAAATCGTCGTGCAGTGAGAAGTTTCAAGATTTTGGGAGCGGCTTTATCTCAGGGTAGGCTGGCTTCCTAGGCTTGGAATTTCGGGAACCATGCCTCAGGGCAATTCGTTTCCAGTTAGTTAGTGTCTGTAGGCCGTGAGGGTATACAGAAAAGAACCAGATTAAACCAACATGATGTTTTGACCAAAGGTCGGTTCACTGCATGGAATTTTCAATCGCTACACTCCTTGCCAATTTCACCGATGATAAATTGGTAGCTCGGAAAGTTTTAGAAAAGAAACTTGGCTGTGAGGATGAAGATAGTTTAGAAAAGCTGCATATTGCCTTAGAAATACTAGAAAAAATCGGGATTTTGGTCAAAGAACGAGGCAAATATCGCCGCGTGTTTGAAGAAGGCACGATCGAAGCCAAACTCCGTTGTTCCAGTAAAGGCTTTTGCTTTGCGATTCAAGATGTGGAAGGTGCGGAGGATATATACATCCGCGAAAGTCATCTGAGTAATGCTTGGAATGGCGATCGCGTTTTGGTAAGAGTTCTCAAAGAAGGGAGTCGTCGCCGTTCTCCTGAAGGAGAGGTCAAATTAATTTTAGAACGCTCTAACCACACTTTACTAGCTCGGATTAAACAGGTAGAAAGCGGTTTTCGGGCAGTACCTTTAGATGATCGGTTATTGTTTGAACTCAAACTCCAAACCAACGGCATGACTTTTGCAGAAGCCATCGATCATCTCGCCCATGTCGAAGTTCTGCGTTACCCGTTAGCACAATATCCACCCGTAGGTAGAGTAGTGCAAATTTTGGGTAGCGATGCTGAAGCCGCAGCCGATATTGATCTGGTGACTTGTAAACACGATCTATCTCGCAATTTCTCAGAATCAGTCCAAGAAGCAGCTGCCAAGTTACCGAAAAGGATACTGAAAGCTGACTTGAAAAATAGATTAGATTTACGGAGTTTATTTACCTTAGCAATCACTGGCATAAATGCTGATGCCAAGCTGGTAGAAAACGCCTTGAGTTTAGAAAAAACAGCTAACGGTTGGCGTTTAGGTTTTCACATTGCCGATGTTTCCCACTACATCCAACCGGATGAAATCTTAGACAGGGAAGCCCTGAAGCGGGGACGTTCTGTGTACTTGGGTGACTTAGTGCTGCCCATGTTACCGGAAGCTGTGGCAGAAAGATGTTCTTTAGTCACGGGAAGCGATCGCCTAACTCTCTCATTTTTGATTACTATTGATCTTAAATCGGGGGAAGTGTCGGAGTGGGAAATCCAACCGAGTGTGATCAACGTAGACACAGCCCTGAATAAGGATAAAGCCGAAGCAATTTTAAGCGGTCAAACCTCCAAGGAATCTGAAGAAGTAATTCAACTCCTACAAGACTTAGACACCTTCCATCAAACTGTTAAACAGATGCGGTTGGCGCGTGGGAGTTTGCAGTTAAATCTGCCACCAAACCAAAATCCTTACTTTGATGAAGGGATGTTAGGTGCTGTGGTGATGAATGATTTATCCGTGCGATCGCTCCTCACGGAGTTTGTGCTATTAGTAAACCAATTAATGGCAGAACATCTCAGCGCTTTAGGAATACCCGCCATCTGGCGAGTTCAAGGCACACCCGATCCTGAAGATGTCCAAGAAATGCTGAAATTGGCCATTAATTTAGGCGTAGAACTGTCATTAGAATCAGAAGCAGATATTCAACCCCTAGATTACCAACTTTTAACAAGGGCATTTGCCGAATCTCCCTCGGAGCAGGTGTTAACTTATCTGTTGCAAGATACCCTCAAGCCAGCAGCATACAGCATCACCAAAGGAACTCACTTTGGTTTGGCATTGGCGCAATATACCCACTGTACTGCCCCCTTGCGCCGATATCCCGATTTGCTGTTGCAAAGAGTCTACTACAGACTCATCGAACATGGACGCGATCGCCGCAATACCCGTGTCAAAGATCGCATTAACCTACGTCACTCTTCTTCTCACCTCGAAATTAACTGGAATGTCTTACCCCCAGAATTGCAACAAGAACTGCAAAGCGATTTGACTAGGGTAATTATTCAACTCAACGACCGTGAAAAAGAAGTTCAAGAAGCCGAAGCCGACTTAGCTGGATTGCAAAAAGCCCAACTGATGAAACAGCGCATCGGTCAAGTCTTCCAAGGTGTAATTACAGGCGTGCAATCCTACGGATTCTTTGTCGAAATTGAAGTACCAACCACAGAGTCGCCAAAAGACAAACATCCCAGCGCCCCCTTACGGGTTGAGGGATTGGTACACGTCAGTTCTCTCAAAGATGATTGGTATGAATATCGCGCCCGACAACAGGCACTGTTTGGCCGGAAAAATCGCGCTTCTTATAGATTAGGCGATCGCGTGGCTGTACAAGTGAAAAGTGTCGATTACTACCGTCAACAAATTGATTTAGTTACTGTTGGTAGCGATGGCATACCTAAAGGTTTCAGTAATAGCAGTATGAATGGCGATCCAGTAGATATCTATCTCTCTGGCGAACTTGAACCTAGCGACTTAGAACTTTATGCTGATGATGAATAAGTTTTGTTAAGAAAAACCGCGTGTCACATCACACCAAGCCCCTAATCCTCGGCGTATCAGGAGCATCTGGGCTAATTTATGCCGTTCGCGCTCTAAAATATTTGCTTGCCGCCGACTATGAAATTGAATTAGTTGCCTCTAAATCAACTTACATGGTTTGGCAAGCAGAACAGGAAATTCGGATGCCAGCCGAACCAATTCAACAAGAGCAATTCTGGCGCGAACAAGCTGGCGTGTCCCTGACAGGCAAACTACGCTGTCATCCTTGGAGTGATGTCGGAGCCAACATTGCCAGTGGCTCCTTTCGCACTTTAGGGATGATAATTATTCCATGTAGTATGAGTACGGTGGCCAAGCTCGCAGTCGGCTTGAGTTCCGATTTATTGGAACGGGCAGCAGATGTCCAACTCAAAGAAGGACGCAAACTAGTTATCGTTCCCCGTGAAACCCCTTTTAGCCTGATTCACCTGCGTAATTTAACAACCTTAGCCGAAGCAGGAGTTAGAGTTGTCCCTGCCATTCCCGCTTGGTATCACAACCCTCAAACCATCGAGGACTTGGTGGATTTTGTTGTCGCCCGTACTTTAGATCAACTAGAGATTGACTGCATCCCAATTCAACGATGGCAAGGAAGGAAGTAAAAAGGTAAAAGTAAAAGGGTAAAAGTAAGATAGACTCTATTTTGCTTTTTTACTCTTACCTTTTGTTTTCATTAACTTAAGTAACTTTTAACTTTTGCCTTTTAACTTTTGCCTTTTTTATGGCTGTAATTCGCTTAATTTTGTTGGTGGTAGTACTAGGAGGGCTAACACTATTGTTAGTACAAAACTGGTCGCCTGCCATATCGTTAGCATTTTTGGGTATGCGTACTCAGCAACTACCCCTAGCGATGTGGATTTTATTCGCCAGTACAGCAGGTGCATTTACATCTGTATTGATAACTACCTTATTTAAATTTTCAAGTTACTTTGAGGGACAACCACGGCAAACTCCTTTGAAATCAGCAGCAACTTCACGGCGTGTCAAAACACCTCCCTCAGAAGAACCTACACCTCCTCCTTTTACTTCTCAATCACCTAACAGCCAAACCAAGGCTGCTGCGAGTGAAAAATTTGATGATTGGGAAACAAGCAATACAAACGATGATTGGGACTTTGAAGAACAGCCGCAACAAACGCCGCCTCCCAATCCTAGAACTCAATCTGCACGCAACTTTGAATCAGAAGAACGCCAAGCAGAGCCAAAAAGTTCTTCTCAGTCGGGTTCTGTTTATTCCTACAGTTACCGCGAACCAAAAAATACGGCGGTAGGAAAGACAGAATCTGTTTACGATGCTGATTACCGCGTTATTATCCCTCCCTACAAATCACCAGCTGATGAACCAGCCGACAAGACTGATGATGACTGGTCGTTTTTTGAAGATGATGAATTTGGAGATGACGATAAGCCACAGAAGTAATGAGTCATTAGTCAAAAAGCTAAAGTATGAAATTTCATACTTCATACTTCATACTTCACACTTCATACTTCTTTCACGCGACTCTTGCTTGACTTTACCGTTCATAGCAGCTTCCTGCAAAGCCATGAAAGCATTGAAATCTTCCATATCATAACGGGTAGTTAATAAATGCCGTAATTGATTTTCTGCTTCAACCGTCAGATAACCAGTTACTAAAGCTTGTTGTACAACGTCACGAATTCGAGTCATGGTTGATGCCTCTTAACACACCACATTGATTCTTGGTTAATACTCCGGTGAAATATGTATCGGTTTTTGTGTCTAAACCTTCAATTTTCCTAAGCTTGGTTTGTACAAGTTTAAAAACATGGTCATTTTTTACACCTTTCTCGGCAAGAATTATTGATGAAAACCGATTTTTAGGGAATTTTATAATTCTAATAATGTGATGTTAAAAACACAGTGTGATGCCTATCTAAAAATTCCCACAGCACAGATCAAAAGTTCCGTAGATATATATTGACAGAATTTGTTTGCTTAAAGTTTCAAACAAGCTTGATAAAATTTCTGTTAAGTCTAAAGATATCTAAGCACGAACTTCCAAGTCACCTAACAAGAGTTAGCAAATTCGTTAGAAATTTATCTTTGATTTATTTTTGCTTCATCAAATAATAGTTAGGATATTGCCGGGGTTAGATTAAATACATAAATATTAGTAATGTCAGCACCTGATTCAAGTCAAATAGAAGAAGAATTTGTTGAGGCTAAAAATAATTGGGAGTTAGAAAAGTTATACGTAGATTTAGCATCAACAAAAGGGAAAGCTTTAACACCTGTAGAAAAAAAATTCTTGAGAGGTTTACTGTGTGGTTGTAGCCCAGCAGAAATCGCTAGTATAGTTTATCAAAGTCGTAGTAGTAGCACTGTTAGAGTCTATCTGTCTAATGGATTATACAAGTATCTAGAAGAAATGCTGAGTAATGCAGCTGGTCACTCAGTCAAAGTTAAAAATTGGAGTCGTGTAACTTATTTACTCGAAAAAGCTGGGTATAAAAAAGGAAGGTTTCAATTACCGACAGCAATCACTCTCAGAAAAACTCACAAAGAACAAGACTCAGAGTTAGTAAAAATTAATTCGACCTCAATCAGAGATTGGGGTGAAGCAATTGATGTGAGTGTTTTCCACGGACGAAAAATAGAACTGGCGAAAACTCAACAATGGATTTTGCAAGAGGGCTGTCGCCTACTGTTAATCTTGGGCATGGGTGGTATTGGTAAGACAGCTTTTTCGGTGAAGCTGGCACAAGAAATTCAAGATCAGTTCGATTATGTTATCTGGCGATCGCTGCATTTTTCCCCTTCCCCAGAGCAGATATTAGAGCAACTAATTCAGACTTTATTGCCAACCCCAGAGACTGCAACTGCAAAAACTGTCGAAAGTCGCATCTCTCAATTGATAGACATTTTTCGTAATGCTCGGTGTTTAATTATTTTAGATAATTTCGATACAATTTTAGCCAGTAGCGGCAATAGTTACGCTAAAACCGAATTTTCCACTTTAACAGTCAACAACCAAGGCACAAAAAATCTCCTGCCACAAATTCAATATCGTCAAGGATATGAACTATATGGAGAATTAATTAGGCGGATAGGAGAATCTCAACATCAAAGCAGCTTAGTGTTAACCAGTCGGGAAAAAATTCCCGAAATAGCTGCTCTAGAAGGTAATACATCACCTGTTCGCTCTTTCAGGTTAACTGGCTTAAATCAATCAGAAAGTCACTCAATTCTGAGAGCTAAAGGTTTTATCAACATCCCAGAAGACAGATGTCGAGTCTTAGTAGAACAATATGGCGGTAATCCGTTATTTCTACAATTAGTAGCTACGACAATTCAAGAGTTATTTGGTGGCAATATTGATGAGTTTATCGCCCAGGGAACTGTAGTTTTTGGAGATATTCGCGCCATACTAGATCAACAGTTCAATCGTTTGTCTCAACTAGAAAAGCATATGATGTACTGGTTGGCGATGAAGCAAAACGCTGTTTCTGTAAGACAGTTGCAGCAAAACACTATACCCGGATTGTCACCTAGACTATCGCAAAGATTAATCTTAGAAGCTGTAGATTTATTACATAGGCGATCTCTAATTGAACAACAAGCATCCAGTTTTTCTCAAACTCCAGTGTTAATGGAGTACATGATTGAGCGATCGCTCGAAGAAAACTTAAAATTAAGTGAAGAACAAGAAGGCTATTTCTTAATGAGCCAGACAATTTTTGCCGCCCACTTAAAAAACCATCTCCGAGAAAGTCGCCTGAATGCGGAGATTTAAAGTAAAGTGAGGAGTTGAGAATTTACTGGAGTAAAGCGACTGGTGAGCAGCTTATTGCAAGGAGTCAGCCTGTACTTAATTGGCATGATGGGCGCTGGAAAGACCACAGTAGGGCGTTTACTAGCACAGCAGTTGGGTTATGGGTTTGTAGATACTGATGATGTCATTGCTAAAGCCGCAGGTAGACCCATCACTCAGCTATTTGCGGAGGAAGGAGAAGCAGCATTCCGCCAGTTGGAAAGTGATGTCTTGGCACAGGTATGCGCTCATGTGAATTTGACAGTAGCTACAGGTGGCGGAATTGTGATGCGGCGAGAAAATTGGAGTTATCTGCGTCACGGTTTAATTGTGTGGCTAGATGTGCCAGTGGAACTACTCTACATCCGCTTGGCTGAGGATACCACAAGACCATTGCTACAAGATCCCGATCCTCAAGGTAAATTGCGATCGCTCCTCGAAGAACGCCAACCACTATACGCCCAAGCTGATTTGCATATCACAGTACAAGAAGGGGAAACACCAGAACAAATTGCCAACAGAGTTATGGAAGCAATTCCTAGTGTACTGAAAACATCTGTTTCACACGAGTGAAGTGATTGTGACTGGTGAAAAAGTCTTCTACACTGACTGCATAGGTTTTAAATTTCAACCAAGATGGTCAACGATACTGAGTATATCAGGCACGATGAAGCTACTCGTGTGCGAGTCCTTAGCGAAGCACTACCTTACATTCAACAATTTGTAGGTCGCACTGTTGTAGTTAAATATGGTGGTGCGGCGATGAAAGATAGCATCCTCAAAGACAAAGTAATCCGCGATATTGTTTTTTTATCCTGCGTTGGCTTACGCCCAATTCTTGTACACGGTGGTGGCCCAGAAATTAACAGTTGGTTAGATAAATTAGGCATCGAAGCCCAATTTAAAAATGGTTTGCGAGTCACCGACGCTGCCACAATGGATGTGGTGGAGATGGTTTTAGTCGGTCGAGTTAATAAAGAAATTGTTGCCTTGATTCATCAAGCTGGTGGTATGGCAGTGGGGCTGTGCGGTAAAGATGGTAACTTGATTACAGCCCGTCCCCAAGGTCAAGAAGGCATCGGCTTTGTGGGCGAAGTTAGCGGTATTAATATCAAAATTTTAGAAACCCTTTCTAGTAATGGCTATATTCCGGTAGTGTCGAGTGTAGCCGCAGACGAGTCGGGACAGGCTTATAACATTAACGCAGATACTGTTGCTGGGGAAATTGCGGCTGCACTGGGGGCAGAAAAGTTGATTTTGCTGACCGATACTAGAGGCATTTTAAAAGATTATAAAGACCCGTCTACTTTGATTCCGAAAGTAGATATTCGGGAAGCCCGCGATTTAATTGCTAGTGGTGTTGTTAGTGGGGGAATGATACCCAAAGTTAGTTGTTGCGTGCGATCGCTCGCTCAAGGAGTCAAGGCTGCACACATTATCGATGGTCGTCTTCCCCACGCGCTGTTACTGGAAATCTTTACTGACGTTGGGATTGGGACGATGATTCTGGGTTCACAGTTTGCACCCTAGGAGCAAGGGAGCTTTCACCCACAAGTGGAGTGATTTTTCCCCCTGCTCCCTGCTCCCCTGCTCTTTAATTTATCTTCTTCCCGTGTCTCCCTCATTTTCCTGGCTATCGATACCAACGAGGATGATTTAAAATTACCCGCGATCGCCCTCTAAAAGGTGTCCGCCGCCAGGAATTGTTGATAATCACCGGATTCCCGAATTTGGAATTATGAAACCTATGGTGTCTTACTCTGGGATAATAATTAGGGTAAATAGTCCGACTCGGTGATTTGTAATCATAAGACCTGTGATGTCTTACCCTGGGATAATAATTAGGGTAAATAGTCCGACTCGGTAATAATCCTGTTGAGGGATCTACTGGTACAGGGGTGGGAATCGGACTACCATAAATAAATGAACCAACAGCAGGTGGCTGATTCACACTATAAGGATTGCTGCGTTCAATAAAAATCGCACTTTGAGCAGAAGCTGGAGCGTTCACAGCACTCATCAACATTAGACTAATTCCTGCTCCTAGCCAATTTAGTTGAGAAAGCTTGATATTTACCATATTTTACTTGCCTGTAATGAATAAATGAGTGTTTTTACAGTTGACTACTAGTTAAAATTTTAAAAGTTTATCTACTTTAAGATTGCCAGCTTTTAAAAAGATTACAAAAAGATTACTGGCTTTGGCAAAATTAAGGCAGTACGGATTTATATGCAAAACGTGAGTGAAGAAAGTTTAGAAATTGCTAGAAAGCTTTACCAAGCGGGTAAGCTTGCCTTTGAAAATGGGCAATATCGAGAAGCTATAGAAAATCTGGAAAAGGCAAGTGCTTTGTTAACTCGTAATTCCCGCCTTGGAGGTGAAGTAGAAATTTGGCTAGTAACAGCTTATGAAGCAGCCGGACGTAATGAGGAAGCGATCGCACTTTGTAAGCAACTCCAAAGACATCCCTACGCGGAAACCAATAAACAAGCACGGCGGTTGCTGTATATTTTACAAGCACCAAAGCTCAAACGACCAAGTGAATGGATGACCGAAATTCCAGATTTGGCTGCATTATCTGACAATGAATCTAAAGTGCGTGTCGCTGTCAATCCTGGCAAATCCTCTCCACCAAAAAAAACTACTGAACCAGAATTTGTTGATCTCAGCCAGGTCAATACCAGAGATAATCGCTTTATCTGGGTGGCGCTAATTGTGATTGGATTAGTTTTTTCATATTTAGTTTGGTCGGCTGTTTAATTAAATATGAAGTATGAAATATAAATTTTATCTTTTATGCTTCATACTTTATTTGATTTTTTGGGAGAAATATAGTGATGAATTTTTCTATTGTGGGAAAGACTTTTATGTGGTTAATTCAACCATTGAGTTTTTTGCAAGCCAACATAAAACGCGATCGCATTAATCGCTTTTTTCCCACTCGTAAACCCATACTGTGGTTGGTGGTGTTAACATCGCTGCTGCTGTCTGGTTGTGTAAAGTATGATATGAGCGTGAACTTTAACCACTCTAATAGTGGTGAATTGGTGCAGCATATTAAGTTAGGTGAACGGCTTACAAGTTTTAGCGGTGATTACGTATATGCTTGGTTAGATAGTATAGAAACTCGTACCCGCAAACTCGAAGGTAAAGCCCGACGAATTTCTCCAGAAGAAGTAATAGTTACAATTCCCTTCAGTAATGCTCAGGAATTACAAACTAAATTCAATGAGTTTTTTAACTCCCATAACAATCAAAAATTAGAAGCTAAACCTAGCGAATCTGATTCTGAATTACCAAAAATTGAATCAAATTTATTGCTATTTCAGAATAATTTTTTACTATTAGTCCGAAATCGGTTAATTTATGATTTAGATTTGCGATCGCTCGCCTTAATTGCCAGTAAAGGTAATGTGCTTGCTGATGCTGGTGCAATTCTTGATTTGGAATTTACCTTAAAAACCCCTTGGGGAGCTAAAAATATTCAACTCACTGAAAATGCCATCGAACCAGAAAAGCAAGGTAATCAACTGGTATGGCGACTCAACCCCGGTGAACTTAACCATATAGAAGTAGTTTTCTGGCTTCCCAGTCCCCTTGGTATTGGTGGTTTGTTAATCATTCTCTTTGTCTGGGGTGGATTGTACTTAAGATACACCTTTATGCCAGATCCCAGAGTTCAGTTTGCGCCTCAACCCGCTGCTACGGAATAGTAAGGTACATGCGATCGCCACTAATAAAATTAATTTTGAAGATAGCGATCGCTATCCCAATTAAAGAATAAATCAAAGTGATCATCTATACTGTTTCAATCCCTAATAGGGATTAATTGAAGTTGCAACCTGGCTTTTCTGGTTTGTGCAAACGGAGTAGCACGTTTCAATCCCTAATAGGGATTAATTGAAGTTGCAACTCAACTTGTTCTAGTTGATAGCCAAGCAATGGAGGTTTCAATCCCTAATAGGGATTAATTGAAGTTGCAACTGGAGGCTACACCAGGGAATCAGCCGAGTGTATGTACCAGGTTTCAATCCCTAATAGGGATTAATTGAAGTTGCAACGAGCAGCATATTCAGGACTATATAAAGGCTGTTGTTGTTTCAATCCCTAATAGGGATTAATTGAAGTTGCAACAATAAATCCAGGATCTACCTCTATGCAGTTTTCAGTTTCAATCCCTAATAGGGATTAATTGAAGTTGCAACCTTCGATTCTTTTTTCATCGTTTGGTAGATAACCAGTTTCAATCCCTAATAGGGATTAATTGAAGTTGCAACTTAATAATCAAAGCTTTTTCTGAAAGTAAGAGTTTTAGTTTCAATCCCTAATAGGGATTAATTGAAGTTGCAACAGATTTCATAGAGCAACTAAAATCGATGCCTGAAGTTTCAATCCCTAATAGGGATTAATTGAAGTTGCAACTCAATACGAAGGGGCTGTACATCGCATTAAAGAAGTTTCAATCCCTAATAGGGATTAATTGAAGTTGCAACTTGCACTCTATAAAGTGCCACGAAATCAGCATCTAAGTTTCAATCCCTAATAGGGATTAATTGAAGTTGCAACGGCGGAAGGCGCAAAACTAATCTGTATTTGGTTTTCGAGGTTCGGTTTCGCGGATGGGAAAAGTATAGCATCAAAAAAAGACAATTGATTTAAGTCAAACGGCTGAAACCCAGACAGTATAAGGTGCGCGGCAGGTTTTAATTTATTTTTTCTGCAAAAGCTTGTACGGAAAGGAATACAGCCATTTTGACTCGAACCTAATTTTTTACAGCTACCCATCCGCGCATTCCGCAAAGAAAATGGTTTCGTCGCGGGGTTGTTCACCACCGATGCGTTCAATTTTAGGAAAACAGCAGCCACACAGAAAGTAAAAGCGGATGCTATCGGTGTCTGGCTTGATGAGTTTGTGTAAGCGTGATCGCAGTTTAGCATATTGAGTATCAGTCAGCTGACATTCAAACACACTATACTGCACCCACTGACCATAGGATTTGAGGATTTTGTGAATTTTGGTGCGGCGTTTATCCTCTGAGATATCGTAGGATATCATGACTTTCTTTCTTAATTCGTCTTTCACTCAAAAATTTCCCCCTGTCACCTATCACCTATTTCAAAACCAGAGGTGGATATTTCTCGGTTTCGCCCATGAGGTATTTAGCCAATAATCGCGTTTGTAGTTCAAAGGCTTCTTGGTAAGTGCATTTGCGCCCCATGACGGGGTGTTTAAATTCGGTTTGTTTTTTTTGTTGGTATAAGCGCAAGAATGTTTTTCGTCCTTCGGGTGTGAGGGAAACTGCGCCGCTTAAGGGTTCGGTGACAAAATCGGCGGTTGTCAACAATTGCTTATTTAAGGTAGATAAAACCACTGCGTCTACGATGAGGGGACGAAATTCTTCCATTAAGTCGAGTGCGAGAGAAGGTCTACCATAGCGATCGCAATGCAGGTATCCTAAATATGGGTCAAAACCCACTATATTAATTGCTCCTTGGACATCATGGCGTAATAATGAGTAACCAAAACTGAGTAAAGAATTCACAGGATCGGTTGGCGGACGGCGCAGGCGGTGAGAAAATTGAAAGTCTGCGTTCCGAATTAGTTGATTGAAACAGCCAAAGTAAGCTGCACTTCCCGCACCTTCTAAACCGCGCAGTGAATTGATGTTATGAGTTGTATCAATGGGTGCGATCGCTTGTTCTAAATGGGTAATATTTTTTGATAAATCTATATCTGGAGATTCCCGTTGGCGGCGGGTGAGAAGCTGACGATAATTTTTCAATTTACCGCGTACAAAACCTTGTACTATATGAATTGCTTGGGATGATTCGCCAGCAGCTTGCCATTGGGCTTTGCGGACAAATATATTTTTGGTGACTTCTGGTTCTATGCGTCCTAAATAACGTCCATTTTCTGTGAGAAAGGTTAGGGGAATATGACGTTCTAGTAGTTCAGAAATAACCGCAGGTGAAACAGTGGCGCGTCCTAAAATTACAACACCATCTATTTTGATGAGTGGGATATCTAAAAGAATTTTTTTATCAAATTTAACGCTGAGGCGCTCGTCAATTTTGCCAATGAAGGCATCTTCTTGGGTGATATAAACTGTACCCATGATTGTCTCCTGAGTTATTAGATGGGGAGGAAAGATTTAACGCAAAGTGGCGCGGAGTTAACGCAGAGTTACACCGAGTGTTTAACTGATTTCTTGATAAGATTTGACTTTTTCGGTGGATTGTGGTATGCATTGCTGATACAAACTGCATCCATCACAGCGCTTAGTTTTGATGGCTTTGGGCATTGCGCCTGTAAATAACAGCATTTGTACGGCTTCAATGGTAGCGATCGCACTTTGGCGTAATGCTGAATTAATTTCTACTAATTGACGTTGGTGTGAATGGGCATAATAAATATAGCCAGTGTTGATAGTTTTGCCTGTCATTTCTTCTAAACATAAAGCTTGAGCGCAGACTTGCAATTCATCGTTATCCCATTCGCCTTTACGTCCGCGTTTATATTCTACGGGATAGTATTCACCGTTTTCTGATTCAATTAAATCGGCTTTACCAATAAGTTTATACTGGTCTGATTTCAACCAAATAGCGCGGATTTGCCAAGTTTCTTCACGCTGTCCTTCACCTAAAGTATGGACGCGATCGTGTAAAGTTGTGCCTTCAATTGTGTATTGATTATCGGTAAATTCGCCTGCACAAAACATCCGCCAACAGCGATGCGGACAGTAAGCATATTGGTTTAATGCCGCAATTGCAATGTATTCATCAGGTGACAGGTGACAGGGTAGATGAGTTAGGTAAGGGAGTATTTGTGAGGTTTGGATTAGTCATTAGCTTTTAAGTATGCGATAGCGAAGAGAGGTGATCATTTTGCTAATTTCTGTAATCAAAGATAATGTTGAATTAGCTTGATCTAGTGAGAGATAATTAAGTCTTACTGCCAACATCAAAAAAGTTTCTGTTTCCATTAACGAGCCTTTAGATATAGACAAAAAATGAGCATAATCGTTTTTGCTACTACCGCGTGCGTGATCTTCTGCTATATTTGCAGGCACAGATATGGCTGCACGAGTAATTTGTGATGTAATGCGATATATTTCTGTTGCTGGAAAGTTCGTGGTTAACTGATATATTTGAACTACCATATCCATAGATTTTTGCCAGACAATTAAATCTCGATGTGATTCAATTTTCATAGGTGATAGGTGACAGTTTATGAAGAAGGTTTTGTTAGCTCAAAGCATTACTATACAAAGTAGTATTCCCACCTATTCATAACTGCTAACTATCCCCTTTTTTAATCGCCTCACTCTTTAACCTGCAACCTATAACCTGTAACCTATAACCTGTAACCTGTAACCTATAACCTGTAACCTGTAACCTGTAACCTGTAACCTGTAACCTGTAACCTATAACCTATAACCTTCTTACCATTCCCATACCCATAGTTGTTTTTCGCCCCACACCTGCATATAAAGCGAAGTCTGCTAAAGCATTAATTTGCTTAATTTGAATCGGTTCAACTTCTCCTAGAATTCGATAATTAATTTCTCCAATAATACCGATAAATTTACTACGAGAATCAGCTATTATTTCTGTATGGATATTAATAAAAGAAGGAAAAATTGAATCAAGTGCAATTTGAGAAAATTCTATCCCACTATATTTATTCCACCGCGAAAGTAGAGAATTAAAAACACATTCTCTAGTAGGAAGGGTAGTGTCATACTTTCCTTGACGAAAGGCGGTAGGCGTGGAAAATGCCAGGTCAATGCTGGTGATGCGATCGCTTGCCTGTTCGTATAATTGAGGGTAAGTACAAGCATTTGCCCAAGGTTGTATAGATTGGGGTGTACCTTGAATGCTAGTAATATATAAATCAGCGGGGCCAAGGTGCCAAGGATGATGAGGATTAAGATTTAGCCATAGTTGGGTAAGTTTGCTAAAGAGAGTATCATCTAATAGAGAAATACGCCACCAACAGGGTGTTCCAGCAGGGATTGGTTGTTGATGTTCCCATTGCAATTTAGATCCCCCTTTACCGCCCTTTAAAAGGGGAGAATTAATTTGTAGCGGTGAGAGAGTGAAAGCTTTGTCTGCATTGGAATCATGTAAGCGATCGCCCAATGTTTTATCTACAGAACTGACAAGAGTTAAAAATAGGGCGTGAAAATGTCTACCTGTTAAGAATTGCTGTGGAATAGGCGACTGAGGAAGTAGATTTAGCACCAAGCTATGAGGCATATTTTTTCTTTTTGGATGTAGATTGAGAGCTTCTTGACTCTATAGTAAATTGCGGTATTTCCTGGAGTTCAATTTCACTCAAACTGTACTGTTCACAAACTAAGCTGAGGCGATTTCCCGGAGTTTTGACAGCATTTACAGAATGAGTTAAATCACCTTGAAAGTAAACTAAAGTATTAACTTGTGGTTTAATTTGTCCGAGTTGGCGTTTGTGCGATCGCAATACCAGTTCTCCCCCTTCCATATTCTCTGGTACGCGCACATAGAGAACGCTGACAAGTGTAGGCGGCTCAACGGTTTTGCAGTAGGAACGCAAAGAGCGATCGATATGCGGATCAACGCGGGAGCCTTCTTTAAGTAGTAAGGGATTGAGGTAAAAAGCATTACAGTTAGGCTGGAGAGCCAAATCTAGGTAAGGCTGGAAGTAGGGGAATTTTTGGGCTACTGTGGGGAGGTGCGATCGCGTGAACACCACAGAAAATCCTTTAGTACCGACAAAATCGCGGTTAAGGTTGTTGACAGCAAAGTAAGGACAAGCGTGGATTTCTCCCCATAAGTTATTTAGGTAATCGCTAGGGAAGGCGTTGGGTTGTTGCTGGTAGTGTTTCACAGGGGATAGAGGAGCGATCGCACAGTAATTATTAACTACGAAAATGATAAGCCATCCGAGCCGGAATTTTGATGTCTTTCATCTCAGTAAATTGGTAATATTGCCCTCGCATTTGAACATTCTGAATTAAACTAACTGGAGGCATATTCACCACATCGTAGCTCATCACTTGATTGGTGAACATCACATCTAAAGGATTTAAGGGCTGTTTGCAGGTGAATAAACCTTCAGTAGTTTGAGGTTTAGGTAGTTGCTCAACTGTCAACTCAGCTTTACTCATCCACTTACCCAAGCGAAGCCATTTTGGTAATTTGAGTTCTTTTTGGGAAATCACGAAAAACTCAAATTCACTTTCAGGTGCTATTTCTTTCGCTCTCCCAAAACTAGGGATATTTTTCTGCGTTTTCTCCATTTCAACGTGGTAGTTGTTATTAGCATACTTCCAAGTATTGAGAATTGCAGAATGACTAATTGCACGCGCCGGAGTAACGTAAATCTCTTGTTGATTGAGTGGAGTTAAATGCTCCTCATATTTTGGCACTTGTTCAGGACAGAAATAGCGATAGGAATCTTCTTCAGCTACTGTAGTAGAGTAGATTTCACTATCAACTAATCCCATCGCGTAACAGAGAGCGTAATTATGAATTACTGGCTCTGTTTCGTATAATCTCCCAATTTCCCGCGTGGCATAATAAAGGCTGTCATGCAACTCTAATTGACAACGGTAAATCAATACCATCACTCTTTCCCCGCCTTAGCAGCAGTTTTCTTTTTACTAATGTGTTTATTTGCATAAGCCTTAGCTTCAGCGTCAGCTTTTTGTAAAATACTTTTAATTCCTGTTTCATTCGCAGTGAGGTTTTTCACTTCTTTTAATAAAGACTCAAAAGCATCACCAATAAAGTCAGTATGCACAATAAATTCTTGGGACATCAAAGTTTCAATGGCATTTTTAGCAGCAGTAATTACTTCATCTTCATCCAAAGGATCAGGAGAATTTAAAGAATTATTAGCTTTCATCTGATCATATATGGCTTGAGTCCAGCGTAGATTGCTGGTAATTTCTCCATCAGCAAATACAACCCCAATTAACTCATTTCTCACCCTACCTGTACGGGTTGTTTGTGCGCCGTAATGGCGTGTCCGCATGATGTTATTAAAAACGTATAGAAAACTAGCTTCCGTAGGGTCTTTGAGGGTGACAATACTAGGAAAGAATACTTGCGGTCTGATGTGGTCTTGTTGATTAATTCTGCTAGTGACTTCCCCTGGTTTTGAGCCATTTTCACCTTTAGAAGCCATTGTCCCATTTTCAAAGGGAGCGTTAAGAGTAAAGGTTTCATGAGATTCATCAAACGCAGTAATTGAAAATGCTGTATCTACTACAACTTTTGATTTTTCAGAACCAGAATCACCAATAGCAAAACCGTAAATAATACAGTCAGGATTATCCATTGCAAAGTTGACGTTATATTCGCAGTCTTCTGGTTTCATCAATTCATATTTGCGGAGTAATTCTCGTCCTACTAAACGTTCTGGTGTAGATTGTTTGCGCTTGAACATTGACAAACGACTAATTGTAGTCTTATCTTTAACTCCGGCTCTGACTCGTGCTTTATTTAATTCGCCATCTGTTTGAAATAAGGGATAAGATTCGGTGATACGAATTGTCAGAAAGTGAGCATATTTACCCATTGGTTTGTAAGGTATTTCTGCTTGAAATAATTGGGAATCAACAGTTTTGAGTAATGTCATGATTAATCTCCTAAAAGTTTAATAATTGTTGTAGTCAGATAACTTATTAATCATCGTCAGATTCGGTGGATTTATCACCTTTACCTGCATTTTCTTTGTCGTCTTCTAAACGGTAAAGAAACTCACAAGTGTCACGAATTAAATTGATTTGTCGTCCTGCTAAACGGGCGCGATCGCCTGCAAATGCTTTCTCAAATACTTCGATCACAAAATACTTGGCAAAATCCAAAACAGCTTGTCTTTCTTCTTCCCGTTTACTCATTACCCAGCGTCCTTCCGCAGTAGAAGCATGAACGCGATCCATGAGTCTAAAAACTTCTGCTGCTACCCCTGCAACTAAAGCCTCTCCTTGAAATACACTCGACTCCCCTTTAAGGATGGTTTCTGCTGCAATATCAATGGGTTTTAACACAGCATTAGACTTAGGATTATAACGCTTATTCGCTCGATAAAAGCGGCGATAAAGCTCTGTTAAATTCTTGGGATGATTCAGACTAGATTCTTCTTTCACAATCAACGTTTTCGTATTCATGTCATACTGCACATAAGGGTCAAAACAAGGATAAAAATGATAGGTATAAAGCCGAATTTTTTCGATACGTGCTGTTTCTACTCCTTGGTTACGCACCCAACGATTGAGATAAGAAAATACGTACAGAGGACTGGTTTCAAAATCCTTTGCTAGTTCCGTAAATCTTCCCCAGTTGGCATCATAACCAGATTTACCTTGTCTAGCATTCACATCAAGGTGAATTGCATAGGCGGCGGTAAGCACATTTAGAGGTGCGGGGTATTGAATGCCGTTGTCATGCCAACCTTCCAGGATGTAATCTAGACGAAAGCGATCGCGTCTGACTAATGCACGGAAAGCATGAGGCGCACTATCGAGAAACACGCTTTCTTCAAACTCAGCACCATTATTAAACGGTGGAATTGGTGACTCAGACACCACAGTTTTAACATCTAAAATCATCGGGAAAGCAAACGCTAACCAACTAGGCATAATCCAAGATTCGGTATCGCTGCTATCTCTACCTGGTGGTAATGCCATGAAGTAAAATGTTAACGGTTGGTCTTCGGGATAAGACAGTTTAAATGTACGGTCTTTATCACGTTCCAAGTTTTCATCAATTAAGAAAGCATCGACACTTTGATAATTTTCTCGTTCTAAGTTCGCTTGTAAATCTTTGCTAATAAAGTGATTACGAATGCTAGTATCGAAACGAGTTTGAGCAATACCGTTGTAGGCTTTTTGTAAAAACTTGTTGGTTTCAGGTGTGAAGTAATAAGTCGGGTAAAAGTAGAGATAACGATATTTACCATCTTCAAATCGTTTACCCACTGCTTGAGTTTGATTCATTAAAATTTGCCTCAGCATCATCTCCACACCCGCAATACTGGAGATGTTGCGCTTGGCGTTAGAACCTCCTAACATTTGCTTGTTTGTATAAACTTGTGGCGTAAATAAAACTGCTGATTCCATTTGCTCAGTAACCGTGTAAGCAGAATGGGAAATTGAGCAGATTAATTGCTTACCACGTCCTGGTTTTTTGGCAGCATTATAGTTGTTCAACTCCGCTAAAAATGTATCGACTTGCGTTGTAGCTGGTGTTTCTTGATTTGTATTGGGTAACATGACAACTCGTGATACCCAAAGTCTTAAATCATCCCAACCATCAGGTAATTCGTACTGTGCAATGATGGGTGTTATTAAATTTGTGAGATATTGAATCACCTGCTGGCAAGTTTCACGGACATTTTCAATACCAGGATGATGTTCTAAATATTTAGCCGCAAGATAATACCATTCATACGGTACACCTCCCGTATTGCCTTTTAATTTGTTTTCTTTCAGGCTTTCATTGATGCGCTGAATTTCTCGAATTTGGGGTAAGTATGCTGTCAAGTTCCAAAATTCAGCAACTTTATGCGTTAAATCTAAAGATGGTACTTCTGGCAGCTTTTTATCTTTCTTGCGAATATCCTCAATTCGATTTACCGTTTCATCCCAAATTTTGCGACTAACTAAGTCACCAAATTCTGCTATTTGATCAATGCGGATATCATCATCAAATTTAAAGTCATAGTCCGCAGATAAAACGTTTTGTTGCTGAAACTTCATTAAATTCTCACTGCGACTTTTAGCCACTGAATCTTTATTCGGGTTTAAAATGCGTAAAGTTGCATCCAACGCCACCTGCATCAAGCCAGGAGAATTAAAAAATAAGTTGTAATATTCGGCATATTTCATGCCTTTACCATCTCTACCAAAACCTGTTTGCCTCAGACGTAGTTGCCCTGCACAAAGTGATTTAATATTATCAACTACTCTGTCTGGTAAGTCTTGTGGTAATATTGGAGGCGCATTACGTGCAGCTAAATAAATTACGCCTGTTGGCAGATATAGCAAAGGTTCATAGTAGGTATGCTCATCTGTATTCAAACTAGTATGAGCTTTAATTAAAGCATTGTTAACTACATTAGTTAAAACACCTCTATTTTCAGCAATGCTGTGATAAGTAAGTTTTAATTGTCCATCACTTAAAAAGTGGAGAACTTCTTTAAGCTTGGGATGTTCTGCATCTTGAGGATGTTTAACAATTGAAGCGAGAGAGTCAGCCAACAAAGTTAAACCTGATAGTTGTCGCAGAGTGCGATCGCGTAATACTGGATTCAACCCAAATTCCGAAAAATTCCAGTTAGTATCCCAACGACTTTGTGCATTATAAGCCATGCACAATAAATCATCAATATATTCTTGATAAGCCTCTAAATTCTCTGGATTGATAAATTTATCCAGTCCTAATTGGCGAATTTTGTTATCAATAATGGGACGATGTTCTGCTAACGGCAACTTCCGGCAATCATTCGGTACATCAGGGAATTTTTCAAAGTCATGTAAAATAAACCCAGCAATTACTAAGCGCCGTTCTCTTTCTTTCACCACTCGCCGGATAGTTGTATCAAGCTGCTGTAAACGTCTCTCAATTAAATTAGCAGGGAATAACCCATTTAATAAATGTGTATTCAACGATTGATCAGCAGCGTTATCGCGTCTAACTTTAGTTTTTCCTTCCGCTTCCCGTTGCTGGTCAATTGCATCAAAATACTTACCACCTTTAGCTGTGACACCAATCGCTATTCGTAAGAGATTTGGTAACACATACTCAGCAAAATCAGTCATTACAGAATCATCAGGATTTTGTGCCTGAATTGCTTCGCGTAGTAGTTTCAGGCTGAGTAATTCACCTTCAGTTTCGATAGTGCGGCTACCATCACCATCAAATCCAAAATCACCTGATAACCAATCATCCTCTGCTGCATCAGAATTGGTATTGTTTTCTGTTTCTAAAAGCGATAATTGCTGATATTCATCTGAAGTTTTACTTTTTTTAGCCATCGTCTTGACTCAGTGAGATTAAGTAGGAATTAACTTGGTATACATAAAGCGGATATTGCTGCAATGCCAAACCGATAGATTTAAAAACTTGAGATGGATCTATCTCGTCATATTCATGGACAAGACGATTTCTTAATCCTGATGATGGTGCTATTTGTCTGGCTAATTCAGTAGTGATTACACCATATTTACCAAGGCTGATAAAACCATCAAAATTAGTTTCTGACTTCCCTGGATTGAGCTTTGATAATATGTGGTCATTAATATCTATCGCTGCTTGAGCCATTAATTGTAAAAGTCTCTCAGTAATTAGTTGACTATCAAAGTCAAGCAAGTAATCATTTAAACTAATTTGCTCAAATCTTTTGAGATTATCAAGATAACGAGCAATCAAATCCAACCTCGTTGTGATAATTACTGTATCTATTTTGGTCATATACCCCATCTTTGGAGAAACTGTTCAATATTTTGTCGTTTAATACTTTCAATTTTTTTAAGCTCTGAATTACTCAATAGCATTCTTTGTTTAAATTCCTCAAATTCTTCTGGCTTATCCTCATACAAAACTCTGCCATCACGAGCGATAAAATGTGATATTAATTCAGAGCATTTATTAAGTTCTACAACATCAATTTGATCGGAGTTGATTTTGAATATTTCGCCAATAATTATAGGTAATTCAAACAATAGAAAAGCATTATCTTTGACATAAGCCTCACGTTGTTCTTGATCACACAAAACTGCAAAATCCCAGTCACTCTTAGCATTGGTATTACCAGTAGCTCTAGAACCAAACAGAACTAACATTTTTACGTAAGGAATTTTTTCTGGTATTTGTGAGGAAAGTTCTTGCAACTCTGCAATTGTCGGTGTGTGGTTTTGCATCTGATGCTTCTCCCTTCGGAACAATAATCTTCAAAATTTAGTTGCTCACTCTATAATTCTATTCAAATTCTTCCAGTAATTTGGCAACTTGCTCAGGAGCAGGAAGTTGATTTTGTAAATCTTGAGGCAATGTAGAAAATACTTTATAAGTCGCTACACCAATGGGTTTATTTGATTCTCGTAGTGCATATTCAACAATAGTTTTATTTTTGGACTTACAAAGAATAATTCCAATTGATAGATTTTCGTCTGGTAGTCGAGATAAATCATCTAACGCTGCTAAATAAAACTGCATTTTTCCTACATACTCAGGTAAAAAATCTCCAGTTTTTAACTCAACAGCAACTAAACACTTTAATTGACGATGGTAAAGCAATAAATCAATAAAAAATTCCTGTTCACCAATTTCTAAGCGATACTGACTACCAACAAAAGTAAATCTGCCCCCCATTTCTTGCAGGAATGGTTCAACTCTGGCTAAAATTGCTTGCTCTAATTGCCGTTCGCTGTGTTCATCTGCTAATTCTAAGAAATCAAAAGTATATTCATCTTTTACTGCTAGTTTTAATTGGTTACGAATTTTTGCTGGTACAGTTTGGTTAAAATTCGTTTGATTTAGGAGAGTTTTTTCATAAGTTTGATTTTCAATCTGGTGAATCAAAACATTCTTTGTCCAACCAAACTTACGAGTCATTTTGATATAAAACTCTCGTTCTAGGTCATCTTTGCACTTCTCTAAAATGACTATATTGTGAGTCCATCCAATTTCTGCCACCATTGGTGGCAGAATTTCTTTTGAGTGATATGTCAGATAAAAATCTCGCATTCTCCAAATATTACGAGCAGAAAATCCGCTAATACCAGGAAACTCTGTTTGTAAGTCTTTTGCTAACTGTTCCACTACAGATTTACCCCAATCTGCTTCCTGCTGTTGGGTAACAATCATCTTTCCAATATCCCAGTAAAGGGCAATGAGTTCTCTATTTACTGCCTTCAGTGCTTCATATTGAGCAGAACGAATGCGCTGTTTAACTTCCATTAGCAAATTTCTGTATTCGTCTGGAATTGGTTTACTCATGGCGGTAAATATTCAAATTAATTCATCATGAACTTCCAATATTTTGAAGTTTTTTAACTACTCTTTCTTGGTAGGAGGAAAGAGGAAAGCTTGATTTAAACTTACTGTTTTAAGGTTTAGCATTATAAGTGACTTATTCAACCATCAGCCAAGCTGTTGGGGATTAAGACTGCTTACGCCTGAGCTTAATACCGCAAGCTGGTACTTCCCTCTTGCAAGGGAATTCTCTATTTAAATTAGAAAATTCCCCAGATATGCTATCGAATTGGCTATGCTGCTAACAACCGATATTCAAATTGGTTATAAGCAACTTGCCTTTTCTCAACAAAGTACCCTTTCTTGCGAGCTTCAAATACAGTGTGTCCAAATCGAAAACTAACCTTTGCAGCTAGTTCATCGCTCGAATGCCATTTACCGTCCTTGAGGATTGCAATCAATTTTTCAAGGTTTGTCGATTTGACAAGCATAGTATTTCCCTTATTTACAAGTTTTGACATACAGCCACAACAGCCCAAATGCTTGTTATATTTGAGCTTTAGCGATTTGTATAATCTGAAACTACATAAAACGACACCTCTTGTCAAGTAATTTTTTTTGTTTACTATAAGTTCAGACTTATTCAACACTTGATAAGCATTGACATATTCAACCCAATCATGAAATGCTTTTAAGTGAGATGGCTTACTGGCACAAAATAACTTAATTAATCCCTATCAGGGATTGAAACGAATAAGTCTGTGCTTAAAACCGTAAGCTTTTGTCTCAAAAATAATCCCTATCAGGGATTGAAACCTCAAGCAATCCATATCTCATCTCCTTTGCTTTTAAAGGTGTAGGCTAATGTATCAAGCAACAAAGCAGAATGACCAAAAGCTATACAATACGGTGCTGTCGTATCATGAACACTGTTTTGATCGCTAATTGGGTAAATCTGAAAGTGCATCGGTAGCCGTAGCCGCATCCGCACTTCCGCCACAGGATGGCGCAGCACGTAACAGACTAAACCTTCTTTCTTCAACTTTTTGTTAATTGCACCAATCCAGTAGTTTTCAGGTTGCCAAATTTCCACACCCTTTAAAATCTGAACTTTCCAAGCATCAGCGATCGCCTGCAAATCCCCAGAGTAGGTAAACTTCCAATTCAGTCTTTCCTCGCGGTAAGAACGCAACTTCATAAATGCTAGACAGTGAGCAAATCTACCTTTGGCGATAGGTTGTCCGGTACGTGCTGCGGTTTCTTTGAGTGTCCGTATAAATCCCGCTTCTGTCCAGACTTCAATTTCTAAATTACCTAAAATTCCAGGTAAATCGTAGGTTTTAAATCTGTCTACTTCGTTTTCTTCGGTTAAATCATACAAACCACATTGCAAAGGACTCGAACCGCGAAAACTAGCAGCATCATCTGCAATGGGATTTCCTGATTTACCTGATAGTGCTTGCCAATCTTTTGCCCAACCGGAAACACGTCCAGATACAGATTTTAAACTGGTGTCAAATACTTTTTCACAGTGTTTTTGAAAATTTTCGCGGCTTTGGGTGTACTGTTCTTTAATTGTGCGATCGCCTAATTTGCAAACCAAGTAAAATGACTGGACTGCACCCCAACGTTTGTAATAGCCGCGAAAATCATTAATTTGGCGATATTTATCAGCAATTATGTTATGAAAAGTGGGGCGATCGCAAATCTTATCTACCTCTAAAGGTGGTGTATCTCCCAGAAATAAACGTTCTACCAAGAAGTTAGGTACTAAAGCAAAAGCGGTAAAGTTTTGAAACTTAATTAGTTGACCGTCTTTTTCATAACCATCATGTCTACCTAATCGTCCCAAGCGTTGAATAAAGTTACCAGCATCAGAGGATTCAAAAATTAGGAAATTAATTTTAAAATCAACACCTACATCAATTGTGCTAGTTCCCAACACCAAATCAGCCGCCAAACTCCGCTCTTTTTCTCCTTTTCCTGATAAACCCGTATTTTCTCCTACTTTTAATCCATAGGGGTGCAGAATTTCTTGAAAAAACGGAGTCAACCGTTTAACTGCTGCAATTGAGTTAAGGATGATTGCGCCTTTACTCTCTGGATATTGCTGAAACTGGTCTAAAATCAAATTACTATTTTCTTTAAGCCAAGCTTCTGATGCTTTAAAACTCGCTTCTAAAGGAACAAAATTCAGTGAGATTGTCCGCGCAACTTGTCGCCATCCTTGGATTTTCAGTTGCTGTTCTTGTTCTAGAGTATCAGGAAATTGATATTTGTTTTGTGCCATCGGATTGATTTCCTGACAACGAAATCCCGCTTGTTCTAATTTACCAATTAAGTTGCTATCTGGTGTTGCTGAAAGAAACAGAAATTTTTTTCGGCGATTTGTGCAGCGAATTAACAAGATAGTATTAATCACACTGGCTATTTGTGGCGCAGCAAAAACATGAAATTCATCAAAAATAAACAAATCAAAATCTTTGTCGATTTTCCCCCATAGTTTATCGGGACTATCGCCACGAATTATGTAAGCCCCTCTATGTAAATAATGAAAAATATCTGGGTTGGTTAATAATGCTTCTCTTTGGCTTGTGAGAGTGCCAATTGCTGAACCTTTTTTCAATCCTTCATCTTCGGCATAAATTTCTAAATCAGCACCACTCAATCTGACTACGCGCGGTTGATTTTCGGGTTGAAATATTTCTATATATCCTTGAACTTGCTTTTCTTGATCACGTGCTAATTCATTAGTTGGGTAAAGCCCAATTGCTGAAAATTCACCCTGGAGAACTTCTAAATAAGCCGCCAAGCTTTTACCATCGCCTGTCATTGCAGTGTTGAATACTACGTCAATATTGGGATTACGTAGAGCTTCTAATGTTGCAGCTTGATGCCAAGAAAGCGGCCAACCTTTTGGTATTTGCACCCCATCAGGTGTGGGGACTGTTTGAGAATAAACGGGCTTGAGAGTGATTTTGTAACTTTCGGACATAAAATCAAATAGTGTCCGTAACTGGTTGTTAAAAACTATATTGGCACGCAAAATAGAAGTTGGCAAGATATATCCGTATAAAAGTGTCCGTACATAAATGAGTCGTAAAGGTCAGTCTATAACTCTATCGGTATCAGAACGAGATAAAGCTGAGTTAGAAAACTTAGCTCTAGAATTTGGTATGATGTGGGGCGATCGCCCGAATATCTCCAAACTGATAGAAGCGATCGCCCGTCATCATTTAACTATTGGTAAAAATCACGACTGGTCAGAGTCACGTATCCGTGCGCTTGACCGAGCGATGCGTTTGTTAGCAGATATTGGGCAAAATGAACAAGCGCAGATAATAGCACAAATGTTACTGGAACGTAGCGAACTACCAATACCTCTGCGAACCGACATCGAAAGTTTTTTAGGAAACTTACCCCCGCCTTGGCGTTTAGAAATAGATCGTTACATCTTACGTAAACAACCCTTTCAACTCAGTTATCAAGATGCAGCAAATAAAATATGGAACTTTACAGTACGCTACGCCAAAGTTAACCCCCACGAAAAGCGTCAATATCTTGATTGTTGGTGTGAAGAGACAGAAGGTAACTTTGACGTGGAAGAATTACAGCACAATTGGAGTTTGCGCTTGGATAGGATACAAGATGCTGCGGTTTTACCTATTGCGGGTGAGTGGCGTTCTGGTTTAGCAGAGATAGATGTAGAAATGTATCTCTTTGGTGGTTTAGCCTTTGCTTATCAACCCAAACCTGAAGACAAAATCAATGAATGGCTACCAGATACACAACGAGTGCGGCGAGTGATTAGGGGTGTGTCTACTACCTTTTGGTTTATTCGGGAAATCATGCAATATGCACCTGATTGTGTGATTGTATCGCCGGAGAATGTGCGATCGCTCATCAAAGAAAAACTCAAGACACTTTGCCAGAATTATGGCTTGAAAGTTGATTCCTGATATCAATTTACCAAGGTAAGCGCCCAGAATAATTATTTCCTCGGCGTTCACGTTCTATTTCTAAACGCCGTTGGAGCATTTTGTAGACTTCTCTTGCAAGAATTTCCAGAGTTTCTAATTCGTCTTCTGAAGAAGAATTTTTATTAGTTATTGAATTACTATAAGTCTCCTCATTTGATTCGGTTGAAGTTGAATTTTCAGAGGTAGTATATGCTTGAATAACTTGGTTAGATGTTTCATTTTTCCAAAAATTAGCTTTGTTTGGAGTTTTAATATGTTGCAATTGAGTAGATTTTAAAGGCTTTAATTTATTGTCCCATTGTTTCTTGTCTGTGAGCGGTTGTACAACAATAGTTGGGCTAATACTATCAACTTGATTATCACCAAACAATTCAGCAATACTCGACCATGAATTTGGTATATCTTGTTCTGGTGCTTTTTGGATGTGGTGAGCAGGAGTATGAGAAATAGGAACAGGATGAGGTATCTCTTGTGAGTCTATATCATCTGCAAATGTAGATGATATAAAGTCTGATGGTTGAGAAAGAGGCTGAAAAATTGAGATTTTTTTTAAGGCTTTAGGTAATTGAGGGATTTCCGGTTTCTCATGAGAATTTTGCTGTGCTTTTTTAGGTTGAATAACTGTTGAGTCTGAAGATGATGTGTGTTCTGATGATTGAGATGATGTTGATAGGTTTTCTATTTTTGGACTAGCAACAGAATCCTGATTATCTCGTCTTGGTTGAATAAGTCCAGTATTTGTTGATGATTGAGATGATGTTGCTAGATTTTCTATTTTTGCACTAGTAACAGAATCCTGATTATCTCGTCTTGGTTGAATAACTGTTAAGTTTGAAGATGATGTTTGTTCTGATAATTGAGATGATGTTGCTAGATTTTCTATTTTTGCACTAGTAACAGAATCATGATTATCTAGTTTTGGTTGAATAAATGTTGAGTCTGAAGATGATGTGTGTTCTGATAATTGAGATGATGTTGATAGGTTTTCTCTTTTTTGACTAGCAACAGAATCATGACTATCTAATTGTGCTTGAATGAATTCAGTATTTGTTGATAATTGAGATGATGTTGCTAGGTTTTCTATTTTTGCACTAGCAACAGAATCATGATTATCTAGTTTTGGTTGAATAAATGTTAAGTCTGAAGATGATGTGTGTTCTGATGATTGAGATGATGTTGATAGGTTTTCTCTTTTTTGACTAGCAACAGAATCATGACTATCTAATTGTGCTTGAATGAATTCAGTATTTGTTGATAATTGAGATGATGTTGCTAGGTTTTCTATTTTTGCACTAGCAACAGAATCATGATTATCTAGTTTTGGTTGAATAAATGTTGAGTCTGAAGATGATGTGTGTTCTGATAATTGAGATGATGTTGATAGGTTTTCTCTTTTTTGACTAGCAACAGAATCATGATTATCTAGTTTAGGTTGAATAACTGTTGATTCTGAGGATGATGTGTTTTCTAGTGGTTGAGATGATGTTGATAGATTTTCTCTTTTTTGACTAGCAACAGAATCATGATTATCTAGTTTTGGTTGAATCAGTCCAGTATTTGTTGATGGTTGAGATGATGTTGCTAGGTTTTCTATTTTTGCACTAGCAACAGAATCATGACTATCTAATTGTGCTTGAATGAATTCAGTATTTGTTGATGATTGAGATGATGTTGATAGATTTTCTATTTTTGGACTAGCAACAGAATCCTGATTATCTAGTTTTGGTTGAATAAGTCCAGTATTTGTTGATGGTTGAGATGATGTTGCTAGGTTTTCTCTTTTTGCACTAGTAACAGAATCATGACTATCTAGTTTTGGTTGAATAAATGTTGAGTCTGAAGATGATGTGTGTTCTGATGATTGAGATGATGTTGATAGGTTTTCTCTTTTTCGACTAGCAACAGAATCCTGGTTATCTAGTCTTGGTTGAATAAATGTTGAGTCTGAAGATGATGTGCTGTCTGGTGATTGAGATGATGTTGATAGGTTTTCTATTTTTGCACTAGCAACAGAATCATGACTATCTAGTTTTGGTTGAATCAGTCCAGTATTTGTTGATGGTTGAGATGATGTTGATAGATTTTCTATTTTTGCACTAGCAACAGCATCCTGATTATCTAATTTTGGTTGAATAAGTCCAGTATTTGTTGATGGTTGAGATGATGTTGATAGATTTTCTATTTTTGCACTAGTAACAGAATCCTGATTATCTAGTTGTGGTTGAATAACTGTTGATTCTGAAGATGATGTACTGTCTGGTGATTGAGATGATGTTGATAGGTTTTCTATTTTTGCACTAGTAACAGAATCCTGATTATCTAGTTGTGGTTGAATAACTGTTGATTCTGAAGATGATGTACTGTCTGGTGATTGAGATGATGTTGATAGGTTTTCTATTTTTGCACTAGTAACAGAATCCTGATTATCTAGTTGTGGTTGAATAACTGTTGAGTCTGAAGATGATGTGTGTTCTGATGGTTGAGATAATGTTGATAGATTTTCTCTTTTTTGACTAGCAACAGAATCCTGATTATCTCGTCTTGGTTGAATAAGTCCAGTATTTGTTGATGATTGAGATGATGTTGATAGGTTTTCTATTTTTTGACTAGCAACAGAATCCTGATTATCTAATTTTGGTTGAATAACTGTTGAGTCTGAAGATGATGTGTGTTCTGATGGTTGAGATAATGTTGATAGATTTTCTCTTTTTTGACTAGCAACAGAATCCTGATTATCTCGTCTTGGTTGAATAAGTCCAGTATTTGTTGATGATTGAGATGATGTTGATAGGTTTTCTATTTTTTGACTAGCAACAGAATCCTGATTATCTAATTTTGGTTGAATAACTGTTGAGTCTGAAGATGATGTGTGTTCTGATGGTTGAGATAATGTTGATAGATTTTCTCTTTTTTGACTAGCAACAGAATCCTGATTATCTCGTCTTGGTTGAATAAGTCCAGTATTTGTTGATGATTGAGATGATGTTGATAGGTTTTCTATTTTTTGACTAGCAACAGAATCCTGATTATCTAATTTTGGTTGAATAACTGTTGAGTCTGAAGATGATGTGTGTTCTGATGGTTGAGATAATGTTGATAGATTTTCTCTTTTTTGACTAGCAACAGAATCCTGATTATCTCGTCTTGGTTGAATAAGTCCAGTATTTGTTGATGATTGAGATGATGTTGATAGGTTTTCTATTTTTTGACTAGCAACAGAATCCTGATTATCTAATTTTGGTTGAATAACTGTTGAGTCTGAAGATGATGTGTGTTCTGATGGTTGAGATAATGTTGATAGATTTTCTCTTTTTTGACTAGCAACAGAATCCTGATTATCTCGTCTTGGTTGAATAAGTCCAGTATTTGTTGATGATTGAGATGATGTTGATAGGTTTTCTATTTTTTGACTAGCAACAGAATCATGATTATCTAATTTTGGTTGAATAAGTCCAGTATTTGTTGATGGTTGAGATGATGTTGATAGATTTTCTATTTTTGCACTAGTAACAGAATCCTGATTATCTAGTTGTGGTTGAATAACTGTTGATTCTGAAGATGATGTGTTTTCTAGTGGTTGAGATGATGTTGATAGATTTTCTATTTTTGCACTAGTAACAGAATCCTGATTATCTAGTTGTGGTTGAATAACTGTTGATTCTGAAGATGATGTGTTTTCTAGTGGTTGAGATGATGTTGATAGATTTTCTATTTTTGCACTAGTAACAGAATCCTGATTATCTAGTTGTGGTTGAATAACTGTTGATTCTGAAGATGATGTGTTTTCTAGTGGTTGAGATGATGTTGATAGATTTTCTATTTTTGCACTAGTAACAGAATCCTGATTATCTAGTTGTGGTTGAATAACTGTTGATTCTGAAGATGATGTGTTTTCTAGTGGTTGAGATGATGTTGATAGGTTTTCTCTTTTTGCACTAGTAACAGAATCATGATTATCTAGTTGTGGTTGAATAACTGTTGATTCTGAAGATGATGTGTTTTCTAGTGGTTGAGATGATGTTGATAGATTTTCTCTTTTTTGACTAGCAACAGAATCATGATTATCTAGTTTTGGTTGAATAACTGTTGAGTCTGAAGATGATGTGTGTTCTGATGATTGAGATGATGTTGATAGGTTTTCTCTTTTTTGACTAGCAACATCATCCTGATTATCTAGTTTTGGTTGAATAACTGTTAAGTTTGAAGATGATGTTTGTTCTGATGATTGAGATGATGTTGCTAGGTTTTCTATTTCTGCACTAGTAACAGAATCCTGATTATCTAGTCTTGGTTGAATCAGTCCAGT
>NZ_JADEXZ010000038.1 GCF_015206815.1 Fortiea sp. LEGE XX443
GTTGAGTGCAGACATTTATCTTGCATATATTTGGGAGGAAAGAGCAGTTGCCGACGGCAACTGCTCTTTCCCCCTTCAGAATGATTATCATTTTTATGGCTTGTATATCTTATTCTCTGGAAGTCCCTTAATATCTTTCCACACCTTCAAACTGCTTGTTACTCATAGCGTTTGCAGCTTCGCCACAAGTGCGGGGTGTGGGGAATATCTTCTCAGGGTTGGCTAAACCTTGGGGGTTAAATACTTGTCTTACCCATTGCATTGTTTCTAAATCAACAGGACTAAACATTTCTGGCATATAACATTTTTTATCTGAGCCAATGCCATGTTCACCAGAAAGACTACCACCAACTTTTACACACAACTTGAGAATTTCTCCGCCTAACTCTTCGACTTTTTCTAACGCCCCAGGCACAGAATTATCATAAAGAACTAGGGGGTGAAGGTTGCCATCACCTGCATGAAAGACGTTAGCAATTTTATAACCATATTTTTGACTTAGATTTTCAATTTCTTGCAAAACATAAGGCAATTGAGTGCGAGGAATCACACCATCTTGGACATAATAATCTGGGCTTAAATGTCCAGCCGCCGCAAAAGCAGCTTTGCGTCCTTTCCACAATTTTAAGCGGGTTTCTGGGTCACTTGCCGCAGTCACATTCCGCGCTCCGTTCTGTTGACAAATTTCGGTAATGCGTTGTTTAATTACTGCAACTTCTACATCTAAACCATCAATTTCAACTAGCAAAATAGCGGTAGCATCACGAGGATAACAATTTGTGGCTACAACATCTTCTACAGCATTGATGCTAATGTTATCCATCATTTCCATACCACCAGGAATTATCCCCGCACTGATGATATCAGAAACACTAGCCCCGGCAGCTTCCACACTCGTAAAGTCTGCTAACAGTACACAAATTGATTCAGCACTTTTGAGAATTCGCAGAGTAATTTCTGTGGCAATTCCTAAAGTTCCTTCCGAACCCACAAATATACCTGTTAAGTCATAGCCAGGTGTTTCTGGGATTTGTCCGCCTAAATCGACGATTTCCCCTTCGGGAGTGACGATTTTTAAACCGAAAACGTGATTGGTTGTGACACCATATTTTAAGCAATGCACTCCACCGGAATTTTCGGCAACATTGCCGCCAATTGAGCAGATAATTTGACTAGAAGGGTCTGGTGCATAGTAAAATCCTGCACCGCTAACAGTTTGCGTGACCCAACTATTAATTACGCCTGGTTGCACAACAATGCGCTGGTTTTCTAAATCAACGTTGAGGATTTGTCGCATTAATGAGGTGACAACCAAAACAGAATCTTCTAAAGGTAAAGCACCACCAGATAAACCTGTGCCAGAACCGCGGGCAATGAAGGGAACAGAATACTGATTGCATATCTTCACCACTGCCGCAACTTGTTCTGTTGTTCTTGGTAATACAGCCACAGTCGGACGTTGACGATAGCTAGTCAAACCATCGCATTCATAGGTAATTAATTCTTCGCGGCGTTTAATTACACCATTTTTACCGAGGGCAGCCTCAAATGCTTTGATAATGGGTTGCCAATTGCGTTGTTGTTTATCTTGGGTAAGCATAAGGTTTCAGGTAGATGACTCGGCTGGATGGAATGACTGTATTTACCATTGTTGCAAAAATAGCAGTTTAGCAGGAGAAAAAAGCGATCGCTCTTTTGATATCCGCGTCCATCCATCCGCAGTTAATTACTTCTATCACCTGTCACCTGTCACTGATTTTTTGGCTTGCGTAATGCTTGAGAACCAAGGGGAACGAGAACTTGATTCAGACTACGCAATTGTTCCGCTGTCCCCATGCAAATCAGGGTATCTCCTGACATTAATATTGTGTCGCCAGTGGGGCCGCCAATGAGATTGCCATCGCTGCGGCGAATTGCTAGTACTAATGCGCCAGTTTGCGATCGCAGTTTGGCTTTTTGTAAAGTTTGCCCAACGAAAGGAGATAAAGCGGGATCAAGTAAAAATTCTTCCATATATAATTGACGGTCTGAGCCAGAAAGAATCCCGTCTACAAAGTCTAATACTTGAGGTCTGAGGGCGGCTGCGGCCATGCGTTTACCACCGGTGATATAGGGTGAAATTACGGCATCTGCACCGCCCCGCTGTAACTTTTGTAGTGCTTCTTCCGTACTAGCGCGAGCGATCGCCCGAATTTCTGGATTTAATGTTTTTGCTGATAATACTGTATATAAATTTTCTGCATCTGAAGGTAGGGCGGCAACTATACAAATCGCTCGCTCAATCCCAACATGTAGCAGTGAATCATCTAGTGTCGCATCACCCTGGTATACTACATAACCTTCGGCTTGTGCCTTTTGTACAGATTCAAATTCCGAATCTATGACGACAAAAGGTACACTTTCTGCCCGAAATTCCTTGGCAATTTGCCGACCAGTGCGACTAAATCCACAAATAATATAATGCTGTGTCAAGGATTCCATTAAACGCCTCTGTTGTCGTAGCCGAATGCCTTCTTGAAAGTAGCCTTCAATGATTGCTTCTGTAAATCTGTTGACTATGTAACCAATATTGATCACACCCAACAAAATCAAGGCAATAGTAAACAAACGTCCTCGGCTACCTAGTGGGTGCGTCTCTCCATATCCCACAGTAGCTAAGGTAATGACTGTCATGTAAGCTGCATCTTCCCATGCCCACCCTTCTACAAATCTGTACCACAAAGTGCCAAGCAGGAGAACACCACCCAAAGCGATCGCTCCTGCCATTAACTCTTTTTGAATACGTTGATATTTTCTCTCAAGTGTGGAATACAAAGTTGTTTTTCACCTGTGTTCTTCGTTTAAAGATATTTAAGCGTTAGCCTAAAAGAAAGTTATGAATTGCAATAAATCACAAGAAATTTTTAACAATTTCGAGGAAACTATAAGTAAGTGTAAGATGAAAAATTTTTAGGAGGAGCGGTAGTGAGCTTACAAACTCTAGTTGGACAAGCCAGCATCCCCCCAGAGTCAGGTACAATGCCATCTATTCCTTTTGATCCAGATAGCTTTAACGAAGCCGTGATGTCTACCTATGGCCGGTTTCCCTTAGCCTTAGAACGGGGTGCAGGATGCCGGGTTTGGGATACACAGGGACGGGAATATCTTGACTTTGTGGCGGGAATTGCCACTTGCACACTAGGACACGCCCACCCAGCAATGGTTGAAGCTGTGACGCGTCAAATTCAGAAACTGCATCACGTTTCTAATTTGTACTACATTCCCGAACAAGGTGAATTAGCCAAATGGATTATCCAACACTCCTGTGCCGATCGCGTATTTTTCTGCAACTCTGGAGCGGAAGCTAATGAAGCGGCGATTAAATTGGCACGTAAATATGCCCATACAGTTTTAGACATAGAAAAGCCAATTATTCTAACAGCAAACGCCAGTTTTCACGGGCGGACTTTGGCAACGATTACCGCTACCGGACAACCCAAGTATCAGAAATATTTTGATCCCTTGGTTCCAGGTTTTCATTACGTACCTTACAACGATATTACTGCTGTTGAAACAGCCATTAGCGAATTAGATGAAGGTGATTATCGCGTTGCGGCGATTTTATTAGAGCCATTACAAGGAGAAGGCGGTGTACGCCCTGGCGATGTAGCTTACTTCCAAAAACTACGCCAGATTTGTGATGAAACTGGCATTTTATTGATTTTTGATGAAGTGCAAGTGGGGATGGGGCGCAGTGGTAATTTATGGGGTTACGAACACCTGGGTGTGGAGCCGGATATTTTTACCAGCGCTAAAGGTTTAGGCGGTGGTATCCCCATTGGCGCAATGATGAGCAAAAAATTCTGTGATGTTTTTGAACCAGGAGAACACGCTAGTACTTTTGGTGGAAATCCCTTTGTTTGCGGTGTGGCGCTGAGTGTGTGCCAAACTTTGGAACGGGAGAATATTTTGCAGAATGTTCAAGAGAGGGGTGAACAGTTGCGTTCTGGATTAAGAGCGATCGCCGCTAGGCGTGCCGCAGGTATCGCTGTAAAATATCCTATTTCTGATGTTCGGGGTTGGGGCTTAATTAATGGGATCGAGTTAACAGCAGACATTCAGCTAACCGCTAGTGATGTTGTTAACGCTGCAATTACAGAAGGCTTATTACTTGTACCAGCCGGGCCAAAAGTTGTCCGGTTTGTCCCACCGTTGATTGTTACCAAGGATGAAATTGATTTAGCCTTGCAAATTGTGGACAAAGCACTAGCTAAAGTCACAGCTTAACAGCAGTAATTAAAAATCGAGAGGCTCAGATCCCCGATGTCTCAAAGAAATCGGGGATTTTGTTGTTCACGAATAATTTAGAATTGCTGCGGTAAGACCAATTTGAAAAATGATTGCGACAATGGAGTGCTGAAAAGCTCACCACTAAAGCAATCCAAAATCCAAAATAATATAAGACGTGAGGCTTCTTGCTGTTCCAGCTAAAACAATACCTGCAAAACCAAGAGTCCGCGACTTGCGCCTCAGAAGATTTTCTCCAGTAGCGCTTTTAGTTTTTCGGTGCTATCGTAAAATCCTGGCGTTATCTAATATCTTTAGTTGGATGATTTAGCGATCGCTCACCAAAAACAAGTCATTGTTTTGTTGAGCGTCTGGTAATTTTTACCTAGCATTTGTGTCAAAAAAATATTACCCATAATTGTTTGAATATTGCCAATATCTATATAAAAATACAGTCAATCATTGTATCCATTGTTATATATTTAATTGCGAAATTGTAATATTAACCAACCAATTCTTAGCGATAAGTCTACAATTTTGATGGTAGCTTCTATAACTAATCTGTGTAAAAATGGGCAGCTACCTCAAGCTATTTTTTAACGGGAGGTCAGGCAATGGCTATCGCCACCATCAATCCCGCCACTGGGGAGACGCTCAAAACTTTTGAGCCGCTCAACGATGCAGAAATTGCCACTAAATTAGATTTGGCAAATCAGGCTTTTGAGCAATACCGCAAGACGAGTTTCGCACAGCGATCGCAATGGTTACAAAAAGCGGCGGAAATTTTAGAGCAGGAAAAAACAGACTTTGCCAAGGTAATGACGCTGGAAATGGGTAAACCATACAAAGCCGCGATCGCCGAAGTCGAAAAATGTGCTGCTGTTTGTCGCTATTATGCGGAACATGCTGCTGATTTTTTGGCTGATGTTGCTGTTAAAACTGATGCCAGCCATAGCTTTGTGCGTTATCAGCCATTGGGGATAATTTTGGCAGTTATGCCGTGGAATTTCCCCTTTTGGCAAGTGTTTCGATTTGCTGCGCCTGCACTCATGGCAGGTAATGTTGGCTTATTAAAACATGCGTCTAATGTGCCGCAATGTGCTTTAGCAATAGAAGAGATTATCCAACGAGCAGGTTTTCCGGAAGGTGTCTTGCAAACTCTTTTAATCGGTGCTGCAAAAGTTGCCGATGTAATCTCCGATGACCGAGTGAAAGCGGCAACTTTGACGGGAAGTGAACCAGCCGGCGCATCTTTAGCTGCCGCCGCAGGTAAACACATAAAAAAAACCGTTCTGGAATTGGGGGGGAGTGATCCATTTATCGTTTTAGCAAGTGCGGATTTAGAAACAGCCGTGGCTAGTGCTACCGCAGCGCGGATGTTAAATAATGGGCAATCTTGTATTGCAGCGAAACGCTTTATAGTCGAAGAAGCGATCGCTGATCAATTCGAGAAGTTGCTGTTAGATAAATTCTTAGCGCTGAAAGTCGGCGATCCTATGCAAGCAGACACCGATTTAGGGCCACTAGCAACGCCGGATCTTCTTCAAGATTTAGATCAGCAAGTGCAAGTTGCCGCCAAAAGTGGAGGTAAAGTTTTGACGGGTGGGTATCCCATATCAGACCGTCCGGGTAACTTCTATCCACCAACCATCATCACAGATATTCCGCCTGACGCGCCAATTGCTCAGGAAGAATTTTTTGGCCCGGTAGCCTTGTTATTTCGGGTTCCAGATATTGATGCTGCAATTAAACTGGCAAATGACACACCCTTTGGTTTGGGTGCTAGTGCTTGGACAACGAATGACCAAGAACGCGATCGCCTGATTGCGGAAATTGCAGCTGGTGCAGTCTTTATCAATGGTTTAGTCAAATCTGATCCTCGTCTGCCTTTTGGCGGCATCAAACGTTCTGGGTATGGCCGAGAATTAAGCATTCAAGGCATACAAGAGTTTATCAATGTTAAAACTGTTTGGGTGAAGTGATTGGGAAAGAATGAAGTGTGAAGTATGAAGTGTGAAATTAGTTTTTTAAACTTCATTCTTCATTCTTCAAAGACTCTTCGTTCCCTATTTCGTGCATCGCTAATGAGGAAATTAAAATGAATACAGCAGAATTATTAGTACAGTGTTTAGAAAATGAAGGAGTACAGTATGTTTTTGGACTTCCTGGTGAAGAAAACTTACATGTTTTAGAAGCCCTAAAACATTCTTCTATTAAGTTTATTACCACTCGTCATGAACAGGGTGCAGCATTCATGGCTGATGTCTATGGACGTTTAACCGGCAAAGCTGGGGTGTGTCTTTCAACTCTTGGCCCTGGGGCAACAAATCTCATGACTGGTGTTGCTGATGCTAACCTTGATGGTGCGCCTTTGGTGGCAATTACCGGACAAGTGGGAACTGATAGAATGCACATTGAATCTCACCAATATTTAGATTTGGTGGCGATGTTTGCCCCAGTTACTAAGTGGAATAAGCAGATTGTCCGCCCTAGTATTACGCCAGAAGTAGTACGAAAAGCCTTCAAGCGATCGCAAACCGAAAAACCTGGTGCAGTCCATATAGATTTACCAGAAAATATTGCTGCCATGCCTGTCGAAGGCAAACCTTTGCATCTGGATAAACTCGAAAAAACCTACGCATCTTTTGCTAGTCTTCGGGCAGCCGCAGCAGTAATATCTCAAGCCGTAAATCCATTAATTTTAGTTGGAAATGGAGCAATTCGCGCTCAAGCTAGTGATGCAGTGACGCAATTTGCTACCCAAATGAATATACCTGTTGCTAACACATTCATGGGTAAAGGAGTCATTCCCTACACTCATCCTTTAGCTTTATGGTCTGTGGGATTACAGCAAAGAGATTTTATTACCTGCGGCTTTGATAATACAGATTTAGTAATTGCGATCGGCTATGATTTAATTGAATTTTCTCCAAAAAAATGGAATCCTGAAGGCACAATTCCCATTTTGCATATTAGTACAACCGCAGCGGAAATTGATAGTAGTTATATTTCCACTGTAGAAGTTATCGGCGATATTTCTGACTCTTTGTTTGAAATTTTAAAAGTCGCAGATCGTCAAGGTAAACCTAATCCTTATGCCATTAGTTTACGCGGTGAAATTCGCGCTGATTATGAACAATACGCCAACGATGATGGTTATCCAATTAAACCACAAAAACTAATTTATGACTTGCGGCAAGTCATGGGGCCAGATGATATTGTCATTTCTGATGTTGGCGCACATAAAATGTGGATGGCGCGTCATTATCACTGTCATAGTCCCAATACTTGCATTATTTCCAATGGTTTTGCAGCAATGGGTATTGCAATTCCTGGTGCTTTAGCCGCAAAACTCGTTTATCCAAATCGCAAAATTGTTGCTGTGACTGGTGACGGTGGCTTTATGATGAATTGCCAAGAATTAGAAACGGCCTTGCGTGTAGGTACTCCCTTTGTCACTTTAATATTTAATGATGGTGGCTATGGCTTAATTGAATGGAAACAAGAAAACCAGTTTGGCAAAGGTAATTCATCATTTGTACATTTTGGTAATCCCGATTTTGTTAAATTTGCCGAAAGCATGGGTTTAAAAGGTTATCGAGTCGAATCTAGTCTTGACTTAATCCCTATACTCAAAGAGGCATTAGCACAAGATGTACCCGCTGTTATTGATTGTCCTGTAGACTACCGGGAGAATCGCCGTTTTACTCAAAAAGCTGGTGAATTAAATTGTGCTTTGTAAGCATATAAAAACTCTCAATTGAGTTAGGTTAGATAGGGGCGCAGACCATTGCACCCCTATAATTATTTATTTTTATCAATATTAGTTTTGCTATTTATTTCCTAGAAATTACCTAACATTTCAACATGATAAAGATACTATTTTATGTATTTTCTCAAAGCTATCAGAGTAATACTAAATAATACTTCCGATAGAGTAAAAAATCAGTCATAACTAGATTTTAGGTAGATAACTTTATATTCTTGATATTTATACAATGAAGGCGAAAATAAATGACAGGAGTATAGTTATGGCTGAAGAAAAGAAACAAAAATCTCATAATCAAGATACTACCCCTACTGCTTCTGGCGGCTATCAAACCCCTTTACAAGAAGATATTCGCAAAACTGGTGATGCGTCTCAATCTGATGCTAAACCTTCTGCTAGACCAGAAGCGCCAGGTGAAGATGATGTAGCAGGTAGCCCTAATCAAGGCACTGAGTCTCGTTAGTTTTTATTGATTCTGAGTCAGTAAATCTTGAGTGGGTATGTCTTGTAAAAAGTATCATTACCCTCTCAATTTTTATTTTTAATACTAACTTATCATTCAGAGTTAAAACACACATAAAAAAGCTTGGTATAACCACTTATTTGAGGATTATATTTATTTTGTCATCTACTAAAAGATATATTGTTATTTTTATATTAAAATTTAATCTCAAATGCTGATATATAGCAGTCCTAAATCATGGGTGAACACAGATATCTTCGACTGAGTAATTTAGGTCAAATGCGATCGCCCAAAGTCAAGCTATCATCACCCATAACCCATTGCCCAAGCTACTCTTAAAAATTTATCATCAGACTTAATTATTGAATTGGACTGGATAAATAGGCGGGCAAAGTAATTGTAAATATACTTCCTTCACCCAAACGCGATCGCACCGTTACATTACCATCCATACCTTCTACAAGTGTTTTGACTATTGATAATCCCAAACCACAACCACCAGTAGAACTGGTACGTGCTTCATCTAGACGATAAAAACGCTCAAAAATCCGCGCTTGATGTTGTAAAGGAATACCATAACCTTGATCGCAAACTTGGATTATGGCTTGGTCAGCTTGTTGATGAAACTTGACAGTCACAGAAGTTTCAGGATCAGAATACTTAAAGGCATTATCAATTAAATTCACTAAAACTTGTTTGAGGCGACTATAGTCAGCTTTTACCTCAATTAGCTGGTTGGTTGATTCAATTGTAATCTGGCGATCGCTATAAATTTTGGCCATGACCACAACTTCTGTAATTAAGTCATTCAACATGCAGCGTTCTAGACGAAAATGTAGATAACCACTATCTGCCCTGGCTAAATCAAGTAAATCTTGTAGGAGGCGAATGGTACGTTCTGCTTCTGCTGCTGCTGTTGCTAAAGCTTCTTGTTGGATTTCGGTTAAATTATTCTGCCGTCGTAAGACACTTTGCAAGTAGCCGTGTACGATGGTGAGGGGTGTACGTAACTCGTGAGACACATTACTGACAAATTGTCGCTCTTGCTCCCAAGATTGGGAAAGACGCGTCAACATCATGTTAAAGGTTTGGGCTAATTCTCTCACCTCGCTAGGTGCGTTATCTAAATAAATTTGTGCCTGTCCTAAGTCTGCAAGAGAAATGACTTCTGTCATTTGACTTAATTGGCGTAGGGGTTGCAGAGAACGTTTGATGTAAAATGCGATCGCTACAGAAATTGTTGTGATTGTAACTATACTACCAATCCCCAAACTCTGCACAATCACTAAAAACATACTTTGTTCGTCGGTAACATCCTGTACGACAAACAATGTTCCAACTACCTTATCTTGTAATGTCAACGTACTACCACATAAAACAAAGTAGCTTTTGCCCATTTGTTTTACTAAGGGTTCCCTCGACATCTCAGTTAAATAAATTAACTGAGATGCGTTCTCCTTAGGTAGTTTATTTAAGTTATTAGATTGAGCTAAAATTTGGTTTTTAGGGCTTTTTACCCATAAAAATGTATGAGGACTACTTAAATTATTAATTGCCTTTTGCAACCTATTTTCCGAGGGGATAATATTAGTATATATTTCTACGTGATAGGGTAAGCGTTGAGCAATCTGTTGAATATTAATTTTATAATTATTAATTAAAAATTGCTGCATTTTCCAGCTTGTCCAAGTAGCAAAACTACCCAATCCTAAAGCAGAAACCGCAGCAATCCCAATTGTAAGTCGAACTCGTAATGAAAAAAGGTCAATTATGCGAAAAATGTTCTGAATTTGATTCACTTCGGTGCTGGAGTGTTTGGTTTTAGACAAGTTTTATTAACATAATCGCACTGATAAACATAAGATTCTTGCCAACTCAAAGGAATTTGCAATAAGTCTCTTGTACCTGTTAATCCTTGACCAATAAATAGTAAAAGAGCTACACAGTTTAAAATTGTATGAATTATCCGCCAGCGATGAGATTTATAAATATCTTGCACAATTGCCAAAGAAAAAATCATCAGTAGGGCTGCGGTAATACCAATGTAGTAGTGTGACCAGTACCACTCACTTGTCAGACGATAAACTCCATCTTGACAGCCAAGAATTACTAAACCAGCACCAGTTAATGTCGCAAAAACACCTCGCCATAACGGCTGTTTTGCCTGATAAAGTAATACTAAAGAGGCAATGGTTGCCACAAACATTAATAATATAAAAATTACTTGAAAATTTGCTTTATTCCACAGTTCTTGTTTGATAATATTTTTACCAATAGGATAAGCTAAACCTACTAATGTTAACCCTACAACTGCACTGGTTAGCCAATCACCTAACTGTTTATGTTCTTTGCCAACTACAGGTGGAATTTTGCTCTTACCTGCATTTAAATTTTGCAAACGGCGTTGGCGTGTTTGCCATGCAAAATTAACGACAGTACCAATCAGAGGAAAGACAAAAATAACTGCGATCGCGGGATGTAAAAGTCCAAGAAAATCTGCTATTTCCATAAAATACCTTGCAGTATAACTATTATTAATTGGTACTATCAGTTAGCATTCAAGAGTTGATAATTTCACTCATGAATATACTAATAGCACCAAACTCTGCATAATCTTGTACTAGGGATTGAGAAAAAATTTTAGGCATTGCTGAATCACCGGATGATTGAAGCTGACACGGAAGTTTAAAAACATTATCAAAACGCGCCACCCGTAGAGAAGAGAGATTTGGTGATTATTATTTAAATTCCAAAATCGTCCGCAATTATGCAACGCCAATTATTTAACCACCTACACTTGCATAACCAAAAGTAGCATTAAATTTCCGACACCAAACAGCTACTGATTTATATCCAGACAAATTAAGATTAGCAGGTAGAGCATAGGTTTGACTACCATTAAACCGTCTGAGACGAGCAATCAGAGCATAATCATTTCTTCTCAAACCGTAGGTTTGGGGCCTAGAAGATCGATGTAAAATCACATATACGTCAGGCCCACTACTTGTTCTGAAATTCCGATCAAACTGCAAGTATCTTCTCTTGTTTCTAGTCACAATGCTGACTCTTCCTTGGGTTGCATGTTCTCCACGCTGAAAGTACCCAGATTGACCTACAGCAGCTGCTATTTGAGTAATTCCAGTAGTAGCAACTGGTGTTGAATCTTGTGTCTGATATGCAGTTACTTCTTTAGCAGAGCCTAAGCAAACAGTTGCAATCAGACCAAGGATTGCTAAACTATGAAATTTCATAGTGTTTATATCCTCAATATTCATCATTATGAAAATAATTTAAAGCTGTCTGCGATGACAAATATTAAATTAAGCTGAGAATTAGTTAAAAATTTAGTTCAGCAATTTTTATAAAAATTTTATCTTTAAAAATAAGAGTTAGGAGTTAAGAAATATCGTTTTTGAATCTAGACTATAATAATATTTTCCTACAAATCAGCCAAAATAGCAGATTTAATTTTAATTTATTGAGGAGATTCAGCAAGTGCAGAAACGCGGACTCTCAAGATTTAATTTGAGGAGGAAAACTGGTGCTAATCTTGTTTCTCAAAGAGTTTTTCAATTTCGAGTAGTTATGCTAATGCTCTTGAGCATTGTTGTTTTATCTGGCTTCCTTGTAGGAGGTTGGTTTGCTGGTGATAGCACAATTAATAGATTTTTTGCTCAAATTTCTGTTTGGCAAGCCAACCCACCAATGTGGTTAGAAGCGCCAATGGTAAATGATAAATATTTACTACTACCCACTTTAGCATTGCTAATAGCTATGTTTGTGGTGATGAAACTTTCTCCTCAGCCTCGTGTTTGGTCACAACGGTTGGTAGTTGGTATATTATTCATTTTAACTTTGCGGTATGTGTTGTGGCGATCGCTCTCTACCCTCAACCTTGTTAATCCTCTCAATGGCGCAATTAGTTTAGGGTTATTTGGCTTAGAAATTTTGATGCTTTTGAGTAGTTTGATTGAACTATTCTTAATGTTAAATATTAAAGAGCGTCACCGGGAAGCAGATGAGAAATCAATCGCAGTAATTGACGGTGATTTTACGCCCTCTGTTGATATTTTCATCCCGACATATAATGAACCAGTATTTATTGTGCGGCGAACGATTATTGGTTGCCAATCCTTAGAATATCTCCAAAAAACAATCTATCTTTTGGATGATAATCAGCGTTTAGAGATGCGAGAATTAGCAGAAGAACTCGGATGTCATTACATCAGTAGAGCAGATAATCAACATGCCAAAGCCGGGAACTTAAATAATGCACTTGCGCGAAGCAGTAGTGAACTAATCGTTGTGTTTGATGCAGATTTTGTCCCCACCAAGAACTTTATCACTCGCACTGTTGGCTTTTTTCAAGATGAGACTATTGCGATTGTACAAACGCCACAAACCTTTTATAATGCTGATCCTATAGCCCGAAACCTTGGCTTAGAAAATATTCTTACCCCTGATGAAGAAGTATTTCATCGACATATTCAATCTATTCGAGATAGTGCAGATAGCGCAATTTGTGCTGGTACTTCTTTTGTTATTCGTCGCAGTGCATTAGAGAAGACTGGAGGTTTTGTTACTGAGTCTTTATCAGAAGATTACTATACAGGAGTTAATCTATCTTCTCAAGGCTACCGCCTTATTTATTTAAACGAGCTACTCAGTGCAGGATTAGCAGCAGAAAATATGTCTTCTTATGTAACTCAACGTTTGCGTTGGGCGCAAGGCACACTCCAAGGTCTTTTTATTAAAGCTAATCCTCTTGTAATTCCCGGATTTAGTTTGACTCAACGATTAGCTCATTTGGTAGGATTTTTGATTTGGTTTACTAATTTTTCTCGAATTTATTTTCTATTAATGCCGTTAGCTTATTCATTTTTGGGTGTAATTCCTATTCGTTCCAACCTAGCAGAACTCATTTATTTTTGGCTGCCGCTTTACTTAGTCAATCTCACCGTATTTGCTTGGTTGAATAAGTATTCTCGTTCCGCTTTTTTATCGGATATTTATTTTTTAGTATTATGCTTTCCTTTAGCTGTGACAGTGACACAATCTTTGTTGCGTCCCTTCTCGAAAGGATTTCAAGTTACGCCTAAAGGGATAAGTAGCGATCGCTATATTTTTAACTGGAAGTTAGCCTCACCTTTAATCATATTATTTATCGCAACAGCTATTAGTTTGTGGCAAAACTTATGTATGTGTATAGTCCAACGTTCTTTAACTACAGAAGTAGCAACAATAGCTGAACAAAGCGTAGGTAGGGGCTTAGGTTGGATGTGGAGCATTTATAATTTAATTATGATTGGCACGGCTATCTTAATTTTGCTAGATGCTCCTAAAAGCGATAACTTTGAATGGTTTGATTTACGGCGAGTCGTGCAGTTAAAAATTGGTAATGATACTTTTTGGGGTGTAACTACAATGATTTCCGAGATTGGTGCAGAGATAGCATTAACTCAGCAACTTCCTATAAATTTAGTTGTTAGTCAATCAGTAAAAATCACGATCGCCGAAGAAAATTTAAACCTATCTGCGGCAATTGTCAAGACTGGATTTGCCGATGAGTTTCCCACAATCCGCATTCACTTTGAATCAGTAAGTTTAAGTCAACATCGTCACTTAGTAGAAATGTTATTTTGTCGTCCCGGACAGTGGAAGCGTCAGAATGCGCCAGGAGAAATAGGTTCTCTGTGGTTACTGTTGAAAATTTGGCTAAAACCCCGAATCGTGTTTGATAAAAAAGTTGATGTCAGCCCAGTTATAGTAGCTAAAGTTTAAGATTTTAGTAGTAGGAGTGTACATTTTTATGCTCCTACTACGCCACCCAATTCCAGATAGTAAAGTTCATGGCATAAGAAAAGAGCAATATGCCGAACCAAATTAATATTATGTATCCCCAACGACTTTGGTAAGAAAACAACAAGCCTAATGCAAGGGACAGCGACACAATGCCATAAGCATAACGGCTAACAGACATCAGCGCTCCAGAGAATATAATTAGTAGCAATGAGCAAAAACCGTAAACCACAGCAGTATTACTAAGCTGAGTCCGAAAGTACCACAACATGTAACCACCACCAAAAACCATCACCACTTTCATCAAATTATCTCTGCCCACAAAGATAGCATCGGTAAATATAGACCACCAATTTGGTTGCGCCCATGCCTTTTGTGCATGAACAAATGCCAAAGGATCTTTAAAACTAATGGCGCAATATAGACTAAATGAAAGCAGCCCCAATGCTACAGAAAGTCCCGCAACATAGGCTAATAATGGTCTGCGTTCTCTCCATGCTACGAAAATAAAAGTGGGTAGCAATGTAATCCCTGTGGCGCGAGTTGCACTAGCCAATGCACCACAAACAGCAGCCCAGAAATACTGACGATTATCGAATGCTCGTAAAGCTGCTGTTGTCAAAAACAGAAATAGCCCTTCTGTATAAATAACTGTGCCGTATAAAGAAAAAGGACACCAAGCCATCACAGCCGTTGCCCATCTTGCAACATTAGTACCATGACGTTCTTCTGCCCAATAGTATAAAAGAAGTAATGCACCAAGAAAAGTTAGATTGTTCACCACTGTACCCGCCACTTCAAAGGGTAAGCCGAACATCATAACTCCACGAATAATCAAAGGAAATAAGGGATAAAAAGCAATAGAATGCTGATGTCCATCGTTAGCATAGTCATAACCTGCAACAGCAATTTTGCGATACCACTTACCATCCCAATGAGAGAAGAGTTCCCAACTGGGTTTAGGCATAAAATCAGCAGAATAATCTAGTGGATATGGGGGTTGCCAGTATGGATGCACAGGTGATGTGTATAATAACGGAGCAATAACTTGCATGGCAACGATAATTACAAGTCTACTCACCAGCCACATTAAAATTACAAAAACGTATCCATTAACTTTTAACTTATTATCTGTAAGTGTTGTTTCTTGATGATCCTTTTTTTTCATAATATTAAATTAATAGTCTTAGATTTTATTCAAGTTTGTTAATTCTGGCTTTTCAGTTTCCACAATCTCCCAGGTGGGAATATTGGTACTAACTCACCTTGCTGCTGCTGAATTGCCTTAACAAGTTTTTGAGAAGGACGAAAGACAAATATTGGATATTTTTCTAAAAGCAGAGACTGAATATTTACAGATTTTAACTGAGGAGACTGACTCAGCAACATTAATCTCACGTTTTTATTGAGTCCATAACTGAGCGAAATTAAGTCTCCTGTATTGGTAAAATCATCACCGATATCACTAATTACAAGTGGCGAAGAGTTAGCATTAACCTGTCTGACAATTTCAGCATTGAAATAGCTCAAATCCTTGCTCCACCATGTATCAGAGAAAGCACTAACTGTAGAAGATGCAATACTACCTGCAAGCAGTAAAACTGTAATGCTTCGCCATAAATTTTTTCTATGAAATATTTTAGTTGCCAGTAAGTAGGCAACTACCAATTGCACACCAGGATAGCAAGAAATTAAATAACGACTGACAGCAGAACGCTTACCGCCTAGTAATAAATCTGGCAAAACTAACATTAAAAAAGGTACAAAAATTGTAGTGATGATAAATAACCAAGTTCTGCGATTAGTTTCGCGGCAGACTGCATAGATGGACAGAAAAATCAAGAGAACAACTAGTAATCTGAGTAGATAAGTCCAAATACTATCAAAGCCAAAATCTAAGTCTAAAAACAAAGCAGTAAAACTAAGAATCCACAGCTTTATCAGATAAAGAAACTCTACAGTAACATTAGTCCAATTTGTAGTGTCTGATACACGCTGGTAGTTAGTTGTTAGCACCACTAACCAAGGAGTATATAAAAGAAGTGAGGCTGCGATCGCCAGCGTAAAATATTGTATATTTTTAACTTGGAATTTTCTGCGATTTCCTAAAACTTGCTCAATTAGTACATAAGTAGCCTGAGCAATTACTGTTAAACCAAAAAAAGGATGGGTATATAAACCCAATGTATTTGCAAAAGTGTACATTCCCCAATTTTGCCAACTTGGTAAGCGTAAAGCCTTTAGCAACAAAAAACTACTGCCAATAACTGCTGTGGTTAGTAAACTATACTGCCTTGCTGTTTGAGCAAATAGAATATCAAAAGGCGATAAAGCCAACAATACTACTGCTAATAAGGCTGCTGTTTGGGAGGCAAAAAGCTCCAAGCCTAGAGCATACATCAAAGGTAGCCCCAGCAAGCTGAATAAAACTGGCAAAATCCGCGATGCTGTCAGAGAACTACCAAACATCTGCATCCAAAAGCGTGCCGCGACAAAATATAAAGGCGGATGTTGGGGGTCTTCAATCTTTAGAGAGTTAATTGTGTCTTCTTTAGTGCTTCCTGGTTTAAGACGTTGATACTTCTGTAATTCTTGTGCGGGAAATATCCGATTTTGAAAAATTTCGCGGTCAATTTCTTGGCGCGTGAAACCCGCGGCTCGCATTGATGTATAGACTTCATCATGCCAATAAATTTTGTAGTCAAGATTGATAAATCGCAAAAAAACGCCTAACACCACAAGAACGACAACAAATAACCGCAACCAACTGGGAGCCAGTTCAGAATGCCGTTTGACAGAGTTGTTCATAAAAAGACAAAGTTAAATACTTGGCAAGAAACCAGCTTCAAGTTTCTTCAGATATAGTACTATGCTGTCAACTACCAGAAAACTGATTTCGCTGCAAAATAGAGCTTTGGCGAGAGTTGCGGGGTTTAAGTAATTTCCAGAGTGAGTAATACTCATCTCGATAAACAAGATTTATCTTGGATTGATTTTGAGTAGCTATTTTCTGTCGCCAAGTATCAGTAAGATTAAGTAAAAAAACCTGAGTATAGCTATCAGAAATATTAGACGTATTTTGATTTTTGAGTAACTTAAACTGCACTCGTGGCTCTACAAGATAACTTAAAGAAAAGACGTTTCCATAATTAATACCCTCAGCATCACTAATTAATAATGGACGCGCAGACCGATTAATAATTTGTGCAACTTGGTGATTATGATAACTTACACCTTTATTCCACCAAGTTTCAGCTTGATAATATACTCGCGAAGAAATAAGTCCACCAATAATTAACAGCACCATGATTGTTTGCCAGATTCTTCGCCTTGGCAATCGCCCACTATAAATTTGTGTAGCTAACAAATAAGCCACAGCAATTTGTATACCTAAATAGGAGGGCAAAAAATATGGCTCAGAACCTAGCTTTATACCACCAGTAGTTAAAGCTGGTAAAACTAATGGTAGTGCTGGCACTACAATCAAACTCAGAATAAATAGCCAAATTTTATAGTTAGTAGTACGGCACAATAAATAAATAGCACATCCTACTAAAATCACAAAAAATGTCCATATAAAATAGCCTAAAGCATTATTTAAACCCAAGTCTAAATCAATAAAGATTCTGCTTACTTGTCTCAACGAAAATGGTAATAAAGGTAAGATAAAAAACTGTGTTGATGTGCCATTATTTGATAGCAAAAATTGAAAAAATTTAGCCAATATAATTATTAGCCAAGGAATGAATGCAAAAAATGCTACAATCGATGCTAATAGATAAGCTCTAACAGTTTTAGTTAGTCGCAATCTTTCTGATATAATTACATACACGCCGTGAGCGATCGCTACAAATACGCTCCATAAAGAAGTGTAGAGACTCAATACTAAAGTGACTGTATAAATGCTCCAAGTTGTAAATGAGTCTGATGTTTGCTGTCTTTTGGCTAATTCATCTTCATATTTTGATTCCAGCCCCATAGCTCGGATTAGTGAGGCACTGCATACGATAATAGTAACTAACCAAAGAATATATTCTTGTGCCTCTGTTGCATATATTAGATAAACTGGGGAGACAGCGGTGAGTGCGATCGCTAACCCAGGTATTAATGTGGGTACATCAAATAATTCGCGGCATAGCCAATATATGCTAGGAAATACCAACAAGCTAATACAAGCTGATAAACTTCTAATTGCTGTAACTGAATTACCAAAAATTCCTAGCCAAAATCTGGCTAATACAAAATAAAGCGGTGTGTGTTGTGGATCTTCTTTAGCTAAGGACATAATTGTATCACTCAGTTCCTTTGGTTGATTAATATTTTGGAACTGAGCAAAACTTTCTGGAGTAATTACACGACCATTAAATAATTGCTGCTTGACTTCCTCAACTGTATAACCAGAAATCCGCAATGATGTATATGTTTCATCATGGGAATAAACTTTGCTGTTAATGTTAGAGAAACGAAATAATATAGCCATCACCAGCAAAACAATAGTTAAAAACCGTAACCAACTCTGCATGAGTGTGTTCTGCTGCATAAACAGGTTTCTCAAAAAGTGTTTTAACTTCACCCACTTCCACGAATTGTGGGCTATTGCTAGTCAAATTTACGGTCAAATCTTTTTTGATAAAGGCAAAGTTACTTTATTCAAAAAACACTTTGGAGAATGCCATCTTGTAAAATTTTCGATATTAGAGATAGCCAAAAAATCAATAGTTTTAAACTGCCGATCAATTGCTGGTAAACTGCATATCTTCGCTCCAATACTCAAATAAGCTTGTAAAATCTTGGGAATTTCTACCTCACATTTATCGAAGCAAGGTTGAGTGAGTTCTACACAATATTGAGAATTTGGATAAACCAAAATACTTGAATGCTTGAAGTTATTTTTTTCAAAAAAATGATATGCACAAGCAGCTTGTCTAGGAGATTGTGTTAGCAATGACGCACAGCCAAAAAAATATTTGCTTTGACTCCAGATGAGATAATTTGCTAATCCTTCCCAGAGTAATAATAGCGCTTGACTATTGCGAAATTCTTTAGCAATGCAAGCGCGTCCAACTTCTACAGATGCTTGCAGCACAGTATCAGGAATCGCACTGAGATTAAATACGTCAGCAGCATCAAACCCCAACCCTTGAGATGCCATTTTATAAGTTTGCATCCGATAAGTTCCAATCGTTTGACCAGTATGTTTGGAAATTAGTATCAAGTGATGACAAACTTCATCAAACTTGTCTCGATCCATCTGGGTTAGGCTAGAGCTAGAAAATCCTAAGCCCAGTTCCAGATTAAAAACTTCAAACCGCAAGCGGAAGATAGATTCTAATTCTTCTTCAGTCGAGGCAAGCCGCAGGATATATTTATCGGTCTGAAGGACTGGAAAATCTGTCAAAGAAGAAGAAGGATTAAGTGAGTAATTGATGTTGCGGTAAGAAATTTCCATCTGTCTTCCAACTTAGATGTGCGGAGATATCCTAGTAGGATTTACGCGCTTTACAACGAAAATATTCGATGTACTAATATGCCAAAGCGTTACAGGCGCGGCTTTCTAGGATATATTTCCAGAAAGGTTTTTTGATCAAACCTGACTTGGTAACGTGCCAGGTTTACCTGAGAATTTTCGCCAAACCTCTTCTGAAAACATTGTTTATCTTTCCCCCATTCTGTGAACCATTCCTGTCTCCACCGTTATTTGAGAAGTCGGTAGAGTCAAAAGAGTTAAAGATGAGGTGCTTCTATTATGGAGTTGGCTTTGAGAAAAATCTGGCAATAAGATACAAATTCTACAAATTTATAGATTAAATTTTATATTTCTCAGTGAGTCTGTCAAAAAAGGCACTTTTCTACTTTCTAAATACAGCCTTTTATTCATCATTATCTCTAGTTGGAATTTTTACTTAATTTTTCTGCAAACTCAACCCAATGCCAAATGCAATTTCAACGCCGCATCAACTAGTACCATCATATCTTCGTTTAAACTACCTAACAGTTCATCAGTAATTCGTTGCTTAGAAATTGTTCGCACTTGCTGCGCCTGTACTTTAGAAGGCTTAGTTAAACCACTAACCTCTGGATTCAGCAAAACTTCAAAGGGATAAACACGGCTCACATTAGAAGTAAGCGGTAAAATTGTCGCAGTGGTAGCAGCACTATTACTTATATCATTACTAACAATTAGCACTGGACGACGTTTACCCATTTCTGAACCCATCACCGGACTAAGATTTGCGTAATAAATATCACCACGTTTCATCTGCTATACCATCTGCCACTGTCACATCCCAATCATGATCAACTTCAGCAGACGCTTCTCGGTAAGCTTGCGCTAATTCTCGGTTTCGCAGCAATTCTAATGCCTCTTCAACTACTTGAGAACGAGATTTACAGCCTTTATTCCGCTTGTAATTTTCGACAAACTCCACTAAAGACGGTGGCAAGGAAATAGAGAGTTTTTCTACATTCATCTTCCTACCAATTAGTAGCAAAAATAATTCCTACTAATATCCTAGCTGAATTTCAGCAGATGCGATCGCTCACACTTTAGCTGAATAGATTAAGCAAGGCATTGTCCACCAAATTTACCTACTGCAATTGTCATACAGGTGTTATCTACAAAAATTTGGTGTATTTACCCAAAGTGTGGTGCTATCTAACGCAAGATTATTATCTTGCCGTCACTCCCCGAACAGCCAATCTCTGAAAGCTTTATCAGTTTGTCAATACAGGCTTTACTATTAGGAAAAAATAGGCCTTGCATTTGTTATTAGGAAATTAATGAAGCGATTGCCTACAGCACTGGCGAAGCCAATCGCTTAGTAGATAAAAGCTCTAGAATTCACAAATGGCAAATGTTTTCGGAGGGTGACAGAAGCGGGATATATCTTAGGTGATGGAAACTTAAAAGCACCTTCTCTTGGAGAATGCCTTTCATTAATCCTCCCCAACGCCCTCAGACGGTTAGCCACCCCACACAGAGATGGGTATCCCCTTGCTAAAGTAGAGGGGAAAACTACTAAGCTGGTAGATAGGACATTAAAATCAAAAATTACTGAATCGCACTTGTTGGTGGTTCGGACATCCCCATTGGCTCAATAACTGTAACTAAGATATGTTTGACGCATTAGCAGACCGTTTAGAATCCGCCTGGAAAAAGCTACGCGGGCAAGATAAAATTTCTGAATCTAACATTCAAGATGCTTTGCGGGAAGTGCGCCGCGCCTTGTTGGAAGCAGATGTTAACCTTCAAGTAGTCAAAGATTTTATTAGCGAAGTTGAAGCCAAGGCGCAGGGAGCCGAAGTTATTAGCGGTGTGCGCCCTGACCAGCAGTTCATCAAAATTGTCCATGATGAGTTGGTGCAGGTGATGGGGGATGAGAATGTTCCCCTGGCAGAAACTGAACAAAAGCCCACGGTTGTGTTGATGGCTGGTTTGCAAGGTACTGGTAAAACCACAGCCACCGCCAAGTTAGCGCTGCATCTAAGGAAATTAGAGCGCAGTTGTTTGTTAGTCGCCACAGACGTATATCGCCCAGCCGCGATTGATCAGTTGATCACCTTGGGCAAGCAAATTGATGTACCTGTATTTGAACTCGGAAGCGATGCTGACCCAGTAGAAATCGCCCGCCAAGGCGTGGAACGCGCCAAAGCAGAAGGCGTGAATACAGTCATCATCGATACAGCTGGTCGTCTGCAAATTGACGAAGACATGATGGCGGAACTAGCCCGCATCAAAAAAACAGTCCAACCCCACGAAACTTTATTGGTGGTGGACGCGATGACAGGTCAAGAGGCAGCTAATTTAACCCGCACCTTCCACGAAGAAATTGGGATTACGGGAGCAATTCTCACCAAAATGGATGGTGATAGCCGTGGTGGTGCGGCGCTGTCAGTCCGGCAAATTTCTGGTGCGCCGATTAAATTCGTGGGTGTGGGTGAAAAAGTCGAAGCCCTACAACCGTTTTACCCAGACCGCATGGCCTCACGAATTCTCGGCATGGGTGACGTTCTCACCTTGGTAGAAAAAGCCCAAGAAGAAATAGACTTGGCAGATGCCGAGCAAATGCAGGAGAAAATCCTATCAGCGAAGTTTGACTTTACAGATTTTGTCAAGCAACTTCGCCTGTTAAAGAACATGGGATCTTTGGGTGGGATCATGAAGATGATTCCAGGGATGGGTAAGCTCTCAGATGAACAACTCAAGCAGGGTGAAACTCAGCTGAAGCGGTGTGAGGCAATGATTAATTCCATGACAAAGCAAGAACGCCGCGACCCTGATTTATTGGCAAGTTCCCCCAGCCGACGGCGAAGAATTGCGACTGGTTCGGGTTACAAAGAGTCAGATGTGAGTAAGCTGGTAGCTGATTTCCAAAAAATGCGATCGCTCATGCAACAAATGGGTCAAGGTAACTTCCCCGGTATGCCAGGCGGAATGTTTGGCGGCGGCGGTATGGGTAATGCTTTTGCAGGTGCTGGTAATCGTCCTGCTGCCCCTGGATGGCGCGGCTACAGTGGCGGTGATGGCAGCAAAAAGAAAAAACCCAAAGATAAAAAGAAAAAAGGTTTTGGAAATCTTTAGTAGAGATGTGCCATATCGCGTCTTTACCTTAGACTAATAGCCGTAAACACTAGTCAAGTGTTAAAATGGGCATTTCAGTATGGGAAGTTTAAACAAAGGCACTTCAGCCGAGTTACTTCCTTCTTTGACCTGCTGCAAAAAAATACCTACAAACAGGAGAACGATTCTTCAACATGATCAAACTGCGCTTGAAGCGATACGGAAAAAAGCGGGAAGCGAGCTACCGCATCGTCGCCATGAATAGCATCTCTCGCCGCGATGGCCGTCCTCTCGAAGAACTGGGCTTTTACAACCCCAGAACTGATGAAGTGCGGCTGGATGTTCCCGGCATCGTCAAGCGACTACAACAAGGCGCTCAACCTACTGACACAGTACGTCGCATCTTAGTAAAAGCCAATGTTTTTGAACAGGTCAGTGCCAAACCCGCATCATAACGTCAACACAAAATCTCTCACAACTACTCCCAACTACGTTGGACTAGTTCAGTTTTTAATGCAGCCGTTTTTAGAATCTCCAGAGACTTTAAGCGTTGATTGTGAAATTTCTCAGAGCCTGAACAAGGCATGGATTCGCATCGCCTTTGACAGCGCAGATAAAGGTAAAGTGTTTGGTCGAGGTGGACGTAATATTCAGGCGATTCGGACAGTAATTGCCGCAGCTGCGGAACTTGCTGGACAATCAGTATACCTGGATATCTATGGCAGCACTGCTATGGGGCGAGATGAAATGTCTTTTGATGAAGACCGTGAAGAGCGATCTCCACTGCCGAAAACTAGGGAAAGAGGCGGAGACAACGTGCCTAGACCTGTTGCTAAACCTCGTTTCCGCTAGGTTTAAACTCAAGAGAAAGGAAGATGAGGGGAAAAGTATGAAGTGTGTAGACGCTTTTAGCGGCTTGCCGCAGGCTAGTATGAAGGATGAAATTTTATTCTTTAGCCTTCGTGTTTCTGTCTCTTGTCTCCTCTCATTGACCTGATTTCTAAATGCTATTTTTGAATGCAACTTCTGAATCTCTGTCAGGGGGTGAATCTAAGGAGTGGCTGAAGTCCGTTTGGGTGAAAATGAAACAATTGACTCGGCGCTAAGACGTTTTAAAAAGAAAATTCAAAGAGCCGGGATATTATCCGAAGTTAAACGTCGGGAAAGATATGAAAAACCCAGTCTGCGGCGTAAGCGTAAAGCGGAAGCTGTACGCAAAGGTGTTCGCTACTAAGCGGTTAGCCGAAGTCAATAGTGTGATTTGATGTGAGAAAGCTTGATCAATCTCAATCTCACTAAAGTAGAGACGCGATCGCGTCTCTAAATTTACTAAAAAAATAGCCAAAAATTCAATAAGCCGCCACATGTGTAAAAAAAGCACATTACTCTGTAAGAATGGTCATTATTTATAGTTGTTTAGCAAGGTTAAATGGCCAATCATTGTAAAATAATGTAAAAGTAAAGCTAATTGGAAACTTTAATAAAACAACTAAAAAATAGTAAAGCTTTGTTAAAAACTGCACTTCACACATTTAAGAAATAACTATGGCAGATGCCTTAACAATACAGCTGCCTAATATTCCCAGTGCGATCGCCCTTGCAGGTGATAGTGAAGAAAATCTCAAAATCCTGTCTAGACAAACAGGCGCGATGTTGGTGTTGCGTGGACAGGAACTGCATATTACTGGTACAGATGCCCAGATTAATCTCGCATCGCGGTTAGTGCGATCGCTTGAAGACCTTTGGATTAAAGGCAACACCATCTCCACTGCCGATATTTTAACAGCCCGTCAAGCCTTAGATAGCGATCGGGAAGACGAACTACAAGAACTCCGCCGAGATGTTCTGGCCAAAACTCGCCGCGGTGAAGAAGTTCGCGCTAAAACATTTCGTCAGCGACAGTATATTGAGGCGATACGGAAACGTGACGTTACCTTCTGTACAGGGCCAGCTGGTACTGGTAAAACTTACCTCGCCGTAGTTGTCGCTGTTCAAGCACTCCTTTCTAATCAGGTAGAAAAATTGATTTTAACTCGTCCAGCCGTAGAAGCTGGCGAAAGACTCGGCTTTTTACCAGGAGACTTACAGCAAAAAATTAATCCTTATCTGCGTCCACTTTACGATGCGATTTACGAATTCATTGATGCTGAAAAAGTACCTAATTTAATGGAACGCGGTGTGATTGAAGTCGCGCCACTCGCTTATATGCGCGGACGTACCCTAAATAATGCTTTCATAATTGTGGATGAAGCTCAAAATACCACACCAGCACAAATCAAAATGGTTTTGACCCGTTTGGGTTTCCGTTCTCGCATGGTGATTACAGGTGATACTACACAAACAGATTTGCCTCATAATCAACAATCAGGTCTATCAGTAGCTTTAGAAATTCTCAAACACGTTGAAGGCATTGGTTTTTGTGAATTCACCCAAAAAGATGTAGTACGCCATCCCTTAGTTCAGCGAATTGTAGCTGCTTACGAAAAATATGAAAAATAGCCAACAAATGACAAATAACAAAACAACAAAGGTCAATTAATTATGAATGCAAATTTAAAAGAATTTTTAGAAGCTTGCGAAACTCTGGGAACTTTGCGTTTAATCGTTACCAGCAGCGCTGCTGTATTAGAAGCACGGGGAAAAATAGAAAAGCTATTTTATGCCGAATTAGCTAAAGGTAAGTATGCCAATATGCACACCGAAGGCTTTGAATTTCACCTCAATATGGACAAAATTACCCAGGTAAAATTTGAAACAGGTGAGGCTAAAAGAGGTAACTTTACAACCTATGCCATCCGGTTTTTAGATGATAAACAAGAGTCTGTTTTAAGCTTATTTCTACAATGGGGAAAACCGGGAGAATATGAACCAGGTCAAGTAGAAGCTTGGCAAGCTTTAAAAGAGAAATATGGCGAAGTTTGGCAGCCTTTACCAGTTGAGTTATAAGTCATTTTGCATTTGCGGTAGGTTGGGTGGAGCGACAGCGAAACCCAACATAGACATCGAATTACGAATTACAAATTGGTATGAAGGCAATTTGCAGTTTTTGCTTGATTATTTTATTCTTGCTGGGATGGAGTGAGAATGCAGCGGCAGGTGAATTATCTGAACGCTTGGCAAATTTTCCTCAATGGGAAAAATTAACTTCTGTACAGCCAGCTTCTGGAGATTTAGCTTACCCTGAATGGATGGCTGGGTCTTGGAAAGTTACAAGTACCTTAATAGATTTAGCTGCACCTTTAGCACCAGATATTGTGACACCTGGGTTTGAAAGTAACCGTCAACAACTTAATCAGCCTGTAAGTTTTATGGTTAGGTTTATTAAACAAAAACCACCAATTACATTTGGTTTAAAATTTATTCCCCAAATCAATAACCAATCACCAATTTTAATAGCAGATAGAGCATTTAATAGCTTGAATTTAGCTAAAGCTTATTTAGGGGATCAAGCAGTATTATCAGTCAAAGTAGATCCAGCATCTCCGAATAGACAAATCACATTTTTACGCGGAGAACGTCAATTAGTTTCTATCGTTACATCGCGCGCTACGGAAATTACTGCTAATAATCAATTCATTACTGCCGAAGTATTTCAACAACTATTCAAAGGCGGTTCTCGTCCTTATTTTAATTCTGTAGAATCTACAACTGCTTACCATAAACTGCCAACAAATAATCCAAAAATTGAAGCAGATCAAGTTACGGCTGTCTACCTTTCACCACAAGATCCAGATTACTTTCAGGCGGTGTCTCAACCAGTCGCCCTTTATCGCTATCGGCTAAAATTTTTTCCTGTAGAGCTTCCACCGCTTCCAGAAGAATAATTCAGTCTATTAGTGCTTGACTATTTTGTAATACATTTGTAGTATAGTATTCCAAGCTCACGATCGCGCTCTTGGACAAAATAGATCATGGCAAAATTTCGAGATATTCTCAATTATTATCGTCCTAATTGGAAACTGAGCGTTTTCACTATTACAGTAGCGAGCATTTACGAAATTATTGATTTGGTTGTCCCCTATGCGATTGGGCAAATTTTAAATGTTTTGTCTAGCCAACCCTTAGACAAACCTCTGCAAAGTGCGATCGCATCTGTCTCAGAAGTTACCAATTACCCAGTTAGTAAACAACTATCTTTAGGTGTATTACTGGGTTTAATATTTATTGTGACTGTTGTGAGAGCGCCCACACAACCTTGGTTAACCCATTGGTTTCACTGGGATATCGCCCTCAGATTACGTCGGTCTAAAAGTCAAACAGCCATAGAAAAAATTCTCACTCTCCCCCTAGAATTTTATGATGAAAATAATCCTGGGCGCATTGCCGGCAGAATAGCTAGAGGTATATCAAATCACACTTGGAGTTATCCCGAAATTGCCGGACAGTTAATTCCCAAACTATTACGCGTAGTGGGAATCTTTGTGTTTATTTTGTTGATTGAGTGGCGAATTGCGACTTTATATCTGATTTCCTTTGTAGTTATCCTTGGTTTTAGCTTGAAGGACTTACAGAAACTGATTTGGCACGAAAGCCGTTTAGATAAATACACAGAAGATACAGAAAGTCGGACATCGGAACTCATCACTAATATCAAAACTGTCAAAGCATTTGCCACAGAAGCTCAAGAACTCAAACGTCAAAATCTTCGTTTGCAACGTGAACTGATAGTAGTCGATTATCGCATCCACAAAGGTTATGTGAAACTGGCTACTTGGCAAAGAAGTGTAATTCAGTTTTGCGTGTTTACGATTTTGGGTTTAACTTTAGTAGCCACACTAGACGGTCGAATTTCTCTTGGTCATTTTGTTATGACCTTGACTCTTTCTAGCATGGCGTATGCTGAATTAGAACCAATTAGTAGCTTGGCAGAAGTTTTTGCGCGGCGCTATTCTTCGATGCTGCGATTTCATGAATTTCTTCAAGAACCAATTGGTGCAGATGCAGCGAGTCTGTTGGATACGCGAAACGAGGCAGAATCACCCTATAGATTTACTGGTAAATTAGAGTTCTCTCAAGTCAGTTTTGGATATGATGCTAACCGAAAGGTGTTGCAAGATATCAACTTATTGATTGAACCGTACCAAACAGTCGCTTTAGTTGGGCGTTCTGGTTCCGGTAAATCTACTTTAGTGAAACTGTTATTGCGGTATTTTGAACCCCAAGATGGTCAAATTCTGATTGATGGTCACGATGTTAGTACCCTAGATATAGGTAAGTATAGGCGTAGGTTAGCGATCGTTCACCAAGAAGTAGATGTTTTCAACGGAACAATCTTGAATAATCTCACCTACGGTAGACCAACAGCTACCTTTGCAGAGGTGCAGGAAGCCTGTAAAATTGCCAGAGTTGATGAGGTAGTGCAGATGTTACCCCAAGGCTATTACACCGTTGTGGGAGAACGTGGTGTCAGGCTATCTGGGGGACAAAGACAGCGCCTCGGAATTGCTAGAGCGTTGTTAGTCAAACCAGATGTACTGATTTTTGACGAAGCTACCTCCAGCTTAGATTATGAGTCAGAGCGTTCCATTCAGTTAGCGATGCGATCGATTCAGGGTACTTGTACCACTATTGTGATTGCTCACCGTCTGAGTACAGTCCGCGAAGCCGACAAGATTGTAGTGTTAGATCAAGGCAGAATTGTCGAGGTTGGTAGCCACGAAGAACTGTTGCGTCACGAAGGTATTTACCAACGTTTGCACTCTTTACAAGAAACAGGTGAACTTCTAAATTAGAAAGGTTTGTGGTAGAGATTTTAGTGCTGAGAAATCTTCAGGACTAAACTCTTTACTACGAATCCCCAGAGGATTAAAACTGGTCGTCCCTAATCTGAAAACTAGATTCCTTATCATCATGGAGTTGCTTGCGGCGGATACCTGTAGTGAAAGGTTTGAGGTTGTGTGTATCCAAAAAATCAACCCAAGTTTTAAGCTAATCGTCATTTAAATTGCACCATTTTCATGGTAATCAAAGCTGCAAACCCTCTCCCTGCTCCCTGCCCCCCTGCGGCCTCAATGTGCAAATTAAATGCTTAACAGCTTACCAAAAGTGCCAGCAGGTAGCGATCGCAATTTTTCTATATGGACGATTTGTGATACATTCTGCCCTCATGTTTCCGTAACGCTATCGAGCAGATTTAAAAATTGTTGGAGGCGAGGAGCAGGATTTGAGGAAGCAACATCGGGTTGCATATCTTTAGATTTGGTTTTGAGTAGGGTGGGTGACTCCACCCTAAAACTTCAATGCTGGGTTTGCTGAATTAGCGGGGTTGTTGACGACGCTGTTGAGCATTTTGACGGAACTGCTGAAGTTTTGTGCGTTGTTCTGGAGTCAAAACCGCTTGTATTTGTTGTTTAGAAGATTCGCGTATTTGCCGCATTTGGGTTTTTTGTGCTTCTGTTAAATTCAACTCTGCAAAACCCTTACCAGCACGACGACCTGCACGCTGTCCTGGTTGCCGTGGCTGACCTTGATTTGCTTCTCTTTGGGCGCGACGTGCTTCAAAGGATGCCTTTAATTGATCTTTTTGTTCTTGAGTGAGAACATTTTCTATCTGGGTGCGGGTGTTGCGTTGAATTTGCTGAATTTGGTTTTTTTGAGCGTCAGTCAGGCCTAATTCTGACCAAGCACGTTTTTTACCTTGCCAACGCCCTTGTTCTTGTGATTGAGCAAGTAGTAGAGGGGAATTAGATAAGGTTTCGGCTTTGGCTGTGAGGGAGGTTGCCGTTAAAGTAAGAGCGATCGCACCAGCAATTAATGATAATGACTTCAGTTTCATTTGTTACCTTGTTTTCCTTTCCTGTTGAGGATGTCACTATCATAGGAATTTATCTTTAGTAATCACATGAGGAGAAAGTCACGGTTACACCCATGACTTTAGTCATGCTTTATTTTTGTGATATTTGAGTAACAATAACTTATAAATTACAGTTACAGCGAAATTCAGGAGTATCTATAAGTTGGGCATTTTCTAATAAAACTTTTAACCAAGGCTTGTAATCCAAAATTGATATGAGTCGTCCTATTCAAATCAACAATCATCCCTTTCGGTTTCTACTGTATTTAGAGTGGATATTACTAGTGCTTGCCATTTCAACATCTGCCTTGCCTGAACTTCCACCGCGATTTGCTAGTAAATTTCCTGAACTGACTATTGGTTGTTTAATTATCTTTGGTTTAATGGGGTTAAGATTACCTACAACTAACAATATAAATAAGATAATTTATACAGCTAGTGAAATTTTACTTCTATTAATTATTGGGATTTTTGGTGGTAGAACTGCTCGATTATTCCCATTTCTTTATCTAATTTTAGTAACTCGCAGTTGTTTAATTTTTCAGTTACCTGGACGCTTAGTTGTTACAGGTTTTTCATTTGCCTTATTTTTAATCACATTAAATACTCGTTTACCCCGTGCTTTACCACCACAAGCACAAGAGCGTTTTCGGTTTATTACTTTCAACACGGCACTGTTATTCGGATTAAGTTTAATTTTTGTTTTATTGTTAATGAATACAGTATTATCTGAACGGCATAGTCGAGAAAAACTGGCAGCTGCTAACGAAAAACTGCGTGAGTATGCCTTGCGGATTGAAAATCAAGCTACTCTAGAAGAACGCAATCGCATCGCCCGCGAAATTCATGACTCATTAGGACATTCTTTAACTGCACTAAATTTACAATTAGAAACTGCTTTGAAATTGTGGCAGTCTAATCCTGAAAGGTCACAAACGTTTTTAGCAAGAGCAAAAGAGCTTGGTTCTAAAGCCTTAAAAGATGTTCGCCAATCTGTTTCAACTATGCGAGCTAATCCCTTACAAGATAAAACTTTAGAACAGGCGATCGCTATTCTTTTAGAAGACTTTTATCGTGCTAATGGTATTGTGCCAATTTGTTTAATTAATTTGGATGATCCGCCACCCACAGAAATTAATGTTGCTCTTTATCGGATAATTCAAGAATCATTGACAAATATTTCTAAATATGCACAAGCTACAGAAGTTATCCTAGAACTTACTAGCACTAAAAGAAGTTTACGTTTGATGGTTCAAGATAACGGTAGAGGTTTTGATATTAAGCAAAATACTACTGGATTTGGCTTACAAAGTATGCGCGATCGCACTTTAGCATTGGGCGGCGAATTTACTATAAATACTACTCCTAATGCTGGCTGTCAAATTATAGTTGATATTCCCTTATTTAGGTTAATTCGATGATTAAAGTTTTGCTAGTAGACGACCAAAATTTAATTCGTCAAGGATTAAAAGCACTATTAGAGCTAGAATCAGATTTAGAAATTGTTGGGGAAGCAGAAAACGGTGAAGTAGCTGTGGAATTAGTGGCAAAATTACAACCAGATGTGGTGTTAATGGATATGAGAATGCCAATTATGGATGGAGTCGCGGCTACACGAGAAATTCATCAACGTTTTAGCGACACAAAAATTTTAGTCCTGACAACTTTCGATAATGATGAATATGTCACGGCAGCATTACAGAATGGTGCAATGGGTTATTTATTAAAAGATACACCCTCAGAAGAATTGGCTGTGGCAATTCGCGCCGTTCATAAAGGATATACTCAACTAGGCCCAGGCATAGTAAAAAAACTGTTGAATCAATTTCCTAATGGTGTGCAAACTCAATCACAGCCTGTACCGCCTAGTTTAACTGAACTTACACCTAGAGAAAAAGAGGTGTTAAAGTTAATTGCTACAGGTGCTAGTAACCGCGAAATTGCCCAGGAATTATACATTTCTGAGGGTACAGTGAAGAATCACGTCACTAATATTTTGAATCGGTTAAATTTGCGCGATCGCACTCAGGCTGCTATCATCGCTAATACATTTTTGTCCTATTTAAATGAGTCTACTTAACAGAATAAAATTTATAATTACTTAAATAAAGCCAAACACTCATCTTTTAGAACACCTTTTGTAACTTTGATGTTCCTAAAAGACTTGGCTATTATTTCTTCACAAGAAATATGAATTTGCGCCTGATTTAACGAAATTAAATCTTGAATGGAAACACCACATATAATTTCTGATACACCTGTCCAGACACAAGCTGTTGCACACATTGGACAAGGTTCACAAGTCGTATATATGCTGTAACCTTCTAAAGTAGGCTTGCTTATTTTAGCAGTTAAAATGCGAATCACATTAATTTCTGCATGAGCAGATGGATCACTATCTCGTTGCACAGTATTATATGCTACCGCAGCAACTTCATCATCTTTTACAATCACCGCACCATAAGGCCAATCACCTTTTTTTGCAGCTTCTAGAGCTAAACGCATAAAATATTCTTGGTTCATCTTTGTTATAACTAAGTAAAAATTATGGTCAATCATATCTCATAAAGATGAAATTTAGGTAAAGGCGTTAAAGGTCTAAACAAATATGTTACTAAGTAGAGAACAAACAGAATTTTATTTCAAAGACCTCGATACACCCACAGGTAAAGTTATTAATCTCACAATTGCTGCTTTGGTGCTATTGTCATCAGGAATTTTTGTAGCGCAAACTTATCATATTCCTAATAATGTGAGGTTTTTTTTAGATTTAATCGATACTGCTATCCTCATCATCTTTGCAGCAGAGTATCTACTCCGTTTCTGGAGTGCAGACAATAAACTTAAGTATATTTTTAGCTTTTATTCAATTATTGATTTAATGGCGATTTTGCCATTTTTTCTAGGTGCAGTAGATATCAGTTTTATTCGGATATTACGATGGTTTCGGATTTTACGATTAATTAGATTTATCGATCAGAAGTTTTTATTTGCCAGTGTCAGCACCGAAGATGGTCAGATTTTCGTGCGGATATTATTTACGTTATTTGCAATTATTTTTGTTTATTCTGGGTTAATTTATCAAGTGGAACATCCAGTAAATCCCCAAGTTTACACCACATTTTTGGATGCGTTTTATTTCTCCGTTGTGACGATGACAACTGTCGGATTTGGGGATGTCACACCAATTTCAGAATTAGGGCGATTGCTGACAGTATTGATGATTTTGACAGGTGTAACGTTGATTCCTTGGCAAGTAGGAGATTTGATTAAGCGTTTGGTAAAAAACGCCAACCAAGTAGAAACAGTGTGTACAGGTTGTGGTTTAGCGTTTCATGATTTAGATGCTACTTTTTGTAAAAGATGTGGCACTAAATTAAAAAACCCTGGCGGTGAAAGCAGTTTAGGGGTTAGTAGTGTTAGGTAAGACTGAGTATGCTAATATACTGTGTTATGATGACTAACAGAGTTGAGATAGCGAGATGTTTTAGAAAACCGCTGCAAAGATTTTGACATTGAATTTTGTATAGTTTCAGAAATTTCCTAACAAGGAGTAAAAGCAATGTATACGTTGCTGCATAACCCAATTGCAGATATGTATGGGACGAACTTTCTGCTATTGTATGGTACTGTTATCATCACAACTTTGTTATTGTGTGGGCGTTTAGTCCAAGATCCGACAAAAAATCAGCCGTTACCGTTAATTCCAGCTGAACCAGATCCTTACGAAATCGCTTACTTGCGTTCTCAAGAAACGGGAGTTGCTCATTTAGTCTTATTCAATTTGATTCAGCAGGGTTATTTGCAAGTCAGCAAACAGTCGATTATCCAAGCACCTAGCCATCCCGATACATCGAATTTAGAACCAATAAAACGACAAGTATTTGATAAGTTTTCTATTCCTGCGACAGCTAACACATCTCTGTGGATGGCTACCCAGTGTGTAAAGTCATTTTCTGTTGCTCATAAAGAGCAGTTGGACAATCAGGAACTGTTATATTCTCCTAAATGGCAAGAACGGAATATTACAGTGGGCTTAATTGGGGCAACAATTATTTTTAGCCTGGGTGCTTACAAGCTGCTGATAGCCTTGGGTAAAGGACGCTATAACGTTGGTTTTTTGATCGTTATGGGCGTATTATCCATTATCTATTTACTGTGGTTTGTGAGTAAGCGATCGCACCTGAGTCATCTAGGAAAAAGGTATCTGCAACAACTTCAAAGCACCTTCAAGCAACTGCGCGAAACTTCTTTAGTCAACAACAACTTACTGGTATTAGCACTATTTGGTGTTGAGTCTCTGGCTGGAACCGCCTACAATGCTTACTACAAAGCATTCTTTCCGCCAACTTATTCTACGACAAGTAGCCGCAGCAGCAGTTACTCTAGTAGTTCGTGCAGTAGTGGTAATTCATGCAGTAGTGGTAGTTCATGCAGTAGTGGTAGTTCATGCAGTAGTGGTAGTTCATGCGGTGGCGGGTGCGGTGGTTGTGGCGGCGGTGGCGACTAAAAAATTATGCTATCTCAACTTCCCACTTTAGGTGTCGGGTTAGGTTTTCGAGAACCATTCAAAAGTGATTTGTTTCTCAATCGTCAGCAAGTGGACTTTCTGGAAATTGTTGCGGAACACTATTTAGATGCACCAGTCCAAAAACAACAGGAGTTAGAAATACTGGCTGCACATTTCCCGATAATTCCCCACGCCATTAATTTGTCGCTGGGTAGTGCTGAAGGTGTAGATACAGATTACTTACACAAACTTGCAGCCCTAATTGAGCAAATTAACCCACCTTGGTGGAGTGAACATATTTGTTTTACGAAAGCTGGCGGCGTTGATATTGGTCATTTGTCACCCCTACCTTACACCAAAGAGGCGGTAGAAGTGCTGTGTCGGAATATTGCCGAAGTGCGACGCTTTATTGATGTGCCGTTAATTCTGGAAAATATTACCTACATGGTAAAACTTCCTGGTGCAGAGATGACGGAAGCCCAATTTTTAGCGGAAGTGGTAGAACGTTCTGATTGTGGGTTGCTTTTGGATGTAACGAATTTACATACCAATGCTGTAAATTTTGGCTATGATTTCCATGATTTTCTCGAAAATTTACCTTGGGAACGTGTAGTACAGTTACATTTCGTCGGTGGACATTGGCATGATGGGATACTAATTGATAGCCATTCCCAGTCAACACCAACGGAAGTATGGCAATTAATGGATGAAGTAGTAGCCCAGGTTCCAATCAAAGGGATAGTGTTAGAACGAGATGAAAACTTGCCTCCGTTTACAGAAATAGCCAAAGAATTGCAAACAGCACGAGATATTGGTAGGAGTCATCAAAGATGGGGTTAGCACAAACCCAGCAAGTTTTAGCCCAGCTTTATACTAATACTGAATTTCGAGAGCGTTTTTTTGCGAACCCTCAAGCAGTGGGTGTAGAGTTGGGCTTGAGTTGTGATGAAGCGCAGCAGTTAGCAGAAATTTCAGCGCAGGAGGTGAATATATTCGCCAATTCTTTGAAGTGGAAGCGGTTAGGAGAAATACGCGAATTGTTACCTCGCACAGCTAAGGTGTTGGGAAAAAATTTTAATACCTTGTTTTGGCGATATGCAGAAACTTATTTACCCATAGGAATTAAAAAACATCGGGAAGATGCGATCGCCTTTGCTAACTTTATGATTAAGGTGGCTCAAAATGAAAACCTCGAACCTGCTTGGGTAGGTGATTTAGTTCGCTATGAAAAAACTTGGCTGTTAGCTTATGAACCTGGGAATTTTTTGAAAATTTGCTGGTTGCGTTACGCAGTACATCATGATTTTACCGCACAACCGACACTAGTGATTTGGTTGCGTTTATTGGGGCGATGGGCTACTCCTCGCCGGAGGCGATCGCAATTACATCACATTACCTTATCATTACCAATGATATTACCTCACTTAGAATCGCAGAGGCGCGGAGAGTATTAGAAATATCATTTTCGCACAGCCTGAATAAATTCCTGTACAGCATCATACTGATCAGACATGGCTACATAACGCAGCAGCATAGCCGGGTCTAAATCTGGAAAAAATCTACTCCGGTTTACTTCTTCATACTCACCACCTTCAGTCAGAGAAAATATTTTTATTTGATTAGATTTCCAGAACCAAACTTCAGGTATTTGCTTGGGTTTGTATAAATTTTTTCTATTAATACTTCCACTAGTAACAACAATTTCAATAACGATGTCAGGAACTTCTTTTCTTAAACCAATGCTGTAAGATTCATCTGGTGTACCAGAAGCATACCCCGGTTCTTCTAAAGTGTAGCCACCACGCTTGTAAAACCGGATACCTTTCTCTCTCATGTAAGCATCTAGTAACAAGCCTAGGGTACTTTTGACTAACTCATGTTCTTCACCAATTGGCGACATAATTTCTAACATTCCTGACAAATAAGACAATCGGACTTTGCGATTGTCTTTTAGCTGTGTCTCAATTCCTTTGAATTGCTCCCATGAAACATCTGTGAGAGTTACCAGTTTTTCTGCTTTGGGCTGGTCTACAAGTGGAAGGCTCATAACAACAGTTCCTTAAAAAAACAAAGTAGAGATTACATTTTATAATCCCTAACTCTCAAAAAATCTAGTTCATTTATTTAAAAGTAATTCTACCTCACATCACAGGTAATAAAATTACCATGAGTAATGAACCCATAGGAAAATTACTCATGAATAAAATAGACCGTCAACGAGAACATCAAGCCAACGAACGAACCTTTCTCGCTTGGTTAAGAACTTCCATTGCTTTGATTGGTTTTGGTTTTGCGATCGCACGGTTTGGTTTGTTTCTACAGCAATTAAACGCGGCGATTACCCAACAGGAACCTGTGATTAATCCTCTATTGAACTCCGAAAACTTGGGAGTTGCTTTAGTAATTATTGGTGTAGGAGCGATCGCATTAGCCGCATGGCGGTATAATCAGGTGTTTTGGCAAATTGAACGGGGTGACTATCGACCCAATCGTTTACCAGTTTGGATTCTCACCGCAGTTGTGATGATTTTAGGATTGCTGAGTATTCCTTTACTGCTATTACGAAATCATATTACGCCTCGTCCGTCTTCGGTATCACCTCAGACAGAAAATAAAAATATCAGATAATGCTTAATTAAAACATACAGAAAAATATAGATATAAACATTGTCCAAAATTTTATTCTGTATTCTGAAATATAATTAAGCTATATTTGCTAAAATTTTAGAATAGATTAAACAAGTAAATAAAGCTGGTTTTACCATTCAATAAAACTCCCGAACCTGTACCCCACAAACGAGAATTATCAGTTTGAAACTCTTGTCTAGAGATTGTTTTTGCTGTTGAGTACATTGCTAATAGATATTAATAAATAAAGTATTACGGATGGCATACTAAGGCATACAGTCACTATTTAGAGTCAACTTCAAAGCCGCCAGCGGTCAATCAAATATTATCTTCACCAGGGATAAATCCTATCTATACATATGGGTTTTTCCAGTTTGATGCAGCTAACATGACACACCGACTTCCTGGCTTTAACTATTTCTAATTAGTCTTACAACGCTGTCTGATAGTGCCGTTTAAAGGCTAGGACTACAATTATGAGCCAAACCTTTGCAACCATCGACGGGAATGAAGCTGTAGCCCGTGTTGCTTACAAACTAAATGAGGTAGTTGCCATCTACCCTATCACTCCTTCTTCAGCAATGGGCGAATGGGCAGATGCTTGGTCAGCAGAAAGCCGCCCAAATCTTTGGGGGACAGTTCCCAGCGTTGTGCAGATGCAAAGTGAAGGCGGCGCGGCTGGTGCAGTTCATGGGGCATTACAAACAGGTTCTTTGAGTACTACTTTCACCGCTTCTCAGGGACTGTTGTTGATGATTCCCAATCTCTACAAAATTGCTGGAGAACTAACTAGCACTGTAGTTCATGTTGCTGCACGCTCTTTGGCTACCCATGCTTTATCAATTTTTGGCGACCATAGTGATGTGATGGCGGCGCGGGCGACTGGTTTTGCTTTTCTGTGTTCGGCTTCAGTGCAGGAGAGTCAGGACTTCGCCCTCATCGCCCATGCGGCTACCCTGCAAACGCGAATTTCATTCATGCACTTTTTTGATGGGTTTCGCACCTCCCATGAAGTGCAGAAAGTCAAGTTACTCTCGGATGACGATTTAAAATCTCTCATTCCCGACCAATTCATTTTAGAACACCGCGCCCGCGCTTTAACCCCAGACCGCCCAGTTTTACGCGGTACAGCCCAAAACCCTGATGTTTACTTCCAATCCCGCGAAGGTGCAAACCCTTACTACAACGTCTGTCCAGAAATTGTGCAGAACATCATGGATCAATTTGGCGATCGCACAGGTAGATATTACCGCATTTTTGAATATTCCGGTGCGAAGGATGCGGAACGGGTAATTGTAATCATGGGTTCTGGCTGTGAAACCGTCCATGAAACCGTTGATTATCTCAACGCCCGTGGGGAAAAGGTGGGTGTGGTGAAAGTGCGTCTTTACCGTCCCTTCGATATTCAAAGGTTTGTGGAAATGTTACCAGAAACTGTACAAGCGATCGCGGTTTTAGACCGCACCAAGGAACCCGGTAGCGCAGGCGAACCTTTATATCTCGATGTCGTCGCTGCTATCCACGAAATCCGTGCTGAACGCGGAAGTGGTCGAGATAAGGTTCCGTCTGTTATCGCCGATGGCCGCGGAAGTGGTAGAGATAAGCTTCCGCCTGTTATTGTCGGTGGTCGTTACGGTCTGTCCTCTAAGGAGTTTACTCCGGCGATGGTTCAGTCCGTCTTCGACAACCTCGCCCAAGCAAAACCAAAAAACCACTTCACTGTGGGTATTCACGACGACGTGACCCACACTTCCCTCAGTTTTGACCCCAACTTCTCCATCGAACCGGATAACGTCGTCCGGGCGATGTTTTACGGGTTGGGGTCTGACGGGACTGTGGGGGCGAATAAAAACTCCATCAAAATTATCGGTGAGGGAACCGATAACTACGCCCAAGGTTACTTCGTCTACGACTCCAAAAAATCCGGCTCGATTACCGTTTCCCACCTGCGGTTCGGGCCGCAACCCATTCGTTCTACCTACCTAATTAACCAAGCCAACTTCATTGGTTGTCATCACTGGGTATTTCTAGAACGCATAGATGTACTCAAAGCTGCTGCAAACGGGGCGACTGTCTTACTAAACAGTCCCTTTGATAAACAGACTGTTTGGCAAAATCTCCCCCAAAAAGTGCAGCAGCAAATTCTTGATAAGCAGCTGAAATTGTATGTGATTAATGCTAATCAAGTCGCCCGTGAAAGTGGGATGGGGGGACGCATCAATACAATTATGCAGGTGTGCTTCTTTGCTTTAGCAGGAGTTCTACCCCAAGAGGAAGCGATCGCCAAAATCAAAAAGGCGATCGAAAAGACATACAGTAAGAAAGGGGCAGATGTCGTCCGCATGAATCTACAAGCTGTGGATATGACCCTAGATAATCTTCATCAGGTGCAAATTTCCCCCGAAAAACAAGGTAAATGGGTAGATGAGGAATTATTTTCTACTCACAATTCCCTCCCTGTGAGTGCGCCTGAATTTATCCAAGAAGTTCTGGGTAAAATCATGGTTTGGCAAGGTGATGACTTACCTGTAAGTGCTTTACCTGCTGACGGTACATTTCCTACAGGTACAGCCAAATGGGAAAAACGCAATGTAGCTGAAGAAATACCTGTGTGGGAACCCGATGTCTGCGTACAATGTGGTAAATGTGTGATGGTTTGTCCCCACAGCGCCATCCGTGCAAAGGCTTATCAAGAAAGTGAGCTAGTAAATGCACCGTCTACTTTTAAGTCGGTGAATGCTAAAGATAAAGATTTTACTAATCAAAAATTTACTATTCAAATTGCTCCAGAAGATTGTACAGGTTGCGCTATTTGTGTAGATATTTGTCCTGCTAAAAATAAATCTGAACCATTAAAAAAAGCCATTAATATGGCACAACAGCTACCTTTAAGAGAACAAGAAATCAAAAATTGGGATTTCTTTTTAAACTTACCAAACCCTGACCGCAAACAATTAAAATTAAACCAAATTCGCCAACAACAACTACAAGAACCATTATTTGAATTTTCTGGTGCCTGTGCTGGTTGCGGTGAGACACCTTATTTAAAATTATTAACACAATTGTTTGGCGATCGCTCTTTAATTGCCAACGCCACCGGCTGTTCCTCTATTTACGGCGGGAACCTCCCCACCACCCCTTGGACAAGTAACAGCGAAGGACGCGGCCCTGCATGGTCGAATAGTTTATTTGAAGATAACGCCGAATTTGGTTTTGGCTATCGCCTATCTATAGATAAACAAGCAGAATTTGCCGCAGAATTATTACAACAACTCAGCAGTGAATTAGATGATAATCTTGTTCAGTCAATCCTCAATGCTGCACAAAAAACAGAAGCAGATATTTGGGAACAACGGGAACGTGTTGCATTATTAAAAACTAAATTAGATAAAATCTTAAATTCCGAAATAGACTCTAATTTAAAATCCAAAACTTGTACTGAGCGTTCGCGCAGCGTCTCCGACAGGAGAAGTCGAAGTATTCAAAATTTAAAATCTCTAGCAGATTACTTAGTTAAGAAAAGCGTTTGGATTGTTGGTGGTGATGGTTGGGCATATGATATTGACTTTGGTGGTATCGATCATGTGTTAGCAACTGGCCGAAATGTCAACATTTTAGTAATGGATACAGAAGTATATTCCAACACAGGCGGTCAATCTTCCAAAGCCACCCCAAAAGCAGCAGTAGCCAAATTTGCCGCTAGTGGTAAGCCTACACCAAAGAAAGACTTAGGCTTAATTGCCATGACCTACGGAAATGTCTACGTAGCAAGCGTAGCTTTAGGCGCAAAAGATGAACATACCCTCAAAGCATTTTTAGAAGCTGAAGCTTACGACGGCCCATCATTAATTATTGCCTACAGTCATTGCATCGCCCACGGCATTAACATGACCACCGGGATGAATCACCAAAAAGCCTTGGTAGAATCAGGGCGATGGTTGTTGTATCGTTACAATCCCCAATTACGCGAACAAGGTAAAAATCCCTTGCAATTGGATATGCGCGCTCCTACACAATCTGTAGAACAATCAATATATCAAGAAAATCGCTTCAAAATGCTCACTAAGAGTCACCCAGAAATCGCCAAGCAATTATTACAACAAGCACAAGCCGAAGTCGATGCACGTTGGCAAATGTATCAATATCTGGCAGAACGCAATCCTTAGACCATAAAAACGTATTTATTTGACATAAATTACTCACCTGCAATGTGCAGAATAGTCGTATATAGTATTTCCAAATCATTTGTGAACAAACTTCTTTCTTCTCTCTGTGTCCTCTGCGCCTCTGTGGTTCGATTAAAAAACAATTTTTCAGCACCCACATAGAATTGCCATAGAGCAGAAGCATGGGATAGTCAGACATTGCCTACATAATCTATAGAGTGTTTCATTAGTGATTATGTGTAAATTTTCTGTATAATAACTATGTACGAAGCTGAGTCATTAGCAGGGTAATGCTCTAAAATTTATGGATAAAGATACAGCTTTAATCTCCCCATTAGTGCCAAAGATATCAAATACTATAGATGAAATTTCCTTGAAGGATAAAGAGCTTAATTTTAAAGAGAGGGAGCTTGCCTTAAAGGAACAAGAAACAAAGGCTAAAATAGAACTCGAAAAGCGGGGAGTATGGTTTTCTTCTCCATTACTTATAGGTCTTGCATCTGCCCTTTTCGGGCTGATTGGCACTGGAGTTGGTGCAGTTCTTCAAGGATACTCAAACTTCAATTTAGAAAGACAAAAATTTGAGTCTACTTTTCAATTAGAAAGACAGAAATTGGAGTTTACTTTGATTCAAAAGGCATTAGAAGTTAGAGATAGAAAAGAAGCTGCAAAGCAACTATTGTTTTTAGTTGATTCTGGTATTATTCAGAGTCTAGATTCTGAAAAAATCAGAAAATTAGCAGCGAAGCCCGATCAGTTACCTAAGTTTTCTGATTTTTCTCGATTACCGGCGACAGAAGAAGAAGCCCGATCCTTATTGAAACAGTTTAAATAATCACCGTTGGTTCAGTATTGGTTTCCTCGGTAACCGCATCGCTGTTGTTATTTGGACAGAACGACAAAATGATGTGATTAGGATCATTTCAGCATGATCGCCTATCACGTAGCCTGTGCTGATGGAATTTTAACGCACCTGATCTTTATTTGAATAAAAGTGCGATCGCTGTTCCTGCTTCCTGCAAATCCTCAAAATAAAGCTGAAATGCTGTAGGATGACGGATGAATAGATTTTAGAAATTTTTGTGAGTGCAACTGTCTATATTGAAACTTAGACTATTTGCTAACATGGAACTGCAAGCACATGGCAAATGCTCAAATTCAGCGAAAGCTATCTCAGATTAGTTCGGAACTTGGGTATGTGCTTCCAGTAATTTGTACTCCCTATGAACTTATTGGATATAACTTTGAAGTTTAGTTTATGTATCACAATGAAATTCTGGAAGAAACTCACAAATATAGAGAAGAATATGCCAAATCATTTCAATATGATTTAAGAGCTATTTTTAATGACTTGAAACAAAAACAAGTAGTCCACAAAGATAGACTGGTAAGGCTTCCAATTAAGCGCGAATCTAACAAATCCACTGCACCAAAACAAATCTAAGTTATCGGTAAGAATCCCTGGCGCTTTTTATATTTTAGCCTTTAAACAGGATTATTTGGATTCTTTAGCCCCAATATCTCCAAAAGCGATCGCAGGATAACTGAACTCACAAATTGATTACCCTGCAAATTCATGTGAATACTGTCATGATATAAGGCTGGCGCGTTTGGTGCAGCATTAAACAGTGGTAAAAAATCTACATAGGGAATTTGCTGGGTTTTAGTAAACTCGCTTAAACGTTGACGTGCTTGAATTTCGTAATCACGGGAACCTGGTTTGCCTAGTTCTCGCAGTAAGGGAGTCATGGCTAAGAGAAATTTACTGTGGCTTTGACGAGTTATTGCTTGAATTTGTCTGATTGCTTCTAAATTAACACCAACGCGATCACCTGGTTCTTCTTGAATTGCTTTGAGTTCAGGAATCGGCTGTTGTTTGCTCACATAACGCTGCCATACTTCTATTAATCCTAAAGGCGGTTTAGTATCTGGATAGTTGCGATCGCGCCCTACTGGTAAAGCTGTGGGAGTATGAGCAAACAAATCGTCAGTGTTAATTAATAAAACTACTACCTGAGCGTCAAAATTCCCAAACCGCTGCAAATAAGCTAATTCGTTTCTTGGCCCCCAAGAATTAGCCGAAGCATTCAGGACTTCGACTTGCTCATATTTGTCAAGATGAAGTTGCGGGGAATTTTCTTTTTCCCCTCTGCTCCCCTGCTCCCCTGCTCCCCTGCTTCCTTTGTCAGCGATCGCTGATTTTAGCGAATTCATGATTAAGCTGGAGATGGTATTATTTTGATCCGTCCACCAGCCACCATTGGCGATGGAGTCTCCTAACAGCAGCACTCGCAACGTTGAAGACGCAGGTATTTTGGCAATAGAACTGCTCCGCATCGAAAATTCGTTAATCTCAATTTGATTACCAAAGCGACGAGTGCTTTGATTTGGCGCTAATAAATAACCAATCTGGGAGTCGCCAATATAAATCAGTGGCTTACCAAAACCAAAAAGCGATCGCAACCCAATTTCAATTACGACTAGCAGCCCTATGACGGCCAAGATTATTAAGATTACTACTTTCACCTGCTAACCCTCACCGATAAATTATCCAAACCCACAAGTATAAAGTAATCAACTATACTATATTTTTTCTGTGTGATTGGTGGAGGGTTTTGATGTTTTAAACCGTATTTTTACTTAAAAATGCCAAAAATTAACGACTGGCTAATACTATTATTATAAGTAGATCAAACTAAATATAGTAGTCACAGATCATTTGTGCATAACAAGATCCCCGATTTCTCTAAGAAGTCAAGGATCTGAGCCTATCCATTAATTGTTTGTATAAAGTAAGCTAGTACCTCCAGCGGCGTAAGTAAATTTAGTGATGTATTTGTTGCAAAGCTTAAACAAAATAAAAGTAGAAAATTAACTTGTTTTGCGAATAGAAGGACTACAATCAAAACGGACAATTTACCACTCTAACGAAGAAGGATTAAACGCGATGTCCGACTTAAATAGAGGAATTATGAAATTTGAGGGTGCAGACTCCCCAAGATTAGTCACTATTTCTACTGTGTTGCTCTTGGGTTCGATTGCTGGCCTGATTATTTGGGCGCTGCAAGCCGCCTATGCCCTAGATTAAGTAACAAGGTGCTGAAAAATTAGTTGTTTAGGTGGACACTGGCAAAAAACGGTTTCCGCCGCCGCCAAGTGTCCATTAAGCACATAATAAAAATGCCCGCACAACCGTTAAAAAACTTCAAAAAAAATTTAGACTTTGCGATTTGAGATTTTAGATGCAATATAAATCTAAAATCCAACATCAACAATGCTTGAACTTTGGGGTGCCTTAGTTATTTTAATTGCCTGCCCCTTATTAGGAGCTTTACCGCTCATAGCCTGGATTACCAACGGCTTGACAGGTAGGCAACTATCACAAATAGGCACAAAAAACATCAGCGTCTCAGCCGCTTTTTATCATGGCGGCACATGGGTAGGGCTTTTGGCAGTATTGTCAGAAGCCTTAAAGGGAATCGCCGCAGTTTTTCTGACGCGTGCTTTTTTCCCAGATGGATCACCTTGGGAAATAGTTGCTCTCATTGCTTTAGTCTTAGGTAGATTTTGGCTAGGTAGAGGGGCGGGGACAACCAATGCTGCTTGGGGATTTTTTGTACATGATCCACTTGTGGCAGTGTTTGTCGGTTTTTTGGCAATCACCGCATTTTCGGTATTCCGTGCCAAACGGCTATTCAAATATGGAGTGTTAGTTCTCTTACCGTTATTCGTGATCATCTTGCATTCTGACGATTTATTTAGAATAATTGCCGCGATCGCTTTGGCTGTCTTACTGGGGTGGATTTATCGCCAAATGCCTGACGATTTAGATTTACCCTTAGAAGAAGCAGAGACAGACACACAAGCGACATTTGAGAATTTGCGCGGTACTCGCCCAATTTTGACTTTAGATGATGAGTTGGATGGTACTGTAGTCGGACAAAAAGCCGCTACCCTATCCCAAATTAAGCGCTGGGGTTATCCTGTGCCTAAAGGGTGGATAGTTGCTCCTGGTGATGATCCAGAAAAATTAATCGCCATTCTCCAACCCTCAGATTTATCGCCGTTAATCGTGCGTTCTTCAGCGGTGGGTGAAGATTCCGAACAAGCTTCGGCTGCGGGACAATATGAAACTGTGGTGAGTGTCACCAGCAAACAGCAATTACAAAGAGCGATCGCTCAAGTGCGTGATTCCTACAATCATCCCGCTGCTTTACAATATCGGAGCGATCGCGGTTTACCAGAGACAGCCATGACAGTGCTGGTGCAACAACAAGTGCAGAGTGTGTATTCGGGAGTGGCATTTACCCGTGATCCAATTACTCAGCAAGGCGATGCGATCGTGATTGAGGCGTTACCCGGTAGCCCAATTCAAGTTGTCTCTGGACAAGTCACACCAGAACCATATCGCGCCTTTGTTGTCGAGACAGACAATATTTCATCTATTCACATAGAAGGTACAGGACAAGTCCCCCAAGCTATCCTTAAACAAGTCGCCTACCTCGCCCACCGCATCGAAAAACGTAACCACGGCATTCCCCAAGATATTGAGTGGAGCTATGACGGTCAAACTCTCTGGGTGTTACAAGCGAGGCCAATTACTACCTTGTTACCAATTTGGACGCGTAAAATTGCGGCTGAAGTAATTCCCGGTGTAATTCACCCCTTAACTTGGTCAATTAATCGGCCTTTAACTTGTGGAGTTTGGGGAGATATTTTCACAATTGTTTTAGGCGATCGCGCTTCTGGCTTAGATTTTACCGAAACTGCTACTCTGCACTATTCCAGAGCTTATTTTAATGCTTCTCTCTTAGGTGACATTTTTCTCCGCATGGGTTTACCGCCTGAAAGTTTGGAGTTTCTCACCAGAGGCGCAAAAATGAGTAAGCCGCCTTTGCAGTCAACTGTGCAAAATCTTCCAGGGTTGATGCAGTTGCTCAAGCAGGAACTCAATTTAGACAAAGACTTTAAGCAAGACTACCGCGAGTTGTTTATCCCTGGGTTATCGCAACTAGCTCATGAATCGATTGAGGAGATGGAACCGGCTGAAATATTAGCCAGAATCGACTTTAACCTAGAATTGCTGCGTCGTGGCACTTATTACAGCATTTTAGCTCCCTTGAGTGCGGCAATCAGACAATCCATCTTTCGGGTCAAAGATGGGCAGATTGATAATAGTGTGACACCAGAAGTCGCCGCATTGCGATCGCTCAGTGCTTTAGCCGCCGATGCGAGACAAGTATTAACTGAGTTTGAGCCAGACAAAGTATTTGAACAGTTAGAACAAACTCCCGAAGGGGAAAAGATTCTTTACGAATTTAACGAACTACTAGAAGATTACGGCTATTTAAGTGATGTGGGGACTAATATTGCTGTCCCTACCTGGAAAGAAGATCCCCGGCCGATTCAGCAGCTATTCGTGCAATTAATTCAAGGGAATCAACCAGAAACAGATGATATCGATCCGATTAATCGCGCCTTATCAGGTAAACGCAAGCGTGGCTTTGTCCAAGAGCGTGTGGATATTAAAGGACGCGTTACCGAAGTTTATTCGCGGCTATTAGCAGAATTGCGGTGGCGATTTGTTGCAATCGAAAAGATGTGGTTAAAATCAGGTTTGCTCAAAGCAGCAGGAGATATCTTTTTCTTAGAAATAGAGGAAATCAGACAACTAATTGCAGAAGCCGATACCCCTTTGAGAGAACGCTTGTCAGAAATTATCGAATATAGGCGATCGCAATTTCTCGAAGATAGCAAAATTCCTCAAGTCCCCATTTTAATTTACGGCAATACACCACCCCATCCTCTGGCTCCCTCTGCCCTATACTCTGACCAAATATTACAGGGTATTCCCGCCAGCCACGGACAAGCTGAAGGCCGGGTAAAAGTTGTGCGAAGTTTACAAGATATGCCGGAAATCGACCGCGAAACAATTTTAGTTGTACCTTATACCGATTCTGGCTGGGCCCCTTTGTTAGTTAGGGCTGGAGGACTGATTGCTGAAGTTGGCGGTAGGTTATCCCACGGCGCAATTGTCGCCCGTGAGTACGGTATTCCAGCCGTTATGGATGTGCGGGGTGCAACTTGGTTGTTGCAAGATGGTCAACGAGTCAGAATTGACGGGTCTAGGGGTATCGTAGAACTATCTAACGACTTAAGACCACAATGATTACCACTTCCCTCAACAACTTGCCGGAAGAATCTGTTTCCCACAACCCCACCATCAAAAAAAAGGTGATGTTACGCTTTGGCGATTTACCTCACCTCACCAACTTTTCCCAAGCACGTTTTGCTCCCGGACACACTGCACCAGCACATGCTCATCAAGATATGTGTGAAGTGTTTTTTGTCGAAGCCGGTTCAGGAGTAATTCGTGTAGATAACCAAGAATATCCCTTGCTTCCAGGCAACTGTATTGCCATCGAACCAGGAGAAGTTCACGAAGTCATCAACAATGGTGCAACTGAACTTGTTCTCACCTACTTTGGTTTGCGGGTGGAATCACAAGCGTAATTATTTAGGGATTTTCAATTGATTCCACCAATAAATCTGGGGGTTCTGATACTCAGGAACTATGGGTCGGAAACATTTGAAATAATACTTAACATAAAATTTCTCTATCCCATTAATTACCGAAACCATACTTACTCAACAGGTATAGTATTTTATCTATGCAAGTAATTTAATATTTATTTAATAATAAAACTTATAAATGATCAACATTGACTAGGAAAGCTGTAAGCTATTGCTAATCGTCTTGAAGTTGTTGATAAATAAAACTTACAAAAGTTGCAAGTTTTTTAAATCAATTTTTTGGAATCTCGTTTGGCTTAACCATTTTCTACATGGAGAATCGGTTTCAACGACTATCTATGTAAGAAATGCACTATAACTCTGCTGCGTAAAGAAAAGTTTAATTTCTTTGCCTAATTTTTCATGCTTATAAAACATGAAATTAATTTCAAGTGGAGGACAATTTTTACAAATCACAATTTTGCATTTTCTGTAACCAAAACCCCAGTAAGCCAACCGTAGATTTCTTGAACAACTTCGCGGAGTTTGAGAGAACGAATGGCAATCCTTATCGGCAGTCTGTTGTTGAGACTTCTTCGCGCGCGATCGCAGATGCCAGATTCCATTCTCTAGCCGATTTTTATCTATAGCCGATCCTTTCTATGAAATGGGACGCTTCTAGTTAGTTTGATCTACCGTTCATTCACCACAATTATGGCAATCACCAATCTCATCCGGTTTAATAACCTCCGGGGCGATATCTTCGGCGGTGTCACGGCTGCCATTGTCTCGTTACCCCTGGCTCTAGCCTTCGGGGTTGCTTCTGGAGTGGGTCCCCTCGGTGGTCTCTATGGGGCAGTTTGTGTTGGCTTCTTTGCGGCGTTGTTTGGCGGAACCCCAACGCTGATCTCTGAACCTACTGGACCCATGACCGTGGTGATGACTACGATCGTCGCCAGTCTCACAGCCGCTAATCCTGAAAATGGTCTGGCAATGGCATTCACTGTTGTTATGTTAGCGGGATTATTCCAAATTGTGTTTGGAATTTTCAAATTGGGCAAATATGTCACCATGATGCCCTACAGCGTGATTTCGGGCTTTATGTCGGGGATTGGGGTGATTCTGATTATTCTGCAAATTGCGCCGTTTCTGGGTCAGGCTGCACCCAAAGGCGGTGTGTTAGGCACTTTTCTGAAAATTCCAGAGTTGATTTCCAAGGTTAATCCGCCAGAAGCGATTTTGGGGGCGATAACCCTGGCGATCATTTTCTTCATGCCCAAGAAGATCAAAAAACTAGTGCCGCCGCAGTTGATCGCTTTAATCGTGGGTACAGTCATTTCTCTGACGGTGTTTGGCAATGCTGATATTCGCCGAATTGGCGAAATTCCTGTGGGACTACCTCCTCTGCAACTGCCGACCTTTAACGCGGGGAAATTGACGGTGATGTTGGTGGATGGGGTGATGCTGGGGATGTTGGGATGTATCGATACCCTGTTGACCGCAGTGGTTGCCGATAGCTTGACTCGGACGGAGCATAATTCTAACAAAGAGTTGATTGGTCAGGGAATTGGCAATATTGTGTCGGGGCTGTGCGGCGGCTTACCTGGTGCCGGAGCGACGATGGGAACGGTGGTGAATATTCAAACTGGAGCAACATCGGCGGTATCTGGCTTAACGCGGGCGTTGGTGCTTCTGGTAGTGGTGTTGGGGGCGGCGAAATTAACCCAACCGATTCCGATGGCAGTGTTGGCAGGGATTGCGCTCAAGGTGGGGATTGATATTCTGGATTGGAGTTTCTTGAAGCGATCGCACAAAATTTCCGCCAAAGGCTCCCTCATTATGTACGGAGTGCTGCTATTAACGGTGTTTGTGGATTTGATCGTGGCGGTGGGCATTGGTGTCTTTATTGCCAATATCCTCACCATCAACAAATTGAGTGAAATGCAATCCTCAGAGGTAAAGTTGATTTCTGACATTGATGATGATGTCAAACTCAGCAATGAACACAAGCAACTTTTGGATAAGGCAAGGGGACGGGTCTTGCTGTTTTGTTTAAGTGGACCGATGATTTTTGGCTTGTCTAAGGCGATCGCCCGCGAACACAATGCCATGAAAGAAGCCGATGCCTTGGTAGTGGATCTCACCGAAGTTCCCTCTTTGGGGGTGACGGCTTCGCTAGCTGTTGAAAACGTGATCCGTGATGCCCACGATAAGGGACTCCAGGTTTATGTGGTCGGTGCCAGTGAGAAAATTCAGCGCCGCTTGCAAAAATTGGGGCTGTTTGATCTAATCCAGCCAGAACATGTTATGGGCGATCGCACCGTTGCCCTGAAACAAGCGGTTGATCTGGTCTGTAGCAAACAGATGTCAATTTAAGTCATTGGCTGGCGAAAATTATGGCAATCACCAATCTCATCCGGTTTAATAACCTCCGGGGCGATATCTTTGGCGGTGACACGGCTGTCCTTGCCTCTGGGGTAGTTCCTCTGTGGACTTGGGGCAGTTTGTGGCGGCTTTTTTGCCGCGCTGTTTGGCGGTACCCCAACGTTGATCTCTGAACCGACCAAGCTGATCACCGTAAGCCCTGTCTACAGATTCTTGTGCTGCACCTGTGCTGTAGGAGTCAAGGGCATCACTCTTTTTTAAAGTTGATTTAGTTCATTTAGTTTACTTATATACTCCTCGTCAGAGGAGGCACAAGGAGGTATTAGTGGATTTTTTGTCCTTATTTTTCATGGACTTCGTTAAACAGTTGCAGTCCCCAACACTCGGCTTTCTGATTGGTGGGATGATCATTGCCGCCCTTGGTAGCGAATTGGTAATTCCAGAGGCGATTTGTACGATCATAGTCTTCATGCTGCTCACCAAAATCGGTCTGACTGGTGGTATTGCGATCCGCAATTCCAACTTGGCGGATATGGTGTTACCCGCAGCGTTTGCCGTAATCACAGGCATTCTTGTTGTATTCATAGCGCGCTATACGTTAGCCAAGCTGCCAAAGGTCAAAACCGTGGATGCGATCGCCACCGGCGGTTTGTTTGGTGCGGTGAGTGGCTCTACTATGGCAGCAGCCCTGACCCTCCTGGAAGAACAAAAAATCTCATACGAAGCATGGGCTGGCGCACTCTATCCCTTCATGGATATCCCCGCGCTCGTAACTGCGATTGTTGTGGCTAACATTTACATCAACAAGAAGAAGCGTAAAGAAGCAGCCTACTCTACTGAGCAGCCTGTTGCGGCTGGTGATTATCCCGATCAAAAAGATTATCCCAGCACCCGGCAGGAGTATCTCAGCCAGCAGAAGGGAGATGCGGATAATCGCGTCAAGATATGGCCGATCATCGAGGAAAGCCTCCGGGGTCCTGCCCTATCGGCAATGTTGTTAGGCCTCGCTCTTGGACTGTTCACCCAGCCGGAAAGTGTCTATAAAAGCTTCTACGATCCAGCCTTTCGCGGCTTGCTTTCGATCTTGATGCTGGTCATGGGCATGGAAGCTTGGTCAAGGATTGGCGAACTGCGTAAAGTAGCCCAGTGGTACGTCGTGTATAGTGTGGTGGCACCGTTTGTGCATGGGTTAATCGCCTTCGGTCTCGGCATGATTGCCCACTACACCATGAACTTCAGCATGGGCGGTGTCGTGATCCTGGCTGTCATCGCTTCCTCTAGTTCAGACATCTCAGGTCCACCCACGTTGCGAGCCGGTATCCCGTCAGCTAATCCATCCGCCTATATAGGCGCGTCCACAGCCGTCGGTACGCCAGTGGCGATCGGCTTGTGTATACCGTTCTTCATCGGGCTTGCCCAGGCGATAGGCGGCTAATCCCAGACGGGTCGCGGTCTGTCAGCGCTCCCTTGACCCGACAGATCAAATAAATCAATGTACATAATTTAAGGAGGTAAGAAATATGTCCAAGCGTGCCAACAAGCTCGTCATCGTCACGGAAAAGGTGCTGATGAAAAAGGTCGCCAAGATCATTGATGAATGCGGGGCGACTGGTTATACGGTAGTGGATACTGGCGGTAAAGGCAGTCGCAACGTGCGCTCTACGGGTAAACCCAACACTGCCGACACCGATTCCAATGTGAAGTTCGAGGTACTCACCGAAACTCGGGATATGGCAGAGAAGATTGCCGATCAGGTCGCAATCAAGTTTTTCACCGACTATGCGGGCATTATCTATATCTGTGAAGCAGAGGTACTGTACGGGAGAACTTTCTGTGGGCCAGAGGGCTGTTGAATCGAGACGACGCGCCACGAAAGGAACAAGCAAGCCATTAGTGCGAGTTTCTGTGGGTCAGACGGCTGTTGCATCGAGACGACGCAGACCCCAAAAGCCGAGGTCATGACGTCGGCTTTTGAGTGACTGTGTTTCGTGTCCGCAGGACGTTGACCCTGGCGCAGAAGTCATTCCCCCGCAGTTTTATAACTTCCTCAAACCCTTAACCTTCATTAGCTTTAAAATCATGATTTTGTCCAACATTTTGCCTCCTTTCAGTGGGGGGATGACCGCTCTCATGGCTCCGATACCATTCCTGGCGACTGTTGTTGCTGAGGATTCACCCATTATTCTGTCTGGCGTATTGCTGACGCTGGTGGTGATTTATCTGGCCAGCAAATTCGGCGCAGAGGTAGCTAGGCGATTGGATTTTCCGCCCGTCCTGGGGGAACTGGTCGCCGGTGTGATTGTCGGCGTTTCGGCGTTGCACCTGGTGATCTTTCCTGAAGGGGGGCTGTCTGCCTCTGACTCGGTGATTATGACGGCGCTGCAAGGATTGAACCAATTGGCACCGGATGCGCTGACCCGGATATTTGAGTCGCAAAGTGAAGTGATTTCGGTTCTAGCGGAAATCGGCGTGATTATTCTGCTGTTTGAAATTGGATTGGAATCCGATCTGCGGCAACTGAAGGAAGTGGGAATTCAAGCCACAGTTGTCGCCTGTGTCGGAGTCGCAGCACCTTTTGCGGCGGGAACGGCAGGGTTGATGTTGCTGTTTCATGTAGCAGCAATTCCAGCGATTTTTGCAGGGGCAGCGTTAACGGCAACGAGTATCGGCATTACCTCTAAAGTGTTGTCAGAGTTAGGTCAACTCAAATCCAAAGAAGGGCAAATCATTGTTGGCGCGGCGGTGATTGATGATGTTCTTGGCATTATTGTCCTGGCTGTAGTCGCCAGTTTAGCCAAAACCGGTGAGATTGATGTCGCCAATGTCATTTACTTGATTGTCAGCGCTACGGCATTCTTGATTGGATCAATTTTGTTGGGGGGTGTCTTTAACAAAAGTTTTGTGGCGATCGTGGATAAGCTCAAAACCCGTGGAAATATTGTGATTCCGGCATTTATCTTCGCTTTCTTTATGGCATTTTTAGGTAACGCCATTCATCTCGAAGCGATTTTAGGTGCCTTTGCAGCAGGTTTGGTGCTTGATGAAACCGATGCCCGAAACGAGTTAGATGAATTAATCAAACCGATCGCCGATTTACTTGTACCCATCTTCTTTGTGACGGTGGGAGCGCGTGCCGACCTCGGTGTTTTGAACCCGGCGGTACCGGAGAATCGGGCGGGACTATTGATTGCTGTCTTTTTGATGGTGGTGGCGATTATTGGCAAGCTGATCACAGGTTGGGCAGTGTTTGGACAACCCGGCATCAATCGAGTGGCGATCGGGGTTGGGATGATCCCGCGAGGTGAGGTGGGTCTAGTGTTTGCTGGCATCGGTTCAGCTAGTGGCATTTTGGATAAGCCGCTGGAGGTGTCGATTATTATCATGGTAATTTTGACAACTTTTCTGGCTCCGCCTTTTTTGCGGGTTGCCTTTGGTTCATCCACGAATCCCATTCCAGAACCTACCACTCCTGTAGAAGCAGCGAGTGAGTAACGATTTTGCGCCGAAAGTTCAAACCTGATTTTCGTCATTATGGTAATTTTGACAACTTTCTTAGCACCGCCTTTATTGCGCTTTGCATTTACACAATCAGCAGCAGAAAAAGAGCTTTTAGAAGAAGCCAATTTACTCAGCTAATTACTTTTCCATCAATATTTATCAACAGAAAAGGTAAAAGAGATAAATTTTACCTTTTTTGTTTTTATTGTTTCTAGTATAGGAATCCGACTTGATTATTGAAATTACTTGTGTAGGTAGGAAATAGGGAACAGGGAACAGGAAAAGAAGTAACACAGGTGTACTGAATTTTTTTCAGAAATTAAATATGATTCCTATATCTAGCATTAGTGTATAGGTATAATTATAATGAATTAGTCTTCCCTTGCTTGCCAATGAGGATTAATCAGACTTGTAAGAATATGATCTTGCCATTTGCCATTAATTAATAAATAGTCTCTTGCATATCCTTCAACCACAAATCCCAGTCGTTTCAATACATTACCACTACGTTGGTTGTGCGGCATGTAATTTGCCATAATACGATGAAAATTTAAGTCTTCAAATACATATTGAATTGCCACTTTTAATCCTTCTGTCATGTATCCTTTACTTTGCTCAGTTTCTGCTAGACTGTAACCTACATAGCAAAAATGAGCGGCTCCTCGAATAAAATTATTAAAATTAACGGTTCCAATAATTGTGTTAGGATTATTTTTAGGAAAAATAAAGAGTTTTAAAGATTGGTCATGAATAAATTCTAAAAAAGTATTTTCTAGTTGATATTGCCAATATTCTTCTGTAAAAAAAGCATCTGTCCATTGAGGATAGAATGGAGTCAGATAAGATTTATTTTCAATAAAAAATTTTAGAATTTGGGGAATATCTTCATGGATGGCAATACGTAATAATAAGCGATCGCTAGTAATTATTGGCAATTCTGAGTTCATAAAAATTTGACTAAACTAATAACTAGATTTATTAATGTTAGTATTTTCTGGATTTAGACTGCATAAATACGCTTAATTTAGATTGTGAGCTTATAAGTTAGCGTCGTTTAAAACCCTAAACAATACATATATATTACAAAATAGCGATCGCATCGTGCCAGTAGGGTAAGTCCTGGAAATATTGCGATCGCATTTTGAGTATATTCAAGCCTTCAATAGCTAATTTTAATAGCTGTGGGTGAGTTGTAGCTTTAGGTAATTAGGGATTTGTCTTGCATCATCTGAGAGCATATACTAACAGTGATTGCTTTCTTTACTAACAAAGATATACTGAGGCTTTGGGATAGATCCAAACCCTAATTTAACATCCATATTGTATGAGAATCTTGATGTAAATAAATTGATGTGGCAACAATAGTTACAGATTGTGCCAGCAAGCAATTAGTGTGTTTACATCAGAAGTGTTGAATGTTAGGAAAAAGCCTATAGAAATAGCCCAAAATATAGTAAAATTTGGGCTAAGTACTAAAATATTTTGATTTCACAATGATTATAAATTCATTTCCCAGAATTGTCAAAGATATCCTGAAAGAACTGGCAAAAAATGATTATCCAGTATTGAACAGCCGTTTATTCTTCGAGTGCTGGTTGTCTTACGTCTTGGATAACAGCTTAACAAGTATGCGAGATTTATTTACC